>DHER01000089.1 GCA_002399975.1 Firmicutes bacterium UBA4845 | reverse complement strand
CGGAGTATTCCGAGAGTCTTAAGTATTGTAAGGAGGAAAAAAAGTGATATCACAAGAAATGTTAAAGTTAGGTACATCTAAATCTGTTATCAGAGAGTTATTTTCTTATGGGCAGCAAAGAGCTCAGAAGGTGGGATTTGAAAATGTATTGGATTTCAGTTTGGGAAATCCAAGTGTTCCGGCTCCTAAGGAAGTGCAGGATGCTATTATCGACATTGTAAAAAATAATGATCCTGTATTTTATCATGGATACAGTTCGTCACAGGGACACGATGGATGCAGGAAGGCGATCGCAGATAATCTGAACAAAAGGTTCAGCACTGAATATTCGTTAGATGATTTATTTATGACGTGCGGTGCTGCAGCTTCATTAAACATAGTTTTTAAGGCTCTTACGGTTTCTGCTGCAGATGAGGTAATAGTACTGGCTCCGTATTTCCCTGAATATAAGGTGTTTATAGAAGGCCAGGGATCAAAGATGAAACTGGTCTCCAGCTGCAATGACATGAGACTTAATTTGGACGGAATTAAGGAAGCTGTCAATGAAAATACTAAGGCACTCCTTATAAACTCTCCAAACAATCCTTCCGGAGTAGTGTATACGAAGGATGAAATAAAAGAATTGACAAACTATCTTAAAGAGATGGAAAAAAAGTTAGGGCATACAATTTATCTGATTTCTGACGAACCGTACAGAGAGCTTGTATTTACTGGTGAACCTGTTTCATTTATTCCAAACTTTTATGATGATACAATAGTTTGTTATTCATGGTCAAAATCATTGTCTCTTCCAGGAGAGAGAATTGGCTATGTACTGGTAAACAACAAATGCAGTGAGAATGAAACTGTAATGTCAGCAGTTGGTGGTGCGGCAAGAGTTTTGGGATATGTATGTGCTCCTACATTATTTCAACTTGTTATAGAAAAATGTGTAAATGTTGAACCAAACCTTGAAGTTTATAAGAAAAATCGTGAAATTCTTTATAACGGTTTAACAAAAATGGGATACAATGTTGCCAAACCAGATGGAGCATTTTATTTGTTCATAGAAGCTCCAAATGGAAATTCAGAAGAATTTTCAGAAAAAGCGAAAGCTTATGACGTTTTAGTAGTTCCCGGAACCGGATTCGGCTCGAAGACACACATGAGGCTTTCCTATTGTGTTGATACTGAAAAATGTGAAAAAGCTCTTCCGGTGTTTGAAAAACTAATGAAGGAATTTAAATAAATATAATAATAGCAGAAACAAGAAACGGCGCATATATGTGCCGTTTCTAATTTAATTACCGGAATTGTTGCTAAACTTTCGTCTGTTAATTCTAATAGGTATCTTTTAAACCATTCGTGCTATTATAATTTTTGATCCAGAGTCCAGTGTGTTGTCTTCGGGGATGTCGTTTAATTCTTTTAAGTAATTTATCGACAAATTATAGTTTTTAGCAATATCCCAAATTGTTTCTCCCGGCTGTACAACCCTGAATACCAAACTTGGCATTTTGTTCCTCTCAATAGGCTTACCTTCAGTAATATTGTTGATAATTGAAATTTCTTCTTTGTCTCTTAATTTCATTTTTACATTGATATCGCAGTTTATAATTACCGAACTGTTTCCTTTTCTGTAAGCTCCGCTTTTTGATATATTAATATCAGAGGTAATATTGCTCGATGATAATTCATCTTCTTTTAAGTCTATTGATGCAGTGAAAGGCAGCGATGCATATGCCTTATCGATTTTGTTTATGTCGCCGTTCAAATATAGCATGTTAACATCTAAAAACCCGTCGACAACATATTTATCGTCGAAAATTCTTTTTTCGGAAATCTTAGGACTTACATCTGCAGTGTAAATATCCTTGATTGATCCTGAAACAATATCAAAGTTATTTTCATATTTAACTGTTTTATCAACAATATCCCTTAGCAGGGTTAAGTTAATGTCGTCAGACTCAACATTTAGAAAACAGTCTGTAGAATAACAGTCTGTAATAATATTTTTCTCAATGGTATCATATAGGACTGCATTTATAGTAAAAGGCAGTTTAAATTCAATTAGTTTTTTTTCATCATCATAATTTTCGGCAGTGCTGTATGTCATTTCGCCTATGGTAATGTCGATGTCCTTAAGCATGTTGTCGCTTGAATTTTTAATTTCTATGTAATGAGTAAATGGAAATTCTTCTGATACATAACCTGTTGTATTCAAGCTGTTTTTTTCAGTGTAAAGGAATCCTACTTTGCAGTTTCCTTCAACAAGCATTTTATCATCAAGTACATCGATATTTGTAATTAATATTTCGGATTCATCCTTTAATATTTCATCTATTTCATCGGAGTTTTTGTTTATTTCTACAGCGTCGCTAATATCTACTTCCTCCGATAATTCTGTTATTTTATCAGTGTATTTTATGTTTTTTGCCTTAGCTTGAAAGGTACCGTCAGATTCAAGATCTGAAACATAATCAACCGGATGTTCGTTTATAATATCCATGTCAAGAGATATAACGGATTTAATTTGGCATCTCCGTTCATCAAGGAGGTCTGCATCAATGTAATCAATATACGGATTTACTTGGGGAAGCATTCCTTCTTTGGCTTTTGCAACTGAAATTTCTTCAGTAAACGGTATTTTGCCGGACATGGAACTTACTGTTGTTTCTTCATCATTTGAGCGGTAGATGATATTGTAAGTCAGAGTTCCATCAACGTTAACAGAACCTTCTTTTGCCAATGTGCTATTTATTTTTACCCTACCTTCTGTCGATATGATTTTCTCTATATCAGGATTGCTTTCAGGAAGCGTAAGTTCATTTTCTAATAAAACTTCAGCAGAGCTTGAATCAACAATTTCATTAATATTAAAAGTATCGTTAATTAAATTAAACAATTTAAATCCTCCTTTAAGATACGGTTGGAATCCTTTCCTTATAAATGTATATGCTTGATAACTTTCAATAGTACAGCTTAGATATAAAAAATTTTAAATTGTCATTGACCTTTTATACTTTTTAATATAGAATTGGAAGGTAAAATAATTTATCTAAATTTTATTGCTTTTTAAAATTTAATTCTTACGTATTTAATCAACACATATTTACAAATTCGGCAGTTTGGCGGATTTAAATTTAGAATTTACGGGGGAAAACCTGAGATTTAATATTTTTGCAAATTGTATATATAAATAAATAGAGACTAAAAAAAAAACCCTTTACGTCTCTGTTTTTATGTTTAGGAAAGATTTGTAAATTTTACGCAATTATATGTTGAAATAATCAAAGCAATTAAAAATGATACAGGAGGAAAAAATGCCAAAATACATTTTTATAACAGGAGGAGTGGTGTCATCGTTGGGAAAAGGGATTACAGCAGCATCACTGGGAAGGCTGCTTAAGGAAAGAGGATTAAAAGTTACTCTTCAAAAATTTGATCCTTACTTAAATGTAGATCCTGGAACCATGAGCCCATATCAACACGGTGAAGTGTATGTTACAGATGACGGAGCTGAAACTGATTTGGATTTAGGCCACTATGAGAGAATAGTTGATATAGATTTGACCAAGTACAGCAGTATTACATCCGGCAAGATTTATTGGTCTGTTCTGAACAAGGAAAGAAGAGGGGATTATCTTGGAGGAACCGTTCAGGTAATACCTCATATAACAAATGAAATTAAATGCATGATAAAAAGGATAACTGCAGTTAAAGATGTGGATGTAGTTATTACTGAAATAGGTGGTACAGTCGGTGATATTGAAAGTCAGCCTTTTTTAGAGGCGATACGTCAAATTCGTTATGAGGTGGGCAGAGAAAATGTAATGTATATACATGTAACACTTTTACCTTATCTGTCTAAAGTAGGTGAATTAAAAACTAAGCCTACACAGCACAGTGTTAAGGAATTGTTGAGCATAGGAATACAGCCTGATGTTCTTGTTTGCAGAACAGAGAAGGGAATAAGTGCAGAATTAAAAACAAAAATTGCTTTGTTCTGTAACGTGGAAAAACAAAATGTAATTCAAAATGCTGATGCAGATTCATTGTACGAGATACCGCTTTTGTTGGAAAAAGAGGGCTTAGCTAAAATTGTATGCCAGCATTTTTCATTTAAATGCAAGGATCCTGATTTAAAAGAGTGGAAGGATATGGTTTGTCGTTCAAAAAACCCTGCTCATCATGTAAAAATCGCATTAGTTGGAAAATACGTCAAGCTCAGAGATGCATATTTATCAGTTGTTGAAGCGTTAAGACATGCAGGAATTGATAATTCTGCGGATGTTGAAATCAAATGGATACATTCACAAGATGTTAACAAAAGAAATTACAAGGAATTTTTTGAAGACAGTGACGGAATATTGGTGCCTGGCGGTTTTGGCAGCAGAGGAATTGAGGGCAAAATTCTGGCCGCAAAATTTGCAAGAGAGAATAAAATTCCGTTTTTAGGGATATGCCTGGGTATGCAATTGGCAGTTGTAGAATTTGCAAGGAACGTATTAGGATATAGTGATGCTGACAGTACTGAATTCAACGCTGAAACAAAGTATCCAATAATAGATATTATGGATGAGCAGAAGAAAATTGAAAATAAAGGAGGAACAATGAGGCTGGGAAGCTATCCATGTAGACTTACTGAAGGAACAAAGGTTAGGAATGCTTATGGTGAGGCTGAGATAATTAACGAAAGGCACCGCCATCGATATGAATTTGACAATAAATTCAGAAAGATTTGTGAAGAAAACGGAATGATAATTTCAGGAGTTTCACCTGATGATAAACTTGTAGAAATTATTGAACTAAAAGATCATCCTTGGTTTGTAGGTTCACAGTTCCATCCCGAATTTAAGTCAAGGCCTACAAGGAGCCATCCTTTATTTAGAGGGTTAATAAAGGCATCTATTGAAAATAAAAAACACAGATAAAAATAAAAATGCCGTTTTGAATAATTTATTCAAGATGGCACTTTTTCCAGGTATTGATATTTGTTAGTGTTGTGCTACAATATAAGCAGACGATCAAAGTCATTAATTTGATGTTCTCACGGTCCTAATGAACATGAATGTGGAGGATAATAAAAATAATTAAGGTGAAAGATTGAAAAGGTATTTTGTTATATATAATCCTGCTTCGGGTAAGGAATTTGCCGGTCAGAAAATATTCTATGCCTCTGAAGCAGTTATGAAGGTTGAAGATGTTGAATTTACATTTTATGCTACAAAGAAAAAAGGGGATGGAGAGGTTGCCGCAATTAGGGGATGTGAAGCCGGATATGATATGATTATTTCCTGCGGCGGTGACGGAACAGTCAATGAGGTTGTGAATGGAATAATGAAAAGCCCTGTTAAATCAAAGCTTGCTATCATGCCTGCAGGAACGATAAATGATTTTGCTTCTCAGTTGAAAATTCCCAGGGCACATGCAAATTTTGCATCACTAATATTAAAACAGAACTTTAAGGCAATAGATATAGGCAAAGTAAATGATGATTTTTTCATAAATGTTGTAGGCGGAGGTGCATTCACTAACATCCCTCATGATGTTACAACTGAAGCCAAATCAATCTTAGGCAAATATGCTTATTATTTCAAAGCGGCAGAAGAGGTAACAGGACAACTTTTAAATACTCATATCATAAATTATGAAATAGATGGTGAAAAATATAATTTCAATACGCTTTTGTTTCTTGTAATAAATTCCTCCGGGGCAGGAGGGTTTAAAAACTTGTGCCCAAAAGCAAAAATAGACGACGGTCTTTTAGACATTGTAATATTTGAAAAGACAAATAATGCGGAATTGCTGCATGTTTTCACGAAGGTATTTAATGGGCAACATATAACACATCCCAAGGTTCATTATTATCAAGGGAAAAATATAAAAATTGACTGTGAGAAGAAGCTGCCCATTGATACGGACGGAGATCTTGGAGGGTATATGCCTGCTGAGATATCATCTGTGCATAATTCTATAGAAATATTGTTGCCGTAGAATATATCCTTATTTTTTTTATAAATCTTTTAAAAATGTATTAATCATTTGTGTTGATTTTTTTGTTGCAATTTTAATAAATGAGGGAAAGTCCATATGTGCCGATCCATCAGCCTTGTCAGAAATTGCTCTTATGATACAGAAATCCGTATTATTTAAGTAGCATACTTGTCCTATTGCGGCTCCCTCCATTTCAGTACAAAGTGCATTAAAGTGTTTTACTATATAGTCCTTTTTCTCCTGACTGCATATGAACTGATCTCCTGATGCTATAGTTCCTACAAATGCATTTGTTCCTTCAATGGTTTTTGCAGAGCTTTCTAATTTTTTCACAAGATTTTTTGAACAGGGAATATAAACCAAATTCATACCGGAAATAAATCCTATAGGATCTCCTAATCCTGATGTATCCATATCATGCTGAACAACATTGTCGGATATGACCAGATCCCCTATATCCAGTTTGGAATTTAAACTGCCTGCAACACCTGTATTAATTATTATGTTAGGTTTATATTTTAAGATCATTGTTTGCGCACAAACTGCCGCGTGAACTTTACCTACACCGCATTTAGCAGCAACAATATTTTTATTTTGCAATTTTCCCTCATAATAAACGGATGAGCTTATGTTTTTTTCTGTTATATTTTCCATGGAGGAGATAAGTTCTTGAACCTCAACATCCATGGCTCCTATTATGCCTATTTTCATTGTTATCTCCCTTTTATATTTTTATATTTTAAAGATATTTATTTTAATGACTTAAAGTTCAAATATGTGTTGTTTTTACATTCCATATGTATTATAAAACTAAAAAATAATATGTTTTTGCTGGACTAAACCATATTTTTTGGATTTACCCATTGATCGTATTGATCTTTATTGAAAAATCCCAGCTCAACTCCTGCCTCCAAAAGTGGAATGTTTTCATTATATGCATGTTTTGCAACTATTGCAGCTTTTTCATAGCCTATGTACGGGTTAAGAGCTGTTACAATCATTAAAGACTTTTTGCTGTTTTCCTCCAGCTTCTCATAGTTAGGTTTAATTCCCTTTAGGCAGTTGTTATTGAAGGATTCTATTGCTTCCCCAAGAAGATTAACTGACTCTATATATGAAGATATCATCACAGGCATAAAGACATTGAGTTCGAAATTCCCCTGAGATGATGAAATTCCCATAACAGTATCATTTCCCATAACTCTTACGCTTACCATTGTTACGGCTTCACACTGGGTAGGGTTAACTTTGCCTGGCATAATGGAGCTTCCCGGTTCGTTGGCAGGAATAAAAATTTCTCCAAGTCCGCATCTTGGCCCACTGGCCATCCACCTTACGTCATTGGCTATTTTCATCATATCTGCCGCTAATGTTTTAAGCGCTCCGTGGGAAAATACTATTGCATCCATGGAGGAAAGACTGTGAAATTTGTTTCCTGCAGAAATAAAATCAATGCCGGTAAGCTCCGCAATCTTTTCAGCAGATAATTTGCCAAAATCCTTATGGGCATTAAGACCTGTTCCTACGGCTGTACCTCCCAGGGCTAGTTCCTTCATTTCTTTCATAGATACTTCTATCATTTCCCTGCTGTGTACAAGCATTGATTTCCATCCGCTGATTTCCTGCCCGAGAGTAATGGGAACCGCATCTTGAAGATGTGTACGTCCGGTTTTAATAACATTAGCATTATCCATTTCAAGTTTATCCAGTGTTTCAATCATTCTGTCCATAGCGGGGAAAAGTTTTGTTTTCAGCAGCATATATGCGGCGATATGCATTGCTGTGGGGAATGTGTCATTGGAACTTTGAGATTTATTAACGTGATCATTTGGATGCAGAAGTTTTTTCCCTGCAATCTCATTGCCTCTGTTTGCAATTACCTCATTTACATTCATGTTTGACTGAGTTCCGCTGCCGGTCTGATATATTACAAGTGGGAAATTGTCATTAAGCTTTTTTCCCAGTATTTCTTCGCATACTGTACAAATCATTTCTGTTCTTTCCTGATCCAGTACACCTAACCGAAAATTGGTGAGTGCAGCAGCTTTTTTTAATATTGCAAAGGCATATATAACCTCTAAAGGCATCCTCCCTCCAATTTTAAAATTGTTCAGGCTCCTCTGAGTTTGTGCACCCCAATATTTGTTTGCCGGAACATTTACTTTACCCATAATGTCCTTTTCAACCCTGTATTCCATAGTACCTCCTCATTGGATTTCACAACTAATGATATTATTTGTCTTTTATGCTGTCAAGCCATTCTTGTCCAACTAAAATCTGCCTTTTAACTTCAGAGGGTGCGGTTCCTCCGAAAGATGTTCTTGCCTCCACACAAGCCTTGATGCTTAAGTCAGGAAACTTTTCACAGGTTAGCCAGGGGTCTATGGCTGCCAGGTCATCTTCTTTAAGATCATTAAATCTGCAGTTATGGTGTTCGCAATATTTAACCATCTTTCCAACTATCTCATGAGCACTTCTGAAAGGAAGACCCAGTTTAACAAAATGTTCTGCAATATCCGTGGCGTTTAAAAATCCTTTGCTGAACTGTTTTTCTATCTTATCAAGCCTGAACTCTGTTTTTTCAATCATACCTGCAAGTATGGCAAGTGAATCTTTCCATGTGTCTATGGCATCGAACATACCTTCTTTGTCTTCTTGAAAATCTTTGTTGTATGCCAGAGGAGTTCCCTTCATTACCGTGAACATTTGTATCATGTCACCATAGACTCTACCTACTTTGCCTCTTAGAAGTTCTGCCATATCAGGGTTTTTCTTCTGAGGCATAATGCTGCTTCCAGTGCAGAAGCTGTCATCAATGGCGATATAGCTAAATTCCTGAGAATTCCACCATACAAACTCTTCTGCCATTCTGCTGATATGCATCATTGAAATCGAAGCTGCTCCTAAAAATTCAAGAATATAGTCTCTGTCGCTTACGCTGTCCATAGCATTTTCCGTGGGTGCAGCAAATCCAAGCTCGTGAGCAGTCATATACCTGTCTATAGGAATAGTAGTTCCAGCTAAAGCACAAGAACCGAGAGGACAATAATTCATTCTATTATATGTATCTTCCAGTCTTTCTATATCTCTTTTAAACATTTGAAAATATGCCATTAAATAAAATCCCAATGTTATAGGCTGGGCATGCTGCATGTGGGTAAAACCTACAGCTATTTTGTCCGAATACTTATCAGCCTTGTTAATCAGCGCATTTTCCAGTCCAATGAGTTTGTATCTTATATTTAGGATTTCGTCTTTGAGGTACATTCTTCCGTCAACCTGGCACTGATCATTTCTGCTTCTTGCAGTGTGAAGCTTCTTGCCTGTATCTCCAAGCATATCAATAAGTATTCCTTCAACAGCCATATGAATATCTTCCTGTTTAACGTTAAATTTAATGTTGCCGGATTCTATGTCGGCCTTAATTTTTTCTAATGCATCAATTACCTGAACGCTTTCTTGTTTTGTTACAATTCCCTGTTTTGCCAGCATCCTTACATGAGCTATGCTTCCACGTATGTCGCAGGCGTACATCCTGTTGTCAAAGGTAATGGAGGCGTTAAATTTTTCTACTATTTCATCCATTCCCTTTTCAAATCTTCCGCTCCATAAATTCGCCATTACTTAAATTCCTCCATATATTTGTACATTCACCTGTAGTATTATATACTATCAGTATACCCCAGCTGAAGCTCAAGCTGCAGCATATTTGACATTATCAAAGTAATTTATTCTTTTTATATCTAAAACTTTAATTTACAATTATAATAGTTTCATTTACAATAGTTAAACTGTAGTTCATATTTTATCTCTAAATACGAAAGAAGTAAATAGTAAAAATATTCAAAAAGTATTTTATATATATATTATGTGTGTTAATATATTATACGATTGTTTTACATTATAATAGGGGACATCTTTCAAATTAATGTATAGAAATTAATATATTGACTACAGTTGTTTTTAGATGGTTGTAAGAATATTTGATAAAAAGAGGATAAATATGCATTACATATATATAGTAGAGTGCCATGACGGTACTCTGTATACAGGATATGCTAAAAACTTGGAAAAAAGGATAAAAACACATAATGAAAAAAAGGGCGCTAAGTATACAAGAGGTAGAGTTCCTGTTTTATTAAAATATTGCGAAGAATTTGACAATAAAACTGATGCATTAAAAAGAGAAGCCCAAATTAAAAAAATGAGTAGAAAAAAAAAGCTTAAATTAATAGGTAGCTTTAAAATTTAATTGTATGTCCGGATTATTTTTGTTATAATTAGATACTAAAAATTATGGAGGTAGCAAGTTTGAAAAACAATTTAATTTTAATAGTTGACAGTTGTACGGATTTTGAGAAAGAAACACAGGATATTCAAAGGGTGCCTTTTCGATTACTTATTGATGGCGAAGAAATTATAGATGAGTGTTTGGATATAAATAAACTAATTAATAAAATGAAAAATACAAAACAGCAAATTAAAACTGCATGTGCTCCTCCCAATGATTTCATCAAAAAGTTAAAAAAAGAGGCCAATAATTTTATTGTTACAATTTCCAGTCAGCTCAGCGGTTCATACAACAGTGCAAAGGTTGCCGCAGAAACATTTATGAAAAAATTCCCGGGAAGCTTCGTACACGTATTTGATACAAAGACTGCATCTTCAGGTGAAAGTCTTATTGCCGTCAAGGTTAAGCAGCTAATTGAGAAAAATATCAGTCCGGCTGAAATAATTGAGCAGACAAATAAATACATTTCTAATCTAAGAACTTTATTTATACTTGATTCATTAGATAATTTAGCTAAAAACGGGAGAATTTCTAATATTAAGGCTGTTCTTGCAAACTTTGTACATATTGTTCCTATTATGGGTGAAGACGGTCAAGGAAAAATAGTGCTCAAAGAAAGTGTAAGAGGAAAGAAAAGAGCATTTTCCAGGCTTATTGATATAATTGGTGAATATAATATTGATTTTGAAAACACTATCTTAGGAATAACTCATGTAAATTGCTTGGAAAAAGCAGAAGAACTCCGTGATAAAATAAAAAAAAGATATCCGTTTAAAGATGTAAAAATTTTTCAATCGTCAGGATTAAGCACAATTTATGCTGATGATGGAGGAATAGTAATAGCATTTTGATAAATATTAATAAATACTGATAATTTATGTGAAAAACGGGTATAAAAAGTATAAACGATTATCATGGAGGGAAACATGGAATATAAAGATTTAATATCAAGGATAAAATCAGTAAGGAATTATAAAAAAGATGCCATCAGTTCTGAAGTTATCCAAAAAATAGAAAGTTATTTTACCAAAAGTAAAAAGCTGATTAAGGATATTGAGACAGAGGCAATGATTAAAAATAAGGATGAAGTTTATGATAAGCTTAAAAATATTGCCGGTTATAATGAAAAAATGATTGATGCACCACACTATTTAATTTTTCTTTCAGAAGAAAAAGACCATTACATTGAAAATACAGGTTATGTGGTTCAGGATATTATGCTTAAGGCATTTGAGCTGGGAGTTGGTTCATGCTGGATAACCATTCATGACACTGACGTAATAAAGAAAAAATTAAATATAAAATCAAAAAAGAAGCTAACTGCACTTATTGCCCTTGGATTTGACAAAAATAAGAAAAAGGTTCTTTATGAAAATACTTCCGAATACAATCCTACAAAGGCCCAGGTAAGCATAGTTGAGGATAATGTATCTGAAAGGCCGCGAATCAGTGATGTTGTATATATGAACAAATGGGGAGAAAATGCAGATCCTGATGAAATTGCAAACTTAGGCTTGTTGGAAGCTTTCTTTTATGCAAGGTTGGCTCCTTCAACAAAAAACAGGCAGCCTTGGAGGTTTATATATGATAACGGAACTGTAATACTTGCTGTGCGAAAAGACCCAAGTATAAACGGCTATGAGTCAAAAATCGATACAGGAATAGTAATGCTTTATTTCGAGCTTATTGTTGACGGTACATTATTTGATATTGATTGGAAATTCGGCAAACCAAGCAAAGAATACGAAATACCTTCGGATTATAGTATCGTAGCATACTGCACAGTTTAATCAGTAATGATATATGAGGAGGTAGAAGCAAGAGTATTATGAAAATAATAATAGATAAACACTTTTATGATACGGTGTCCAAAGAATATCCGGATATTGAATTTTACACAGAGCCGGAACAATGTTCCGATGCAGAGGCCTTAATAGGGCCTCCTGACAATGTCAAGCCCAAAATACTTGATAAACTTCCAAAGCTTAAATGGATTCAATTGTTCAGAGCAGGATATGATATGATTGATGCGGATTATATCAGAAAAAGAAAAATAACGCTGACAAACGGCAAGGATATTTTTTCAGTTCCTATAGCGGAGGACGTTGTTTGTAAAATATTAATACATAACACAAATGCATTGAAATATATTGAAAACAAAAAGCGTCATAAGTGGGATACCAGCTTAAAAAGAATGGAACTTAAAGGCCAGACGGTAGGACTTATAGGGACCGGTTCAATTGCGTCTGAAATAGCAAAGAGGCTTCAGCCTTTCGGAGTGAAGGTTATAGGATATAAAAGAACACCTGTGTTGAAGGTGCCATATTTTCACGAAATATATTATGGCAGCAGTGGATTGGATTACGTAATGTCTGTCAGTGACTATGTAGTTGTTACTGTGGATTTGAACAAAGGAACATACCACATGATTAACAGGGATAATCTCAAATTAATGAAAAAAAACGCTTCAATTATTAACATTGCACGGGGAAGTGTTGTTAACCAGGAGGATCTAAAAAATGCACTAAAAAATAAATCCATTTCCTATGCGGGATTAGATGTATTTGAAATTGAACCTCTTCCTGATGATGAACTTTGGGACATAGACAATGTTTATATTACACCTCATGTTTCCGGCATCGTCAAAAATAACAAATCAAGATGGGAGAAATTAATAATCCAAAATATTAAAAATTTTATTAATAATGAAAAATTGATAAACACTGTGCAATTTTAAATTTAACGGCAGCCCATTGGAATTCTTAGGCTGCCATTATAATTTCACTTTGCAACAATTAAATCATATTCAATGCTTGAAGGGCATTGTGTATATTCGGAATTGTTGATGCAGTTTGAATTTAATTTATTTTTTAATATCTGACCTGGGTTAACGTCGTTTTTTATTTTGACCATGTATCCAATTCTTTTTGATTCTGAGGGCTGAAGGCTTCCTACATCCCACTTCAAAATTGTGTTTCCGTTAAAATTGTATACGTTTCTTGGCTGCAGGTTGCATGAATCACCAACAAACTCCAATTCCGGTTCGAGGATGCTTCTTACGTATACACTTCTTGCCATGTCATACTGCCCTGTATTGCAATAAACATAAAACTTGGTTGTTTCTCCTTTTTTAATTGTTTTATTGTCACATTTAACCTTAAGCTCATAATTAAGTGCACGAGAAATAGTACTGCAAGAATCAACGAAATCTTCACATATTAAGTGTCCATAAAAATAAATTTTACTTTTGTGAGGTATTTTGACCCCTGTGTTTTCGGCGCTGCCAATTGTCAACTTGTCGCAAAGAGCAATGTCAAATGTTATTGTGTTGGTTGAATTTGCTGATAGTATAATATTGTTGGCAAAAATTATAACATTGTTGTTTCCGATTTCAGGTGTAGGAGTTACCACATTGATGCTGTTAAGGAGTTTGATATCAGGCCCGGAATGTTCCATATTGTTTAAATAGCGAATTCCATTGCCCAATGTAGAACTAAATGAACACAATTTTATGTTGCTGCTTGTATTCTTGAGCGGGATTTCAAGTTTATATATGTAAGCCGGGATAAATGAAGTATTAGGTACGCCTGCTCCTTTAAGCATTTTTCCCGGAGCATTTATTGAAATAGTACATTCTTTCATTATATCATTCCTTTCATAATTTACCGAACTGTATATTTTATAGTATTCTCATCAGTTTTATTTGTGAAATATTAATATAAATATTTATGGCATTTTAAATAAAAATATGTTAAAATGAGGTAATAACCTGACCAATTGATCTCTACATTCTAACAGCTTAAGAAGCAAGAATGAATATGACATGACCGTTTTGTCATGTATCATACCCTATAAATTATTTTAGTAGGAGGTAAAAATGAAAAAACAGAAAAAAATAAAAATATACTCAAGCTCCACATGCTCAAATTGTTCTGCAGCAAAGGAGTTTATAAAAGAAAAAGGATACGATTACCAAGAAAAAAATGTTTTAACGGATAAAGAAGCTAAAAAAGAATTGTTGTCAATGGGATATATGGGAGTTCCTGTAATATTTGTTGATGATCAGGTAATTGTTGGATTTAATAAAAACAAGCTTGATGAAATGTTGTAACAGGACTGTAATATTGACATTTTTGACTAAAATAACTAAAATATTTGTGTACTATAAAAAAAAAAAGTGCAAACAATATGGATAAGCAAATAAATTAAACAGCTGTTAGTTTGTTGCTTTTAAAATAGAAAACCGGCATTTATTGCAGCTCAGTATTTCTGAAGGTAAATAAACTGATGTAGGAAGATGAAGATTGCCACTTGAAATTGAAATGTAATCTCAAAAAGGAGTCTAACCTGAGTCGGAATAGTGCCGGTTTTACTTCCTTCATTTTATAGAACATAAAAAAAGGATACGGTAAATCCGTATCCTAATTCTATCTAATTACTTATTCAATGCTTCCAGCAGGTGATCTAAGTTCATTCCGTGAACTGCCGCTGCTTCTTCCAAGGTTTCCATTTGAGAACCGGGGCATCCTATGCATCCCATTCCATGTGACATTAGTATTTCTGCAGCGTCCGGCTTAGCCTGAATAACTTCATGAATAATCATGTCCTTAGTTATAGCCATAATGTTCCTCCTCTAAAATTTATATCAATATTATTATACATTATAGCCATAATATATTCAATAATAACATATAAAATAAATTTAAATTAGCAACGTATTCCTGGAGGTTAAGGGCTAAAAACTGTTTGAATCGTAGTTTGATGTATGATATAATTTAAAAAATAAGAAATGTTAAATTTTAATTGACAGAGTTTCCATATTATGCAGGAAGAAACAAGGGAGATGATAATATGCAACGTGAATATAATGATAGAATAAACTATGTTAAAAACTCCATAGAAAAAAAAGATAAATTAAATGTGCTTTTGAAACAGACAGAGCAGGATATGATTAGGGAAAAACTGCTTTTAAATAAATTGTCAGATGAACTTGAAAGGGAAGATGCTTTAAAAATAAAATCATCAAATTTAACTTCATTATTTTACGCCATATTAGGGACCGGAGATGAAAAATTAAATAAAAAAAAGCAGGATATTTTAAAATCGAGGCTTAAATATGATCAGTGCAAAAATAATGTTTCATTTCTTTCAAAAGAATCTAAACGAATTGTTGACGAACTTGCTCCGCTTAAAAGTTTCGAATTTGAATATGAAAAATTAATAAATAAGAACTCTGTTGCCACTAATGTTGAAAACAATGGAAAAGTTGAAGAATTAAAAAAATTGATAAAAAGAAAAGAAAGCATGAGAGCTAATATATTAAAAATAGATGAATCCATAAAAGCCGGCGAAGAAGCTCTCAGGGCTATTGAAAATACTATTAATGAATTGGAAAATTCCCGAGATTGCGGCATTGATATTATTAGAAGTAAGGAAAATTCTGATGTAAAAGTTTTTAGAGATGCCCATATTGATAAAGCAGGGTACTATGCCGGAGAGACACAAAGATCCCTTGGAAAATTCAAAAGGGAAATGTCTGATATAATTATGATTACAGGTAATGATATTCCTATCGGAACGTTTGAAAATTTTTCTGATTATTTTTTTGACAGTTTGATTTTTGACTGGGTCATTCAATGTGAAATAGGTGAATCGTTAGATGTAGTTAAAAATGCTAAAAACCAGATAGATAAGGCTATGTCAAAACTTTATGAAGAAAGGGTAACCGAAGTATTTATGATTAAACAATTAGATGACAAGTTAAATCATATGATACAAAATTCATGATATTATGGTCAAAAGAGTATGAGCTTTTTTAAGACTTATAGATAAACAAACATCATAAAAAAACATTTGTTGACAAATATACTTCATTAGTATAAAGTTGTAACTAATAATTAAATAGGAAAACTTCTTATCAAGAGAGACGGAGGGATCGGCCCGATGAAGTTTCGGCAACCTACAGCTTACTGAAAGGTGCTAAGTCCGACAAAGTAATTCTTTGGAAGATGAGGAGATGGACAAAATTCCCTCTCTTCAAAGAGGGTTTTTTTATGGATAAAATTTAAATTGATAAATTACTTTTATAGATAAATGTAGGAGGGACAATGTCTTTAGAAAGGGTAAAAAATTATTTAAAAAAATTTGGCAAAGATAAAGATGTTCTTGAAGTGAATGAATCGACGGCTACTGTGGAACTTGCTGCAGCAGCACTTAATACAGAAGAAGCCAGGATAGCTAAATCTTTATCTTTTTATAACGGGGATTCTGCAATGATAATAGTTACAGCAGGAGATGCAAAAATCGATAATAAAAAGTTTAAAGAGAGATTTGGTTTTAAGGCAAGAATGCTTACACCTGAAGATGCAGTAAAGTTTACAGGACATGCGGTAGGTGGTGTTTGTCCTTTTGCTCTTCCTGATAATGTAATTGTATACCTGGATAATTCAATGAAGCGGTTTGAAACTATGTTTCCTGCATGTGGCACCGATAATTCGGCAATACGTCTTACACTTGATGAATTAGAGAAGATATCCGAAGCCGAAGGCTGGATCGACGTATGTAAAAACTGGAAATAATATATATAATAATAAAGATTAATTTGGAACTAAAAAATAATTATGATTTAGTTTTATAGAAAGGAAATTATGTTAAACGAATTTTCACGAACACAGCTTTTATTAGGTAAAGAAGCAATGGAAAAATTAAAGGATTCAACAGTTGCAATTTTTGGATTAGGTGGTGTTGGAACATATGTTTCAGAAGCGCTGGCCAGAAGTGGAGTAGGAAATTTTGCACTTTTTGACGACGATAGGATATGCGTTACAAATATAAACAGGCAGTTAATTGCCACACGAAAAACTATTGGCAGAAAAAAAGCGGAGGTAATGGCTGAAAGAATATTTGATATAAACCAGAAGGCCAATGTTGACGTTAATGTGTGCTTTTATATGCCTGACAATGCAGATGAATTCCAACTTACGAAATATGATTACATTGTGGATGCGGTAGATACTGTTACGGCAAAACTGGAGCTTATAACAAGGGCAAAGTCGGCCGGTGTTCCTATAATCAGTTGTATGGGAGCAGGGAACAAATTAGATCCCACAATGCTGGAGGTGGCTGATATATATAAAACTTCCATGGACCCGCTGGCAAAAGTTATGCGCACTGAACTAAAAAAACGAGGAATAAAAAGTTTAAAAGTTGTTTACTCAAAGGAAAAACCTATTAAACCAATTGCTGATAATGAAATAAGCTGTAAATACAATTGTATATGTCCGCCTGGTACGGTGAGAAAATGCGCTGACAGAAGATCTGTACCGGGAAGTGTGTCATTTGTTCCCTCTGTAGCAGGGCTTATTATTGCTGGCGAAACAGTAAAGGATTTAATAGCAAAATAGAAAAGGAGGAAGCAGAATGGCAACGACTGTTCCATTAATTCAGATAAAAGATTTATATAAAGAATATATTGGTCAAAATGATAAGGTCGTCGCTCTGTCCGATATTAATCTGAATATCAATAAGGGTGATATTTACGGGATTATAGGTATGAGCGGTGCAGGAAAAAGTACATTGGTAAGATGCATAAACTTCTTGGAAAAGCCTACGAGAGGAACTGTAATTATAGGAGACAAAGATTTATCCGAGCTAAATGAAACTCAGCTCAGGAATGTAAGGCAAAAAGTGGGCATGATATTTCAGCAATTTAATTTGTTGATGCAAAGAAATGTGGAAGACAATATATGTTTTCCATTAGAAATAAGCGGTATGAGGAGAAAGGAAAGAAAGAAAAGAGCAGCTGAACTTTTGGAAATTGTGGGCCTTTCAGACAAAAGGCTGGCTTATCCTTCACAGTTAAGCGGCGGGCAAAAACAAAGAGTTGCAATTGCAAGAGCATTAGCTACAAATCCGGAAATACTTCTTTGTGATGAAGCTACAAGTGCCTTAGATCCTACTATGACTCGTTCAATACTGGGACTTTTAAAAGATATAAATAATAAACTTGGTATAACAATAATTATAATAACTCACGAAATGGCGGTTGTAGAGGGAATCTGCGATTATGTGGCAATAATTGATGAAGGGCACCTTACAGAAGATGGCAAGGTGGAGGAAGTTTTTTCAAATCCTAAGACTGATGCTGCTAGAAAACTTGTTTATCACAGCAATAATGCAGTAAAAGAAATGACAGGAAAAAAATGCGTACGCATAGTATTTGACGGCAAATCATCCTTTGAGCCTGTAATAGCTAACATGGTTCTGGAATGCAGGTCTCAGGTTAATATATTGTTTGCAGATACAAAGAATATCAAAGGAAAGGCATTTGGGCATATGGTGCTGCAGCTGCCGGAAGATCAGATGCAGGCAGATAAAATAATTAATTATTTAAGGGGTAAAGATGTTAATGTAGAGGAGCTGATTGATTATGTGGGCAATTGAAGGTATTACGGTGTTTTTAAGCCGGTTTGTGGAAATGTTAAATTCTATAATAGTTGGGAATTCAATGATGCTGTTGGAAGGGACAAGGGATTCTTTATATATGACTTTTGTTTCGACACTTGTTTCATATTTGTTTGCCTTTCCCATAGGAATAACGCTGGTAGTTACAAAAAAAGGCGGATTGCACCCCATGAAAATTTTAAATAGAGTTTTTGACATTATAGTAAATATCGGACGCTCAATTCCGTTTTTAATTTTGATGATTGCAGTAATTCCCTTGACTAAATTAATAGCCGGTAAAAGTTACGGCCCCACAGCCACAATAGTACCTTTGGTAATTGCATCAACTCCATTTGTGGCAAGGTTGATTGAATCATCAATTCAGGAAGTTGATCATGGGGTTATAGAAGCGGCTCAGAGCATGGGAGCCTCACTGCATGAAATTATATTCAAGGTATTAATTCCAGAGGCAAAAACATCCTTAATTGTGGGAGCTACAATATCAATAGGTACAATACTCAGCTATTCCGCTATGGCAGGAGCAATGGGAGGAGGAGGACTTGGCGACATTGCCATAAGGTACGGATACCACAGGTATCAAGGAGATATGATGTTTGTTACAGTGGCTATTATTATAATTCTTATGCAGCTTTTACAAATGATAGGTATGAAAATTGCAAATAAAACAGACAAAAGAGTAATTTAAATAATTTAATGATTTAATAAAAGTTGACAATAAAAAAATAATAGGAGGATTTCTTTAATTATGAAAACTTTAAAAAAATTCTTTTCATTGGTTTTAGTACTGGCATTATCACTTATCGTATTTGCAGGATGCAAAAACAATGGACAAGAATCTGACGTGGCACAAAATCAAGAAGAACATACAGATAAAACAGAAGATGGAGCAAAAACTAAAATTACAATAGCAGCTAGCCCTACACCTCATGTGGAAATACTGAATCAGGTAAAGGATCTGTTGGCTGAACAGGGTTATCAATTGGAAATAATCGAATTTTCAGATTATGTTCAGCCTAACTTGGTTGTAGACGAAGAAGATGTTGATGCAAACTATTTTCAGCATCAGCCATATTTAGACGATTTTAATAAAGAACAGGGAACAAAGTTAGTTTCAGTAGCAAAGATCCATTATGAGCCTCTGGGAGTTTATGCTGGAAAATCATCAGATTTGGCTGATATTCCTGATGGAGCTATAATTGGGATACCCAACGATACAACAAACGAAGCAAGAGCACTTCTACTTCTTGAATCTAACGGGTTAATTAGAATTAAAGAAGGAGCAGGCCTTGCCGCTACAAAGAATGATATAGTTGAAAATCCACACAATATTGAAATAGTTGAACTGGAAGCGGCTCAAATTTCAAGAAGAATAAGTGAATTTGACTTTATCGTGCTAAACGGAAACTATGCCCTTGATGCCGGATTAAATATATCAGATGCAATTGCAAAAGAAGAACAGGATTCAGAAGCTGCACAGAAATATGCAAATATCGTAGCGGTTAAAGAGGGTAACGAAGAAAGAGAAGATATTAAAGCTTTAATTGAGGCTTTAAAAAGTGATAAAATTAAGCAATATATCAATGACACTTATAAGGGTGCGGTAGTCCCAATGGATTAGTGTATTTTAATTTTTGTGTACTTTATGAATTCAAAAAAAATGTATCAGCTTATATGGTCGGTACATTTTTTTCTTTATTGCCTGATTGTTTTGAGAGCTTTGCTCCAGGATATGATTTCGTCCAGTAATTTGTCAATTTCTCCTTCATGCCTGTTATCAGGTTTGAATTCGTTCATATTTACAAAATCTGTGAACAAATTTAACATTACTTGTGCTTCTACATCTGCCATTTGCAGCATACCTGTTATCTGTCTTAAGTGTTCTACGGCACGTGATCCGCCTGCGCTTCCATAGCTTACAAATCCAGCTGCCTTGTTTTTCCATTCTACATTTAAGTAGTCTATTGCATTTTTTAATGCTGCCGGTATACTGTGGTTATATTCTGCAGTTACAAATATATACCCGTCGAATTCACTTATTTTTTTAGACCATTTTTTTGTGTGTTCTTTTGTATATTGCTGCATCATTGCAGGATTTGGTTCATCGTAAAGAGGTAAATTATAGTCAGCTACATCGACTAATTCAAATTCTGTATCAGACCTTTTCTTTGCCAGGTTATATACCCATTTTGCAACAGCTTCGCCATTTCTTCCCGGTCTTGTACTTCCTAATATAACAGCTATTTTTGTCATATTAAATCCTCCTGTAGAAATAATATAATTATTTTTAATTATTTCTTATGTTTTATAAGATACCCCTGGTTTAACAAATTAAACATCTAAAATACGGGCGATAAATTTATGGATGAAATGTAATTCAAATGAAAATTTGAATAAATTTTGGAGTATTGAAATTATATGTATTGTAATGGTTATTTCAATATGATAATATAATCTTATAGCATTTATAATGATAGAGGGAATTAAGATTATGAAAGATTATGTTATAGTAACCGAATCAACGGCAGACCTGACGGTGGATATTATCAGCAAATATGGGATTAAGGTTATGCCGATGATTTTCGGGTTTGAAAATGAAAGTTATTTAGATTATCCTGATCACAGGCAGCTGAGTATAAAAGAATTTTACAATAGAATCAGGAATGAGGAAAGGTCAATTACCGGGCTTATAAATGTTAAAATGTTTGAGGAATATTTTGAGCCTATACTGAAAAAGGGGAATGACATTTTATATCTGGGGTTTTCATCTGGATTGAGCGGTACATACAACTCATCTTTAATAGCAGCGGAAGAGTTAATGGAAAAATACAAAGGCTCCAGGGTTGAATGTGTGGATACGTTGGCAGCTTCAATGGGCGAAGGGTTGTTAGTTTATTGTGCTGCCAGGAAGAAACATGAAGGGTTTAATTTGGATGAGCTAAAACAATGGGTGCAGGATAACAGGCTGCATTTGAGCCACTGGTTTACTGTAGACGATTTGAATCATTTAAAGAGAGGTGGCAGAATTAATGCAATGACTGCCACAATCGGAACCGCTTTGAATGTTAAACCTGTACTCCATGTTGATAATGAAGGGCATTTGGTCCCTGTTGAAAATGTGAGAGGCCGAAAAAAATCTATACACACTATTTTGGAACATATGGAATCAACATGTATGAATCCTGATGGAGGTCCGGTTTTTATCAGCCATGGTGATTGCTTGGAAGATGCTGAATATCTTGCAGGACTGGTCAAAGACAAATTTAATATTAAAGATATTCCGATAAACTACATAGGTCCGGTAATCGGGTCTCATTCAGGGCAAGGGACGATAGCACTGTTTTTCTTCGGAACGGAAAGATAATCATGTTTGATTTATAAAAGCTTGTCTCGAAATTCGGGATGAGCAACAAATTAAAATAATAATTGACAAAAATCATGTTTTAGGGTTATAATATCATTTGCTGTGTAAAATATTCTGCAAATCTGAATACTTTATTACTTAATATGGAGAAGTCGCCTAGTCCGGCCGAGGGCGCACGATTGGAAATCGTGTAGGCGCCAAAAGCGCCTCGAGGGTTCGAATCCCTCCTTCTCCGTTGTCATATCTATCTAAACGTTCCTAAATATTTTCTTAACTTCTTTATTGAAATTTTTATTCTTTAAGTTTTTGTATTCAAACAATCCCAAAAATCCTCTTTAAATAAATTTGATTTGATGTTAGAATGTGAGTAATTAATCTTATTAAGATTAATTACTATAATGAACGTGAAAGGAACTATTTATGTCTGATTCTCAAATCACTAAAAAGGCTTTGGCAGAGTCCATAAAGAAATTAATGGAAGAGCGTCCGCTGAAAAAAATCAATATAAGTGATATAGTTGAAGGCTGTAATATGAACAGACAAAGCTTTTACTATCATTTTAAGGACAAATATGATTTGGTTAATTGGATCTATAATACTGAATTTATAGTGACTATTAAGGATGCTTCTATGACTTCATGGGAGCTTTTGGAGAAAATCTGCGATTTTTTTTATAAGAATCAGACTTTTTACAGAAATGCCTTTCAAGTAACAGGTCAAAACTCATTTACTGAATATTTTGTTGAAGTTCTGCATCCTATTTTAAAGGTACAGTTAAAATCTATATTTGAAAATAAAAAGAATGTAGACTTTTATGCTACATTCTTTGCTGATGCTATAAGGGTTTCTATTTCAAGGTGGCTGTTTGAAGGTGCGGTGATTCCTCCGGAACAGTTTGTTGAACTATTGAAAAAAGCTGTTGAAGGAGTAGCTAAATCATTTGGTGACAACAATTAATCAGAGTTTACCTTTGGCATTGTATAACTTAAAATATTTTCCAGTGAATTATTGCGTATATTGTATTCAGTTTTATTGAAAATATCTGAAGTATATATTTGCCCTCTGCCGTCAATACTTAAAAAACATGATTTCATGGAAATAATTTTGCTTATGCGTGCAAGGTCACTATAAAAATCAATTAAAATTACGGGAGAATTAATTTCTATCCTTGATTTATAAATAAAATCGGACGTTATTTCTTCAGCCTCCTTGCTGCAATTATTTTTTCTTATGCAAAATGCAAAATTTAAATTTAGTGATAATAATTTGTCCGTTATTGTTCCGTTGGAAATATTTATTGTGCTGCTGTTATCATAACAACAGTATCCGCCGTATAAACATTTATATTTATTAAGCAAATCAAATTCTTCAGGCTTACTGAAGTTTGATTTCTCATAATTGTCAATTGAGACAAAAATGCAAATATTAGAAATACTGCTTATTTTTTTAACTGTTTTTTCATTAATAAGGCTTGGGTCTATAAATAAGGTAAAAGCACATTTGTCATTCTTTTCAAAAACATCATATAAATCATCAAGTATATTGTTTTTACCCAATAAGATCATATAACTATATATTCCGTTGTTTTTTCC
This sequence comes from Firmicutes bacterium UBA4845, assembly GCA_002399975.1. Taxonomy (GTDB): domain Bacteria; phylum Bacillota; class Clostridia; order Tissierellales; family Sedimentibacteraceae; genus Sedimentibacter. Next base: position 52,423 of record DHER01000089.1, on the reverse strand, counting down.
TGAATTTATAATATCTAAAATTTCTTCATTTGTAAGATTATCGTCGTCTTTTTTCTCAAAATTGAAAACAATTACCCAAGGAACATTGAAACCATGTTCTTTTTTATGTTCTCTTATTATATTGGCACCGTATAAAAGACTGTTATACCCTATATTTACTCCGTAGTCTGTTAAGGTTTTGTGATTTGTATTTTGAACCAAGGTGTCAAGGATATCATAGTAATGACTATTTTCATTTTTCAACAAATCATGAGCCAAATTAAAAAAACTTTTCTGAGATGGGCTTGATGCAAAATATTCACCTAAATCCAGTAAATTTCTTATACCTCTTTTTGGGTTATCTTCAATATATCGAATTCCGGTTTCAACGGCAGTCTTAATTATCGTATAAATTAATTTATAATTTTCCATCTTCACATCTCCATTATAATTTATAGTCTGTAATTTTATTTATTTAATAATATAACCTTTTAAATTATTTATATATAGACAAAGTATAAAAATGTCCAAAAATCAGACAATATTTAAGAATGTCTAAAATTAAGACATATAAATATATTGTCTAATGAAAGTTTCATAAATCAATAATATAATTTAAATAAAGTTATGTCACTGTTATTTAATGGGAGGAGTTATATATGAGTGAAAAGAATATAGTAGAAAATCTGCAGTCTTATGGTTTAAAAAAGGTTCTCGCTTATTTAGACGCCGACCCTGACAATAATATTCCAAAGATATTGGATTGGGTTGAGAAGTTTGACAGGGATGGTGTGGTGGCCAAACAGATGAATACAGTTAAAAAGGTACTCACTGACAAGGACAGCAATTGGTATAAGCTTGTAAAAAGCTTATATACAGATATTGATGATAATGTAAGGAAAAAATTATTTGAAAATTTCCTTATAAACGCTACAATTATCGGTGGCAAGCGCCAGATGAAAGCAAGAGAAGAAAATAACTGTAATATACCTTGGGCAATTTTAATGGATCCTACATCAGCATGCAATTTGCATTGTACAGGCTGCTGGGCTGCGGATTATGGCAAAAAAATGAACATGGATTTTGACACATTAGACAGTATTATATCTCAAGGTAAGAAACTGGGAACATTTATGTATATTTATTCCGGCGGAGAGCCCCTTGTACGTAAGGATGACATTATTAAGCTGTGTGAAAAACATGATGATTGTGCCTTTTTAGCTTTTACAAATGCTACATTGATTGATGAAGAATTTGCAGATGAAATGCTTAGAGTTGGAAACTTTGTTCCTGCCATAAGTGTTGAAGGCTTTGAAGAGGAAACGGATTTCAGGCGAGGAGAAGGAACATACAAAGCAGTGATAAAAGCAATGAAAATATTAAAAGCCAGGAAACTTCCATTTGGAATTTCATGCTGCTATACAAGAAAAAACACTGATGTAATAGGCAGTGAGGCATATATTGACGATATGATTGCAAAGGGAGCAAAATTTGCATGGTTCTTTACCTATATGCCGGTAGGTAACGACGCTGTACCTGAGCTTTTGGTAACGGCAGAACAGCGTAAATATATGTATAAACAAATAAGAGAATTCAGAAAAACCAAACCTATATTTACAATGGATTTCTGGAATGACGGAGAATATGTAAAAGGTTGTATAGCCGGAGGAAGAAATTACTTGCATATTAATGCCAACGGAGATATCGAACCATGTGCCTTCATACATTATTCCGATACAAATATTCATGAAAATACGCTGCTTCAGGCATATAAAAATCCGTTGTTTATGCAGTACAAACAAAATCAGCCATTTAACAACAATCATTTACGTCCTTGCCCGCTTTTGGATAATCCGGGACGACTTACGAAAATGGTTGAAAATTCAGGTGCAAAATCAACAGATATGCAAAATCCCGAAGACGTACACGAATTAAGTGCTAAGTGCTATGATGCGTCAGTGAACTGGGCTCCGGTTGCAGATGAATTGTGGGAAAAATCACATGGAAATTCTGATTCTGATAGCAGCTGTTCAGCTAAATAGTAAAAATTTAAGGGAAAATAAAGCTTTAATAATTAAGGCTTTATTTTTTTATTGATTATAAGTAAATTTCATGTATAATTATATAAAAAGGCACGGGAAGGGGTTCAATGAAAATCAATATAAATATTCCCAGGGAAGCTAAAATTGCTTTAAATATTTTAATTAAAAACGGTTTTGAGGCATATGTTGTTGGAGGTTGTGTTAGAGACAGCCTGCTGGGCATTGTTCCTAATGATTGGGATATTACCACATCGGCCAAGCCCGGTGAAATAATTGACTGTTTTCAGAATTACAGAACCATAAACACAGGACTTAAGCATGGAACTTTAACAGTTATCATAGAAGGTATGCAGATTGAAATAACAACTTATAGAATTGACGGCAGGTACAGCGATAACAGGCATCCTGATTCTGTTTTCTTTACTGACGATGTTTCTTATGATTTAAAACGAAGAGATTTTACAATTAACTCTCTTGCTTACAATAATAATGGTATAGTTGATTTGTTCGGAGGAATAGATAACATTAAAAATAAAATAATAAAATGCGTGGGAGATCCGGATGAAAGGTTTAACGAAGACGGCCTTAGGATTTTAAGGGCACTTCGTTTTGCATCTGTATTGGAATTTACTATAGACCATGAAACTTCTGTCAGTATACACCGCAACAAAGGACTGCTTAACAGCATTTCAAAAGAAAGAATAGCAAATGAATTCAATAAATTTTTAACAGGCTGCAATTTTTATAAAATTATGATTGAATACAAGGATGTAGTTGAAGTATTTATTCCCTATGTAAAAGGATTCGACAACGATACATGGGAAAATATTTTAAATTCTATGCGATTTGCCGATAGCTTGGATTTAAAACTTACACTGCTGCTGTATAAAACAAATTGTGCAGAAAATATATTAAAAAAACTTAAATATGATGGTGCAACTGTAAAGAAAGTGAGAACACTGGTATTTTATAAAGATGAAGAAATATTGCCTGATAGAATAAATATAAAAAGACAACTTAATAAGATGGGTTATGAAAATTATGTTAATTTTTTAAAATTTAAATCAACTGTTTTCAGGTCGCAATCCGATAAATATGAACAGAATCTTATAAATATAAAGAATTCAGGTAAAATATTAAATGACATAGTTGTAAACAATGAATGTTACAGCTTGAAAGCCTTAAAAATTAATGGTAAAGACCTAATTGAGTTAGGCTTGTCGGAGGGAGCTATTTTAGGTTCAATTTTAAACAAGATATTGAATTTGGTTATTGAAGGAAAATTAAAAAATGATAGGAATATATTAATTGATCGGGTAAAACAAAATATTTAAAATTAACTGTTGACAAATTATGAAATGGATGGTAAACTCACAAACAATAATATAAAAACAAACCATTGAAGCGAAGATTAAACTGATATGTGCACTTACAGAGAGCAGGTATTGATGAGAGCCTGCAGAACGCAGTACAGCAAATGGATCGCTGAGGGAAAGGTGAAAGGGTTACCCGAGTATCTGAAACGTGTGCTTACGTTACAAGGCAGAAAATGTGATAGCATTTTTGTTAAAGAGGATTGAACTTTCAGTCAATTAAGGGTGGTACCGCAGGAATTATGCCTGTCCTTTTAAGGGCAGGTTTTTTTGTTGCCTGAATATAGTTATTTTTGTCAAGGCAGAAAAATTTGGATGAGGCTGTTGTTTTTATACTATAATAATTTATTTGAATAAGGAGAATATTATGAAAAAATTAGTTGCAATTTTAATGCTTTCAGCAATTCTGACAGTGTTTGCTACAGGCTGTGGCACAAAAGCAAACGGGATAAGTGAAACGCAGGCAGATAGTACAGAAGATGCAGGAAAAAGTGAGAAGTTCAGAATAGGGATTGTTCAGGCACAAAATCATCCATCTCTCGATGAAATAAGAGAATATATAATTGTCGGGCTTGAAGAACTAGGAATGAAGGATAAGGTTGAAATCATATATAAAGATGCCCAAAGTGACCCGTCGAATGTGAACACTATTATAAATCAGTTTGTGGGAGAAAAAGTTGACATGATTATACCAATTGCAACGGGAGCTGCTCAGACTGCATTGGCTGCGACTAAAGACATACCCATAGTGTTTGCAGCAGCAAGTTATCCTGTTGAGGCAGGATTGGTAAAAGATATGAATATTACGGATCAAAATATAACAGGTGTATCAGATGCAATTGGTGTTGAAGAAATATTCAAGCTTTCTCAGGAGTTGACACCGGATGTTAAAACATACGGTTTTATATATAATCCCGGAGAAGTAAATTCAGTTTCCAGTATTCAAAGAGCAGAAGATTACTGCAACGCAAACGGGATGAAATACATTGAAGCAAATATTGCAAACTCCGGAGAGCTTCTGCAGGCTGCTCAATCTTTGACGAGCAAAGTTGATGCTATATTTGTTCCAAATGACAATACGGTTGCTTTGGCAATGCCCATGCTTTCTCAGGAGGCAATTAATGCTGGGATTCCCGTTTATACAGGTGCTGATTCGTTAATTAAGGACGGAGGATTTGCAACAGTGGGAATTGACTATAAAGTTTTAGGTAGACAGGTTGCTGCAATGGCTGCAAGAATTTTGGGAGGAGAAACGATAACTGAAAACCCGGTGGAGGTTATAAATAAATACTCAAATATGATTAATATAACTACAGCAAAATCTTTAGGCATTGAAATCGATAAAGAAAGATTAGATGAATTTCAGATATTTGAATAATTGTTAAAGGCGGAGGTATAAATTGAATTTAATATCATTTATAGGAGCGATTGAATTAGGGCTTGTTTATTCACTTTTGGCATTTGGGACATATATTTCATTCAGAATATTAAATGTAGCTGATTTGACGGTTGATGGAAGTTTTGTTTTAGGAGCTGCTGTTTCTGCAGTTTATGTAGTTAATGACAAGCCAGCAGCAGGGCTGGTAATGGCTATTGCAGCAGGAACAATTGCCGGTGTTGTGACTGCTGTTCTTCAGACGAAAGCAGGCATACAGCCTATACTTTCGGGAATATTGACTATGACCGGGTTATATTCTGTTAACTTGATGGTTATGGACGGAAAAGCAAACATACCGCTTCTGAATAGAACAAGCATTTTCACTTATGCTGAAGCTGTTTATGATGGAAAAGCATATAAAATATTTGCACTATTAATAATTATTGCTTTGGTATTTGCCATATTGAACTGGTTTTTCAGGACGCAGCTGGGCTTGTCAATAAGAGCAGCTGGAGACAATGAAGATATGTGCAGGGCATCTTCTATTGATACTGACTTTATAAAAATAGTAGGGTTTGCCCTGTCAAATGGCATAGTTGCCTTGTCCGGAGCTTTAGTTGCTCAAATGCAGCAGTCAGCAGATGTAAACATGGGCACAGGCATGGTTGTAATCAGCTTTGCTTCAATAATTATAGGAGGAGTAATAATTAAAAATAAAACTATCACTTTGGGACTTTTTTCAGTAATAATAGGTTCGGTTATTTACAGATTTATAATTGCTTTGATATTGACGACCAGCTTTCCTCCTTCATACTTAAAATTAATATCGGCGCTTGTTGTTATAACGGCTCTTTCGGTTCCGAAAATTAAAAGGAGAAGAGGAATAAGCAAATTGAGAAAGGGGAGAGTATAATGTTAAAAATCGAATCTGTTAATAAGGTATTCAATAAGAATACACTTGACAGTCATTTATCACTGAACAATTTGAACCTTACTATTTCTGAAGGAGAGTTTGTTACAATAATCGGAGGCAACGGCGCAGGTAAATCAACATTATTTAATGTTATATCTGGAACGCTGCCTTGTGATTCGGGTACTATTAAATTGGATGGACAGGATATTACCTATATGCCGGAATACAAGCGTGCATCCTATATAGGAAGAATATTTCAGGACCCTATGAAAGGAACCGCACCAAACTTGACTGTAGGTGAAAATTTGATAATTGCATATATGAGAAGTGTTAAAAAAAATATTTTGAAAATGCCGTCAAAAAAGGAAAAAAATTATATAAAGGATCATTTGGCTGCTTTGAACCTAGGCCTGGAAGACAGAATAAACACTAAAATCGGACTTTTATCGGGAGGCCAGCGACAGGCTGTAACACTGGTTATGGCTACCTTGGTTAAACCAAAGCTGCTATTGCTTGATGAACATACTGCATCTCTTGATCCTATAAGTGCAGAATCAGTGCTTAAGCTTACAGATAAAATTGTGCATGAAAATAATATTACAACATTGATGATTACACATAATATATCGTCTGCTCTTATGCTTGGGACAAGAACGATAATGATGGATTCAGGAAATATTGTAATAGATATTGAAGGACATGAAAGGGAAGGCCTTTCTGTGCAGGATGTGCTTCAAAAATTCAACAAAGTGAAAAACAAGGAATTTGATGACGATAATGTGCTTCTATAGTAATTTTTAATCTGTATAAACAAAAACTTCTTCAAATCCGCATTCCGGACAGTTTACTGTAACTTCAAAACTGTTGTTGGAGAGTATTTTTACATTAGTACATTGACTTGCATTTCCATCTTTGCCTTTGTATTTAATTTCCTTTTTTGATTCAGGATTACTGGCATAGTAATAGTTGTATCTTTTCCCGCAGTTTGAGCACCTGCGTCTGCCTTTAATTGCTATCATTATTTCACATCCATATTTATTATTTTAAAAGATGAATCATATTTTAAATTGAGAATTATACAGTTTAGCATAGATGCCGTTTTGCTCCATTAATTCCTCATGCCTTCCTTTTTCTTGTATGCCGTTGTCTGTAATAACTATAATTTTATCTGCATTTTTAATTGTAGATAACCTATGGGCAACAACAATTGTTGTTCTTCCCTTCGACAGTTTGTCCAAGGAATTTTGTATCATCAGTTCTGTTGCGTTGTCCAAAGCAGAAGTTGCCTCATCTAAAATTAATATGGGCGGGTTTTTTAAAAATACTCTTGCAATGGAAATTCGCTGTTTCTGGCCTCCTGAGAGTTTAACACCTCTTTCTCCAACGTAGGTGTTGTAGCCATCAGGAAGAGACATAACATAGTCATGAATATTTGCCATTTTTGCGGCTTCTATTATTTCGTCCATTGTGGCATCAAATTTCCCACATTGTATGTTATCCGCAATTGTTCCTGTAAACAGAAAGACATCCTGCTGAACTATTCCTATGTTTTTTCTGAGAGATTTGCGTGTAAATTCTTTAATATTTATCCCGTCAATGTAAATATTTCCTTCTTCTGTTTCGTAAAAGCGTGGTATCAAGTGGCATAGAGTAGTTTTCCCACCACCTGAAGGGCCTACAAATGCCACAGTTTCTCCCGCCTTTATGCCAAATGAAATATTTTTTAATATTTCTTTGTGGCTGTCATATGAAAAAGTTACGTTGTCAAATTTTATGGCTCCCTTAACTTCAAAAATATCTTTAGCTCCGAGTTCATCGGATTCGATATCTGTATCCATAATTTCAATATATCTTTTGAAGCCTGAAATACCTGATTGGTATTGCTCTACGAAATTTATGAGCTTCCTTATAGGATTTAAAAAATTTCCGATATATAAAATGAAAGCTGTAAAATCTCCAAAATTAATATAGCCATTAAAGAAAAAAATCCCTCCTGCACTTAGGACTAAAATATTTAAAAGGTCCATGACAAATGATGTACCAACATGGAATTCTGCCATAACTTTGTATGCTTTTCTTCTTGCAAGCTGAAATTTGTTGTTGTTTTTTTCGAATTTTTTTATTTCCCTTTCCTTGTTGCTGAATGCCTTGGAAACCCTGATTCCTGAGATACTGTTTTCGATTGTTGCATTTACTTCACCGATTGTAACTCTTGTTTCCATATAAGTGTTTTCCATTCTTAATCTTAGTTTCATTGCAAAAAATACAAGGAAGGGAACAATTGAAAATACAATCAGAGTAAGAGGTAAATTTATAGTGCTCAATGCAATAAACGAACCTATAAGCATTACCAGTGAAATAAATAAATCTTCAGGCCCGTGGTGAGCCAGTTCTGACACTTCCATTAAGTCATTAACAATTCGCGATGAAAGGGTGCCGGTTTTGTTTTCATCAAAAAAAACAAAAGGCAGATCCTGAAGGTGTTCAAACATGCTTCTTCTCATATTTGCCTGAATGGTGACGCCCATAACATGGCCGTAATACATTACGTAATAGTTAAGACCGACTTTCAGCAAATATATGAATCCTAAAATAGCCAGCCATGTTATCATTAAATTCAGCTGCTGATTTGGCACATAAATATTTATGATATTTCTTGTAATCATGGGATAAAATAAATCACATACAGCCAGTACAAATGCACACGCCATGTCCGTTATGAATATTTTTTTTACAGGCTTATAATATGAAAAAAACCTTTTAATCATACAGTATTTTTCCTCCTATACGGTAGTTGATAATCACTATAATGATATACATGATAATACCATTTTTTAAAATATTTTTCAATGAATAAAAAATGTAAAGAGAAAACCGTAAATCAATCTGGTTTTCTCTTAATTTTCCATAAAAAGCAGTATTCATTTATCATGTGATTAATGCTTTGAAAAACATATCTGCTAATTTGTCAACAGATGCAGTTACCTCCTCACACATAGTAAAACCCTGTTCTGTGTTTTTGGGCTGAATGCCAATGCATGTTACACGGCAATTTATTTCAAGCTCAAGATAATTTAACATTATTGGCAAGGGCAGCATATGTGTTGAAAAAGTCAGTCCTCCTATTTCCTTGGCTTCCAGTAAACGAATTTCACCAACAGGAATATCCATGCGAGCAGCATCAATAACTATCAGTTTATCCGGCTTGAAGTTCTTTATAACACCGGTGAAGTTTTCCGGTGCTGTTCCTCCGCCGATAAAAAGTATATCATTACGTTTTATTGATTTTTTAAGTTTCTTAATCAAATACATTCCTGCTGCATCATCATTTCTCAATTCTGAACCTACTCCCATAAGTGCAATTTTCTTGTCCTGAGGAAATAGGCTGTTTATACGGGAAGGAAGTTTCTTCATAGCTCTACCGTAAGATCTTTCTTATTTAGTCTTGCAAAATCTACATTTTGTGAAAAAGTCAAGCTCCCCGTATTACATGAATCAACACATTGGCAACAGAAAATGCAGTGCCCCACGTTCAGGACAGCCTTCATTTTTTTCTCTTCCTTTGTTCCTTCATTAATAATTGTTATAGCGCCTGTGGGGCAGTCTTTCATACAAAGTTTGCAATTAATACATTTTGTAGGATTGTATTGCAGGCGACCGCGATAGCCCTTTTCAACAATTATTTTTCCATTTCCCATATACGATGTTGTGGCCGGTTTTTCAAACAAATTCTTAAGTGCATCTTTTGATAATTTTCCAGGGCCTTTTTTTTCCATATTATAATACACTCCTTACCAGAATATTTATTATTAATTGTGCGAATGCTATAGGAGACAGGTATCTCCAGCAAAAGCGTATAGTATTATTGATTTCAAGTCTTGCCATTGTAGCTCTCATAAGAACCAGGATAAATAAAACTAATAATGTTTTTACAAAATACAAAATAAAGTCAACCCATGCTATTCCTGTGAAAAACGGCAGAAAAATTGCAGAGAAAAATGATATGACAAGTACCAATTCACAATTTGTTGCCATTTTAAAAATAGCTAAAAGATTTCCTCCATATTCCACAAGTACTCCCGAGACAATTTCAGTTTCAGCTTCAGGAGTATCAAAAGGAGCACGCTCAAGTTTGCATTGGATTGCAATAATTCCTGTTAAACAAACAGGGATGTTGATTAAAGCATGTAACGGATGTACCGCATAATAGGCTGAAATTTGAGAAATCGACCATGTATCAGCAATTAAAGCAGGTGCCAGCATGCACATGAACAATGGCACCTCATATGCAAACATCTGAGTTAAAATACGTGTTGCACCTATTGTGGCATATGCATTTCTTGAATACCATCCTGCCAAAAAACTTGTCAAAGGTATTATTGTAAGAAAATACAGTACAACAACTATGTCTCCATCAAATGAGAAAGTTGCTGTTGCACTATATATAGGAATATAAGCAAATGCTGCTGCAACCGAAGCTAATGCTATCAAAGGTAATAAACGAAACATTGTCGGATTTGCATCTTTGGGAATAATTTCACTTTTCCCTATAAGTTTAAAAAAATCTGCTATTGGCTGGTACCATGGGGGTCCTGTACGGCTCTGCATACGTGCATATATTTTGCGGTCTAAATATTCCATCAGGAAACTGTAAATACTCATAAACAGGAAACCCGGGAAAATAAATACTTTTATTAACATCTTCAAGATCATATTTCATCCGCCTTCCTTAAAGCTTTAAAGCAGCTATATCAATGCCTTCTTTTTTGTACCAGTCAATAGAGTATTGGCGAAGTTGTTTCCAGTCCATAATTTTAGTATCATTGCCTGTATTAACAACAATGGCACGATCGGTACAGGAATAACATGGATCTATTGCAGCTATTGTAATAGGCACGTCTGCAAGTTTTCCGCCCTTCAGCATGTGCTGAACACCATGCCAATTTGATTCAGTAGGAGCTTTCACACGGACTCTGTCGGGCTTATCAGTACCGTTTGAACGAACAAAGTGTATATTTTCTCCTCTGGGAGCCTCAACACGTGTCAAAACTTCTCCGGCAGGTATTCTTCTTGGTACCCTTGCCGATATTTCTCCAGCCGGCATGTTTTTAATGGCATATTTTATTATTTTAATACTTTCCTGCATTTCGAAAATACGTACCACTGTTCGTCCATAGACATCTGCATGATTGTCCGTAATCAGTTTAACAGGTATTTCCTTATAAGCTCCATAGGGTTCTGCCACACGAATATCATAATCAATACCTGCGGCTTTGGCAACAGGACCTACAGCACCAAATTTAAGGGCATCTTTGCGGGAGAGGACACCTATGCCCATAAGCCTTGATATAAGCGTGGTTTCAGTTAAAGCTATTTCCAGATAATGCTTTATATTATCATCTAATTTATTAATTGTCTTTATAACATCAGAACTTGTAGTTTCGTCAAAATCTCTTTTGACACCGCCAAATTTATTTACACCGTAATTTATACGATTCCCTCCATAGGAGGCTAACAGATCCAGAATTTTTTCTCTGTCCCGCCACGTGTACATAAACATTGTGTCATAGCCTATTTCGTGGCATGCAGTCCCAAGCCAGAGAAGGTGGCTGTGCAGGCGTTCTAATTCGGCCACTATAACTCTTATATATTCAGCACGCATTGGAACCTTAATTCCGGCTAATTCTTCTATTGATATGCAAAATGCCGTGCTGTGAGCATGAGAACAAATTCCGCAAACTCTCTCAACAATGTATAAATCCTGTATATAGGTTCTGCTTTCACAGGCCTTTTCAAGTCCTCTGTGATTATATCCTACGCCTATAACTGCATTGACAACTTTCTCACCTTCAAGTGTAATTGAAAAGGCGGCAGGTTCATCCAAAGATGGATGTTGTGGTCCTATGGGAATTGTGACTTTATTTTTATCTATATTACTCATTTTTTGCCTCCTTTTCCTCCGGCGGTTCGTAGGTCATGGTATCTTTATTAAAATATTTTGGGTTGAATCCACAACCTCAATGTCACATCCATTGCACGCACCGGCATTAAAGTGTAATATCCAAGGGGATTTACTTGCTCCCCAGTTAATTGCTTTTTTTATTATATCCAATCAATTCACCTCTTAAATGAAATTAGTATTGACAGTATACCTCCGACAACATATATTACGGGGAGCAGCTGAACGTCAGCAGGTGCAGTTGCAACAACAAGTATTAGAACATGTACAACCGTAAATACGAAAGCATAGGGAAAGAAATTGCTGTAATCTGGATTAACATAATTTTCCACATCTCTTTGACCACATGCATATGACTCGTAAGTATGTTTGCCTGCTTTACCTTGTGCCGAATATTTTGAAAACAATCTATAAGCGAGCGTAAAAAATATAAGGAACAAAGCAAATACAATCGGAGGAGAATACAAAGCTTCTTTCATAAACAACCTATCCTTTCAACTGTGTTAAGTTACGGATGTCCATATTTCCGTATTTTTTGTACAATCCTATTGTTATCCCTGCAAGTACAACTGCAACAACAACTTCAATTACTATTGCCGTAACCACATAAGCCTGAGCAAGACCCATATGGCCGTTCATATGGCCTGCCATAATTATAAACATGGTTACTGCTTTCATTGCTACTTCTATTCCGATAATTATTTTTATCATGTGATATGTCCTCATAATGCAGAAACATCCGGCAACAATCATCATGAATCCTATAATCAGCATTACTATTTTTAAATCAAGTGCCTCCATTTATTCCTCCATTTTAATTTTTATTTAAGTTTACTGTCCCTAAATAAAACAACTACCGCTATACCTCCGACTAGTATTGCAATCATTTGTCCTATAACATCAATCTGGCGGCTATTCCATAAAACTTCCCGAAAATCTTCCGATAATAAAGATGTGGCACCCGGTAGCGTAAAATCTGTTGCCAAAGCTACTACAACAAGTATTACTCCGGTTACAATCAAAACTATAGGAAGGTAGGCCGTACGTTCTTTATCGTTATATTTTTTTCGCAGGTCATCCTTGTTCATGTTAGACAGACTTATTGCACTTATAAATATAACAGTGACAAGGCCGGAGCAGACGGAAATCTCTATTACAGCTGCCCAGGTTGCACCCAGAATATACATTATAATACCCAGGGTAGCACTGGCGAATCCAAGAGATATTGTCGATTTTAACAAACTTCGTGACATAACTGCCATAATGCAAAAAGTTAACAGAAATAATAAACTGATAAATATTATTGTCTTCATGTGTCCACCCCCTTCTTATATTAATCCTGAATTTTGCAGGTATACAAGAATCATCGGAAATAGCACTCCTGATGTTATTGTAACTGCGGTAAGGAAAATTTCAATAAATTTAATACTTCCGGTAGTTTCTTTTACTTCTGACAAGCGTTCAGGCAAAGGTCCAAAGAATACTTTTTTTTGAAGTCTTAAAAAATATACTGAAGTAAAAATACTTGCTGCCAAAGCGGCTCCTGCCATTACAGTATTTCCTGAAGTCCAGAGAGCCATAACAATCAATAGCTTACTCCAAAATCCGGTAAAAGGCGGAATACCTGCTGTAGACAAAAATGCAATTATTGATGAAAATGCAGTAACCGGCATTCGGCTCTGAAGGCCGCCCATTTCATTAATATCAAGAGATTCAAAGTGTTCATGCAGTGCACCTGCATTTGTAAATAAGGTTGTTTTAAAAACTGCATGGCTAAATACATGGGCAATTGCGCCAATCAGTCCCAGAGTGCTTCCTGTACTTAATCCCAGTAAGATATATCCCATTTGACTGACACTGGAATAAGCAATTATTCGTTTGAAATGATTTTGCTGAGCAGCAAGCAGCGCTCCTGTAACAATGGAAATAATTCCGATTGTGGCAAGAGATACGTGCACAGCCTCAATGCCATTGAATAACCTTGTAAGGATAACCATACTGTATATACCTGCAATTTTAATAACAATACCGCTAAGCAGCACAGAAATGGCTGTATCTGCACTTTGATGAGCATCAGGCAGCCAACTGTGGAATGGAACGGCACCGGTCTTAATAGCAAAGGCGCATATCAGCAATATAATTGAAAGATAAAGCAGCATTTGCTGTGATAAAGTTGAATTAGCAAGTAAAAAGCTTCCTACAGCGTCATAAGATAAACTGCCTGTCAGCATAAAAATCAATGCAAGAGCTGTAAGTATAAATATTGATGCAAATTCTGACATTATAAGATATTTTGCAGAACCTTCCAAACCTTTTTTGGACTGAAACATAGCAATCATTACGAAGCTGGAAAGCCCGACTATTTCAAGAAAAACATATAGCGAAAACAAATCCTTCACTAAGACCATCCCATTCATACCTATAATCAATGTCATAAATAGATTAACATAGTTAGTCTTTTTAGCATCAATTGTGTGGATGGCAATCATGACAGACGAAAAGGATACCAATCCTATACAAAAAAGGAACACAAGTGAAACAGAAGTTATTCTTAACGAACCGATGCCGGATTTACCTAATATCTGCAACAGAATAAAATTATGTTCATGTATATGATAAGCATTCATCAGATAAAATGCAGATAAGGAAGCAATCATCTGAATTATGGCAACTGCTGCCGAAAATGCTTGAAAATAATTTTCGGCAATTTTTTTAGGGCAAATATTATATATGATGATTAAGGCAAACGGAACCAGTAAAAATGCTTCTGCCGAATAATCTAAATAGTTCATAAACATCCTCCATTCAGCCAAAATTTATGGCTGTATAACAAGAATAAAAATATTGTACCACTTATAAAAGTGTAATCAGGAATATTACAACAATTATAGCTACTCCTGTTACTACAAGAGTAAGATACCTGGTTAAATTTCCGGTATTGAAATTTTGAAGAACTTTTCCTGCTTCATTAACCAATCCGGGTATACCTTTGTCATAAACCCAGCTTATACCATGTTCAGCTGATGTGCATATATCTGAGAACACTCCTATAAGTGCCATTAGCCAGTTATAGGGGTCAAGCCATCCCTTTTCTGCAATATTGTAAATCTTCTTCAGCACAGGGGCATTGCGCACATTATCAGCCGTGCTCCGCGAAATCGTTTCAGAACCGGATTTTCTCTTTTCATTGAACAGCAAACATACCATATTCATGAGAACCAATATCCCAAGGGCTATTACAAGAACTAATGATGATACTCCGTTTAACATGCAAAGAACTATTAGTCCAAGCAATGACGTGGATGTATATGTCATAAGCCTGCTCATATTTTTTTGAACTAAGGCCATTGCTCCTCCAAATACAAAGGACAGTACACCAAGTACAATTAAAGCCGTACTGATTTCGCTCCCCGGAATAAGCTTATAAACGTCAAGTACCCTTGTTGCAATATACACTCCCAGTATCTTTAATAAACCACCCGGAAAGGCAGCTATAAATACTTTTGAGGAAATTTCTGCAGAATCAACAGCCCAGCCGTGAAATGGCATAAGACCTGCAATACCTAAAGCTCCTATCATAATGCATAAAAATCCTGCGACATTTTCATCTTCTACAAGCAGGGGGCTTATTTTACTCATAAGTCCTGTGTGAGCCATGTGAACCGTTAATACAATGCCGAACATGAATGTCAAAACAGCTATGCCTAAAGTGCCCAGCGCCTTATAATCCTCCTTTTGCAACACTGTGAGCCAAGATATACAAAAGTCCACCTATAAATCCTATTTTTGTACCACTGGATAATCCCATCAAAATAAAAGCAAGTTGGCTGATAGTTGAATATCCCACAACACGTTTTATATCATTTTCGCGGAATGCAACTCCTGCACTTATTATTGCGCTGATACCAGCAATAGCAGGGACTGCCGTGGTAAATACCTGATCAATTTTAAAAGTTAAAACAAAAAACCTTGCATATGCGTATACGCCGATTTTTACAAGCACTGCTGCATGTAAAAGTGAAGTAACAGGTGATGGAGCAACGCCTGCGTCCGGCAGCCAGCTATGAAGAGGATAAGTTGCCGATTTGGACAATATACCAAAGAGAATCAATACGACTGTCCATGCCGGAATGTGTATACCCTTCATTGCAGTAAGTTCAAAGGTTCCTGTTTTACCATATATTCCTATGAAACCTATAAGCATTATCAGTGCACCAAATACTGTAATGATAAATGCTTTGTCTGCTCGCTGAACAGTTAGTTCAGTACGATAAAAACCGATTAATCTCCAACAACATAATGACGAAATTTCCCAAAATGTATAAATTGCAATTAAGTTTGTTGAATAAACCAATCCCATCATGGCTCCTACAAACAGACAAATCATCATGTAGTATTCGTTTTGATTGTCTTCTTCATGTATATATCCGTATGAATATATTACAATAACTGAACTTACAGATGCTGCTGTCAGTGCCATAAACACTGCAAGAGCGTCTCCGTAAAAGCCGAAGCTTAGTCCAAGAGGCAGTGCAAAGCGAATTGCATAAGGCTCTCTGGATAATACGCCGGGAAGCGCACCTCCCGCACAAACCAAGGCAGCTAATGTAAAAACCAAAGCCATTATATTTCTAAATTTTTCATTATATCTTCCAATAAGCGGAAGAAATAATGATCCAATAAGAGGTATCAATATACCTGCTATCATTATATATCTATTCATAATTTTGATATAACCTTATTTAAAAGAATTTGCCATGAAGCAGGACAAATTAACATTTGCCAGTTGCTTCATACATGATTTTTTATAAAAATACCTTAACTAACAAATCCTTGGAAGGATCTCACCTTTTGGCATCATAATTCTTGTTTTTGAGCCAAAGTCTGTTATGGCGCTAACAGTTCCGCTGCCTTCTCTTACTTCACCTATTATTGCTGAATATTTTCCATATTCCTCCTTTCTAAGTACTGACAGTACATCGTTTGCGCAATTTTCAGGAACTGAAAACAATATTACACCTTCATTTGCAATATGAAGGGGATCGAGTCCCAGCAGCCTGCAGGCTGCAGATACGTCTGATCGTATTGGTATGGATTTTTGATAAATAACAATGTCTGTACCGGATGTGACCCATTCACACAGCGTAGCTGCAACTCCTCCTCTTGTGGGATCACGCATTGCATGTACGATGTAATCATCATGTTTAAATATTGCACTTACAAGATTCCCCAGGGGAGCAGCATCGCTTTCTATAGGCGGAAGAAAACCCAGGTTGTTTCGAGCATTCATAACCGCCATGCCATGGGAAGCAATGCATCCGCTGACAATAATCTTGTCACCGGCCTTAATTTTTTGAGAAGGTATTTTTCTGCCGGAAGGGAAAACTCCCACACCTGCAGTATTAATAAAAATACCATCGGCACTTTTGCTTTCCACAACCTTTGTATCTCCGGTAACAATCTTAACACCTGCCTTTTTGGCTGTGTCTGCGATAGAATCCACAATCCTTTTTAACACTTTTATTTCGAGGCCAGCTTCTATAATCATACCGACGGATATATATTTTGGTAACGCTCCGCTTACTGCAAGATCATTTACGGTTCCGCTGACAGACATATTTCCTATATTGCCTCCGGGGAAAAAAAGAGGTTTCACCACATAACTGTCTGTAGTCATAGCAATTTTCCCTTCACCTGCTAAAATGGCCGAATCGGTAAGAGGGCTTAAATATTCATTGCAATAAGCCGGAAGGAATATTTCCTGTACCAATTCTCTGTACTTTTCTCCGCCCGAACCATGGGACATAGTAATTTTGTGTTCCATATCTTTAATTCTCCTTCTTAAACA
Organism: Firmicutes bacterium UBA4845; assembly: GCA_002399975.1. Lineage (GTDB taxonomy): Bacteria > Bacillota > Clostridia > Tissierellales > Sedimentibacteraceae > Sedimentibacter. The sequence continues at coordinate 34,931 of DHER01000089.1, read as the reverse complement.
GTTTTGTAACGATAATATGCAGAACAGCTTCCCTCTGATGAAACCATGCAGGGTCCCAACGGATTATCGGGAGTGCAGTTTATACTAAAGTGCTTACAATCAAACGGTAAGTTTTCTCCTCGCAGTATCTGTGAGCAAAGGCAGCCATTTGGCTCTTCAGATATACTTTTCGTAATTTTAAATCGTTTAGAAGCATCAAATGCGGCATATTTATAACGGAATTTCAAACCGCTGTTTGGAATATTTCCAAGGCCGCGCCATACTGCATCACATGGTTCCATAACACTATTTATAAGCTTGAGTGCTGTTTGATTTCCGGTTTTTGTTACGGCTCCAGGATACATGTTAATACATTCTGTAATATTACCCTTTAGCATTGACAGTAAGCTTAAAATTGCCGCAAGTATTTCATAAGCTTCAAATCCCGCAATAGCTGCAGGCAGTTTAAGTTTTTCGGGGATAAAAGAAAATGCATCCGAACCTGTTATAACTGCCACATGCCCGGGACAAAGCAATGCATCAATTCCGCATTTATTCTTTAATAAAGATGTAATCGCCGGAGGCATGGTTTTATGAGAATTTAATACACTTATATTTTTAATATTTTGTTTATATGCTTCTTCAATCAATGCTGCTGTATGAGGGGCAGTTGTTTCAAAACCTATACCAAAGTACACTACCTGTTTTTGAGGATTTTCTAAAGATATTTGCAAAGCGTCCATGGGAGACGTAACAATTCTTATATCACTTCCACCTTCACGTAAAGAATATAAACTTTTATTGCCGCAAGGAACACGCATCATGTCTCCAAAGCAGGTAAAAATTACGTCATCTTTGTCGGCAATAGATACAGCCCGGCTAATGTCTTCTTGTGACGTTACACAAACAGGACAACCTGGGCCCGATATCAGTCTAATATTATCAGGGAGAATAGACGGTATCCCGTATTTTTGTATATTAGCAGTATGTGTGCCACATACTTCCATTATATTAATTTTATCGAAGTTATCTGCAAGCCGTTTAATTGCTTCTATAATATCCTTTATATTGTATTTCATCTATATACTATTCCCATGGTTTCCTCTACAAGTTTCTGCAGTTCTTTACCATCTTCCTTATCCAGAATTTGAATTATGAAACCTGCATGTACAAGGACTATATCTCCTACTTTAGCATTTTCTGCCAATCTGATACTTGCACATTTGGATACGCCGCCATAATCAACATAGGCTTCCATGCCATCTATTTTTTTTATTGTTCCAGGGATTGCAAGACACATTATCATCACCTCATTCTATAGGCCGCAGCTGCTGACTGACCAAAAGATATACCGCCGTCATTTGCAGGAACTTTTTCATTGGAGTATACTGTAAAACCGTTGTTTTCAAGTACTTTACTGCATTTTTCAAGAAGGTAGTCATTTTGAAAAACACCTCCTGACAGTGCCACAACTTTTGTTTTGTTTTTTTCTCTTATCAGAACAGCAATATTAGCTGTTAAATCTACAATGGCATTGTGAAATTTTAATGAAATTGCCCCAGGCGGAACATTTGATTTTAAGTCTGAAACAATTTCGCGAATAACCTGCCGCCAGTCAAAAATAAACATATTATCTTTATTTGTAACATCAAAATGATATGAACCGTTTGAATTTTCATCTATTATCTGCTGAAGTTCTATAGCCGGCTGTCCATCATAGCTGGCTGTCCTTCTTAAATCTATCAAAGCAGCAACACCGTCAAACAACCTTCCCATGGAAGAAGTAAGCGGTGAATTGATATTCGAATCCAGGGCTTGAAACAAGGTCTTTGAATTTTTACTATATTCGGGGAATAATGAAGATGCATATTCTCTTCCTATGGAAATATCCGCCAAAGCAAGTGCGGTTCTCCATGGCTCTTTTACTGCTGCTTCACCTCCTAAGAGAGGGAAATTAAGCAGATGGCCTATTCTCACACTTTTTTTGATACTGCCAATGAGAGCTTCACCTCCCCAAATACATCCATCTTCGCCATATCCGGTACCATCAAATATCAGCCCCAAAACATCATCATCTGCAATTCCGTGTTCTGCCAGAACAGATGCAAAATGTGCATGATGATGCTGTATTTTAAGTATGGGAATGCCCTTATAATTTAAATCAGCCAGTCTTGTAGAAACGTAATCAGGATGCAAATCACAGGCAACAGCTTCAGGCTTAGCATCAAAGATTCTAGTAAATGTTTCAATCTCGTTTTTATAATATTTTTCTGTTTCTAGTTCATCCAAATCGCCCATATGTCCGCTTATAAAAGCATTTTCTTTTTTCAAAAGACAAAAAGTGTTTTTTTGCTGTGCTCCCATTGCAAGTATGTTATAATTATTGCCTTCAATTTTTAAAGGTTCCGGAACATAACCTCGAGCACGTCTGATTAAATGTACTTTCCCTTTTACTACAATACATACGCTGTCATCAATGCGCCTGCAAATTCTCCTGTTATGGGTAAGTACAGCATCTGAAATCTGTGACTGCATTATATCATCATCTTTATATATCATTGGTAAACCGGAAGAGTTGCAGCTTGTCATAACAAGTGCCTCCTGATCCTCCATCAATATACAATGAAGAGGAGTGTATGGAAGCATGACGCCCAATCTTTTATTCATCATAGTTGTGCTTTCCGATATGGGACAATTTTTTTTCTTTTTTAAAAGTAGAATCGGCTTAACAGGAGATGTTAACAGTTTCTGTTCCTCTGAACTAATCAGGCAATATTTTTTAACTACGTTCAAACTATTCATCATAACAGCAAGAGGCTTATTGTACCTGGATTTCTTATTTCTAAGCCTCGCAACAGCCTGCTCATTTTTTGCATCACAAGCTAAATGATAACCTCCAATGCCTTTAGTGGCAACAATTTTTCCTTGAGCTATGAACTGCTTAAAGAGTTCGTAGGGATCTTGATGCAAAATTTTTCCTTTGTAATAAAAGATAAGTTGAGGACCGCATTTTGGACATGCATTGGGCTGTGCATGAAAACGGCGGTCTTTCGGGTCTTCAAATTCGCGGCTGCATTTATCACACAATTTAAACTCTTTCATAGTAGTGTTTTTTCTATCATATGGTATGTCATATACTATGGTAAATCTCGGCCCGCAGTTTGTACAATTGGTAAAAGCATATTTATAACGTCGGTTTGCTTTGTCCTTTATGTCTGCCGCACAGTCGTCACATATACCTATATCAGGTGATATTAAAGTATTTCGTGTTCCTTTACTGCTTGCAAGTATTACAAAGTCAGATTCATTTTTAAGTGGCCTTTTAGTAATCTTTATATCTTCGATATATGCCAGAGGGGGAGGATTGTTTTTTAATGTTGAAACAAATGTATTGCAATTATTTCTTTCTCCTTGAATTTCTATTAAAACACCCTCTGAAGTATTCTGTACAAAGCCGCAAAGGTTAAACGCCTTGGCAGTTCTGAAAGTAAAAGGGCGAAATCCTACACCTTGTACAATTCCATTTACTTCAACAGAATATCTATTCATTTATTTTCCCTTCTTTGAATTAATACTTTCTACAATAAATTTTGTTACACAGTCTGCATTGTAAACTCCATCTATTTTTCCTGCTTTAAGAATAGATGCTTTTGGGTTAATATCTTTTATATGTTTTTCCATCATTTTTATATTAACATCAACAAATTGTGCAAGATCAGTTTTTGTCAATACTACTGCGTCTGTATTAAGCATCGCAGGCGGATATTTCAAAGGCTTATCTTCACCCTCTGGAGTGCTCAGTACAACTAAACGCATATCTTCTCCTAAATCATAGGATATTGGGCAAACAAGATTCCCTACGTTTTCTATTATTAAAAGGTCAATGTCATTTAGGTCAATTCCGGATAATTCTTTCTGTATCATCTTTGCATCTAGATGGCATCCACCGTTGGTGTTAATTTGCAATGCCGTAACGCCAAGCTTTTTTATACGTTCAGAATCATTATCCGTTGCAAGGTCACCTTCTATAACAGCAATACGAAAAGAAACTGTCAGAGGTTTAAGGATATTTTCCAGAAGTGTAGTTTTTCCTGAGCCTGGTGAACCCATTATATTTAAGGTAAAAATACTGTTTTCATTAAAAACACTTCTATTTTGCATCGCAATTTTATTGTTCAGTTCTCTTAAATCCTTTTTAATCTCTATTTTTTCCATAAATACCTCCATTAATACGCTTATCTTCGGGAAAAACATTTAAAATAGTCAGTTCTCCGGCAATTTGTTGAATACTTTTGCTCGTATGAATTGTGATTGTGGTGTTATAAGCTTACAGCCATTTTTCAGAAAAGACAGCCTGAAAAATAAAGGCTTTATAATTCTTGGCAATTTAAGCTTTCAATATATATGTCTTCTCCTTGTGTAATTGTATAATAGGTTTCTTCACATTTAGGGCATATATATGGGAATTCATCCGGTTCATATTCCAGGCCGCAGTTTTCACAGCGCACCTTCACCGGTATTTCCTCCATTATAAGTTCTGCTCCACGGAGCGGCCCTGTTTGAGTCATTGCTTTAAAGGCAAAAGAAAGTGCGGCAGGCAATGCATTTGAAAGCTTGCCGACCGATAGTGTTACACTTTTTACTTTTGCTTTTTTACCCTCCAATGCTCCTTCGGCAATGGTTATTAAATTTTCCATTAATGATGTCTCATGCATAGCTGTGTTCCCATTAATAAGTATTTTTAAAATGTCTTCATATCACAAAATGCATTATAACGCTGCAGGTTAATTAAGTCAATCAACATAATTTTAAGTTTTTCCATTTTTAAAAGAAATAAAAAGCATCACAAATAAAAATAATTTATTCAAAATAGGTAAAACAAAAAAATTTATAATTTTTTACTTGTTTCATATTTTGTAGAACTCAAAAAAACAAATATATTGACATTTGAATGTAGATATGTTAAACATAGTCATGTAATTATGAACATTGAGTAAAGTATCCCAGCAGGATTTCAAATTAATTCGAATGTATGAAAGGTGAAACAATGGAAATCGAATTAAAAGAAAATGAAAAAATTGAGGATTTGCAGTGCGGCGGTTTAAGAATCATCCAAAATAAAAAATGGTTCTGCTTTGGTATGGACGCGGTATTGCTTACTAATTACTGCGACATCAAAAATAATTCGAAAATAGCTGATTTGGGAACAGGAACCGGCATAATACCTATATTGTTAAGCGGCAAAAGAAACTATTCAAAAGCATATGCCATAGAAATACAGGAAGAAGTTGCAGATATGGCAGAAAGAAGCGTTGCCCTTAATGACCTGCAGGGAAAAATTAAAATACTTAATATTGATTTAAATGATGCATTGAATTACTTGGAACCTAATTCTTTTGACGCGGTTATTTCAAATCCTCCGTATAAGCTGAACAACAGCGGGATTATTAATCCTTTAGGCCAAAAGGCAATATCAAGGCATGAAATCAAATGCACATTGGAGGATGTAATAAGTACGGCCGCGGCTCTTCTTAAGCAGCAAGGACGATTTTACATGGTGCACCGCCCCGACAGGCTGGCCGATATAATATGCCTGCTGCGCAAATACTGTTTAGAGCCGAAGCATATGCGGTTTGTTCATCCCAGGTCGGCGGCAAGGCCAAACATGATATTGATTCGTGCTTCAAAAAGCGGAAATTCTGAGCTGAAATTCGACCCGCCCCTGTATATTTACGACGGTGAAGGAAACTATACGGAGGATGTGTATAAGATATACGGGAAAAAAATATAGGGTGAATCCGCACCTTCCCTTGAGAAAAGAGGCAGATGATGAAAAACAGGCACAATCAAAAATAAATTCACAGCAGCAGGAACGTCGTGTAAAGTTATTTGTCGGAAAACCGGCGATTGACAAAGGGGATGTTATATGGTATTTTAAGTAAAAATAAGAAAATATCGGTGTAAATGCTAAAATCATTTATTTTTCGACAATAAACGATAAAAATAATTGAAAAACTCCATTGACAAAACTCTAACCATGATATAACATTTAACAAAGCATATTAATAAATTTAATACGTTAAGCCTTTTTAATTAAAATTAAATATAAATTTTGTGGCTCCGCAGCGTTTGTAAATCCTGCGGGGATGGACAAGGGAATCGGGTTAAAGTCCCGACGGTACCGCCGCTGTAAGCGTTCATAATCAATGCTCGTTGACGAAAGTCAGTCACTGGGAAATCCACCTGGGAAGGCAGAGCCTGATTGGCAGGTTTATGTGCCAAGACGCAAGTCAGAAGACCTACAAAGAATCGGCCTCCTATGGATTTGTGAAAACGAGGCGGCAGGATAGTATCGCAGGAATACGGCTGTGACAATCAATTGATTGTTGCGGTCGTTTTTTATTTCCCCTCACATGCGTTCTGGATAAGCGGCTGACACCAAATCGGAGATTTGGGCTATCTGCTTATCTTAAAAACATAACGGAAATATACATAATACATAACGAAAAACGTAAGCAGCATAAAATCGGACAAGCATTATAGCATTAACATTAAAAGACGCGTCCGGTAAGTTGATTCAATACCGGAAATACCGGATGTATCATTTGCGTTGAGATACAGCTTCCAATCCGGCGGAAGGCTCAGACTGCCGCGGCTTTGCGGGCCGGTAGCCGTTAACGTGGATTTTCCGGTATGCGCCGTTCCCCGGCATATTGGGAAAAGGCTAAAGGGAATAGCAGTTTTATATGAAAATGCAGAGAAGTAGCGATCAGGATAAAAAAGTTCATATAAATCAGGTGTGCGTAAAGCGTCCGGGCGCACATACGGTATAAGATGCCGGGTGCAAATAAATAATACAGGTGAAAAGCACCAGAAAGGAATAAAAAATGGTAAAAAGTAAAAATATTAAGAAAGTGTTATCTGTTCTCCTCGTATTGATTATGGTTTTAACATTCAGTTCGAACGCGTTTGCGGCGGAGAACGGTACAGTTACGCTCACACTTGATGTTGAAGGGCAGTCCCCGGTCACATATACAGTGGGTATTAATGACGGGGATACTGTGTATGATGTGGTGGTCAACAGCGCTGTGGGAGACAGAGCCGAGTGGTCTCATGCTGATCCTGAGAACCCGGCTGCTTGGATCCTGATATCCCTTGATGGCTATGGATCGGAGCCTTATGAAGCCCCCGAGTTTGAGTGGGAATATTATGCTCCTGACTATTTAGGCAGCGATGACTGGCTTGATTTGGCTGACTCTAAGCTTCGCGCCAAGTATGCTGACAGTGAGGGATTAGGCCTGTGGGCGGGCAACGGCACCGGTTATTCGAATGACGGGCCGTATATGGCGTACATTGGTCATGACTGGACGTATAAGGTTAACGGCGAGACGCCCGGTTACCCGATAGATGATCCGGAATTGGATAACTTCTGGCAGTATTACATGAATGAGGCCCCCGTATACGCCGGTGACGATATCGTCCTCGACTATGGCGTCAAGGTAGAAGTATTCTCATACTAAAACTAAAGAGAATGCCGGAGGCACAGGCAGCTTTGGCTGCCTGTGCCTCCGCTTGCAATATCGCGGCGCATGCCAACCGCGCGGCAAAATTATTAGATTACCGAAACGGAAGCGGCATAATTGTTGAACAGACGTCAAGGATACCGGAAACATATAACACCGCTGTCTCTTCGGGGAGCATCCTTTTATTTCGGGTATATGCGTCAGGATTTCTTACTGAGGAGATAGTCGATATACTTTTTGAGCTCCTTGCGATCACCGTCACTCAGGGGCTTGGGCAGCCTTATGTACTCATCACCGTTTTTTATTGGGCGGGGTTCATCTATTATACCGAGCAAATAATCAACGCTTACATTATAGAATTTTGCGAGTTGAATCTTGAAATCATCACTTGCCTCGATTTCATTGCGCTCATACCCGCTGTAAGTACGGTAATTAATAAACAATATTTCGGAAAGCCTCTTTTGAGTCAATCCTTTTTCTTTGCGCAAATATATAAGTCTTTCACCGATCATAATGCGACACCTTTCATGGCATAAAGCAACATCAGCTATGTACCTTGTGCCCAAAACTGAAGTAATAATGTAATTGTACTAAAAAGAAAGGAAGCACACATGAAATATACATAAATATCAGAAATAAATATTGAAAAATACATTAATAATGTATATAATTAAGCCGACATAAGTTGATTACTTTAATATAGGACAAAATTTTAATTCATAACAAGAAAGGAAGGAATATTGCAATGAAGGTACAAAAGAAACGAATCCTGTCCCTGCTGCTCTGCGCCCTAATGGCGCTGAACCTCCTGCCGGCGGCATGGGCGGAGGAAGGGAACTCCGGCGCCAGTGCGGAGCACGGCGCCACAGGGGAAATCAGCATACCCGGCGTATCTGGCGGCATGACGATTACGGACGAGGCGCGGCTGGATACCGGCGAGGGTGAAATTGAAGGCAGCTCATCCGAAATGGGCGCTGCTATGGCGCCCGCGGCAGCGGAATATACCGTGATGCTGGCGGAAAACGCCGAGCTGGAGCTCATTCCCGGCACGCCTCCGGAATTGGACAGTGGTCCATATTACGCAAAGCTTTCGCTTAGGGCGGATGCCCCCGCTTCCTGCCGTCTGCCGGAAACGATCGCCGTGACCATGGGTGCAATCACGCTGACGGCGGATTCCGACTATACATACGACGGAAAGACCGGAGAAGTCGTCATTACGGCCACACGCACGGACAACGTGTCGATTACGGCTACGGCTGGGTCCAAAGCCGCAACGGTTGCGCCTAAAGTCGCAACGGCTGCGTCCGGAGCAGCACCGAACGGGTATGTTGAAAAAATTACTATGGCGCGGTCCCCTGCAACCTCTGACCAACTGTACATACTCTCCGATAAACTGCCCTATGAAGAATTCGGATTTAATCAGGCAACGACAGAGTATAATATCATGTTCGCGGATAGTGAAAAAGACAAAGCCAGCCAGGTTGTACAGTTTGCCGCGGAACCCGCCGTATCTATAGATGCTGAAATTTACGGAATGATCACTGATACAGACGATGGTCGACTCACACCTGAAAAAAAATTTGCCGCGGAAGGATATACTTCACCAGGAGCACAGTTCAAACTAAAAGACAAGGCGCCAATGAACGGTACGCCTTACGGCATAGTTTTTTGGACTGGATTGCAGGATGACATTCGAGCAAGAAAAAATTCGGACACGTATACTTTCAACTTTTATCGCAGAGCCACTCTGAAAAGCTTTACCGTCGATTACAAAGACGGCGGAAGCCTTGTGGATCTCACCGCTAACGCCAATCCTCAAAAGGTTCCTAAGGAAACTGAGTTCGATCTGTATGAGACAAACTTTGAAATTACGAGCGTGACTCCCGGCGCGATATTAACAATCACAGCGCCAGCCTGTACGCAAGCCGATACGACACTAAAATTCGACAACGGAAGCGGTGTATTTACGGCGGGTGAAACTGACACTACCTATATGCTGGACCTTGCAAACTATAATAAAGAAAAATACAAAAAAGATGACGGTTTAATCATACCGTTTGTTCTTGATTATGCGGGCAACGACAACGGTGAAAACGTCGCCGGCGTGGACGGCCATTATACGCTTACCGTTAAACCTGAGGCTTCTGCCGCGAAGCCCATAATAACTGCGGAAAGCGCGGCGACGGTAAAAGTTGCCGATCTGGAAGCATGGGAACCGAGCTACAGTGCGGTTGCGGCTGACGGCATCACCGACGCCACATCCGGCGTTACGCTGACCTACTTTGAAAGTGACGGCACGGCGCGGCTTGCGGATTGGGACGACGTCAAAACGTACATTGGCGACGCGAAAACAAATAGCGCATTTGTAATCAAATTCAATCTGGCCGGCGCGGAAGAAGTGGAGATGAAAGTTACCGTGCAGGCAAAAACGGACGAGCCGGACGGTTATATAAAGAACATCACCATTAAAACAATTGCGGATAATTACATAGTTTTTGATGATTATGACCCGGAAGCGTTTGCTTACGAGGTTGAGATGCCGTTAACATCATCCGGGTTCAGTTCTGTTCGCGGGTATTACAATATGCCGGTTGAACTGGATAACCCGAGCCAGGAAAATATAAACAGCCTGAATATCACGCGTTCGGTCGAAACTCCGGACGGGACGGTAATCCGCCCTCCAAAGACTACCAGTTTCTACAAAAAAGCTGTTTTCGACGTGGTTGCTAACTTGTATGGAGAAAAAGAGGGGGTGTATGGCTATTATGGTATTCTTGATGATCTGGATCCGGGACGGTATGTACTAAAGATCAGGGTACACGAAAAGGGCAATCCAGAAACGGGGGACGAGTATGTATTTAACATAACCCTCGTCCCGGTTATTGGAATCCTCTCAGCTACCGCAGAGGGTAAAAGCCTGCCAATTACCCCGCAACCCCACGGTCAGGCTGTGAACGAGACAACGTTCAACAAGAACTATCATACGACTGTGCCGGGCGTGGCTGAAAGTATAACCCTGAAAGGCGATATGCTGCCGTATATAACAGGCGTAAAATTTTTTTATAAAGATAAAGATGAGTCCGCGAGCTTTAAAAATGACGGAGTTAAAATCGAGCTGGCGCAATACGAAAAAGATCAGCAGGGTGCGATCACAATACCATTTTCCATAGTATTCGGTGAGGGCGCAGAGGCGGTTAAATCCGACTATACGCTGACAGTCACTGAAACAGAAGCGGCCGACTGGCAAATTATAAAGCATCCCGAAGGCGGAACGTATGACAAGGGCGATGCCGCGGTGCTGTCGGTTGAAATATCCGGGGAAAGCGACGATTTAACATATCAATGGCAGTATGCAAGGCATCTTTCCGATTCGCAATATATTAATGACATTACCGGTGAGACCAGACCGACATTCACGGCTCCGACGGAAGTTGGCGGAATGCGGTATTACCGGTGCGTCGTGACGGATAAAAAAACAGGTGCATACGTAAATAGTGATTTTGCAAAGGTCGTTGTAAATCTCGGTAAAGTTAACGCGCCGGTTATAGTATATCAGCCGGGCATATACAGCATTGCTGGTTCCAGTAAGCCAACACCATACAAAACTGAATATCTGCAAGGCGAAAAGATAGACCCGATCCAAATGGTGGCGGGAACCTATGAAGCGGACCCTAATATCGTCAGGGGTGGTCTCGCAAAAGTCGAAGTTGAGTGGTACTACAATACGAAACCCTCTGCCGACGGAGCGACACTTCTTGACAGCGCCAACTATTCAGCTCCCATCAGCGGCGGAGGCTATAATCTGGACGATGCTGTCGGCAACTATGTTGCCGCAACCGTTTTTAATTATGCCGTCACTGAAAAACTGGCGGCGGGAGAACACTATTTTTACTGTGTTGCATCGGCTGTCGCTAACGACGATCCAACGAACAGAACCAGCGTCGCAAGCGACTTTGCTAAGATAACTATTAAGGAACGCACCGGATTAGATGGGTTTGAAGGCAAGGGCTCGGAAGATAACCCATATTTGATTGAAACGGCCGATCATTTGAAAAAAATTGACGAATACGTACTTGGCGGCGACTTTTTATCCGGAGCCGTGTTTAAATTTGATAATGATATTACGCTGCCCTTGGAGTGGGAACCGATTGGCAAAGACAATGGCGGAAAGGGAATCAATCTGCTGCCCTTCAGCGGAATAATCGATGGCGGCGGTCATACGCTGACAGTACCAAAGGGTGGTAAGCCTCTGCTTGAATATACCCGCGACGCCGTTGTAAGGAACCTGAATATTTACGGCGAGGAAATTAACGGAGCGGGGCTTCTTGATAAAGTTACTGTCGACTATGGTACGGACGGCGTCTATCAGCAGTACACTGATCCTGATGTCATAACGATGGAAAATGTAACTCTGCTGAGCGGCAGCAAGACCAGTGGATCCGGACTTGCCAACGGCGGATTCAACTCGGGAATAAACGACATTATCGTAAAAAATTGTATTATACAAGAAAATGTAACTGTGGGTTATGACAAGGATCAAAGTGATATCGGCTCTTTCGTCGGCACTTTGAACGGGCGTATAGAAAACAGTGTCAGTTACGCGACTGTATATGGCGTTAGAAATGTAGGAGGCCTGGCCGGCAAAAAAGGGCAGTCGATGGGTGATTGTGAGATTGTTAACAGCGCGTTCCTGGGAACAATAGAGGCTACGGGAGGTAACGTCGGTGGTATTCTGGCCTCAGGCTATATTTCCGACAGCGCGCCGAACACGCCGCCTGTTACTGTCCGCAATTGTTATGTTGCCGCAGATATAATCGGAAACAGTACTCCATTATATTTCTCGAATGGTTATGGTGCGGGCGGCGGTATAGGAGGGATAGCAGGCAGCGAGATCGGTCTCCGCGGAGCGTTGAATGATGCACATATAAGCGACAATTACTTCTACGGCACAATAACGGACACTAATCCCGACGCCGGTACAAAATACGCTCGTGTCGGCGGTATTCTGGGCGAAATTGGCTGCTACGATCCTCTTAAACTGACTTACGAAAACAACTACTACCTGGAAAATGACAATTATGAGGGAATTGGCTACCAATTAATTCCTGAAAAGGATTGGAAGCCGGACGAAGATTCATTCATCCCGAAATTAAGCGAAGAATTCGCCGACGGTACGGTTACGGCTCTGTTAAATAATGGTTCATTCAAAAATTGGATGCAGGGTCAAGGCGGTTATCCAGTTCATGACCCGTCTGCAGAACCCAAGATATATGCTCTGAAAATATCCGGCGACTACAAAATCATCTACTATGTCGGTGAAAAATTAGACACAACCGGCATGAAATTGACCGCTCTTTACACCATCACAGGCGATAAAGTTGAAGTTGATCTTAAAGATGCGGAGTTCAGCGGTTATGATCCCAATATTGTCGGCAATCAGGACGTAACCGTCACATACGGAGGAGCCAGCGCGGCATTTACCGTTTCTGTCATCCGAAAATATGACCCCGGTGATCCAATCGGTGATACGATATCCGTTAAATTCGCGCTGATCGGTTCGACCAGGTCAGATGGCGATATTGACTTGGGCGACAAATCCACGTTATACAGGGGCGCGTCATACGTAAGATGGATAGGGCTGACGGAATACGAAATGGCCAAAGGCGCCACAGTGCTTGAGCTTTTCGACAGAGCGCTGAAAGAGGCAGGCATACCGTACACCATAAGGTCAATGAACAACTACGTTGATTCAATAAAAGGTTTGGCCGAGTTCACAAACGGGCCGCGCAGCGGCTGGATGTACACCGTCGGCAAAAGAGACAACGGCTCCGACGGCTCGCACCCGAATCTCGGGTTGCGCGAATACGTACTGAGTGACGGTGAGGTTATAATCTGGCACTATGTCAATGATTACTCGTATGAGGTTCATGACTGGTTCGATGAACCCGGTTATCCCTCGTTAGGCGACGGCACCTATTACAACTCGTGGCTGAAAGCGCTGGCCTCGGGAAGCTATACGCCTCCGTCCGGCGGCGGTGCTTCCGAAGCGAAGTATGAGACAATCGCGCCCAAGGTTACGGCAAAGGACGGCATAGCGGCGGTGAGCGTCACGGCAGATGAATTAAGCAAGGCCATCGCCGGTGTGAAGAAAAACGGCGGTACGGCCATCGTCATCGCTCCGGAGATCACAGGTACGGCGAAGAAAGTGACGGTGGACATCCCGAAATCCTCCTTGGACTCCATGTCCTCCGACACAAAGGCTGACCTCAAGATTGTGACGCCCAATGGCAGCGTCACCATCCCCAACGACGCCCTTGCCTCTGTAGTCTCTCAGGCATCCGGAAATACGATTACCATCGCAGTAGAGTCCGTTGAGGCCAAGAGCCTGACAGCCGAACAGCAGAAGCTCGTGGGAGATAACGCAGTGTTTGATATCTCCATCCTTAGCGGCGGTAAGCCTATCGGCAGTTTCGGCGGCAAGAGCGTCACTGTCTCCCTGCCCTACACGCTGAAAACCGGTGAGACCTCCGAGGGCGTCACTGTCTGGTATCTAAACGATAATGGTGAGTTGGAGAAGGTGGACAGTAAGTACGACAAGGAAACCGGACTAGCAACCTTTACCACCACGCACCTTTCCAGTTATGTAGTCGGCTATGCGGAGGAGAGCGTTTGGGAAAATCCATTCACCGACGTCAAGGACGGCGATTGGTTTTATGAAGCTGTGGAGTTTGTTGTGAAAAATGGCTTGTTCATCGGTACGGGTGATACTGCATTCAGCCCGGACACTTCGATGACGCGTGCCATGCTGGTGACTGTCCTGTACCGTCTGGAGGGTAAGCCCGCGGTTACGGGAACGAACAGCTTCACGGACGTAGAGGACGGCGAGTGGTACACCGACGCCGTTATATGGGCCAACGCCAACAGCATTGTCACCGGATACGGCGAAGGGCTGTTCGGGACGAACGACCCCATTACCCGTGAGCAGCTGGCGGTGATCCTGTACAATTACGCAAAGCACAAAGGTTACGATGTGACAAAGACAGCAAGCCTGGAATCATACACCGACGCATCGGATATCAGCGGCTGGGCGGCGGACGCTATGAAATGGGCAAATGTTGAGGGAATCATCATCGGCCGTACTGCTTCAACGCTCGATTCGGGAGGTAACGCAACCCGCGCCGAGGTGGCGGCAATTATGCAGCGGTTTGTCCTGAACTTTGTGAACTAGGCGAAAAAGATTGGCTAACGCCCCATGCCCCCTCAATTCTGAGGGGGCATGTTTTAGTGTATAAATAGAACCCTATTGCCACGACACACAAAGTATTCTTAATTTGTAACACGTTCAAAATTATACTTTCGGTGATTTACGCGTGAAAAGATCAGGTCAACGGTTCTTGCAAAACCGTCGAAGAACTCACCTTTGGGTATGATGTCCCGAACCAGCGTGTGACTATAATTCTCTAATAAAATTATTGAAAATATATGAATTATGCAATATAATAATGGTGACGGAAGACTCAGCTTCACGGAATGTCATTGAATAAAGAACGGGAGAATCGGAGGTCATAATATGCTGTTTGCGGAATTCGACAGAGAAGAAGAATTGAAAGTCGTACGGGAAGAAGCTTTGGAAGTAAGGAGAGAAAAAGGGAAAGGCAGAAGTAGCCAAAGAGATGCTTAGAAAAGGGGCGGAAATAGATTTTGTCGCCGGAGTGACTAAGCTCTCGAAAGAAAGAATTTTGGAGCTGAAAAAAGAAGCGGATAATGAAAAACAGGTATAAATAAAAATAAATTTACGGCAGCAGGAAGCATTCAAATCATTCCTGTTGCTATTTTTTTGGGGATTTCATACTTAAGGGGCCGGTTCCGTCCGGCAATTTCGGCAATTGCCTTAAAGCATAAAATTTTTAATTTATTCCTTGACTTTATTTCCGATTTAATATATCATTATACAAAAATAAACAAAATGGCAGTGATTGGAACAGTAGGCGCAGGCAGGTTTCAAAGAGATATAATCGTATGGTGTGAGATTATAATTCCAAATGCGCTGAAGATCATCCATGAGTTTGATTTCTGAAACTACAGTAAGAAATTACGTATAAATGCGTTAAATTTTGAGTGACATATATTTAGATTATTTATATGTAATTTGGGTGGTACCGCGGATTTCGTCCCATGTCTTATGACATGGGATTTTATTTTTTATTTAAAAGCTTAAAATTCGAACGAAAAAAGAATGAAAATTATTACTATTAAATAATTTCAGGAGGTAAAATGAAAAAATTTAAAGATATTTCAAAAACCGATTATAAGCAAACAGAACAGGAAATATCTAAGTACTGGGATGATATAGATTTGCTTAAACAAAGCGTTGAAACAAGAAAAGGAAAAAAATCATTTATATTTTATGAAGGACCGCCTACTGCTAATGGTAAACCAGGCATTCATCATGTTATAGCAAGAACATTGAAGGATTCAATATGCAGGCTCAAAACAATGGAAGGCTACCAGGTTAAAAGAAAGGCAGGCTGGGATACTCATGGCCTTCCGGTTGAAATAGAAGTTGAAAAACAATTGGGATTGAAAAATAAGACCGATATCGAACAATACGGTATTGCGGAATTTAATGAAAAATGCCGTGAATCTGTATTTACCTATGAGAGCCTTTGGCGTAAAATGACAAAACGTATGGCATATTTAATCGACATGGATGACCCATATATAACTCTTAAAAATGACTACATCGAAACCGAGTGGTGGATACTTGACAATATGTTTAAACAAGGGCTTATATATGAAGGACACAAAATACTTCCTTATTGCCCCAGATGCGGAACAGGACTTGCATCCCACGAAGTAGCTCAAGGCTATGAAGAAATAAAGACAATAACTGCATATGTCAAATTTAAGAAAAAGGGTGCGGACGAGTATTTCCTGGCATGGACGACTACTCCTTGGACGTTGCTGTCAAATGCTTCACTGACTGTCCATCCTGATGTTGATTACTTGAAAATAAAGACAAAGGATAAAGAAGACGTTAAAGGGGAAATATATTATATTTCCAAATCCTTGGTTGACAAAGTGATACACGATGAATATGAAGTGATTGAAGAAATGAAGGGCAGAGACATGGAATTCATGGAATATGAGCAGCTTATGCCATATGTTGAAGTTCCTAAAGGCAAAAATGCATTTTATATAACTTGTGCCGATTATGTTACTGTAGAAGATGGTACCGGTATAGTCCACACGGCTCCTGCCTTCGGCGAAGATGACTACAACACGGGAGTGAAATATAATCTTCCAGTTATTAATCCTGTTGATGACACAGGAAGGTTCAGAGGGACACCATGGTCGGAAATGTTTGTAATGGATGCAGATCCTGCAATACTTAAGTGGCTGAAAGAAAATGGGAAACTATACAAAAAAGAACCTGTTATTCATAACTACCCCCACTGCTGGAGGTGCCATACACCGCTGATATATTATGCAAGACCAAGTTGGTATATTGAAATGACTAAGCTAAAGGATCAGCTGATAGCAAACAACAATACCGTTAAATGGTACCCGGAATTTGTAGGAGAAAAAAGATTCGGAAACTGGTTAGAAAACTTAAATGACTGGGCAATTTCAAGAAGCCGATATTGGGGGACACCGCTGCCTCTTTGGAGATGCGAATGCGGTCACGTTGAAAGTATCGGATCAAGAAAGGAATTGGCAGAAAAAGCAATTGAGAATGTGGACGAAAAAACAGTTGAACTGCACAGGCCGTTTGTTGATGCTATCCATATTGTATGTCCTAAATGCGGCAAGAAAATGACAAGAGAAAAGGATGTTATTGACTGCTGGTTTGATTCAGGATCCATGCCTTATGCTCAATGGCATTATCCTTTTGAAAATGTGGATAAATTTGACAGCCTGTTCCCTGCTGACTACATCTGTGAAGGAATTGATCAGACAAGAGGATGGTTCTATTCTCTGTTGGCTGTTTCTACATTTGTAAAGGGAAAAGCTCCATATAAAAGAGTTTTAGTAAATGACCTGATCTTGGATAAATTCGGAAAGAAAATGTCAAAATCAAAAGGCAATACAGTTAATCCGTTTGAGCTGTTCGATAAGTACGGAGCTGATGCGTTAAGATGGTATCTTTTGTATGTATCGCCTGCGTGGTCACCGACAAAATTTGATGAAGACGGATTAAAAGAAGTATTAAGCAAATATTTTGGTACAATAAAAAATGTTTATACTTTCTTTGCGTTATATGCCAATACTGATAATATAGATCCAACGAAGTTTTTCATTGAATTCAAAGATAGGCCGGAACTTGACAGATGGATTATTTCTAAATTCAATAATTTGGTAAAATATGTCAGAGGGAGCATGGATGCCTATGACCATAACAAGGCTGTAAGAGTAATTCAGGAATTTGTAAACGAGGATTTATCTAACTGGTATATCAGGCGTTCAAGAAGAAGATTCTGGGCATCAGAACTTACGGATGACAAGAAAGCAGTTTATAATACAACTTATGAAATATTGGTGGGTGTAGCTCAATTAACTGCTCCATTTGCTCCGTATTTATCCGAAGAAATTTATAGAAACTTAACAGATGAGGTATCTGTCCATTTAAGTTATTATCCAAAAATACATGAAGAATTAATAGATGAAAATGTTGAAAAGAGAATGGATCTTGTAAAAAATCTTGTGAAATTGGGAAGAGCTTCCAGAGAGAAGGCAAGGATAAAGGTAAGGCAGCCCATAAAAAAAATACATGTTGACGGAAAGTATCAGAAGCTTATTGAGGACTTGTCTCCGTTAATAATGGAAGAGTTAAATACTAAAGAAGTTGTGTTCGAGCATGATCTTAATAAATTTATGGAATTTTCTTTGAAGCCTAATTTTAAGGTTGCCGGTCCTATGCTTGGCAGTAATGTAAAAGCATTTGAAAAAGCATTGTCTGAAGCCGAATCTTTAGAAATAATTACTAAGATTCAGGCCGGAGAGAAGTGCGAGATGAAAGTTAACGGTCAAATTGTTGAGCTAAATGAAGAAATATTGGATATTCGCATTTCAGCAAAAGAAGGCTACGATGTTTCAACAGACAGTAATTTATTTGTAGTTATAGATACAAATCTGACAGATGATTTGATAGGTGAAGGATATGCCCGTGAGTTCATATCAAAAGTTCAGCAGATGAGGAAAAATAACGGCTATGAAATGATGGACAGAATCCGTATTTTCTACAACGGTTCTGAAGATATAGACAAAACAGTAAAGAAATTTGAAGAGTTTATCAAGAGTGAAACATTAGCGGACACAATTGAAAAAGTAACAGACAATACTCTGAAAATTCAAAATCTGAACGGCATAGATACAGGAATGAAGCTTGAAAAAGTAAGTAAATAATAATGTTATAGAACGTAGAACGGACTGAGTACAGTACCGTTCTTTTTTTGAATGAAAAAAGTCGGGCTTGCCATGAAAACATTACCAAAAGAAGCGTTGAAATTTCAATATTATTCGTTGACAATAATCACTTTTACGTAATATAATATTATAATATACAAATCATGGTACCAGTCAAAATAATTACAATAAACAAATATGCTAAATAGTTATAACAAGGCTAAATGTCCAGTATCTTTTCACAGCCATAAAGTACAGAATCATATCTCATAAGAGGGGCATTTCTTATTTCTTATGGTGTGTTGTAATTGTTCCGTTGTTATAAAAGCTGAAAGGTAGTGAAATATATGAAAGGCTTAGGCGTTTCACCGGGAATTGGAATAGGAAAAGCTTTTGTAATTAATGAAAAATCAATAGACATAGCTAAAGTTTATATTAATGATACTAAAAGAGAAATTGCCAGGCTAAGGAATGCTTTTGAAATAGGGAGAAGCGAGTTAGACAAATTATATGTGAAAACTCTCAATGAAGTTGGCAAAAAGGAAGCTCAGATTTTTAAATCTCACGAAATGATGTTGGAAGATAATACATTTATTTCAGAGATTGAGTCTAAGATAATAAATGAAAATGTCAGCGCGGAATATTCTCTAAAAGAAATATCAGGATATTATATTAGTCTATTTGATAATATAAAGGATGAATATCTAAAGGGACGATCAGAAGATATCAGGGATGTAATGTTAAGAGTTGTTAAAATTCTCCTGGGTGTTAAAACTGTGGATTATTCAAAGCTAAATAAAAATTCCGTGCTTGTTGTCAAAAATTTAACCTCCTCAGATACTGCGCAGATTGAAAAGGAAAGTGTGGCAGCCATAATTACTGAAATTGGAGGGAAGACTTCCCATGCTGCAATAATTTCCAGGATGTTGGGAATCCCGACAGTAATCGGAATTGACAACATAGTTCAAAAAATAAAAGATGATGACATTGTAATATGTGACGGTAAAAGCGGAAAAGTACTTATTAATCCAAATAAAAAACAATTGTTGTATTATATTCAAAAAAAAGCAAGATTAGAAGAAATAAATAATGGGCTTAAAAAACAGATAGGACTTTCTACAACAACTAAGGACGGTTTTAAAGTATCGCTGTCGGCCAATATAGGAACTCCTCATGATGTAGATATGGTTTTAAAAAACGATGCCGAAGGTATAGGGCTTTTTAGAAGTGAATTTATTTTTATGAATCGCAGTTGTCAGCCTTCAGAAGATGAACAATTTGAAGAGTATAGGGAAGTACTTCAGAAAATGGGGGATAAATCGGTAATAATAAGGACCTTGGACATTGGAGGAGACAAAAATGTTTCTTATTTTGACATACCAAAAGAAGCGAATCCATTTTTGGGGTACAGAGCCATAAGGCTTTGTTTGGGCAATGTTGATATTTTCAGAACACAGCTTAGAGCAATTTTAAAAGCAAGTGTTTATGGCAATCTTAAAATAATGTTCCCAATGATCTCTACTATGAAAGAGCTTAGAGATACCAAGAAAATTTTGGAGAGAGCTAAACAGGAACTTGTACAAGAAGGAATTCCTTTTAGCGACAATATTGAGATAGGTATTATGATTGAGGTCCCATCGGCTGCAATCATATCTGACTTGTTGGCAAAAGAAGTAGATTTTTTCAGCATAGGTACAAATGATTTAATACAGTATACAATGGCTGTTGACAGAATGAATTCAAAATTGTCATATTTGTATAGCCAATATCATCCTGCATTGCTTAGGTTAGTTAAGGGAATTATAGAAAACGGGCATAAATCTGGTATAAAGGTTGGAATGTGCGGCGAGGCGGCAGGAGATCCAAAACTTATTCCTGTATTCTTAGGTATGGGGCTTGATGAATTCAGCATAAATTCTTCCTCTATCTTAAGCTCAAGATATATAATAAGAAATTTAAACATGCATGAGATGAAAAAGATTGCTGACAACACACTAAACATGGAAACTGCCGTTGAGGTTGAAAATTATTTAAGCAGTTTATTTTCAGATGAAAGTGAAAGCTATCTGAAAAAGCGCAAAAGGAAAAGAAAAATTAACGAATAGCATTAATAAATTTGAATCCTATTTATGAAATATAACGGAACTGTTTTAGTTCCATTAATAACTATAAATTTAAAGTAGAGGGTATTATGAAATATAAAGTTAAGAAAAAACAATTTATAAGCAAAAACTGTTTTGTCTGTGGTACGGAAAACAAAGAATCTTTAAAAACAAAATTTTATGAATTGGAAAATGGAGAACTTATGTCAATTTCCAGGCCTTCCCCAATATATCAAAGTTATCCTGACAGAATGCATGGAGGCATTATTTCAGCAATCTTGGATGAAGCTATAGGAAGAGCAATTATGATTGAAGAGCCTGAGTCATGGGGAGTTACAGTTGAGTTGAATATTAAATATAAAAAACCTGTCCCTCTTGATAAACCTGTAAAAGCTGTTGCCAGAATAAAAAGGAATACAAGGCTTATATTTGAGGGGACAGGTGAAATAATATTAGGCGATGGAACCGTTGCGGCTACAGGCTATGCTAAATATGTTAAAATGAGCATAAAAAAAATAATAAAAAATTTAGGCGGAGACGATTCTCTCATAGTGAAAGATATGGCAAAAGCACCGGAAGAAGTTGAAATATAGTAGAGAGCAGATGAAAAACGATATAATCGAAGTAACGATAGATGAAATCATTTTCCGAATGTGGGGCAATTGTGATAGAAAAAGCCGAAGAAAATGTATCTGAAATGATGAGCAGTATAGAGAATCTGGCTCCAGAAAGAGTACACTTTTGAATATGGTAGGTGCACTTGATACGCCAACTTCCGGTAAGGAACCATCGGAAGAAGATATAACAGCCGCAAGAAATGGTCTTGAAAAAATGAGCAGCATTCTCAAATCAGGTAGTTATGATGTGGTTGTAGCTAACGGAGTTATAGAAATGACTATCAGGCAGTCGTTAAAAGACTTAATTATTTAATTATAGAAGAAAGTAAGGTGCAGGTATGGATAATTGTTGTAATTGGGCGAAAAACGATCCGCTTATGCTTGATTATCACGATAACAGATGGTGTCAGCCATGTCATGATGACACGGAGCTATTTGCAATGCTTTGTCTCGAAGGGCAGCAGGCTGGACTGTCGTGGTTGACTATAATACATAAGGAGGCAGCGATCAGAAAGGCATTTGATGGGTTTGACATCAATACAGTTGCCCGGTACGATGACCAGAAAACAGAAGAACTTATGCAGAATCCAGAAGTCATACGGAGCAGAGCAAAAATCAAAGCGGCTGTACATAATGCCAAAGCGGTGCAGGAGATAGTATGTTCCGGAGAGTTTAGATCGTTTGATGACTATGTCTGGCATTTCACGGGAGGAAAGCAGATTGTGCATCATTTGAAGCATTTGTCAGAGATGCCTGCCCAAGACGAATTGTCAGAAACAGTAAGCACAGACATGAAGAAACGAGGATTCAATTTTGTCGGTCCTGTTATCTGCTATTCATTTTTGCAGGGAGTTGGTGTAATCGATGACCATTTGGATGGCTGCCCTTGCAAAGCAAAAGAATAAGAAAGGAAAATATCAGGTAATACAATAGAAATAATAAGAAAAGTTCATATAGTTATTCTTAAATTGATAATAACGGCGGTGTTGAGTTTGTTATAAAACTTCGCCGCCGTTATTATTTATTCCTGTATCTCATGAATCAGATTGACCATCTCAATCGCACCAGCTGCACAGTCAAAACCTTTGTTTCCAGCCTTTGTTCCTGCACGTTCAATAGCCTGCTCGATGTTCTCTGTGGTAAGTACACCGAACATGATCGGAACACCGCTGTTCAGCGATACATGGGCAATTCCTTTGGATACCTCGCTGCAAACATAATCGTAATGGCTGGTGCTTCCTCTAATCAGGGCACCAAGACAAATCACAGCATCATATTTTCCGCAGCTTGCCATTTTTGACGCAATCAGCGGAATCTCAAAAGCACCGGGAACCCATGCGACTTCAATGCTTTCTTCACTGACATCATGACGTTTCAGGCAATCCAATGCGCCACTAAGCAGCTTTGCTGTAATAAATTCATTGAAACGTGCGGCTACAATGCCGATTTTAATTTCCTTTGATACAAGCTTTCCTTCAAAAACTTTCATGATAAATTCTAACTCCTTTAAGATATGATTTTAATAGCGTAGAATGTGCCCCATTTTGTTTTGCTTGGTTTGCAAGTAATATAAATCATATTCATTTGCTGTCATTTGAATGGGGACTCTTTCAATAATTTCCATGCCAAAGCCGGAGAGTCCGTAGACCTTATCGGGGTTATTGGTGAGCAGACGTAAGGTTTTGACTCCAAGATCACGCAGGATTTGAGCACCGATATAATATTCACGCTGATCTCCCTCAAAACCTAGAGCAAGGTTGGCTTCCAATGTATCCATGCCCTTATCCTGCAAGGCATAAGCACTTAGCTTGTTGACGAGTCCAATTCCACGTCCCTCTTGCCGCATATAAAGTAGAATTCCGCGACCTTCCTGCTCGATCTGTGCCATGGCAGCAGCAAGCTGCTGTCCGCAGTCACAGCGCATGGAGCCGAATGCGTCCCCAGTAAGGCATTCCGAATGAACACGGCACAGGATATCTTGTCCATTGCCAATTTCGCCTTTCACGAGCGCCACATGGTGCTCATCGTTGAGCTTATTCACGTAGCAATATGCTTTAAAGTTACCGTATTTGGTGGGCATTTCACTGACGGAGGTTTGCTCCACCAGTCGGTCATGCTTTTTGCGGTAGCTCTGCAATTCTTCGATGGTAATAAAGATAAGACTCCACCTTTGAGCCAGCTCGATAAGTTCGGGTGTACGCATCATGGTGCCGTCTTCTCGCATAATTTCGCAGCAAAGCCCACAGTCCTTCAGCTCCGCAAGACGCATCAAATCGATGGTTGCCTCTGTATGTCCTCCACGCTCCAACACACCGTTTTGTTTAGCAAGCAGCGGGAACATATGTCCTGGACGGCGGAAATCCTCTGGTTTCGCCTCGTCATCCACACATTTTATTGCAGTGACGGAACGCTCTGCTGCGGAGATTCCAGTGGTGGTGCTTACATGATCCACCGAAACGGTGAATGCGGTGGTATGGTTATCTGTATTTTCGGAAACCATCTGGGGAAAATGCAACCGTCTGCATAGTTCCTCACCCATGGGCATACAGATCAGCCCTTTGCCGTAGGTTGCCATAAAATTTATATTCTCTGTGGTGGCAAATTCGGTGGCACATATAAAATCACCTTCATTTTCTCTTCTCTCATCGTCTGTAACGAGAATGATTTTCCCTTGTCGAAGTGCTGCCAGCGCTTCTTCAATGGTATTGTACTTAAACATAATGATCCTCCTAATATCCAAATTTCGTTAAGAACTCTTTTGAAATTCCACCTGCAGGTTTTTTTCCTGCGTCGGAACCTGAAAACTTTTCAATATATTTCCCCATAAGGTCGTTTTCCAGATTAACGGTATCACCAACACTTTTGTACGAAAGAATTGTGGATTTCACCGTATGAGGAATGGCGGACAGACTAAAATCCAAAGCAGAAACTGCCGCTACCGTCAGGCTGATGCCATCCACCGCAATGGAGCCTTTTTCTATAATGTAGTGCAGAATACGGCTTTCTGCCGCAATGGTGTACCAAATGGCGTTATCGTCCTTTCTGATGGATTTCACTGTACCGATTCCGTCAATATGCCCGGAAACGATATGCCCTCCAAAGCGTCCGTTTGCCGGCATAGAGCGTTCTAAATTGACGGAGTCTCCGGGTCGCAGCTTACCAAGAGAAGAGCGGTTCAGGGTTTCGTGCATCACATCCGCTTGAAATATATTGGAAGAAATACCAGTGGCTGTCAGGCATACACCATTTACTGCTACGCTGTCCCCAATGCGAATGTCGTTAAAAATTACGTTTCCCTGTATGGCTAGCACAGAAGACTGTGTTCCTTTCCGCACCGCCTTTAAAATGCCGATTTCCTCAACAATTCCTGTGAACACAAGGCTTCACCTCACTTTCAATTAATATATCCTCACCCAAACGGGTGACTATGCTATTTGTCAGTAAAAACGCATCCTCTGGGAGTGGAACGCCCTGTCCTGCTACGGGTGTTTTTTCGTTTGCACCGCCAAAGAGTTTGGGCGCGATGTAGGTTTGTACCTTGCTTACAATCCCCGCCTGAAGTGCCGACCAGTTCAGTATACCGCCACCCTCCAGTAGAATACTGTCCACCTTTTTTTCGCCCAATTTTGTTATGAGCTTGTTCAAATCCAAAAGGCCCTCCTTTTGTGGAACGGTCAAAATACGGCATCCAGCTTCGATATAGGGCTGGTGCTGCTGTAAATCTGTGTTGCTTGTGGCAATCAGCGTTGGAACCTTCTTTGCAGTCAAAGCGATTTGAGAGGAGAGCGGCAGACACAAATGTGTATCACAGATAATACGCAGGGGATTTCTGCCGCCTTCTATGCGGCAGGTAAGCAGAGGATCATCTGCAAGCACCGTGCCTATTCCCGCCATGACAGCGCTGTACTGGTGCCGGTCTTCATGCACTCTGCGGCGTGCGGCCTCACCGGTAATCCATTTGGAAGCACCTGTGTACGCGGCTGTTTTTCCGTCCATTGTCATGGCATATTTCATCAATACATAGGGCGTTCCGGTTTGGATAAAGTGAAAAAATACTTCGCATAGCTTGTCACATTCTGCTTTGAGAACACCATCCACAACCTCAATACCGTGTTTCCGCAGCAGTTCGATGCCTTTTCCTGCCATCAGAGGGTTCGGATCATGACTGCCGATAACCACTCTGCGGATTTCACTTTCAATAATAGCTTTTGTACAGGGTGATGTCTTTCCATAGTGGCAGCATGGCTCTAACGTCACATACAAGGCTGCACCCTTTGGCGATTCCGTGGCGTTCGCAAGCGCATTTCGTTCCGCATGGAGACCTCCATATTGTTCATGGTACCCCTGACCGATGATGCGGTCATCTTTTATAAGTACTGCTCCAACCATAGGATTCGGCGCCACAAATCCCATGCCTTTTTGGGCAAGCTGCAAAGCTAAACGCATATATTCTGCATCTTTCATGTTACACCTCCTGAAAAGAAAAATGCCTTGAAAACAAGGTTCAAGGCATTTACTACAGAAACGTATAAAATATTTACGCAAAACCGAATACAAAAAGCTCTGAAATGATGATTCATTTCAGAGCGGAATATCAGTTGGCATGTAAAAAACACGGATACTGCATTATCTTCTTTCATCCAGACTTTACTGTCGGCTTCGGAGTTACACCGAATCATACCTTGCGGTTCGTGGGCTATACCACCGGTAGGGAATTTCACCCTGCCCTGAAGATTGTTATTTAATTGTTATTAACTTTATACCCAAATCAGATAAATGTCAATATATAAAATACAATTGCGGAAAAAGCCATTATTTGTTCTTTCGGCATCAATTCTAATGGCTAATCCATAGAGTGTTTTGTGTCCGGAAATACTTTGTGTATTCTGTACCTTGCGGTTATACCGTTTAAAAATGTTATAAGGATTGTATTTTTACCAACAAAACTTTTAACATCCTTAATAGCGTTTTCAAGGTGATAATTTTTTACGCAGAATATTATTAAATCAAAAGTTTCTTTTGAGTCTCCTTCTGATATAACTTTAGGGTAAAATGTTTCATTATTTAAGTTTTTCGATGTTCCAGGCTTTGTAATAGTTTCACTGCTATCTTTCTGCCGGCAGAATGGGATTCTTCTACAAGATGTGTCATAATACTGAGCATTAGCTGAGACTGTTTTATTTGTTTCTGTGTATCTCATTGAGCTTGAGCAATTTTTGTGTTATTATGAATATACGATTGATAAGTTAAAGAAACAAGGAATTTAAAGTTTATCAGAAAAAGAGAAGGAGGAATTTCATGAGAAAAGATTTAGGACCAAAATCGTATATCTATCCAATGCCGGTATTAATTATCGCAACTTATAATGAAGATGGCACTGTTGATGCAATGAATGCAGCATGGGGTGGAATTAGTGGAAACAATGAGATTTCTATTTTCATTAATCATGAACGCAAAACACTTAAAAACATTTTTGCCCGAGGTGCGTTTACAGTCAGCATAGCAGATGCGACACATGTAACAGAATGTGATTATGTAGGAATTGTGTCAGCAAATGATACGCCGGATAAGTTTAAAAAGACTGGTTTTCATGCTACAAAAAGTGAGTTTATAGATGCTCCGATTATAGATGAACTGGCCATGGCGTTGGAGTGTAAGAAAGTCAGCTATGATGAAAAAACCTGCCGTTTGGTAGGGGAAATTGTGAACGTAAGTGCAGATGAGAGTATCTTGAATGCAGATGGAAAAATAGATCCGATAAAATTGGATCCGATCACATTTGATTCAGTTGGAAATTTATATTTTAGAATGAATGAAGTAGTTGGTCATGCGTTCGAAGACGGTAAAGAACTAAAGTAAGAGTAAATCCCAATTCTAAAAAAGTCGAATTCCTTAGCATAAAAATTCGGCTTTTATTTGATGTAATATCCAAACTCATCCCTGGTACTACAAAAAACACTGTTAAAATAGGGGGAGTAAATTAATTATATAAAGTAATTTAATATTTGAAAATATTTATTAATTATAATCCGGAAGTCTACTGTTATTTCTTCTTCCAATTCTTAAGCAAATAGAGGGAGATGGAAGAATGCAGGAAAAATTACACAATTCACGTTCCTTATGAATTGACTATTCGGTATTAAGTTGATATAATTAGCTATACTAATAAAACTAATAAAAAGGAAGTGAGACAATGGACGGCGATCCTGGGAGTTGGATATATGGTTTTGATCCTTCAGTACAAAACATAACCGATTTGGCGGCGTTTTTCGCAGGCTGCTGTTCATTGTGCATGTCTTTTTGAATGCTGATTCATCCTGCGTGTAAAATGTTACAAAATGCCACTTTTCGGAGCGGCTTTTTTTGCTGTTTTTTTATGTTTTGCTGGGGAATACTAAAAAGAAAGGAATGATTTTAGTGAATCTTATGAGAATAAAGACTCAAAGAAGCAAAATTCAAAAAAACAGAAATAATACCGAAATAAAATTACGTGCTTTTGCTTTTATGTCGGTAGAGGAACTTTTTTCGGATTTGTCAACCACAAAAGATGGCTTGACAAGCACAGAAGCTGAAAATAGGCTGGATGAGTTTGGAAAAAATATTATAACTACAAGTAATAAAAATACAACTCTTCACAGGCTGAGAGAAGCAGTCGTTAACCCTTTTAACATTATTTTACTCTTTATTGCAGTTATCACATATTTTACGGATGTTGTTTCATCATCACAACCTGATTATCTTACTGTTACTATTATTCTGTCAATGGTATTTTTATCAAGTTTGGTGGCTTTTGTGCAAAGTCAGCGTTCAAACGCTGCTGCTGTAAAGCTGTTAAAGATGATTTCCAACAAAGCGGAGGTCAAGCGTGATGGAAAGCCGGTTGAAATAATGATAGACGAGGTTATTCCGGGAGACATTGTACGTCTTTCTGCAGGAGATATGCTGCCGGCGGATGTACGGTTTTTAACGGCAAAGGATATATTTGTTGCTCAGGCGGCTTTAACAGGCGAATCTAATCCTGTTGAAAAATTCATTGATGTAGGAAACAAACCTGGTGATGGAATTACTGATTTGCGAAATATTGGATTTATGGGTTCTAATATTGTCAGTGGAAGCGCCACAGCTGTAGTGCTGGCAACCGGAAACAATACGTATTTTGGCTCTATGGCAAAGACCCTGTCTGGAGATAGAGCAAAAACCAGCTTTGAGCGAGGTGTAGGTTCAGTCAGCAGACTATTGGTTCGTATGATGTTGGTTATGGTGCCTATTATATTTTTAATCAACGGATTTACAAAAGGTAATTGGTCAAATGCACTACTTTTTGCAGTTAGCATTGCAGTGGGTCTTACACCTGAAATGCTGCCGGTAATTATGACTTCAACGTTAGCTAAAGGGGCGGTTTCTATGTCAAAACATAAGGTTATTGTTCGCACGCTTGGGGCCATACAAACTTTTGGAGAAATGGATGTGCTCTGTACCGATAAAACCGGAACGTTGACAGAAGATAAGATTGTTTTGGAAAAATATATTAATTTGCATGGGGAAGATGATACTCGTGTGCTGCGCCATGCTTACCTTAACAGTTATTTTCAGACGGGGCTTAAAAACCTAATTGACCTTGCCATAATCAATCGTGCCTCAAAGTATAATCTTGAAGATAAAGTTGGCAATTATACACGAGTTGACGAAATCCCATTTGATTTTACCCGCCGAAGAATGAGTGTGGTTTTGGAAGATAAAAACGGGAAACGTCAGCTTATTACAAAAGGTGCGGTGGAAGAGATGATCAGCATCTCGTCTTTTGTTGAGATGAATGGCAGCATTATGCCTATGGATGAAGAAACCAGATGTGCAGCTTTGAATATTTATGAAAAATACAATACTGATGGGCTTCGCATGATTGCTGTAGCCCAGAAAAATCAAGTTCCTGACAGCAACACTTTTAGTGTTGCCAACGAAAAAGATATGGTTTTAATTGGTTTTGTAGGATTCCTTGATCCGCCTAAGAAAAGTGCCAAATCTGCTATTACTGCACTTCGTGAACATGGGGTACGAACCGTTGTGCTCACAGGTGATAGTGAAGGTGTAGCATCAAAGGTATGCGGTAAGGTTGGTGTAAGCACTTCCCATATGTTGACAGGACGTGATACAGAACAGATGGATGATACGGAATTGGTGAATGCAGTAAAAACATGCGATTTGTTCGCAAAATTGTCACCATTTCAAAAAGAGCGCGTAGTCAAGGCCCTTCAAGTTGGCGGGCATACTGTAGGTTATATGGGTGACGGCATTAATGACGCACCTGCACTTCGCCAGTCGGATGTAGGTATTTCTGTAGACAGCGCTGTAGATATCGCCAAGGAAATTGCAGATATTATACTGCTGAAAAAAGATCTGATGGTACTTGAACATGGTGTAATAGAAGGCCGCCGTACTTTTGGGAACATTGTAAAATATATCAAGATGGCGGCAAGTGGTAATTTTGGCAATATGGTTTCAGTCATTGCTGCCAGTATCTTTTTACCATTTTTACCAATGCTTCCAATTCAAATATTAATGCAAAACTTGCTTTGCGATTTTGCTCAAATGGGAATGCCATTTGACAAAGTGGATGATGAATATGTTAAAAGCCCACGTAAATGGGAAACACGATCAATTAAGTCTTTTATGGCATATATGGGGCCGCTTAGTTCAGTATTTGATGTCTTGTGTTTTGCAGTTATGTGGTGGATTATCGGAGCAAATACGATTGAGTTGTCACCAATGTTTCAATGTGGATGGTTCGTGTTCGGTACAGTATCTCAGGTATTGGTTATTCACATGATTAGAACTGCAAAAATACCGTTTTTACAGAGCAGGCCCTCTGCTTCGCTTATTGTATCCACTCTTGTTGTTGCAGCTGTTGCTTTTATAATAGGGTTCAGCAGTTTAGCAATAGGTATTGACATGATGCCGCTGCCTACTTCTTTTATACCATGGCTGATGCTTATTTTAGCAGGATACTTTATTTTCGCCCAGCTGGTTAAAAAGATTTATGTCAGCCGATATGGTGAATGGTTATGAGCACACTATTTTTATTTTGTGGTAGCTATGAATTTTTTATTTCTTTTGTGCTCATTATCAGTTCATCGGCTATTTTTGAACATAAATCAGCTAAATCTGCTATGTGGATTTCTTTTGAAGCAGAAGAGTCAAAAAGGATGTTTGCATGAGCTTCAAATTCTTCATCTGCCAGCCATAGAATTATTGCCACGGGGATATTTGGAAATATATTAAACTGCAATGAAATATCTCCCATGGTAAGTTTTTTGGCATTTAAGTTTCTCCCGGCCATTAAAAACAGTTTCCCATTATGTCCGAAATATTTTGCTATTTTGTTTGTTCCGTAAGTGGCAAAAAAATCATAAGTATGACCTACACCTTCTATTTCCCTGTAAGGTATCAACTTACCTGTTAATCCGCTATTACTGCATCTATAGAGATAGCTAATAATAAATAATTTGTCTAATATTGAGTTATATTTATTTGGAAACTGGGCATCATTGTAATTTTTCAGGGTAATGGAACCTTCTGGATATGAAATCAAATATTCTCTGTTAAAATATTTCAGAGTAAAGAGATTTTTTTCAGCATCATATTGAGCTCTGCTTTTTTCGGCAATTTCTTTTGGGGATCGTTGCCTGAATTTTTCACATAAATCCTTATAGCAAAGTTCATAGTTGCTTCTTTTATTTTCCACCTTAAAAACACCTCATTCTTAATATTATTTTTCAATAACGGATATTGGCAGTTTCATTAAACACGTATTTGTCTAAACGTTCAAAAGCCTCAATGAGCTTTGATTTTGGCAAGGCAAGGTTTAAACGAATTGCATATGGGCGGTTGAAAGGGCGTCCGTCCTGCCACATAACACCTACATCAGTACCTGATTTATATAGCTGTTCTAAGGACATATTATGATCTTTGCACCAATGTTCATAATCAAGATACAGCATGTATGTGCCTTGAGGTTTTGAAAATTTGACTCCTTTGTAGTTTTTAATTATATGGTTACAGGCATAATCTACATTTTCTTCAAGTACCTTACACAGTTCATCAACCCATTCATAGCCTTCCGGCTTATAGGCTCCGATCAATGCATGAATTGAGAGCACATTAATTTCATTGTAATGAGACTTGCTGCTTTGTGATTCGATACGGTCACGAAGATACTTGTTGTAAATAATATGATACGATCCGATCAATCCTGCAAGATTAAATGTTTTGCTTGGAGCATAAAGTGCAATAGTACGGTTGTGGGCATCTTCGCTGATACTTTGTGTGGGTATATGTTTATTATTGTATAAAATAATGTCGCTCCAGATTTCATCAGAAATTACTATACAATTATTTCTTTTATATATTTCCATTGCCCTTTTGATTTCTTCTCGTTCCCACACACGTCCGCAGGGGTTGTGAGGAGAACAAAATATTGCTACATGTATTTTGTATTTTTTTAATTTATATTCCATATCTTCATAATTCATGCGCCATATTCCATCTTTATCAAGTACAAGATCAGAGTGGATAATCTTGCGTCCGTTGTTTTCTAAGGACGATGTAAACCCGATATAGGTAGGTGAATGAAGCAGAACACAGTCACCGGGAGCTGAGAATGCATTAATTGCCGATACTACGCAGCCCAGCACACCATTTTCGTAGCCTATGTGCTCTGCTGTTAATTCAGAAACACCATTTCGAATTTTTTGCCATTTAATAATTGAGTCGAAGTAAATTTTACTAGGTTTAAAGTAACCGAACATAGGGTGTTTTGCACGTTCGATAATTGCTTCCTGTATGGTTGGCACTGTAGGAAAGTTCATATCTGCAACCCACATGGGAATTACATCAAATCCCTTCTTAGGTTTTTCAGGTGCAAAATCAATGGCAATAGAATCTCTGCCGCGGCGATCAATAAAACTGGTAAAATCGTATTTCATAATAATTCATTCCCTCGATTTCTTTGAATTTTGTTTACTATTTGTTTTTTGCATTATAAAAGTATTGTTAGTTATTATTATGTATATCATCAATATTCTAACAAAATGCATTAGTAAATTCAATATAATAAATTATCGTTTTAATATTATTGTTTTTTTGAGAACAATATTTTTAATGGTAGATTTTTTGCATGGTTGTAGTATATAATAATTGCAAGGGATTGGATGTAAATTAATTTTCTTATAAAAGTTTAGTATATTGTATTAATGGTGATTTTTTATAGATTTTATAAGGTAGCTTAAATAGATGTATGAGTACAATAAGAGAGGTGAACAATGGCAAAAAAGTTTTATGCAGTTAGAAAGGGCGAAGTTCCCGGAATTTATGTAACCTGGGCTGAGTGTCTGTTACAAGTCAATGGATTTTCCAATGCTGAATACAAAAGTTTTACTTCTTTGGATGAAGCAGAAGCATATATGGAAGGCAATGTGCAAAAACCGACAATAAAAAAAATTATAGATACTGAGGCTGTGGCGTATGTTGACGGAAGCTATAATAAAGAAACAAATCAATTTTCTTACGGAGCAGTGATATTTTGCCACGGAAAGGAACAGCATTTTTCAGAGGTATTTGATGATCCTGAACTTGCTGAAATGAATAACGTTGCGGGAGAATTAAAAGGTGCGGAAAAAGCCATTCAGTTTTGTTTAGACAATAGTATAAAAAGTCTAACTATTTACCATGATTACGAGGGGATTGCCAAATGGTGTACTGGCAGGTGGAAAGCAAATAAGATAGGAACAAAGGCATATAAAGCTTTTTATGATTCAGCTTCAACCAAAGTAAAAATACAATTTGTAAAGGTAAAGGGTCATTCTGGAGATAAATATAATGATTTGGCTGACAAATTGGCAAGAAATGCTTTTCATGAAAACACTTTTTCTGACCATGCCAGCAAAGTTGACTTTACTTAAAATAGGTTTTATAATAATCTAGTTATAAAATAATATTTTTACAGAAATTATATAATTTATATAGAAATGGAGAAAATAAAAATGTCAGAAGCAGTGTTGCCAAGCAAATTTGATGAATTTGAGGATTCAAGAAGGCAAGGTTTTATAAAAGCAAAGGAATTTAAAGAAAACGGCGGTATAATTGCAGGATGGCTATGTTCTTATACTCCTCTTGAATTGCTGGATGCGGCTGGAATAGCTGCTATTGGCCTTTGTGGCACGAGCAATGAGACTATTCCTGATGCGGAAAGAGTTTTGCCTAAAAATTTATGCCCTTTGGTTAAATCAACTTATGGGTTTGCATATACGGAGAAGTGTCCATATACATATTTTTCTGATATAATTATAGGCGAGACAACTTGTGATGGCAAAAAGAAAATGTATGAATTGCTTAATGAATTAAAGGAAACTTATATTTTGCATTTGCCTCAAAGTCAGGAGCGTTCATATTCAAAGGAAATATGGTACGAGGAATTAAAGCTTCTTAAAGAAAAATTGGAAAGAAAGTTCGGAGTTAAAATCACGGATGAGAAGCTCAGAAACGCTGTTAGGCAGCGTAATAACCTTAGAGCCGCAAAATGTGAATTGTTTCACCTTCAGGAAAGCTGCCCGCCTGCAGTGATGGGTACTGATATGATGCTTGCCCTTCAAAAGGGGAACTTTTGTTTTAGCGCAGAGGAGAATATAAGTAATATTCGTACCCTTATTTCTCAGAAAAAGAAGGAATTTGAAGAAGGTACGTCTAATATTGATGTAAAATTAAAGCGAATTTTGCTTACCGGGTGCCCTATGGGGGGAGTAATTAAAAAAGTCGGGTCTGTTATTGAAGATAACGGCGGAGTCATAGTGTGCATTGATGACTGTAGCGGTGAAAGAACAAACAGCCATATGATTGATGAAGAAGCAGATGATATTTTGAGAGAAATTTCCGACCATTATCTGTCGATTAATTGTTCAGTGATGACGCCAAATGATGGAAGAATGGAAAATACAAAGAATATGATAAAAAAATATAAAGCAGACGGAGTTATAGATATAGTACTTCAGGCGTGCCATACTTTTAATGTTGAATCTCATAAAATGGAAAGAGCTGTAAGGGAAATGGGAATTCCGTTTATGAAATTAGAAACAGACTATTCCACAACTGACAGCGGACAGATAGAAACAAGGATTGCCGCATTTATTGAAATGTTATAGCAGTTACAGAAATTTTTATTATTAGAACTTATAAGGATAAAGTTCGGGACTTTAAAACGAAAAAAACACAATGCCTAAAAGGACCGGTAATTGTTTTGAGTTTCCCCAAATTTA
>DHER01000142.1 GCA_002399975.1 Firmicutes bacterium UBA4845 | reverse complement strand
AAAGAGATGATTGATTCTTGCGCCGAATGTGGCATCGATTGCAGTAGGGTTATGATTAATAAGAATGCTCCATCTGCTATTGGAAATGTTCAACTATTTAAGTCAATAATGGGGCGTTTCCTTGACATTTAAAGTACTTATAAAAAGACTTGCATCATGAGCAGAATCCAGAAGAAGTTTGTTTGTATTAGAAACTAAGAGAAAACTCATCATACGAAAGTAAATATGGGGGAATCCATAGGAGTTACGTCTAGATGCTGGGTCAAACAAAAAGAACTACCTGGAGATCACTTTCAGAATCAGAGGGAGAAACTAAAGGCTTAGTAATTTCAAGAGATCATATTATAAAAAAAGGAGAAGAATAATGATGAAAAAAAGAATAGGACTTTTACTTGTTATTTGTTTGGTTTTGGTATCCGGGTTAAGCGCATGTGGTAAAGATAGCAACAAGGAAACAGAAGGTAATATATCTAAATCTAACATCAGTGGAGAAATTACTGTATTAACATTTGAATATGCTGAAGATAATCAATACATTGATACATTAAATCAGCTTAAGGATGAATTTGAACAAACACATGAAGGTGTTACTGTAAAATACGAGAATTTCCCTTATGGAGAGTATGAGAATCAATTGCGTCTATCTCTTGCATCAGGACAGCCGGCGGATATTGTATGGATTGATGCGCCATATATTGCTAGTTATGCATCATCAGGTGCATTAACAGCTTTAAATGAATTTTGGGCAAAAGATGATTTTGCTAAATTAGTTGATTCTGCTCAAAGTGCAATGCAATATGATGGGAAAATTTATGCGGCACCATTAAATGAAGCAGGTATCTGCATCTATTATAATGTAGAAATGATGAAAGAAGCAGGAATTCAGCCTCCTAAAGAGCTCAAAGATCAATGGACTTGGGATGAATTCTATGAAGTTGCTAATAAACTTACTAAAAGAGGGGCGGATGGCGCAATCGAAGTTTACGGCTGCTCTCCAACAATGGGTACTCCATCTGATAATGGTGAAGGCGTTGCCTATTCCAATATAGCATGGGTGTGGCAGGCAGGCGGTTCAGTGCTCAACGAAGATGGAACAAAAGCTTTGGGGTACTTTAATAGCCCCGAGACAGTTGAAGCTCTTAAATTTTATCAGAAACTACATGTTGAGGAGCTTGCACCGATGCAAGGTATAACGAATGCATTTCCAACAGGTAAAGTTGCCATGATTATTACAGGAGCCTGGGAAGATGGCAATTTAAGAATAAATTTTCCCGATTTTAAATATGATACAGCACCATTACCAAAAAATAAGGTTTCAGCGACTCCTACAGGAAGTTGGAACGTAGGGATTCCTTCTAAATCAGATAATAAAGCCACTGCCTGGGCATTTATTGAAACTATGATAAATGAAAAAGGTAGTAAACTTCGATGCGATGCATCAGGGGATGTGCCAGCTGTCAAATCTGTATTAGAGGCATCTGAGAAATTTAGTGAACCTCTATTTCTTCCTATTAAGCAAGAGGTTTTGTCAAATGGTAAAGCTAGACCAGTGTCTCCGGTATATCCACAAATATCAGAAGCTTTAGTTAAAGCCTTTTCTGATGTTGCATTTGGCGAAGATCCTCAGAAAACCGCAGATAAGTATGCAGCAGTTATGCAAGAGGCAATTGATAACTTCAATAAGTAATGATAAATGGCTATCTGGACTATAAAAGTCCAGATAGCATTCAATAAGTTAGGTAGGTGTATTCATGTTTATAAAAAGAAAAACGAAAGAAGCCATCTTAGGATATTTATTTGTGCTACCTGCTGTTATTTTAATTGGAATGTTTGCGCTTTATCCAATAATACGTTTGGTTATTATGAGCTTTCAAGAATATAATATGCTAAGCGGCGATGATATTGGCAATTTTGTAGGATTCAAAAATTATATAAATGCTTTTCATGATAATGATTTCTTGAATGCTTTTAAAAATACACTGGGCTTTACCTTAATCGTCGTGCCTATTCAATCATTACTAGCGTTTTTGTCTGCGCTATTGGTAAATAAAAAGATAAAAGGTATAGGGGTTTTTCGGACAATATATTATTTACCTGTAGTAATGTCTTTTGTGGTTGTCTCAATTTTTTGGAAAATGATTTATGATCCGATGTTTGGTTTAGCAAATAGCATATTAAATTACTTTGGACTAGAATCACAAAAATTTTTGGCTAATCCAAACCAGGCTATGATTTGTGTCATAATAATGTGTATTTGGAAAAGCTGGGGATGGTATATGCTTATTTTTTTATCGGGACTTCAAGGAATATCAAAGGATGTGTACGAAGCTGCTGCGATTGATGGTGCTTCAAAGTTTGAGGCGAATTCTTACATAACACTTCCTTTGCTAAAAAGGACTATATTATTTGTATGTATCATGACGACAATGGATTCCTTAAAAATTTATACGCCTATACATATAATGACAAGTGGAGGTCCTCTGGGCAAGACAGATGTAATAGTATACCACATATGGCAGCAAGCATTTCGGTTTAATAATATGGGCTATGCTTCTGCTCTTGCTGTTATACTTTTTATAATTATATTGCTGGTAACTATCTTTCAATTGAAACTAGAAAAATCCGATTATTAACAATTCCTATAAGAAGTGGTGAATATATGAAAAAACAAAGAGTTTTCAAGAAAATAATTTTATATAGTATATTAGTTTTAATTTCACTTACAATCATCGTTCCTCTTCTTTGGGTACTAGTTAACTCTTTTAGACCAGATGAAGATATAGGAAGATACACTAAGTTTTCTATAGAAATGTTCTTTCCAAAAAATGCAACAATGGATAACTATATTGAATTATTTAAAATCTATCATTTTGGTAGATATATTTTAAACACATTAGTAATTACTGCTATTGTAACAGCTGGAAGTTTAATTATAAACTCATTGGCAGCGTATAGTTTCGCACGACTTAAGTTTCCGGGGCGTAAACTAATATTCACAATATTACTAATTACTTTAATGGTTCCTGGTGAGGTTATGTTACTACCTCAATTTATGATTATAAGAAAATTAGATTTATTAGATAAGTTTTCGGCATTAGTATTACCCGCTCTTGCAAATGCATTTGGTATATTCTTTTTTCGACAAGCATTCCTTGATTTTCCAAGCGCAATAGAGGAAGCAGCAACTATTGATGGGTGTGGAAAATTTAGAATATATAGCCGAATTATTATGCCATTAACAAAATC
This sequence comes from Firmicutes bacterium UBA4845, assembly GCA_002399975.1. Lineage (GTDB taxonomy): Bacteria > Bacillota > Clostridia > Tissierellales > Sedimentibacteraceae > Sedimentibacter. The sequence goes on along the minus strand of DHER01000142.1, from coordinate 707 downwards.
ACCAATTATAACTATGACGATTATGACTATTACAGGTCAATGGGATAGCTTTATATGGCCACTGACAGTCCTTCGGGATTCAAAAAAATATACTATTCAAATTGGTGTAAATTATCTGTTTGGACAACATTCGAATCAGTGGGGAAATATATTTGCGTCAGCTATTATAACAGCACTTCCTATGATCATTCTTTTCCTATTCCTGCAGAAATATTACGTTAGAGGTATAACAAGCTCAGGAGTTAAAGGCTAGAAAGAAATAAAAGTTAGCCAATGAAAAGACTTTTGCCAGCGAAAATGCGCTTAGATGGTGTGATTTAGAATTGCGAGGAGACGGCAATGAGTAAAAGGGATAAGTTTTTTATAGTTGTATTAATGATTATGACTTCGGCTGCTTTCTCTGGGTGTTCAAACGCGGAAAATGCGCAGAGTGAGTCGGAAACCCAGGGGGCGCCAGAAGTAGAATCAGTCGTTGGTGAAGATGATACAAAAGAAACGGGAGTAACCGATGGACCAGAGAAAAAAGATGGGCAGTCCGCAGAGAAGTCAGCTGAGGAATTAGCAAAGCAGCCAGAAGAAGAACAACCTACAATGACTGCCTGGGAAAAAAAGGCTGCGGAAGCTACAGAAATCTTAAAGGAACATAACAAGAAGAACTTGACCTATGCTCCCTTAAATGATCCAAAGGATGAATACAACCTAAATAT
>DHER01000126.1 GCA_002399975.1 Firmicutes bacterium UBA4845 | reverse complement strand
AATAGGTTAAAGATAATGAGTCATATTTTGGTTATCTCACAGTACTTTTATCCTGAGCAATTTCGAATAAATGATATTTGCGCGGAATGGGTAAAAAGAGGCAATAAGGTAACAGTTATCACAGGCATTCCTAATTACCCACAGGGTAAGTATTATAAAGGATATGGGATCTGTAAGAGAAGGAAGGAATCCTATAAAGGTATAAATATTATAAGAATCCCTGTGATACCAAGAGGACACAATGCATTGATGTTAGTACTGAATTACTTATCTTTTGTTGTGACAGGATTTTTATGGAAATTATTTACCAAAATAAATGCTGATTATGTTTTTATCTATGAAGTTTCTCCCATGACGCAGGCATTGCCTGGAGTTTGGTATGCCAGAAAAAAAAAGATTCCGTGCTATTTATATGTAACAGACCTATGGCCAGAAAATGTAGAAATAGTTGCTGGTATAAAAAGCAAAGGTATTTTGAAAGCAATTGGCAGTATGGTTGATTATATATACAAGCGATGCAATAGAATATTTACTTCCTCAAAAAGCTTTATAGCATCTATAAATAAACGCGGTGTCGATATTGGGAAACTGGAGTTTTGGCCGCAGTATGCAGAAGAGTTTTATAAGCCAGTAAAACGTGGGACTGTTCAGGTGCCAGAGATTAAAGAGGACGGATTTAATATTGTATTTGCAGGAAATATTGGTGTGGCACAAGGGTTAGAAGTATTGCCCAAAGCAGCGAATATTTTAAAGAAGGAAAAAGTCAATGTCCGATTTAATATTGTAGGGGATGGACGTTTTAAGGATACATTGATAGATTTGGTATATAAGCATAATTTATCTGAGATGTTTAATTTTATTTCCAGACAGCCGGCAATTAGAATACCAGAGTTTATGTCCGTATGTGATGCAGCTTTGATTTGTTTGTCAAGAAGCAAAGTATTCTCTATGACACTGCCAGCCAAAATGCAGTCATGTTTAGCTTGCGGAATACCAATAATAGTATCAGCAGATGGTGAAGTTCAGGATGTTATAAGAGAGGCTAAAGCGGGAACTTATAGTAATGCAGGTAATGCTGAAATGTTGGCTCTTAAAATAAAAAATTTCGTATCCAAATCAGACGATGAGTTAAAAAGGATGGCGAATAATGCCTATCAGTACAGTAAACAAAACTATGATAAGGAGAGTTTGTTATCCAGGATGGATGGTTTTCTAATATGATGAATCATTGCTATATAAGATTTGCTTTTAATATAAAAGAGAGATCACTTATATGCGGATATTAATAGTTGTATCAGGCTATTTTCCAGCTCAAAATTACGGTGGCCCTCCTGTCAGTATCTTAAATTTTTGTCGGTTAATGAGCCATGATATAGATTGTTATATAGTAACGAGCAATCATGAATATGGTTCAAAGGCAGAACTGAAAGGGATCGGAGAAGGATGGCAGCTACAAGGTAATGCACATGTCAGATATCTAAAAGAAAGTGAAATGAGGGTTCCATACTTTCAGAAAATTTTAGATGAAGTAAAGCCGGATTGGATTTATCTAAATAGTATATTTGACATGAAGCGCACGTATCCTTTTCTAAGTTTAGCAGAGCAAAAAAATATACGTGCATTAATAGCTCCACGTGGTGAATTATGTAAAAATGCTTTTAAGAAGAAATATAAGAAGATGCCGTATTTATGGGCTTTGAAAAAATATTGGAAAAGCAGGTTGATAAGTTTTCAATCTACCAGTGAGGAAGAAACCGAAGCCATAAAAAAGATACTGCATATATCCCCCGATAGGATTTTATTATTGGATAATATCCCGACGATTCCAGATTTTTTACATATTTGTAATGATAAAAGATCTGGCGAACTATTCTTGGTGTTTTTGTCCCGGATTCATCCAAAGAAGAATTTGATATTTGCATTAAATTGTATAAGACAATTGCATGGGGATATCAGGATGGCTATTTATGGCCCCTTGGAGAATCCGGATTACTGGAATGATTGTCTTCAGATTATTGCGAATATGCCTGGTAACGTGCAGGTGTCGTATCAGGGAGTAGTGAAACATGCTGAGGTTTACAATGTTTTAAGTGGGTATCAGGTATTTTTTCTGCCTACATTAAGTGAAAATTATGGACATGTTATCGCAGAAGCCTTATTGGCCGGTCTTCCCGTAATGATCAGTGACCAGACTCCATGGAACGATGTAAACAAAGCGGAAGCTGGCTGGGCGATATCTTTGAACAATCAGAAAGAATTTATAGATAATCTGCAGAAACTTGTGGATATGAATGGTGTTGAATTCCAGAGGATATCAAGGAATGCTATTGAGTTTGTAAAGAGCCGTGTCGACGTGAAAAGAATTCGAGAGGAATATCTGGGAGTTTTACATGGAAACGAGTAATCAGAAATCTGAATATCGTGTACTCCATATTTTTTCTGGCTATGGTGGGGGTATATCCTCGTTGATTCTGAATCTTTTAGAAAATAAGAGCAAAGATTTTACCTTTGATATCATGGCATTCAGCTATAAGGGTGGAGAAAGGTTCTTGAAACGGGTTCACGCGATAGGAACAGAATCTTATTTAATGCCAAGGCCAAGATTGGAAGGTTGGAAAAAATTCTGGGATTTTATTAATCAGGTTATGGTTGCGCATGCCTATGATGCAGTTCACTGTCATATTGACGGATTAAGAGCAGTACCTTTTCAAAGAGCTGCTGTACGGCATCATATCCATACGTTTATTCTCCATGCTCACAAGACACAATATGAGAGACACTTTGATATGTTACCGTTTGTGCGATATATGAATCAAAGAACCAATTATGGAATCGCTACGGATTATATGACCTGTAGTAAATTAGCCGCTGATTTTATTTTTGGCTCAAAGTATCTTTTAAAGAGAAAAGCCACACTCATTCATAATGGTGTCAATATTAGTGCTTATAAAACCGCATTATCCATTAAACAGCAGCAAGCCTATAATCAGGAATTTGGTGTAGAAGAGGATACTCTGGTTTTTATGCATGTGGGGCGTTTTAATTTGCAGAAAAATCATGATTTTATATTGCAGCTGATTGTTCAATTAAAGATGGAGTGCAGGCCATTTGTATTTTTGTTTGCTGGTGACGGTGAATTGTTTACCGAGGTTTATGCTAAAGCTTCCAGAATGGGAATATTGAATAGTGTTCGCTTTATTGGGCATAGGAATGATATTCCTTATTTATTGAAGTATGCAGACCTGCTTATATTACCTTCAACTTGGGAAGGATTGCCGACTGTAGCTATAGAAAGTCAGGCTGCAGGTACTCCAATCATATTATCAGACTCTATAACACGAGAATGCGATATGAATTTAGGGCTTGTCAAGTTCCTTCCTATAACCAGTACCTCCATTTGGACAGAAGCAATGATCAGTAGAGTAAGAAAGGAATATCCATCGCCTGAAAAGTGCCTTTCCATGATTCAGAAAAACGGTTTTACCGCTGGATCAGCCGGGGAATCTTATTGTAATTGCCTGAAAAAAATAATCAGGAATAATGAAAGGAAATAAATGAGAATCTTATTTACAATTGGCTCATTGGCTGGCGGCGGAGCAGAGAGAGTTGTCGCACGCCTTGCAAATGAAATGACCCGTGAAGGTCATGAAGTATACATAAAAATGATTGCTAATAGTCAAATCGAGTATCCAATAGATGAAAAAATAGAGGTTTCCGAGGTTCGAAGCAAAATTAATATTCGTGGATTACGTTATCTATCCCGATGTCATGAATACAAAAAGCAGGTATTATCCTGTCAGCCCGATATTGTGGTTTCCTTTACAGCGACTGTGAATCTCTTTGTTTTAAAGTCGTTATATAAGACGGGGATAAAAGTGGTTTTGAGTGAACGCAACAATCCTTACGTTGATCCGGACAGTCGGCAATTGAGAAATAAAAGGGATGCGTCATATAAAAGAGCAGATGGATTTGTTTTTCAGACTCAGGATGCCTGTAATTACTTTAAACCAGAGATCCGCAGACGCAGTATTATTATTTTGAATCCTTTGGATGATTCGATTCCCTCTCCTTGGATAGAAAAACGGGAGAAAAGGATCGTTTCCGTGGGTAGGTTGGAGAAGCAGAAAAATCACAGATTATTAATTAATGCTTTTGCAGATATCGCCGCATTGTTCCCGGAATATGTTCTGGAGATATATGGAGAAGGATCTCTTCGATCTTCACTTGAATTACAGATTTCAGAATTACATTTGGAGGGAAGGGTTATTTTAAAAGGCTACAATAGGCAGGTGCTTGATAAGATACAAAAAGCAACATTGTTTGTGCTTCCCTCAGATTATGAAGGACTGTCCAATGCTTTGATAGAAGCAATGGCAATGGGCTTACCGGTAATTTCGACAGATCATCCAATTGGTGGGGCTCGAGAAGTTATAAAGTCAGGGTCTAATGGCATTTTAGTACCTGTTGGCGATAGAAACGCAATGTCGGATGCTATGAAGCTGATTTTATCAGACTCCCCGTTTGCTCGGAGTAT
>DHER01000073.1 GCA_002399975.1 Firmicutes bacterium UBA4845 | reverse complement strand
CACTTTATTTTAGCGTTTACACATTTTTAGGCAAGACCCTCGAAGAGTTAGTTGATGAAGGCTCAATGCGGCATTCAACTGTACCTCTGGTTTTGAAACGCAAGGAACGGGTAACCACCTTATGTGAGAAAAACGGACATAAGTTGCTAAAGACAGGCAGTCCGATTTTTGATAATTCCGGTCGCATATCTCGGGTCGTTATGAACATAAGAGATATAACCGAGCTAGATCAGCTAAAAACCGACTTGGAACAAGCACGTAATTTAAGCCAGCATTATCAAGAAGAACTCACTAAATATAATATGGTTGACAAGTATATCATACGTTCCCCTAAATCTCGGGATTTGCTTGATCTATGTATTCGGCTGGGACGAGTTGACACTACTGTTTTGATTCAAGGAGAATCAGGGGTTGGCAAGGAAATAGCAGCGAATATTATTCACTCCAACAGTACCAGAGGGAAAAAACCGTTAATCAGTATTAACTGCGCCGCCATTCCTGAAAATCTTCTGGAATCAGAATTATTCGGTTATAGTCCGGGAGCCTTTACTGGAGCCAATAAGCATGGAAAGGCCGGAATCTTTGAAACTGCAAATACGGGCACCCTATTTCTTGATGAAGTAGCCGAATTGCCATTGACTTTACAAGGGAAACTGCTTAGGGCCATTCAGCAAAGAGAAATTACTCGAGTCGGCAGTACTGAACCTACCAGTATTGATGTTCGCATTATCGCAGCAACTAATAGAGATCTGGAACAGATGGTTGCCCTCAAAAAATTTCGTAAAGATCTATATTATCGTTTAAATGTTGTTCCCGTAACGGTTCCTCCTCTGCGGGAAAGAAAGGTTGAAATACCCTTTTTAGTAAATCATTTTCTCGAAATCTTCAATTCTAAATATGGGCTAAATAAGCGTATTGATGAACGCGTTATAAAAAACCTGATGAATTATAATTGGCCTGGCAATGTCAGAGAATTAGAAAATCTTATCGAACGGTTAGTTGTTACTTCTCCCACAGACATAATTAAAAAGGTTGATCTCCCTATGATGAATCCAATTCAATCCCATTTAACTATGGATTTGTTCGAAGGACATACCTTAAAACAGACAATTGAAAAAGTTGAGGAACGTGTTCTTAAAAATACGCTAGAATCTTTGGGAACCACTCGAAAAGCAGCTAAAGCCTTAGGCGTAAGTCAGCCTACCATTGTGCGCAAAGCAGCAAAATATAATATTAAATTTAAAGAATAGATTAAGCTACAGAATCATGCTTAAGCTTAAATTCCCTCACAGGTAGTCTAAAAACGAAACCAACCGGCAGGGTGGGCATAAGGCTTCCCGGATTGCATTAGCTTTTCAGCATCATCTCGAGTTATTTTATAGTATGACAACACGGATAGCACATCGTTATCATTAGTGAGCTTTTCAATTTCAGAAAAATCATTGCTATGTATAATTGGGTTTATCAATGCTCTTTGTTCAGCAGAGAGACTTTGAAACGCGCTCCACCATTTCTCTGTCATCCCAATTTTCTCAAAGTAAAAACGATAGATAATCATCGTTTCTGGCATATATAACAATTTATAAAATTCATCTTCGTTGGCTCCAAACGCCTTTTTAAAAAAAGAAAGACCTTTTCCGATTTTTCCTTTCGTAGAGTTAAGTACTGCTTGAATCGTACGAATATATTTGCGATTCCAGTATTGTCCAATATAATCCCGATTGCTAAAATACTCAGGGTCTTCAATTGGATGATATTTCATTGGGAAAGAGTAGATACTTATGTCTAATTCTTCACATAATCTAATATTAAGCTTCAAACGCCAATAAAGCTCTATAGGTTTATCGTCGTAATTGTAAAGTAAGTAATTGGATAAATCCTTATGCCCGTATTTCGCAGCGGTACGTACTGCCTTTTCATATATCTTATGTGTACGCCAGTTATCAAAAGCTATTCTTACGGGCCTGACTGGAATTTCAGCCATTTTTTTCATATTGGCATCAGTGATTAAGCGTGCATCTATCCCTTGATTAAAATCAACATATCTTTGTCGAGAAGGTTTTTTGTAAAACTTCTCAAACAGTTCCTTAACGACATCATAGGTTGCGAAGACAGCTTCTTTTTTTGCAGTATGATACTCAAGCAAATGATGAGCCTCCAGCAAATCATACACTTTTTGAATTTTTTGGGAACCATATTTTTTGATTAGAGCATGATATTGCTTTACTATACTTCGAAGATATCCAGCATCATTATAACCTGAACGTAAATTTTTTACAGCTATCTCAAACAAATTAGGCGAATCTAACTTACTTCCCTTAGTAAAACCAACTTCCTTGATTTCATCAATAATTCTATCAAACTGACATGATGCCAAAACATTGTTGTCTAATAATAAAAGGTCTTTTTTGAGGCCAAACATTTTATCTGTATTGGCAATATGTTCGGATATTGAAATAAACTCTTTAAACTCAGGTTCAAGTTTAGGAACCGCACAAAACTTGCATTTGTTTACGCATCCACGTGTCATATATCCGAAATATGCATCTGAGGCCGGGTATTGATAATCAATTTCTTCTAAAATAGAATAATCTAATGGCAATGTATCAATAATTATGTCGTTATTATCTAATACTCCAGGTTTATCTAACAAACCCGCAAATGGTTTTATACCTGTGGCTTTTTCCAATCTGTCTTGTAGAATTGTCGCAATAATACCCCCGACCATAATGTCTTTTTCCGATCTGCATAACTTCTTGGCAAAATTAATTGTTTCGATAGTTATATCCCAATAGAATGTAAATAGAGTAGAAATACAAAGTCGATCCCATTTTCGATTCTTTGGTAAGAAGTATTCTTGCTTATGATAGTATTTCCGGTAATATTTAAATAGCTCCTTAACGATAGGGCTTTCGGAAAGCAAAATGAGCTCATCAAATATGTTTGTGTATCCACGCTTGATATATTCGCAAATTTGCGGCTTGTGTTTTTCCCAAAAAACAGTATCGTCATTAGCATAAAGTTGCTTTAACAATGCTTGGTATGTATCTTCAAGAACTAAATCCATAAGATTCCCTTTGAAAAAAGTTACATTGTCCCCAAGCATCTTATAATATGTAGATAGTTTCATCAGCCCTATTGGGGGATATTTATTTTTATAGTTTGGCTCTATAAGTAGAATGTTCCGCTTCATTTACTTAATTCTTCTTGTATTTTTGTTATGACCATCTCCGCCATATCTTTTGGAAGAATAGCGTTTATAATCGCATAGACACGACTCACAAGCTTACGCTCCTGCTTATTAAGCTTGGAAAGTGATTGTGTTTTATATTTCTTCTCTTGTTTTGATGGTTCTGTAGTTTCAGGTGGTTTCACATCTGTCTTATATTCATTTTGCAAGGCATCAAATACACGCCTAAGTACTGGGTCGCTTTCTGCATTCGCATTACGCAATTCCAGTTTTTTGGCCGCGTTTTCCGCAACATCCCTTTGTTTCTCTAAGGCTTCTAATGCCCTTATCTCATCTTCTTTGTCAATAAACTCATTGGATTTCAGTTTTTCATGATATTCATGCTGCATCGTTACATATTGCACTTCTTTTACAAGTGCATTTTTCACTTCATTGGCAAAATGATATAGCTTATAAAGGTCATTATGGATATATGGCTTTATGGATCTCTCGAAAGCGCGGCATGTGGGATTGATATTAAAATAATCACGTCGCGCGTTCGGTATAAGGTTTTTGTGGACAGCAAAAATCTCCCCAACAAAATAGTAGTTGCCACGAGATTCCTTAAAAAACTTGGGATAGGAGATGGTTTCCGAATTGCCAATCTGAATATTCTCCTTGCGCAAACGAATCCCACGCATTTGATTAACTGACGGAATTTGCCGTTTAAATTTCGATATTCCTAACCACATCCATGCCAAAAGATCGCCATTTTTAGCATAAAATTTTCTAAATTCCATATCTGTAATAGAATCGTATATGGTCTTGTTTTCAGGGGAACCTTCATAAAGATTAGAGGTGTACCCTTTAAATAATTGTTCACCATTAATCAGTATTTTATATTCGTCTATTACTAAGCCCTCGTCACGAGCAAAATCATATATCTTTGAACGAAAAACAAATCCATTTGGGTAAGGAACAGGTGCTACAGCTTGAAGATATTCTCGAACACTGTACTCATCAAGCAGCTCATTGTTTTCATCCAAGACATCAACCAATTTTACTTCAAAAAAATGGCTATCAGTATCGTATGATTCCTCTTTATGCGATGTTACCATGTCAACAAGATCACCAGCTAAAGGCCGCTGATCGGGATCATTAATAATATCTCGAAGGCGTTTTGCATCCCACATCATTATTGATTTTACCGATTCACCTTTGATACTCGAAGAAAAAATAAGTGTGTCGCAACAAGCCAAACCGCCCAAACGGCCGATTCCCCGGAATCCTTTATCTTCATCCCTATCTTTGTCGGAATCAGCGATGCTAGTTAGCTTATCTTTAAATACATCTTTTCCCAATCCAGTTGCATTGTCATAAACAGTAATGCAGCGATTCTTTGTATCAATATCAATGTCAACATATAGCTCGCTTTGATCGGCCAAATTCATTTTAATTGCTTTATCAATCTGGTCAGCTGAATTTTGAATATACTCACGAAAGATAATGTTATTGTTTTCGTACATTGCTGTTGTGAGGTTTTCAATAATATTTTTACCTATTACGGCCATTAGCTGCACCTCATTGCTTATGTTGTTTATAGATGGGTTTTGGAAACTTTATGTTTAAAAGCGACCTAAACACAGGGTTTTGTATAATGTATTCTCCCTGTTTTTGCCGTGTCATCATATTTTTATATACGGATGGTATGTAACTATAATCTCTCTTAGCAATCTCAATAGCATTCGTCCGTCCATAAGCATGTGTGGAACAGTTTCCGGTTACTCGATCATGGATGGCGCTTCTAAACTGTTCTGCAGCAAAAAGGATAATCCCAAGAGAGCGTCCCCTTTCAGCAATATCCAATACTTGACGGAGAATAGGCGAGCTTTTAGGAGCATCCGAAGAAGCGTATTTGTTCAGTTCATCAATAAAAATTACAATCTTTGAGGGCGGGGTATAATTTTCATTATCCGTCGCGAACTGCCCCAATTGCAAGTCGTATATTGTTCTAACCGCATCACCAAACACGAATCCCTGCATATCTTCATTTAGTTTTGCTATATCAATCACATGAACTTCATTCTTTTTGATATTTTTTAGTGCATCATTAATCCGCGTTTCTTTTTCTCCATGAACTCTGCCAAAAATAGGGTTCCGGTATATTGATTTTCGAATAATGCGGTTAAATTTTCGCCAGCTAGCAACCGATATCTCCTTATCACCCTGCATTCCAGCCTTGCACCGTTTTTGTACTTCTTCTAAAAAGTCTTCCCAATCAGTCAAGCCACCAAATCCGCCTTGGTTGGATATAATATAGTTTATAATTGAATCTGTGGATTGTGTAGGATCATCTAGGCTTGCAAACATAAGGTCAAGATTATCCTTATCATCTTCATATTCATATTTATATAGAAACGCTTTGTCCAATGCCTGTTGGTCTTCCAATGCACCCTTATCCTGATATGTATTCCAGATGTTTCTGTTCGAATATGGATAATAATATGTTACATTTTTGAATGGCTCTTTTGACATGCCAAGCATGTCATACAAAGCAAAGGTTTCTTCTTTCTCCTCCCTAGATTCAAATTCATTAGGTTCATCAAGCGCCAATAAATCCTTACCCTTAACATTGAATAAAACGAAAGCCACATCATTATCTATTTCCAAGGAATTGTCAATACATTTATCTTGAATAGATTTCAATAGAAACATAGCATATGATGTTTTTGCAGCTAGTCCAGATATACCCGAAATGTTTAAATGGGCTCCCTCTGGACCAATAAGAAATCTTGCGTCCATATTCACAGGCAATGTTATTTTATCTTCTGCATCTGCACCATTATACATCTCCAGATAGCCACAAAGTATAGGATTTTTCATGTTGGCCAATCCCAAAGCATGAGATATTTCATTAGCGTCTGCTAAATGTACTTGTTCATTATTAAGCAAAGGTATATAGATGTTATCAGTATTTCCAATTACCTTAGCGCGAACATAATTCATGCCGATGCGATGGGTGTTTTCTAGTGCATTAACATCGCCAAAATCATTTGAAATATAGTTTGTCAAAAAACTAGCTGTATCAGTAATATGGGAAATTTCTTCAATAACGCCATATGAAATACTGTTATTGATATGGTTCACTTTTACCACATCAAAAGGATTCAAAATTAGCTTGGGATTTGTCCAAAAATAAAACTCATCAATTGTAGATGGATTTTTCTCTGTCGCAATTACTTTTCCAATAATTTTTCCCACAATACAACCTCCAATCAGAATAAACTCAAAAACATAGTATTACTCATGTATTTGCTTTTAACATACGATTCAGTGACATATACAGGATAAAGATGGTTTGCCCATCTGAAATCACTTGCGTAGCACACTGGATTACGCTCATTTATGATATTTGACGTTATCAAGTCAACTTCTTCGGTGTCAACTCCGTGTGCAATCTGTTCCTCTGTTACCAATATTTTTTCGAGCTTCAGAATACCGTCAAATGCATTTGTAGTGTGAATTTTATCTCGAACTCTCACATACCAAACAGCAAATTTCATATTTCCAATACGAGGAGAACTGTACATACTTACAGGCGTTCTATGGTATAGTTGAAGGTCTACAATCTGGTTGGAATTGTTTTTGCCTTTATGATCCATGCAATTTTCAGGATTGAATGACTTCGATGCTCCAACTACCCAACGGTAGTTGTTACGAAAGTTACGAAGTTCACGTTCATTTTTTAAATCAACAACTAGATATTCCAAAGAACCATCCTTAAGCAGATAATGGTTCTGATTTAAATGATTTTTACCTACTAACCATGCCACCATTTCTTTTTCTTTTTCAATCATCAAGTCTTGAATAGCGGCTATCCCTTTATTTTCGAGTTTTTCGCCCTCATCTTTTTTGTTCTTATATGACACAATATCTGTAAACGCTATACCTCTACTTTGAAGCAGGCTATCTGTATTGACTTTTTTTAACAAATTCGCAAAAAACAATTCCTTATGCCAATCATTTTGATTAGCAATCTTGGGTAATGCAATAGAAAGCCGACGATTATAGTGCAGTGGTTTCATTTCTTTACTTTTTCGCTGACAGCACCCAATGCCGATTTGACCAGCAATGACAGGAAAAACTTGATTTCTATATGCAATATCATCAACTTTAAACACCCTGCGTGATCCATCAAGAAAATAGCGGAACAATGGTTCATGTGCAGAAATTTGCTTGGCCTTATCAGCAAGGTTAATAGTTTTCCTGTAAGTTACAGTTTCCCCTATGCGCTCCCAAATGATTTCCTGATTATCATCATAATCAAATGATGGCACACCCACGGAATCAAAACTATATTTAAAAGTTTTAAAGCTCTTACCATTTGTTTCGTGAGCGATCTTATCCATTACATTACTCATAGCACATCATCTTCCTTTATTTCGATACATTTTTCTTGTAGTAATCAAAGAAGACAGCTTTGGTCAATTTATTGGGACGTGTCTTGCCGTTCTCCCAACGATTGATTGAGGCAAACTAACATTTAAGGCATGCGCCAACTCTTCTTGGCTCATGCCTGTTTTTCGTGCATATATTTTACAAAATCCGGAAATTTCACATATTCACCTCGAAAAAGTTATAGCACATGCTGTATTTTTTGTAAACAATGAGATGTGATTTTCTGCCTAAAAATATACATATTGATAGATAATCTCTATTTGAGCGAGTTCAGTGGTTCGCTATTTAATGTTTATAACAAATTCATTATTCATTCGATAGAAAATCTTACATAACTCCAAAAAAATTTATAATTTCAAGCGAGTTAATTTAACTACTGCCTTATCCTAGGCAGAAGATACCTATGAGCAGGCTTATGATAGATTATTGTAATACGATTACCTAGACAAGCATAATTGATTTCAGGGTATGCAAAGGCCAGACTTTCCCCAATGGCAGATTCCATTCGGTTAGCCGCCACTAATATTGAGATTGTATTTAGTAAACTTACATAAAACAAAATTTCATCAAATGTTTATCCCTGTATCAGATGAATACGAAACATGAAATACTGAAAGATTGTGTGTATTTTCCTGATAGCGATTATTTGAACGTAAGGCAAAATATTTCTTGGCTCCTATAGGTACTTCATATAATGCAATTAAAGCATAACGCCCCTCTTTAATGTATGTTTCAACTTTTTCCCAAAAATCAATAGGAATAATACTCACTTTTAAATAATCAAAATCTCTAGTTTTCTCTTCGGTAAACGGCAAATCATAGAATATTTCACTTTGTGCTACTTCCGAATAGATGCAGCTTGCTTTATGGTATTTTTCATCCTGAATATCTAAACCGTCATATACTTGTTCTAAAAGATCGGCTATTTCCTGTTCAGATAATAATCCATTAGCATACCGTTTCAGCACTTGTTCTGTTTTTTCAAGTATAGTAAGTGATTTCTTATATACGTACTTTTTGCTTACTTCTGATGCCCTAAAAATAATAAACTGGGAATTTTCCTTTCCCCCATAACGGTTACATCGTCCTGCCCGTTGAACCAGGGAATCAAAGGGAGCACACTCGCTAAGCATTATATCAAAATCAACATCAAGAGAGACTTCAACAATCTGCGTTGCAACGAGTAACCGAACTTCTTCGATGCGCTTTTCTTTTTCCAGTCGATCCTCCATAGTAAATTCCGCATGAAAACACATAGCGTCATATTGGTTCTTCCATTTGTAGTAAGTTCGTTTAGCAGATTCAATATCGTTTACAATAATAGCCACCCTTAATCCCCAATCCAGCTTTTCTTTAACAAAGTCATCAAGTTCATCCAACTCACAATCCATATAATGCCATTCATTACGGGTTGACTGCATATTTTCTTCAGCAATTATCGGTTCTCTGACATCAGGTAATAAATAAGCAAAATGTTCCCGTAACACCTTGGGCATGGTCGCGCTCATTATCATTACCCTTCCACCTAAGCGAAGGATTTTTTTAACCGTTTCGCTTATTAACCCCAATGTAAATGTATCGTAGGCTTGGATTTCGTCAATAATAACTGAACTTCCCGCTAGTGCCATTTCCTTTAACGTCCAGGTTCCGGTGTTAAAGCCGGTATTAAGTACCTGGTCAACAGTGGCAACCATCAGTGGTGGTATAAGGGCTTTACTATGCAAAAGCTGCAATCTCACTTTAATCGGATCAACATCTTCCAGACAAAAATAGGTTTGCGCTCCTGAGTGGCATAATCCAGATTCCTTACCATCAAAATACCATGTGGTCATTCTGCTATACAGACTATTAGAGGTTATCATGGTCGGCATAAGGAAAATTATACGTGGATTCGGTCGATTAATCGCCCAGAGTAATGCCGCTTCCGTTTTTCCTGAACCGGTAGGAGCGATGGCCAATATGTTACCACTTTGATCGGCACATTTTTTCTGAAAAGGTCTCAAATTAAAATTTTTGCCATCATTTTGGGTTTTTTGCCTCATCCTCTCTAATAATTGCCCTTGGGTTTGCGGTAAATACAATAAACGCTTTTCGCCATGCTCTGATGATGCCATCCAATCACAAAAATGGAGAATGCCTTTCATAACAGAATATATTTGACGTTTATCTGAGAGTTTAAAATGATCGTATAAACCTTGATGCTCTATATCAAGCATGCTGCGCATTTTAAGGAAAAAAAGATTTTTGCAGTTATTAACGCTTATTAAAGGCTGATAAGAAGGAGGGGTTATTCCCTCCTCTTTCAAAATATCAACTACCACCCCAATTGCATATTCAATACTTTTGCTCGATAATTCAGGCCATTCATTCCTTCTCTTCTCACGTTCAAAACTGGTCCAATTTCTTTCCAGGGCTTTATGATGTCCTAATACCGCCCATACTTCATAAGGAAAAAAAGCATCTTGACTTGAATCCCGCCGTTTATGCCAGTATTCCATAAGAAAAATTGCTGAGTTAATTTCATGGCGAAAATACTGGCTTCGTTCTATTTTTTTCCCCTCTCTCAATGCCTCCATAAAATCTTGGAAAACTTGGCTTAGTTTGCCTATATCATGAAATAACACAGAGATAAGACTTTTTATTCTAAATTCACGTAAGGGCATATCAATTTCTTGCAACCATTGCTCTATATATGGTTCTTTTAGCTTCCACAACCGAACCCAAATTTCATAACATTGTTCAATATGTTGGTCATAAATTTGATCGGGTTTGGCCCAATACAATAAATCCACCTTCTTTTAGTTAAGGCTAAATAATGGTACTGTTTCCTCATCAAAACTATAGACCTCAATCGTTTTCTTAAATTTGATATTTTCAGGTACATAGGTAAATACTTGGTATTGACATCCCTTTCTTACCAAACCTTTGAATTCGTAATCAACTGGTAAATTGAATACTTGTGGTGCTTTTAATTGAACGTTCAAAGGCGCAATTTTGATGCTTGCCCAATCAAATTCATATAGTCCGGATATATCAGCCGGTATCATACAATTCTGGATGGCACTGGTTTCTGTTAAACCAACTTCAATAACCGGGCTGATGGAATGATTAACAAACAAATCATCACTATTGCCCAAAGTTAAGCAGAAAATCGGCGATTTAAATGCATGATGCATTTTATTAATAACTTCAACATTCGGTGAAGCATAAAAAATTTTACCTTCTAAATATGCCAAGAACTCACGATTTAAAATGTCTTTCCCAACTATGCTATTGCTGGTAATCTTGGCGTAATTCCATAAATCTCTTCCTCGTCCCCGGCTAAATCCTTTTACACCTGCAAAAATATGCTGGTCGCGAAAATAATCAATGATGGACTCAAAGCTCATCCCGAGCGCTGCCCCTGCAATACCGGCCAAAGTCGAAAAGGGGGGTAGTGGTAGGCAAGAGTGATACAATTGGCTACCAGGATCTCGAAATGAAGCAGTTGGAGCAGAATATTGGAAATAAAAGCCTTGCATTATTGCTCCTTCCTTCCGATTTAATTGAAGCATTTATTCATCCACTCTCGCATAATAGCAAACGCCTCCCCAATGGGCAGGAACTCAGTATGATCACTTTTAAAGAAAGATTTCCTTTCTCCAATAACAGAAGATATAATTACATTTTCGTTATCCTTGATAGTACTCGCAATTAATTCAGTATTAATATCGTTTTTCTCGTTAATTTCAAGAGTTTCCAAGAATATCGGGTTTTTCACTCTGAGTAATGCCCCACAAACCAATTTGGGTGAAATATCACTCAAAAACCTGCTCTGTCTTCCCACAGTCCACAGATTTTGAATAGCCGTTAGTAAATCACTTACCCGTTTAGTTTTCTCCTTAGAATCACATTTAAGCTCGTATAGATCTCCGGGGGATTTTTCCCCGACCCTATCAAGCTCAATGAGAATGGTCCCTCTATAAAAACCAGAATGGATTTCTGTCTCAAATATATTGGGGTTGCCTCCAGCCTTTGTTGACATATAATTAGTTCCAAAATCAAGATCCCCACGGTATGGTTCCAGAGCAATGAGCGGTGATACTCGGACAGGACTGGTTCGTTTGATGGTAGCCTTGTCGGCCCGCATAAAGCCAAATAAATCATCATCAATATATTTTTGGGGCTCACACTGCGTAGTGGCCGCGCCTTTTTTTTGTGCTGCCGCAACCCCTTCTGAAAGAGTGTGTCCCAGAACGGCTAACTGTTCACGTAATGCCCGCCGTACCGCTTGCGAAGAACAATAAGGATATTCTCTTCCATCATCCATTTGAATCTTCTTAATGCTGGAAATATTATCAGCTTCCTTATCAGAGCCATTCAGAGAAGCATAAGACGCTTTGGTTAAATATGATATGGTTAAGCATTTTGCCGTATTCATTGTACATTACCTCCTTCATTCTTTTTCGTTTTAGTTATACCATTAAATGTATTTAAAGCTCCGATAATACAATAAGCTTTGAATTCATCAAAAGGTACTCTCTCCAAAATGCCTTCCTCAATTACATGATTTAAGATCAATCCATATCGCATTTGAAGAGTGTTCAAATTATTAAGAAAATCCCCCTTATTACGAGCCTTCCTTAAGGTAAATAAATCGCCTTTAATTTTCTTCAGCTCTTCTCCATCCAGAACTTCTCGCGCTTGTAGTATTATGGATTTCCCTAGGTTTACTGCAACTTCAACTTCCTTATCTGTCATTTTTATCCCTCCCAAGGACGCTTCATATTTCATTAGGAACTTTAGCATCTCCCCCAAGTAGGGCTCCATTCCTGTCATAGTAATGTGAGATGCAAAATGCTCACAGTTTAACAAAACAGTGCGTTTTAACAAAACTTTTTTGAAAAATAGGTTGCGAAAGCTACTATATTGATCTTTTTCGTCTTTTACATATAAACTGTTAAAAAGCCGGTGTGCATCTACATCTTCTTGCTCTAAAAAATAAAGAAGGCGAAAAGCATAAGCTACATCATTATAGAAAATAAGTTCTTTAGTGTTGAAAGTCTGCCCTTTTTCGCTAACCACCAGCAAGATAACTTCAACTGGTGCCTGTGAGAGACTAAATTCGAAAATCAAGTCCAATAAATTTGATGATTCCTGTACCTCCTGATTTTCTTTAATTACCCCATACGCTTGCATAAAAAATGCCCACAAGAATTCATATGGCTCTCTGGCATAAGTAATCAACGAACCCCTATCCCGCCTAAGATTGCACAAATAATTTTCTATGTCTATCTCTCTTAATATAGAAGCATAGCCGATACGCCTATTCACATTTATCATTTTATTTAGTTCTGGAGAATTAATTTGAAGGATAAATAAATCATCAAATGATTTTCTATATCCCGCCGCATCAACAGCAAAACGGCCTAGCATTTCACATTCCCAGCATACTTTATCGGGAACCCCCGCCTGGGAATTAAAACACCGGGTTGCAGAATTGCTGGCAAACAGCATATAAGTAGGTTGAGAAACAGTGTTGCAGTTGCTGCTCTCTCGGCCACAAATACTACAGACAGATTTATTCTTTCTTTCTTCTGGGAAAAATTCGATTGCTTTATGGCATACGGGATCTTCAGTAAGCAATATCTTTTTACTGCCCCATAGCTGAACATTATGTTCTTTGGTGAATGCCTCGACCCTATTACGCAAATCTAAAGGCATATCGTTCAAGCTAATTCCAGCACCATCATTAGATAATCTCCAACTGCTTCCTTTTGTAAATAAATTTGGTATAGGAGTTGGATTTCGTTTTGGTTTCAGTTCTAATGTGTCTTGCCTTGAATCATAGAATACTGCCTTGGGCTCATCTACTTGCTTTTTTGTCGAAACATTCCAATACCGCGCCGATAGTTCTTCATAGCAAGCATTCATAAATTGCTTTAGCTGGTCAGCTTCCTTATATATTATTTTTAATTTCGAACCATTGATGTCCAGTTTGACATGATATTTTCCATCTAATCCGGTGCTGGTCGCAATATTATGTAGCCCTGCGATACCTGCATCTATCCACCAATGATGTCTGCTTTCAATCACATAGATTTTTTCTTGATTCATTTTTTCACCTCCCTTGTAGTTATTTATAATTGTATATATATCTCCATAATATGTCAAAGCTCTTTTCTGGTCAAGTAAGTCCTATATTGATATAATTAAATAAGCTCTTAATAAGTAATCCTAAAAGGAATTGAAACTAGTTTTTTATAATTGTTTTTAGCTTACCTACAAGGATTACTCTTCGAGAGTTTTTATTTCCCTACCCATACCTCCCAGCCTTGAACCCTACGATTACGCATCGGCAGGCTTATTCCCCGCTCAAAACTAAGCACTATGAAATATACATCATTCTCTCCTCACCTTTCCCTTTTATTTCCCCTTTCGCTATCTTCCCATAATAATCCTCTTTTTATTTGCCGCGTCTTGGACCGTAAATCGGATTGTTTTTACTGTCTGTCATCCTCTTCCTTTCCCTCCTCCTCTAAAATAAGTTAGAATATAAAGAT
>DHER01000112.1 GCA_002399975.1 Firmicutes bacterium UBA4845 | reverse complement strand
CATGTAATATTATTTAATATAATAAAATTAATATAAATTATTAAGAAAGGCAGGCATGGAATGATTATATAATTTGCTTTTGACTACGTAATGAATATTTGGATTTTGCCCCGGTGGGCTTATTTCAGTGTATTATTATTGAGAGCAAATTAATTTCCATACTTTTATATGTTTTATTTTAACCAAATTAAGATATTATTTTATTACATGGTGAATTAATTTTCTCTCTTATAAAGAAAGGAGAGATTTTTTTATGTCATTAATAAGTGTAAATAATTTAACGTTCGGATATGAAACAAGTTATAAAAATATTTTTGAAAATACGTCGTTTGATATAGATACAAATTGGAAATTAGGATTTATCGGAAGGAACGGAAGAGGCAAGACTACATTTTTAAATCTTCTGATGGGTGAATATAATTACAAAGGAACCATAACATCATCCGTAAAATTTGACTACTTTCCATTTAAAACCAATGAAGGTAAAAGCACCCTTGAAACAGTAAAAAACATAATAGCTCCATTTACTTTATGGGAAGATGAAATGAATAAATGTATAAAATTAAACACGAAAAAATCCATGGAAAAATACGGAGAACTCCTAAATTTATATATGGAAAATGACGGATATATTATAAATGAATTGATTGAAAAAGAAATCAGGAAATTGGATGTAGCCCCAGATGTTCTTAACCGCCTGTTTAATACATTAAGCAACGGAGAAAGGACTAAAGTATTGCTTGCTTCTTTATTTTTAAAAAAGAATAACTTCCTTCTGATAGACGAGCCAACCAACCATCTTGACTTAGAAGGAAGAAGCTGTGTGGAAAAGTATTTAAACAGTAAGAAAGGATTTATACTTGTATCTCACGACAGGCACTTCCTTGACGGCATTGTTGACCACATACTTTCAATCAATAAAAACAGCATAGAAATTGAAAAAGGAAACTTTTCAAGCTGGCAGGAAAATAAAAACAGACAGGACAATTACGAACTTACCCAGAATCAAAGGCTAAAAAAGGAAATAACCCAACTTGAAAATTCCTTCAGACGCACAGCAGGATGGAGCAACCTAGTTGAAAAATCCAAAATAGGCTCCCATGTTTACGACCGGGGTGCCATAGGCCACAAAGCAGCTAAAATGATGAAACGTGCAAAAGCCATTGAGAATCGTAAAGAAAAATCCATTGATGAAAAAAAGAAACTTCTTAAGAATATAGAAAAATGTGATTCTTTGAAGATAATACCTATGGATTATTACAAAAATACTCTTATTAGCATTGACGGCCTCAGCGTCAGCTACGGCGAAAGAGAAATTTTAAGTAATATAAGCCTTACGGTAATTCAAGGTGACAGGGTTGCGTTAAGAGGTAAAAACGGTTCAGGAAAATCCACAATATTAAAAATACTTATAGGTGAAAATATTGATTATAAGGGAACTGTAAATCTAGGAAATAACCTTAAGATTTCGTATGTTCCTCAAGACACTTCCTTCCTGAACGGAAGTTTTAAGAATTTCATATTAAATGAAAATATAAATGAACCCATATTCAGGACTTTATTATCAAAGCTTGACATGAATCCCAGAAGCTTGACAAAGAATTTAGATGAACTGAGCCAGGGACAGAAAAAGAAAGTTTTATTGGCAAACAGCCTGTCTCAAAGTGCCAACATTTACATCTGGGATGAGCCATTAAATTATATCGATGTATATTCAAGAATTCAAATTGAACAGCTCATCAGAAAATTTGAACCAACCATGATCTTTGTAGAACACGACTTCTCGTTTAATGAAAACATAGCTACAAAAATAGTCCAGCTTTGAAAATTGTAGGTAATTTATCAATCATCAACTCTAAATACATGTTCATTCTTTAGGCGTTTTATCACTTCTTTCGGAAGCTGAAGCAGTTCTGTTTGTTCGGCATCCGAAAGTGGTGTTTTTGCCAAAATAACCTTGTAACTTGCCGGCCTCAGAGAAGCTCCTTCAAGTCCGCTTATAAGTCCGGCTATAGATACTACCTTTCTCATCGGTAAAAAAAAATTGATTAAAACAGATTCTGAATCAAATAAACAATTTGTAAGATTAAAATTTAAAATATTATCATAGTGGTTCATAAAGCCTTGATATACGCATTCACAATTTTTCAGGTTATTTATATCATCAATCTTATAATACAATGTTGCGATTGTCTTATTTTTTATGTTGTCTCTCCTCTGCTTTATCAATGAACAGTAAATTTTTTTGCCGCTTTGGTGGTACATATACAAGGGCCTAGACTGCCAGAAATAGCCCTGATCTTTTCTAGTTTTTTCTTCATATTCATAATCTATTAAGTTTATTATGTTAATATTAAGTGCTTTTGAAATATCAAATAATGTTACAATATCAATAGCTATTTCTCCAGATTCATATTTGGAAACAGTCGACTTGCTTTTATTTATCATTTTTGCAAGCTCATCAACAGTAAATTTTTTTATTTTTCGAAACGTTTTTATTTGATTTCCAACGTATTTTAATAATTCATTGGACATTTTTAGCCTCCTTATAGTAAAACACACAAAATTATAAAAGCCTATCTGTTTACTATAGAAATTAGAGTATATAATAAGTATTTTTGAATGTCAACAAATCACAAAATGAATGTGAACAATAATACACAGGATATGGGATTAATTAACCATTTTAACTTATTGTGTTTCATAGTAATATATATATTCATCAATAAATAAGCAAATTGAAGTAAAATTTTAATATATTTTATAATTTATCCATTTTTGTTTCCTATTAAGAATCAAATCATAATAAATATTTTATAGCGTTACATTTATAATTACTTGACTTATTTATAAAATAAATATATCATAAATTTATGTAACTGTAAAGAAAACGATATCAAAAAAGGAGAACTACATGAAAAAAGAATTAAGTGACATCTTAATAATTGGCTTTGCCTTATTTTCTAGTTTTTTTGGTGCTGGAAACGTTATTTTCCCTCCGTATTTAGGATTGGAATCAGGATCAAACTGGCTGCTCTCATTTATTTTATACTACATTGCAGATATAGGTCTTGCGTTAGTCGCAATATTCGCTATGATTAGAACCAGAAGTGATGTGGATGGCATAATGGGCAGATTGGGTAAAACACCCGGCAAGGTATTTACATCAATTATAGTATTGTGTATCGGACCTTTAGTGGCTGTACCTCGAACTGCAGCAACAACTTATGAAATGACTATTGTACCTATAACGGGGATGTCGGGAAATATGATATCCATAATTACAATTGTGGCGTACTTTGCACTTATTTTAGCTTTATGTATTAAGGAATCCTCCGTTGTTGACATCGTAGGTAAATATTTAACGCCTACACTATTTGTCGGTTTATTGATTTTGATAATAAAAGGGATTGTTTCTCCAATCGGAACAATTGCAGATGTGCAACTGGAAAACAGCTTAATAGTAAATTCCGTCACATCCGGTTATCAAACAATGGACGTTTTGGCAGCATTAATTTTTGGAGTAATGATTGTTAAATCTGCTACTGAAAAAGGTTATACGGAAATAAATCAAAAAAATAAAGTAATTGGATGGTCAAGTATAGTTGCAGGTATAGGCTTGCTGATAGTATACGGCGGCCTATCATATTTAGGTGCTACCGCATCTCTTATATATCCAATGGAGATTAACCGCTCAGTATTAATAATAAGCATAATAGAAGCAATCCTTGGTCAGCTTGGAATTGTAATATTAGGCATTGTCGTTGCTTTAGCGTGTATAACAACAGCAGTTGCACTGGTTGGAGCAAGCGGAACATATTTTGCACGCCTTTCAAATGGAAAATTAAATTATAAGACCATAGTAATAGTAATATGCATATTAAGCGCAGCTATCGCAACAATGGGCTTGGATGAAATAATAGCTGTTGCATCTCCAATATTGAATGTTGTATACCCTGCAGCTTTAACAGTAATTGTACTGTCATTGTTTGGAAACAATATTAAAAATGACAATATATTCAAAGGTTCAGCTTTAGGAGCACTTGTGGCAAGTTTTATTGAGACCCTTGCAGCACAAGGACTTGGAATGGATTTCATTTATAATCTTCCCCTATCGCAGTATGGTTTCGGATGGGTACTGCCGGCAATAATATGCGGATTAATCGGAGCATTAATAAAGTCAGGAAAAAACGATTATAATACAAAAGAAATATCTTCAGAGTCAAATTAAAATAGTCATATAATACTGTTGCATTAATAGTACTTACAATTTTCGTTCTTATCATTTTAACCTAACTTCCATACTTCAATCTATTGTTGATTATAGACTATAGGATTACAGACGGAAGTTAGGTTTATATTATTATTTGAATTTGGCTATAGTTACACCATTACCGCCTTCATCGAAATTCCCCAATCTGAATTCCTTTACGTACTTGTTCTTTTTTAGAAATTTAGCCACACCGTCCCGCAGAATGCCTGTTCCCTTACCGTGGATTATCTGCACCTCATTTAAATTTGACATATAGGCATCATCTAAATATTTATCAAGTTCAAAAAGTGCTTCCTCAAGATTAAGCCCTCTTAAATCTATCTCAGGTTTTGTGGTTGAAGTTTTAAGTTTTATAGTATGGGAAATATTTGTTTGCTGTTTTTTAGCTTCTTCAGATTTTATTTTAACTAAGTCGGATTTTTTAGCCTTCATCTTAATCAATCCGATTTGAACCATTACATTATTGGAATCCCCATCTGCTATTATATATCCTTTTTGATTAAGACTTCTTACAAACACAGCATCTCCTTCAGATAAATCAACATTTTCATCATAATTATCCTGCTTGTTAATCTCTTCGGAATACTGATTTTTTTCAAATTCTTTTGTTCTGTCATTGAGCTTCTGCCTTAGTTCATTAACTCTGCGCACTTTATCTTTATCCATAGATGTATTTAATTTTCTAAGTTCCTTTATGATTTCTGAAGCTTCCCTTTTGGCATTTTCAATTATTTTTCTTGCCTCATAATTTGCTTCATTAACCATCTTTTCACTTTTTTCAAGGGATTTCCTTTCTTTTGCAAGAAAACTTGAATGTTTCTTTTTGCTTTCTTCGTTTATCCTGTTGATTTCACGTTTCTTTTCTTCAATATATATACGGTTCTCCTCTATTTGTTTCAGTGCATCTTCAAATTCAACCTTATCGGTTTCGATAGTTCGTTTGGCTTTATCAATTATTTCCCGTTTCAGTCCCAATTTTTCGGATATTTCAAATGCGTTGGATTTTCCGGGTACACCAATAAGAAGCTTGTAAGTAGGGCTAAGTGTTTCTACGTTAAATTCCACACTGCCGTTTATTACTCCTTTTGTCGTAAGTGCATAAAGCTTAAGTTCACTATAATGTGTGGTAGCAGATGTAAGAATTTTTCTTTCGTGTAGTATATCAAGTATGGCAATGGCCAAAGCTGCGCCTTCTGTGGGATCTGTACCTGCTCCAAGTTCGTCAAACAGCACAAATGACTTTTCATCAACTTCCTGCATGATCTTAACTATATTGGTCATGTGGGAAGAAAACGTACTAAGGCTCTGTTCAATACTCTGTTCGTCTCCTATATCAGCATAAACATCACTGAACACAGATATTTCAGTTCCATATTCAGCAGGTAAGTGCAAACCTGCCATACCCATAAGCACAAACAATCCCATAGTTTTTAAGGAAACAGTTTTTCCACCTGTGTTGGGACCAGTTATAATCAATGTAGTAAATTCATCTCCAAGATGTGCATCTATAGGAACAACTGACTTGGGATCTATAAGCGGATGCCTCCCTTTTTTTATTCTGATGTATCCCCTATCATTGACCTTAGGTTCAATTCCATTAATACTGACAGCATATTTACCTTTTGCAAATATAAAATCAAGTTCGGTTAAAATTTCCTGGTTCTTAAGCATCTCGGAACCAATGCTCCCTATTATACTGCTGAGTTCCAGAAGTATTTTCTCAACTTCTTTTTTTTCTTCACCTTTTAGTACAGATATTTCATTTGTCATTTCAACAATGGCTTCAGGTTCAATAAAAAAGGTTGAGCCTGTTGATGATTGATCATGAATAATACCTCTAACCATGCTCTTATATTCTTTTTTTACAGGTATTACATATCTGTCGTTTCGCATGGTAACTATAGCTTCCTGCAGGTATTTCTGCATAACCTGGGAGCTTACCATTTGATTTATTTTATTTTTTACAGAATTTTGCCTGAGCCTTATTTCTCTTCTCATACGTTTTAATTCAGGACTTGAATCATCTGCAATTTCTTCATCATCAATTATAATGTCGTATATTTTATCTTCAATTTCCTTATCAGTATAAATCCCTTCACATAATTCATCCAAGATTTCATAACTTCGATCTTCCATGTTGTTTAAAAGTACATAATTTTTAAGTAACCTTGCAGATCTTAACGTATCAGCGCAATTTAACATACCCCTTAGGGAAATTATACCTCCCATAGAGCCCATTTTTACATAATCCTTTATATCAAATATTCCTCCTAAAGGAGGATTCCCTTTTTCAATTATAATTGAAAGTGCTTCCGCTGTTTGTTTCTGCCTATATCTAACTACGTCCAGAGCAGACGATACATCCAATCTTTTCACTTCTTCTTTACCGCCGCTTGTTTCCGCAAATTCTAAAAGCCTTTTGATTATCTTATCAAATTCTAAGGCCGACTTTGATTTTTGTTTCATGCTTTCCCCTTATATATTTGTAATCATAAAGTATTTTTAAAATAGTGACCTCTTGTGAAGCTATTTTCCTTTAAAATATTTAAAGTTTCAATTCCATTAATTTCTCTGTAAAGTGCGTCAATTACTTCCCTTGGATTGTTAACCCATTTAGTATCTATTAAAAAATATTCTATATTTAGACTTGCAAAATCTTCAGCTCTTCTTAAAATTGACAATGGAACTGAATTATAGATATAGGTAAGTCCTCGTTTTCTTTCCATATGAAAAAAAGCTCCCTTTCTGTCATTTAGGGCATATTTATATCTGTTTTTACATGTATCGCAGTTTTCATGTCCTTTGCAGCCTTTTATTAATGAAACAGGGCAGTTTTTCATAACCATCATCTGTACATACTCATGAGCCACAATCTCCGCCTTAATTGAAGAATGCGTCATAATACTCTTCATGTCTTTTATATTTGCCTCTACAGAAAACGTAAAACCTTCGGCACCCTGTTCTTCCAATAATTTTACCGAAAGTGAATTAACAATATTGAAAAAAGGCCCACAGTGAAGTTTCAATCTGCTGTTTTTCCTGAAGAAATAAAAACTTCCTACATTATTTACCATTACTCCATCAAATATTTCTTCGTACAGTTTCATGTTTTTTTTAAAATCACCATACTGAGCCTCAGATACTATATTTGGCAAGTATAAATATTTTTCACCTACATTGATACTTTTAACCAGTTCCATATCAAAATCACATGGTACATATAATCTTTTTACCTTAAGTTTATCTACTAAATAAACCTCATTTTCATTATTTATTTTTAAGCTTAATTGAGGCTTTATACATTTCCTTATCTCATTACAAGAAAATACCTCCTTTCCTGTGATTTTTTTTAATTCTGGTCTGTTGTAACAAATGGAGCCCTTTTCATACAGGAGTCTTACAGCATCTCTCCTTAAGCGATTTAAAGTGCTTTTTTTTATAAATACATTTTCTTCTTTTTCTTCTTTTAAAATATTTAATTCTTCAAGTTCGAAAATTGTATTCCCCAGTTTTCCCAATTGTTCACGTATCATCTCTTCGGTTACAAGATTTTTAATACTCGTTTCGCAAGGTTCTTCACTTCTGACAACAATGGTGTTTTTACTGTCGGATGCCTTTAAAACAGCCTGTTCTCCAGCCTTTAAGGTTATTACAAAGCTGAGCTTATTTCTTCTGAATTGAGAAAATTCCTGAATTTTTTTCCTTGTCTCCTTCTGCACATGTTTCATATCCTTGCCTTGTACGCCGGAACTTGTCCCTGCGAACATTTCATCATCCTGAGACGGTTTTAAATATGAATTGGTACATCCTCTGCTGAATGTTGAGATGGCTCTTTTTTTTAGCTCTTCACATTGAGTGTTTTTCTCCGCATAATAGTCATCTATTATTTGCCTGTAATATTCCACTGCAGCAGAAGTATATTCAGGGCCCTTCATTCTACCTTCAATTTTAAATGCAGTAATACCTGCATCTATAAGATCCCTTACGGTTTCACCGGTAAGTAAGTCCTTCATGCTCAGTACAGGAAAATTTTTAAAATTTTCAGTCAGCTGATTTTTTTCATTATCATAAAAACTGTAGTTTAATCTGCATGGCTGTGCGCATTTTCCCCTGTTTCCGCTTCTTCCGCCTAAAAAGCTTGACATGTAGCACTGACCGGAATAGCAGGCACAGAGAGCTCCGTGAATAAACACCTCCAAAGCTGTACTCGTACATTCTACAACTTCTTTAAGCTGTTTTAGAGACATTTCTCTTGCCATTATAATCTTACTTACATGAAAGGATTTAAAAAAATTAACTCCATACTGGTTATATACCGATGCCTGGGTACTAATGTTTACAGGCATATCAGAAATAAATTTTTTGATTAAATAAAGCAATCCCAAATCCTGAACAATAACAGCATCCGCATCATTTTCATACAAAAATAAAGCATTATTCAATGCATCAACAATTTCCGTATCTTTCAACACAGTATTCAAAGTTACATAAATTTTCACATTCTTGTTGTGGGCATAAGAAATTATATGTTTAATTTCTTCATTATTAAAATTTTGAGAATTATACCTTGCATTAAACATCTTCCCGCCTAAGTACACCGAGTCTGCCCCGCTGTTAACTGCGGCATAAAAAGATTCCATACTCCCTGCTGGTGCCAGCAATTCTGCCTTTTGTTTCATTTTTTCTCCTGTTTTTAAAAAAGAACGCACAAGCGTTCTCGTTGTTTTTAAACAGATGTTTCCTCTTCAAGAAGATCCATCAGTTCTTTGTTGTCTTTTTTCAGCTTGTCAATTTCCAACTGATTTTGAAAATTTTCAGCTTCTCTGCGATTTAGTTTTTCCTGAAGCTCATTAATGCTGTTTATTAAATTTTCCTTGTCGTTATTTATCTCCAGCAACTCTTCTAAGTATTTTTCTTTTTCGCTGTTTAAACTGTCATACTTTTCCTTTAACTCCTCAGAATTATTTTTATATTCCGAAGAGGCCTTTTCTTTATTCTCTATAATTCCGTCTTTTTCATACAATTTATTCTGCAATGTGTTTATTTTATTATTTAATGAATCAATATCTTTGTCTTTAGATTCAACTGTTAAACTTAATTTCTGTTGTTCCTCGTTAATATTATATAGTTTCTGTGCTTTTTCTTCATTGGTATTTTTTAATTCTCTTACATTTTTTTCAAGCTTCGCAATAGTCTGCTCTCTTTCGTTAAGCTTAAGCTGAAGCTTAGAAATTCTTCCGTTCAAACTGCTTTTTGTATTGTTCATTAAGCTTAATTCTTTCGTAAAATTCTCACGTTCGTTTTCCAATTCCTGGCGAGCTTCTTCTAATTCTTCATTTTTACTTTTTAATTCATTAATAAGCATTTCGCTCTTTAAAAGCTGCTGCTCCTGTTCATCTGATTTTTCCTGCAGCCTGGATATTTGTGAGTTTAAATATTCTCTGTCGTTATCTCTTGCCAAAAGCCTTTCTCTATATTTTTCCTTTTCAAGAATTGCATCAGACAGGTTGGCATCCGCCTTTTCTTTTTCTTCTTTTAAAACCTGCATCTCATCATATATTTCTTTTTTGTAATCACTAACTTCGTTTGTAAGCTTAATGTATTTATCAACAATAACAAAAGATGATAATATCAATTTATCCATTTCATTAAATCTTTTGTTGGAATTTGCTATCAAATTAATCTGGTCATTTATAATAGTTTCTAAACGCTTAACATATTCGGGACTTTCATCAGTTTTGACACTATATTTCCTACCACCAATAAATATTTCTATTTTATTCATCTTCAAATCCCCTTTATCTTCCTTTGACTTAGAGTGATATATTATATTTTATAGCTTAATTTCACATTATTTTTTAAGTATACAATAATATTAAAATATTATGCTTAAAATTTCAATAGTAAATATTATATTTTATAGAATATATCGAATAACGGGGCTGAAAAGGCACATAATTGTTTTCGGCTTAAATTATATTATGGCAGCAAACGAATATTCGGAGTCTTGTTCCACCATGTTTCTTTTATATCATCTGCTATGCTCTGCGGGTCCAACTTGTTTTCACTCAACAGTTCATCAACAGTACCGTGCTTTATATATTCATCCGGCAATGTTTCAAGTATTACATCCACAGAACCCGGAATAATTCCTTTTATCATCATAGCTGTTCCATATAAAGGCGCCTCATCTATAATAACCGCTCTTTTAGTTTTATTTACAGACTTCAAAATCATATTTTCATCTAACGGCTTAATAAACCTTAGATTCAAAACTTCTGCATATACGCCGCTGCTTTTAAGTGCTTTGCCGGCATCCAACGCAACATCCACCATTTTGCCGGACGCTACAATTGTTACATCTTTTCCTTCGGCAACAATAATACCCTTTCCTTTTTCTATTTTATTGTTGCTGTTATTTATATTCCCTTTTGAAATTCCTTTCGGGTATCTTACCGCAATAGGACTGTCATATTCATTTACTGCAAATTCAATCATGCTCTTAAATTCTCTGTAATCAGCAGGAGCCATAACAGTCATATTCGGTATCTGCATTAAAAACGCTTCATCAAAAACCCCCTGATGGGTCTCACCATCGCTTCCCACCAATCCTGCCCTGTCAATAGCTAAAACAACATGGAGATTCTGCATTGCCACATCATGAATAATCTGGTCATATGCTCTTTGCAAAAATGACGAATAAACAGCCACTACAGGGGTAATACCACTTACCGCAAGCCCTGCAGCCATGGTAACCGCATGCTGCTCCGCAATGCCTACATCAAATATTCTGTCAGGAAATTTCTTTGCAAAACCTGACAATCCTGTACCATCTGTCATTGCAGCGGTAATTGCAACTATATCTTTATTCTTTTGTGCCATTTCACAAAGCTTGTTTCCAAAAATATCTGAATAGGAAGGCTTTGTTGCTTTTTTAAGTTTTTCTCCCGTTAAAGTATTAAAAGAAGGCACACTATGGAATTTATTTGGCATTTGTTCAGCATACTTATATCCTTTTCCTTTTTTAGTTATCAAATGCATTATAAGAGGGCCCTCTATGTTTTTAGCCGTTTTGAATGAATTTAAAAGTTCTTCAATATTATGACCATCTATTGGACCCATATATGTTAAACCCAGCTCTTCAAACAGCATTCCGGGTACAACCATTTGTTTGATTCCATCCTTGACTCTCTTTAAAAAAGATTTAAGCCTCTTTCCTCCCAAGGGCAACTTATCTAAAAACTTTTCCATATCCCTTTTGGTTGAAAGATACCTGACGTCTGTCCTTAACTTTCTGAGATAACTGGACATTCCTCCTACATTAGGTGATATGGACATTTCATTGTCATTTAAAACTATTATAAGCTTAGCATTGCTTCTGCCGGCATCGTTCAGTGCTTCAAATGCCATACCTCCTGTAAGTGCTCCATCCCCTATTACTGCCACTATTTCATAATTTTCATTTTTTAAATCTCTCGCCCTGGCCATTCCCATTGCAGCTGAAATGGAAGTGCTGCTGTGACCTGTGTCAAATACGTCGTAAATGCTTTCGGAACGTTTCGGAAATCCACTTATTCCATTTAACTGCCTTAACGTAGGCATCTGATTTTTTCTGCCTGTTAATATTTTATGAACATAAGACTGATGTCCCACATCCCATATTATTTTATCATTAGGAGTGTTAAGTGCATAATGAAGAGCAATTGTTAATTCTACCACTCCTAAATTTGACGCCAAATGCCCTCCTGTTTTTGATACGTTTTCAATTATATATTCTCTAACTTCACTGCTCAGCGCCTTTAATTCATCTATATTTAACTTTCTTAGGTCTTCTGGTGAATTTATATTATCTAAATATTTCATTCTTACCTCTCCACCTTATTAAATTATCATTAATTATATATTGTTTAGGCAGATATGTCAAAATTATATTAAAGTTTAAAAGCTCCAGAAATAAAAAAATTAATAATCACTATTACAAAAGGACAATATAATCAAAAAATTTACAAAAGTGGCTGCCTTATGACAGCCTTAAATTATTGCTAGTATTTTAATTTACTTATCCCGTTTGATAAATGTAATTATTTCAAGAAAATGTATTGGAACTGATTAACTTTTCCATTTTAATAATGTTTTAACTGTAATTTTTTACAATATTAATTTATTTTGAATCCTTCTGCTCGTAGGTTTCTGCCATTTTGTTTTTATATGTGTTAAACGTAAATTTTAATCCATTCTCTTCATGTATTTCAGACGCATATGATAAATACCAGCCATTATCTTCATCAAAATTATGAAGAAAGGCATCTGCACTGACCACAGCATCTACCTTGGTAATATATGCTTCACTGCAGTAAGGATATAGCTTGTTGTATATATTGCCTCCGCCTATTACATATACATCATCATCGTTTAATTTGCTCAATTCTTCAAACAGCTCATCGAGAGAATGGCATACAATGCACCCTTCTGCCACAAAATCTCTGTTTGTAGTCAAAACAATATTCGTCCTATCTTTTAATGGCTTTCCGTCCGGGAACGACAAAAGAGTATTCCTCCCCATAACAACAACTTTATCCATAGTAGTGTTTTTGAAAAACTCCATATCGCCTGGCAATTTAAACAATAACCCACCTTTAAAGCCTATGGCCCAATTTTTTGCTACAACAACTATTAGTTTCATAAAATCTCCTTTATATTGCTATAGGAATTTTCACTTTAAACGGATTATACTCATAATTAACCAATTTAAAGCTATCTACCGTAAAATTATAAAAATTGCTAATTGTCTTATCTATCATAAGTATAGGAGGCTCATGCTCTTCCTTTTCTATTAACTTTTCAATTATCGGAACATGCCTGTCATAAATATGTGCATCAGCTATAACGTGAACGAGCTCCCCCGCAACTAATCCACTTGCCTGTGCCATCATGTGCACCAGTATTGAATACTGCACAACATTCCAGTTATTAGCTGCAAGCATGTCCTGCGAGCGCTGATTTAATATAGCATTTAATTTATTTCCCGAAACATTAAATGTCATACTGTAAGCACATGGGTAAAGATGCATCTCATGAAGATCCTGAAAATTATAAATATTGGTAATAATTCTCCTGCTAGCCGGATTGTTTTTCAGTTCGTAAATTACCCTGTCGACCTGGTCAAATTCTCCTTCTTTGTATTTATGCTTTAATCCCAGCTGATAGCCGTAAGCTTTCCCTATAGAACCCGTTTCATCAGCCCAGGAATCCCAAATGTGGCTGTTTAAATTATTCACATTATTAGATTTTTTCTGCCATATCCACAGCAGTTCATCAACGGCAGCAGTGAAATTTGTTTTCCTCAAAGTTAAAATAGGAAAGCTTTCCTGCAGATTATATCTGTTCACTATTCCAAACTTTTTTATTGTATGAGCAGGTGTACCGTCCTTCCACCTTGGTCTTACATTATATTCCGTATCCCATACACCGTTTGAGAGTATATCCTTGCACGTTTGAATGAAAATTTTATCTGCTGTACTCATAACTCCTCCACTTCTCTTAACTGTAAATTATAAGTTCAAGCCGCTTGCCGGCTTGATTAATAAATACATAAAGCCGGACAAACCGGCAATGTTTTATTTGTTTTATACTTATCTATTATATATTATAAGTAAAATCAATACAAGAAGAAAAAAGGAGCAAGTTTTTGCACCTTTACTAGAATACTAAACTATTTCATAGAGTTCTGATCTATAAAACTTTTAATTTGCATCTTTTCTTCAAAATCTGTAACTTTCATAGCCTTCGAATCTTCATTTTCAAAATTTTTAAAATATATACACATCTCTCCGTCTTTTGTATCATCATAACGTATGCACCTGAACCCCGAATCATACATTTTTTTTATTTTCTCAAATTCGTTCATATAAATACACTCCTCCCTTAACTATTTTATTCTTGTATATTATTACCTAATTACCATATATTATAACTAAATTTGAGAAAAAAATAAAGCCTTGAATTACAAACGTAATTCATAGGCTTTTAAGCTGTCTTAAGTTCCATGGGAACTTGGCTGCTTACATCTTCTAACGATTTAAGAAACTTTTCGTCAAACAGTAAGTTTACCGAAGGAATCATTAAATCCGCAGCATCCTTTAAATTAATTTTGCAGCTTACTCCGGACAACACGCCAACGCCAACGGCCCCTGAATTTTTTGCAAAAACCATATCGTTGTAAGAATCACCAACTATGGCAACCTGATCTGGAGTTAATCCATGCATCCTGCAAAATCTAACACACATATCACTGTGAGGCTTAGGTTGCATAATGCCGTCGTAAGAACCTATAAAATCAAAATAATCATTAAGCTTCAGCTTGTTAATCATATACATGGCAGATTGACGTGAATCTGCAGTTGCAAGTCCGATTTTAATTCCAATTGATTTTAAATGCTCAAACAAAGCCCTTAAATCTGTTATTTCTTTAAACTCCACATTATCTCTTAAAACCTCTTTTTTCAGCAATTCAGACACATGGGATTGAAATCTTGCCAAATCAATTTCTCTATATTTTTTCAATATGAAATGGAGTTCTCCAGCCATGTCTTCGTGAGACCTGTATGCCAATGCTCCAAAAGGATCAACTCCGTTTTCGGTAATTCCTACAGCATTTTGTAGATCCTTAAAAAGCTTCTCGTCATTCAGTCCATATTCATTCATGATTTTCTTAATAACCTTTATCCCAGCATTTCTCCATAAAGAAAAATCTATCAAAGTTCCATCTTTATCAAATAATATACCTTTTATCATATTTTCACCTCCTTTTATTTAATGAATACATATTACAATAAGATTGTAATAATTAAGCCATTCTTTTGTAAATTATACGTAAAAGAACAATTTTATGTTTCGCATAAATTTTATTATATCAAATCAGCCTTTATTAAACCTTAATCTATAATCAATCCCAATTCAAGTGTATATTTTAATATAAATTTTAAAATGAAAAACTACGGAGGAATAATTATATGCTAAGTGCCAATAATACCATTATATAGAACAGAAAGGTGTGTTTATATGAGAATACCAAGACATATAGGGCTCATACCTGACGGTAACAGAAGGTGGGCGCAAAGCAAGGGATTTGAAAAGCAAGATGGTTACAAGTACGGCCTTAATCCCGGGCTTCAAGCATTAAAGTTGGCACAGGAATACGGCATAAATGAAATAACATATTACGGTTTTACCACAGACAACTGCAAAAGACCGAAAAATCAAATTGAAGCATTTGTGAAATCCTGTATCGATGCAGTAAATTTAATAGCTGAAGAAAATGTGTCGCTACTTGTTATAGGCAACACAAATTCATCGATCTTTCCAAGAGATTTATTAAAATACACCGAAAGAACAAACATAGGTTCAGGAGGCATCAGGGTTAACTTTTTAGTCAATTATGGATGGGACTGGGACATTTCCAATCTTGCAGGCAGTTCAAACAGGAAAAATATTATGGACAGCCTTCATTCAAAGGATATATCCAGGATTGATTTAATCTTAAGATGGGGAGGACGAAAAAGATTGTCGGGGTTTCTTCCAATTCAATCAGTTTATTCAGATATTTATACCATAGATGAAATGTGGCCGGATTTTAAACCGAAACAATTTCATGACGCAATGAAGTGGTATGATATTCAGGATGTTACTCTGGGAGGATAATAGAGCGTAGGGTATTTTAGTCCACAAAATCAAATTCAACCCCACACACGTTCACAAGATCTCCCTCTTTTGCCCCAAGCTTCCTTAACTTTTCTATTACACCCTTATCAAAAAGAACTTTTTGAAAATTGCCGAAAGATTCGAAATCATCAAAGTTCGTAGAATTCACAAGTCTTTCTAAAAAGTCTCCTTCAGCCACATAACAGCCATCTTTTTTTGAGACGGTAATTGTGTCTCTTTGTTTTCTGTCAAGAAGTTTTTCAACTTGATTTTCATCAACAAATTCAGTTTCAGTTTCAACTTTAAGAAGCCTTTCATAGGCTTTTTTCTTTAAAACATCAAGCCCTTTCCCAGTTGCCGCCGAAACTTCGATTATTTTATAGTTCTTAGAAAATTCGTTTTTAATTCTCTCGGATTGCTCCTGTGCATTTGGCAAATCCAATTTATTAAGCACAATAATCTGTTCTTTTTCCAACAGCTTTTCGCTGTATTTTTTCAATTCTTCATTAATCTTATAAAAATCTTCCACCGGATCTCTGCCTTCTTGCCCTGATACATCAATTACATGGAGAAGAATCTTGGTTCTTTCCACGTGCCTTAAAAATTCAATGCCCAGTCCCGAGCCTGCAGATGCGCCTTCAATTAAACCCGGTATATCTGCCAGGACGTAGCTGTGACCTTCTCCTACCCTTACAACACCTAAATTCGGTTTTAACGTTGTAAAGTGATAATTTGCTATTTTAGGCTTTGCGTTTGTTATTGAAGATAAGATAGTTGATTTTCCAACATTAGGGAAACCGATTAAACCAACATCCGCTATTAACTTCAGCTCCAAAATTATTCTAAAAAATTCTCCCTTTTTACCGGATCCGGCAAAACGAGGGGTTCTTCTTACGGAGTTCGCAAATTTTACATTTCCCTTTCCTCCGTGCCCGCCTTTTGCAACAGTATACTTCTGATCATTTATTTTTAAATCAGCCAGTACAATACCTGTTTCCTCATCTTTTATTAAAGTTCCCACAGGTACCTTCAATACCAGGTCCTTTCCATCTGAACCATATTGTTTTTTCCCGCTTCCATCCTGACCATTTTCAGCTTCATAGTGCCTTTTGTATCGAAAATCCATCAATGTTCTCAAGCCTTCGTCTGCAACTAAAATAACACTGCCTCCACGGCCTCCGTCTCCTCCGTTCGGTCCGCCCATTGGTATATATTTTTCACGTCTGAACGCAACACTTCCATTTCCGCCATTACCGGATCTAACACTGATTTTAGCTATATCAACAAACATCTTATTCCACCCTTTTTCAAATTATACGAAAGGGGCTGCCGAATCAGGGTAGTATTTATATTCTAAATGCGGCAGCCCCTCTGTTATATTTATTATGCTTCCAATTCACAAGGATATACACTTACTTGCTTTCTTGTTTTATCTTTTCTTTCAAACTTGACTTTTCCGTCTACCTTTGAAAACAATGTATCATCGCTTCCTATACCTACGTTCAAACCCGGATGAAGTTTGGTCCCTCTCTGCCTTACGAGAATATTTCCCGCCAATACAAATTGACCATCTGTTCTTTTTACTCCAAGTCTCTTAGAATTGCTGTCACGACCGTTTTTTGAACTTCCTACGCCTTTTTTATGTGCGAATAACTGTAAGTTTAATTTTAATAGCACATTTACACCTCCTCTAATTTAAGTGTAATATAGTTGCTGTAATCTTCTATCAACAATTCGATTCCCACCATGAAACTTCTGTATATTACATCAGTCCTATCGTTATTAACCAAAGTTCTTAAACTCATTAAACCTGTTTCTTCGTCAACATCATAACTCATATTTTCCGGTTCAATTCCTGCAACCAGGTTAATTGAATTAAGAACAGTATAACACAATATGGAAACCGACGCACACACTATGTCCGTTCCTTCTTCGGCATAATCAGAATGCCCTTCAACCATAAAACCGTTGATTTCACTTTTAGTTCTAAATACAGTAACTATAATCATATATTAACCAACTATTTTTTCAATCTTAACCTGTGTATATGGCTGACGATGACCTTGTTTCTTTCTATAATCTTTTTTGGGTTTATATTTGAAAACTAATATCTTTTTAGCTTTTCCCTGGCCTTCAATCTGACCTTCGACCGATGCCCCGTCAACATATGGTTTTCCAACATTTAATTTTCCTTCTTCGGACAAAAGCAAAACTTTATCAAATTTTACTTTTTCTCCGTCAGCAATGTTTAACTTTTCAATTCTTATAACATCGCCCTCTTGAACCTTGTACTGTTTTCCGCCTGTTTCTATAATTGCGTACATAACTTACCTCCTCTTCCCAGTCTCGCCTTTGCAGGTACTTTGCGTTTTAGTTTTAACCTGATCCGTGCGGCTCTTGCGAATATAAATTGTATCAAACAGCACTGTATTTGTCAACATTATTTTTTACTTTGAGTTTCCCCAAAATTCA
>DHER01000005.1 GCA_002399975.1 Firmicutes bacterium UBA4845 | reverse complement strand
TGTGGTTCGGAGGAGAAATAATAGGGGTTGACCACAACATATAGTGGTTTGAGGACGAAATTTGGGTCAAAAATCGGTGAAAAAACACCTTTTTTTGACCCGCATTTTTGGGATGATTTATAGATGACATAGTGTAAAAAGAGCGTTCATATAGGAAAAATAGAAATTTTAGTTGATAAATCGATGGATGAATTATATGATATATTACAGAAAAGTAGAGTAGTGAAACATGAATAATTTATAAGCAATTAGGCAAACAGGAATTTAACGATGACCTTGTCCGCAAGCTGATTCATCTATATGAGCAAGGAGGAAATACTATATGGAACTATCGTTTGATAGTGGAAGGTTTGTATCACTCGATGAAGATTTAAACTATAGAGAGGTTCTTGATGACTTTCCAACTGCGAAAACCATCAGGATCATAGCATAGATTGGCTAAAAGAAACGATATCTGAAGGTGGCACGTTGTATCAACTTGTAACTTTCAATACAGAAGAGAAAGCTAATAATATACTGCAAGAAGAATATGCATCAGTGGCTTGGGATGAGTATTTAGACGCATATGTTGAAAAGCCATGGATAGTGCCTCCGAAATATACTCGGATTTACATAACGCTTTTCAAGATGAGTCCGAGGACTTCCTTGCAGAAATTGAGAAAATTTTATCTGCCTTAGAAGCAGCAAGCTGTTTTACAACTAAATGGAAAGTGTCAAAAGTGAATCCCGAGATTGATAACACTTGAACTTAGAATGAATGGAGAAAATAAAACAATGGAAAGCAAACAAGAAATAATAAATCTTTTAAATACGATGAATATAGAATATGAAGTAATTTCACATGAAGCAGTTTTTACGATTGACGAAATGCTTGTTTTGAATCTCCCTAAAGCCGAGTTTGTGGCTAAAAATTTATTTGTTCGTGATGATAAAAAACGAAATTATTTTTTATTTGTGGTTCGAGAAGAAAAAATGGTTAATTTAAAACAAATAAAAGAAAGAATTGACTCACGACCGCTGAGTTTTGCTTCTGAAAGCGATTTGTATCAGTATTTAAGTTTATCTAAAGGTGCTGTAACACCATTCGGTATCATTAATGATCAAACATATAGCGTAAAAGTATATATTGATGCTGACTTTAAACACTCACTTATAGGTGTTCACCCAAATGAAAACACTGCTACTGTTTGGTTAAAAACAGAAGATTTGGTTGACTTAATAAAACAACATGGAAATCAAGTAGAATACATTAATTTTTAATTTTGATAATAGTTAAATTTTAATTTGTGGAGGTGTTGAAAAATGAAAATAGCTTGGTTTTGTATTCCAGCATATGGCCATACAAATCCTACACTTGGTATAGTTAAGGAAATGACTGATGCAGGACATGAGGTATACTATTTTTCATTTGATATATTTAGAGAAAAACTTGAAAATACAGGGGCTCATTTTATCAGCTGTGATGGTTACGACTTTGAAATGGAAGATAAGGAGAATGCAGACAGAGTTGGAAAAGACATTGCATTTGCATCAGAGTTGCTTGTAAGTTCAACACTTGCTTTGGATGAAATGGTGGCGGAAAAGGTTGATTCAATGAAACCAGATATTATTGTTGCTGATTCAATTGCTTATTGGGGGAAATTGACGGCAATGAAATACAATATACCCTATGTATCTTCTACTACGACATTTGCTTTTAACCAGCATTCATCTAAATACATGAAGCGTGGGGTAGGAGAAATTTTTAAAATGCTTCTAGCGATGCCTAAGATAAATAAACAAATCAAGAGGTTACAGGATAAAGGCTATCCTATCAAAGGGATTCTTGATATTGTTCAAAATGATAATGAAACAAATACGCTTGTATATACATCCAAATTTTTTCAGCCATGTGCAGATACATTTTCAGGAAAATACCACTTTATAGGACCATCAATTAGACCTATTGAAAAACACATAAAAAAGACTGCAAAAAAAACAGTATATATTTCCATGGGCACAGTGAATAAAAATAAAAAGTTTTATCTTAATTGTATTGATGCTCTTATAACAACAGATTATCAAGTAATTGTTTCTATGGGAACCAATAAGGATTATTTTGGTGATTTGCCTGATAATATCCAGGTACATGAATCTGTTGATCAAATGGCAGTTTTGTCGATTTCAGATGCTTTTATAACGCATTGTGGAATGAATTCTACTTCTGAAGGATTATATTTTGAAGTGCCTTTAATCCTTTTTCCACAAACACCTGAGCAAGGTGCAGTGGCAACTAGAGTAGAGGAACTTGGAGCTGGACTTATACTAAAGTCAATTGGTAAAGAAGAAATATTAAATGCAATTAATGAAGCATTAAATAATTCTAAATATAAAGAGAATGCGGTAAATATTTCAAAAAGCTTTAAGGTGTGTGGTGGTGCTAAAGAGGCAAGGATTTTTTTGGAAACAATTGTTAGTTAGAAAAAACAACTTCCAATTTATCAAGATAATCATGTTAGGAAAAGGAGCAAAAATGTAAGATATAATTGGTGGCTTTATTTTTTCTTAGATGTAATAATTCTTCTTAGATAAATAAAATCAGGAGGTAAATTTTATGAATTTAGGGAACAGTTTATTTCACGCAAGAAAGAAATGTGGGCTTTCTCAAGAAGATGTGGCAGAAAAATTAGGAGTAAGCAGGCAGACAGTCTCAAAATGGGAAACAGATGAAACACTTCCAGACATACGTCAGTCTAAAAAGATGTCGGTTTTATACAATATGTCATTGGATGAACTGATTGAATTTGATATTGATGTGAAAGAAATACAACAGATTATTGAAAAAACTAGTGAGCAAATAGAAGAAAAAATTGATTGGACAAGTGCATGGGGAAAGAAATATCCGATTCTGATTCAATATCAAAATGAAGTGAATATACCAAAGTATGCCACAAGGATAGACTCAATGGTAAATGAGTTAATGGAAGAATATCAATATAGTTATCTAGACGCCTTTTTAGTGTTGAAAGACATACTGGGAAAAATGTGGAAAGTCAATAAATAAGCTCCAATTTGAACGGGAGGAATCGTGATGGAATTTAGCGAAGAAGAATTAGCAAAGGCAATATCCTTGCTATCTTCTACCATTACTAATTGCGAAAAAATGTAACTTAAATTTTTAGAAGGGACATCTCAACATTCGCTCTTAAAAAACAGAATTAAAGTACTCTATATTTCAAAGAATCTTCTGTCAGGAGACAAAACAGCAAATTACACAAGCAAAGATTTGAGAGAGTCACTACCTCCTATAGTTTCAATCATAAATAAAACCAAAAAAGCTCAAAGTAAATATGAAAAAGAAAGCTCACTTGCAGCTATATGGTGTATAGCTGTAGTATTTGGGATAACATGGATCACTATGCGATATTCTGCTTCTCAACTTCAGCGAAGGAATGTTATTGAAACAATACGTTTGGAGAGGTAAATTGTTTTTCATTGAAGGAAAAACCTATTGTTATCATTGACCACAAATAGGCTTATGAAAAAACTGTAAAAAAGATTTCTTGTTAAAGATATACATCTATTGTGATTTTATGTAATTTTCCCAGTTTATTATGGTTTTCATTGTTCAAGTATTCGATAATCAAGTGGCTTTATTTTAAACTTTATCAGATACTCATTTTTAGATACATGAATTTTGCAAATACGTTAGAACTATCCCTGCCTTCCAGAGGATAACTAGACATATAGAAGCGATAGATTTGGTATTTGAGAGAAATGATCTATTTTGCTAACAAGTAAAAAAATAGATATTCAGAACCTATTTAAAGAAGTAATCTATTTATCTACCGTTAGTTTACCTCTAAAATGAAAGAATTCCACGAATAGTTCATTGTATAATAAGCCATATACCATTACCCTAAAGGTAGGAGGTGTTAGTTATGACACAAGTTAATAATGATAAGTTTGGAGAGTTTATATTAGAACTAAGAAAGGAAAAGGGATTAACCCAGAAAGAACTTGCAGAAAAACTTTATATTTCTGATAAGGCTGTTAGCAAATGGGAACGGGGACTTAGTATGCCAGATATATCATTATTAATACCGCTTTCTCAAATATTTGGTGTTACAACAACAGAATTATTAAGTGGAAAAAGAATTGAAAAAGATAAGGGACTTACAATAAGTGAAGTAGAAACACTTATGAACCAAACAATTCATTTATCAAAAGAAGAAGTGGTAGAGCAAAATAAAAATAAGAAGAATAGAAAAACAATATTCTTTTCAGGTTTAATAATTGTAATATT
This sequence comes from Firmicutes bacterium UBA4845, assembly GCA_002399975.1. Classification (GTDB taxonomy): domain Bacteria; phylum Bacillota; class Clostridia; order Tissierellales; family Sedimentibacteraceae; genus Sedimentibacter. The sequence continues at coordinate 46,933 of DHER01000005.1, read as the reverse complement.
AGAATTATTTTTTATGAATTTGTCAGGATATACAAAGGATGACTTCTTTTTAAAAATACTTACCGTAGAATTATTAATGTTGATTTTTGGTGTATATCTCACATTTTTTGCAAAGGAAACATTACCTACTTATTATGATGAAAATAAAATCAGCTTTTATAGCGATGGCTTTTTCAGAATAAACATGGCAGGACTCCATTTTAATAATAGCAATTGGAAACATGTTCTTCGTACAATACATTTAGCAGTTATTAGTATTTTTACTATATTTCCTTTATTATATTTTGGGATTTCGTGGTTTAATCTAACCTTAGGAGTGACAGGGCAACTGATATTAAATCTTGTTCCTATTTTTGGTCTATTAATACCTGTTTACTTTGTTGGAAAGAAATATGAATAAATTCATAAATGTTAGAGATAGGATTAACCTTGCACTATGATGTAGGCCTTTTTAGTGCAAAAAAGGATTAGTATCATGGGAATTTATGTAGTGCAGATAAGTGGATTAGAATGAAAGACACTATTTTTACACTAAATATTATTGTGGTAGAAATTGTAATTTTATGTTACCATTAAATCATTAGTGGTAAAGGAGAATTAGGAAAATGAACATCGATACAGATTTGAAAATGAAGATAGCTAATGCAAATAGCGCAAATCCTTATGTAGACATAACACCTTATGAACTAAAAATGGGGTTTCCTTCTATTTCTTATAATGGTTTCTTTCCAGAGACAGGTGAAATCCTTATTTATGTTGCTCCTGCTCAAACCTTTTCAGATAAAGAAAAGGTTGTAGGTTACACAGGTAAATCTTCTGGTGTTAGTGTTCGTGTTGCAAAAGGCGTTTCTCTTAGAACGGGTGGATCAGGTGGTAAAGCAATTAGAAATAATGTTAGGATGTTTAATCAGGGAGATTTGATTATCACTAATAAAAGGGTTTTGTTTATTGGTAAAGATGATAGATTTGAATTTTTAGCAAACAAGATTTCGGCAACAAAGTTACTTGATAGGACAAGTTTTGTTATACAATCAGGAAAATCATCTAAAAATGTAGCATTAGATGAATCTCTGATTACCTATGCTTATGGTTTTATCAATTTTACAGTTGTCAATTATAAAGAAAAACTTAATAACTGAAATAGAATGAAAATCTGAAATTAATGGGAGGCTTGAGACTTTGCAAGAGCAGAGATTTACAAAGGGGGACTGGACGCTTTTCAAAAATAAAATTGCTGATTGGCAGGAAGCCTATATGAATAAGCTCAGTAAGGAATATATAGAATTACTAAGTGAAGATGCAATGCCATCAGAAAAGTTTTGGAGGCTGGACAAGAGAATAAAGGCAGATAGGAAGAAAACTGGTGTTCAACTAGAAATGAGCCGGTCGAACCTTATTTATAACATTGTTTCACTTATAAATGACGGTGCAATTAGCTTTCAGGATCTTGCAGAGTTCAGTGATGAGCTGAAGGAAACTGTAAGCGCCTTTGTTAAGAGGTAGTTTGGATTATACGGAGTTTTGAATGATTGACCCTCATGAAATGCTCTATTGGAACAATCAATGGTATACGGCCTGGATTTTGCGGACAGCGGTCGCAGATGATAGAAATTGGTAGGTTTTTAAAGATAAAAGCAAAAGAGTTGGAATGATGGAAGGGAAAAAAATGAATAATGAACGCATGAAGTTGCCTAAACTTCTCAAAGAAGTGGATGCACTTTCAAAGAATTTAAGCCATGAAAATATGGAAATGCTGATCCACGAGATAGCAAGAACGTGGCTTGAAAATAGAAGAAACAATTTGCTGCAATTGATGAGATCTTATGAAAATATATCAGAGAGCGAATCCTGCCAGAAGTACATTGATGATGGAATATTTCAAATAATACTTAGCATAGAAAGCATTAAAGAGAGATTAACACAAATCAACTCCGCAGGTCGTCTTTTAGAAAGTGAATATAATGAAGAGTGGGATGACTGGTACAATAGTGATGTAGATGAGGTTCTCTTCTCTGACCCAAAGGGAACTTTAAAGGATATTAATGAAGCAATGGAATTAATTCATACCTGCGTTGATAGGGAGTTATATAAAGAGGGATATGAGCTTTCTGTATTGGAGGTATCTTCGGAAGGGGATTATTGCGATTATGATGGCTCCCCTTTATATATGTGTGAGTTAGATCAATATAATTTATTAGGGCATGAGTATATTCCGTTTGTAAAGGAATGTTTATATCTTGCCTATATGGGAAACCAGCTTGAAGACAGAGCAGATGAAATATATTGCATGATGGGAAATTTTAGGTGTAATGATGTGAAACTTGAGGATATCATGCAATCTGGAAATGATGAACTACCACAGTTTGATGCCTTTCTACCGATGTGGATAGGATACCTTGGTACACAAAAAAGTAAATCAGCAGACAAATTATTAAGAGAAGCTCAGTCCATGATTCAAGATGAAAGCTGTCTATTGGAAAATGCAAGAAAATATGTGACAAAGCATCCTTCCTTGTATCAGCAGTTTTTAGAGATAAAACTAAATTCTGATGAAAGTGATAGCATGTTTCAAATTGGGATAGAAGCAATGGAGAAAATCCCATCTTCTTATCTAATCAGGAGCGAAATAGCACTTCTTACAGCAGAGTATGCAGCGAAATTGAATGATCATGAGAAGATGGAAAAATGCTGGATTGAAGCATTTCGTTCTGAAACTACAGTGGTTAACTATATGCGAATAAGAATCTGCTCTAATAATTGGAAACAATGGGAACAGGAACTTAAATTTATTATAGAACAGACTTATCAGAAAACGAAAAATCGAGAAAAAAGTCTTTCTTACGACATGAATGCCGAGAGGGAAAATTATCTTTATCAAGAGAGTTATTGTACTATGCTGTTTTTTGAAGAACAGTTTGAAAAGATGTATTCTGTGGGTATGCATGAAAAGAATGCCCTTGGTTGGTCATCAACGTTTATGAAGCAGGGACTGGCATTTATGTTTTTGCTTCTGTTTCAAGGAGAAAAATTTTCGGAAGGTATGAAGGCAATGCAAAGCAGGGCAAAGTCTGTCTGCGAAATATCCGCTGATAAGTTTTATCGGGGAACGGAAATTAATTCGGATAATGAATTGTTTTCACAGCTTTTCAATTCATGGAAGAATGAAGTACAACTAACAATAGAAGAATCAAAGAAATGGTTAGGGAAAATTGAAAAATGGATTGCCGGCAGAGTGACTGGGATTATGGAAGGAAATCATAGAAACTATTATGGGGAGTGTGCTTCCTTTATCGCTGCATTTGGAGAAGTACAGGAGTCTCTTGGTATTCCTGATGCTAAGGCGCATATTATGGAGAAATATAGAAATGAGTATTCCAGACGAAGTGCGTTCCGCAAGGAATTGGTGATATATGGAATGAAAAATAGATGAATCAATGATAATAAAAAATAGCGGATGGGATATGGGAGTAAACATCGATACAAAAGGAGATTATATGAAACTATTTCAAAAGACAGCAGAAAAATTAGAAAAGGAATATCAACTCTTCTTGGATTATCTTGAGCTAAATGAAGTACAACTGTCAAAGCGTACAGGTCATATTGGGAAAAAGGATTGCTTTGCATTAAATGGTTTGTTTGATATAGTTCAGGAGAAATACCTGACATATGGAAGAACACAGGATTATTATACAGTAATTGATTTCTTTTATTTTTTTTCGATACGTGCCGGTATTCTTAAGATTGTGAGCAAGAAAGGGAAAGGTATGACCGTTCAAAAGGGTCAAAGATATCCAATATTTTTCCATATGTCAGCTATGGAACGGTATATTCTTATGATGACGATATGGCTTGGGGAGTATCAGCAGGCACTGGGGGATTTTCGTTCGTCATTTATGAGAAACGGAATATTTGAGATGATTAGAGGAGCAAGGGAAGAGGAAGCACTACAGGATCCGTTCAGAGGAAGGATAGCGTCACCCTGGGGAAGCTATTATATTCCGGAGATTCGCCTTTTTGCATTATTTCAATTGCTTCGTATTCAATGGTTGGAGGATAAAGAAGAGAATAAAGATAATAAGTTTCGAATTAAGACACTTTATCTGACAGAGGAAGGGTATGCCTGGAAAGATCTGTTGGAAAAACAGGATAGGGTATTTTGGTATAACCTGGATGTCAGTACGGTGTTACCAATCATTAGGAATGTCGTAGAAGAAGATACTGTTAACATGGAAGAGAAGCTGATGGGGTTTTGGGCATATTCGGTGGAAGCAGGCCTTCACACAATTTACGCACTCAAGGCACGTAGGAGATATTGTTGAATTATGTCGAATTTAAAAGAATTAAATAAAATATTAAAATAAATTTATAAACACATATAATTATTGATTATTAGTATGTAATATTATAACATATCTACAGAACGTTTGTTCTTTTAAATCTTGTTTAATTAGAAATTGAAATAACTGTCTGTAAAATTTGAATTTAAAACTATGTACAAGGAGGATACTAATGGCAAAGAAACCTATTAAAGAAACAATTCATGCAAAAGGTTTAGTCATTTCAATTTATACAGAAGATTTTCAAAATGAGTTTATTTCGCTTACAGATATTGCAAGATATAAAAGTGACGAACCAAAAGATGTAATTAAAAATTGGATGAGAAGTAAAGATACAATTGAATTTTTGGGACTTTGGGAACAATTACATAACGATGGATTTAAAGGGGTCGAATTCGACTCCTTTAGAAAATAAGCAGGATCAATTATTATATTATAATATTGTAAATAGCTGATATAGCGAGGTTAGAAAAAGAAATGTCCAATGCAGACTTAAAAAATGCAGGCTTTTCTACCAATATAATCATCCGATTAAAAAGAAATAAATATATCAAAATGCAAAGCATAGAAAGTATTTGCAAGGCGTTAGATTGTGGAGCAGCTGATTTTTAGAGTTTGTTGATTGACTCATAGTATAACTTTCTTTCAAAATAATAGACAATATGTTATAATTTACAAAATGGCAATGTAAGGAGTTGTGAATATGAGATTGATAAAAGCAAGAGTGCAAGGCTATCGTAGCATTATCGATACTGGTTATTTTGATGTAGAAGAGCTTAAAACTATTCTTGTCGGTCCAAATGAGGCTGGAAAAACAGCAATTTTACAAGCATTACAGAAACTCAATCCCCCTAAGGAAACTACTTTGTTTAATCCGCTGCGAGATTATCCGCGTTCAAAATATGATGAAGACATCTCCAGTAAAGGGGTCAATATGGATAATTTTACTGTTGTGGAGGGACATTTTTCTTTAAGCGAAGCTGAAAAAGAGGAAATTCCTGAAGGATTCAAAGAGCTTATATATGTTTATGGGCGATATCTTAATAATAATACTTGGCATCGTCTTGATAATGTTCCTGAACGTGCAACTTATTCAACAATCGAAAAAGACTTACTAAGAATCCAGGCTCATATTGATAAAAATTATCGTAAAGAAGAATCAATTGACCCCTCTGAATTAACACCAGTTCAATCAGAGCTAAATGAACAAACACAGAAGATTAAGCCTAACAGCATTATATCAGTTGATATTGCTAATGCTTTGGAGGCTTGGCTAAATAAGTATATTGCTTATATTTCTGAGGGAAGCGAAGATGAAAAACGCTATGATATGCTCAAGCAAGTTTTTGAATCGGTAGCAGGCAGAGCTCTTGTGCTTGAAAAATGCAGATCATTACTTCCGACATTTGTGCTGTTTAATAATTATTTTAGAGTAAAACCCTCTATTCATCTTGAACACCTTGCACAACGGGTATCGTCTGGGGTTTTGGATGATGACCAATATGATTATGGCAATCTTTGTTTGCTAAAATTGCTAAACTTTTCTGCAGCCGACCTTTCAAAGGCGGGCAAAGCCGTTCCCGCAGATTCGACACCTGCGGAGGTGCAAAAATACAAAGATATATTGGATGATAGAAACTACAGACTAAATGCAGCTAGTATTCGACTTACAAAAGAAATAAATCGGGTTTGGAATCCAAATCCAGATAAACCGGAGGCAAATAAACTTCGAATTGATGCCGACGGTCAATACCTAAAAGTAGTCGTCGAAGACTCATTGGGTGTTGAAGTTGAACTTGACCAACGCTCTGAAGGGTTCCAATGGTTGGTGTCTTTTTTTGTAGTGTTTTTTGCGGAGGCGTCTGACAAACATAAAAATGCAATTCTTTTATTAGATGAACCTGGATTAAGTTTGCATGGGTTAAAGCAAGCTGAATTTCGAAAAACGCTTTCTCGGTTAAGCGAAAGCAATCAAACCATATACACAACACATTCTCCTTTTTTGGTAGGACCGAATGAGCTTGACATCGTTCGTGTTGTCGAAATGCAAACCCGAGAGGCTGGAACGATTGTTCATACATCTGTGACTGCAAGTGATTCTGCTGCTTTATTACCATTACAAGAAGCACTTGGCTACGATCTGGCCCAGACCTTATTCATACATCAAAAAAATCTTGTTCTCGAAGGGCTTACTGACTATTGGTATGTTGAGGCAATTTCCGAGCTTTGTGCAGAAGCCGGATTGCCATCTATTGATGAAAAAATATCGCTTAATCCCGCTAATAGTGCTGGGAAAGTAGTTTATTATGCGACAATACTACATGCACAAAACTTGAAGGTGGCAGCATTGTTAGATTCAGATACAGAAGGCGATAATGCCGCAGCTCAAGAAACTTTGGTAAATGCCCTTGGTAATAAACGAATTCTTAGAACAAAAGATATTTATTCTGGTTCGGTTGCTAAACCGGAGATAGAAGATTTATTTAGAGAAACCTTAATCGCAATATCAAAAGATTATCTCAACTGGAATGTTAAGGAGGTTGCGAACAAGCAGAAGACAAGACCAATTATTGATGTTTTTACGTCGGAAATCAAAGATTTTTCAAAGTATAAACTCGCAAAGGCTTTCCTTCGCTGGGCAAGAGAAAATGGTTTCTCTGATTTAACTGATGAAGAACAGGAATACTGTAAGAAACTTGTTGATAAGGTTAATAAATCGCTTAAGTAGAAAAGAATGTCAACAAGCCACCTAATTTTGAAGTTAGGTGGCTTGTATAGCAATGGGCGTAAACTAGTTGGTGAAAGTCCGATACAGAGGTTGATAGTGCCAACCGTTAGCTTAAGACAAGGGTGTCCATCGCAAGATGGAATCTGAAGGAAGTCGGCGGCAAAACTCCGGTCTGAGGTACACGAACTACATTTGAAGCTGTAGCACGACTGGTCCTATGTCAAGATTTAGTACAAGTTAAAATGAGGATAAATTTCTCATTTTGACTTGTACTATTTATATTCTAACACCAATGCAGGGTAATGAGTTTGAGTATCTTATAGCGGATAATTATAATCCCGATATGGATATTCCGGATGGATTTGTAACCAAGGTTATTCCAAAATTCACATGGGCAGTATTTTCCTGCAAAGGTGCAATGCCGCAAGCAATGCAGGACGTGAACAAAAAGATTTACTCAGAGTGGTTACCAAATTGCAAGGATTACGAAATTGCAGCGGATACTGTATCGAGATGTATGAAGATCCTGCTAAGTACGAATATGGAGTGCAGGACGAGAATTATTATAGTGAACTGTGGATTCCTGCAAAGAAAAAGTAAGCACCAAAGCTCCTCGCCTGCTCCTAAAGGCAATGAGGAGTTTTTGTTATCCGCCAATATCCAAACTCACTCCCGGCTTGAACTCTACTAGTATTTTACGCTCCCAGGTACTGCCGTACAACAATATTTTCAGCATGAACATCACTCCTGTATATTATTACTATCATTGTATTCTTCAATACATCAGTTGTTACAGCTTGTTTTTTTAGTGCATAATTGTGGTATAGAAGAAAAAATAGAGTTTGACTACAACATAGTGTTTTAGAGACGAAAAATGCCTAAAGCAAGGGGATGTATGTCAAGGGGACGGGGTTTGCTGCCATATCCATTTTATTTGTTCCCAAGTAAATGCTAACAAATTTACGATATTTATTAAACTTGTATTATAAACTTTGACAAAACTCTTTAAAATAGTATAATTATACTAACAAAAAACTGAGGGAAAAACCATGCTGCAAAAAGGAGAAATAATCGAAGCTGAAATAATTGATCTGAATTATACGGCTCAGGGAGTCGCTATATGTATGGTTTTGTTCATTTTCTTACTTTAGGAGGTTTTATGAAATTTACAGTTGAAGATAAAGTTTTCGAAACACTTGATACAGTTTGCTTTGCCGTCGTAGTCGCACATGAAGCAGATAATACGGTACATAATTTAAAAATTCAACAGCTTTTAGAGGAAAATATACTTTTATGTTAATCTTCTCTTAAGGATGCCAACGTTAAGGAAATAGAACCGGTGTTGTGCTACTGTGAGGCTTTCCGTTGATATTGATATGGATTATCTGATTATTAATAGCAGGGAAGAAATGCTTGAGAAAAGAGAAGTCATTTGTCTATGCTATAATTAAAGTATATTAAAAGAAGGAATGAGAGAAATGTTTACTTTATGGTTTAATTTAATTTACTTAATAGTAGTTTGGGGATTTGCAATATATTCAAAAGTAAACCAGGCTGGATTGAGCCCAGTTACAATTTTTTTAAGTGTATTTTTTTTCATAATATATTTTTGTTTGCCGCTAATTCATCACCGTAAAGGATTATTTCAAATTTCAATATTTCTTTTGAATGCAATTGTATTTCTCAATTTTTGGTCTCAATCTTTCGGTGGATTCATATTCTTAATTCTGATTATCGTTGCTAAAGAGGCTGTAGAATATTTACAAGGAAAGAGTCTTTATTTTCACTTTTTCACACAATATATAATTATTATTTCACCTTATATTATTGATCAAAATTTTATGCTGTTATCTTACGTAAACTTGCTTATTTTATTAATTTATTCCTGGATATACATTTGGCAAAGGACAAATAAGTCTCATATGTTACTAAAAACTGAACATGATGAACTTCAAAATAATTATCGGAAGCTTAAGCGTCAAGTTGCTATTAATGAGAAGAACGTCCGACAGGAAGAGCGCAATCAAATTGCTCGTGAAATTCATGATTCAGTGGGTCATAGATTAACAGCTCTTTTAATGCAATTGGAAGTTATAAGGCTACAAACAACGGATAACCCTTCACTTGAGAAAATTAATCATCTTAAATCCCTGGCACAAGTTAGTTTATCAGAAACAAGAGAAGCTGTAAAGGCTTTAAAAAGCGAGGAGACAACCGGCTTGACTGCCGTTATCCAATTGATTCGAAAATTAGAAGCAGAAAGTCATCTGCAAATTGCTTTTAATATTAAATCGGGGGCACTATCGTTCCCGTTGACTAATAAACAATCTATAACTTTGTATCGGGCGGTTCAAGAAGCTTTAACAAATATGATGCGCCACAGTGATAGTCGTGAGGCAGAATTAGAATTTAGTATTATAGGAGAAAGTTTTTTTAGATTTCGCATTATTAATCCTCAAAAGGAGAAAGTGGAATTAGTGGAAGGATTCGGCTTAACTGCCATGAGGGAACGTATAGAACAATTAGATGGAACGTTTAATATTAGTCAGGTTGAAGGGAAATTTACTCTTACAGGTACTTTTCCTATGGAGAAGGGAGAATAGGATGGTATCTATATTATTAGCAGAAGATCGAGCCTTGGTTCGTCAAGGATTAAAAATGATGATTGAAACAGATCCGGAATTACATGTTAATGGGGAAGCGGAAAATGGAAAAGAGGCGATTACACTTTGTGAGCAAAATACTTTTGATTTGGCTATATTGGACATTAGAATGCCAGAAATGACCGGACTTGAAGCAATGAGAGTGATTAAAATACGATGGCCGGAGATGAAGATATTAATTTTGACTACATTTAATGATGAGGATTATGCTATGGAGGCTTTGAAAAATGGTGCAAACGGCTATATGTTAAAGGATGCAGATGCAGAAGGATTAATTCGCTCAATTCATAGCTGCCTTAAAGGCGGAATATCAATTGGAGACCAAGTTGCTGCTAAAGTACTCCCGGCTTTAATGCAAAAGGAACAGCCAACTGATGTTGATTCTAATTTAACTAAACGTGAAATTGATATTATAGTTGGCGTAGGTCAGGGCTTAAGCAATAAAGAAATTGCAAATGAACTTTTTTTATCAATAGGAACAGTGAAGAATAACATTTCTGTTATCTTAGATAAATTGGAACTTCGTGACAGAACCCAGTTAGCAATTTACGCAATTCGTCATAATATTGTTTAATGACTAAAGTAATGATTTTCGGATAATCTAATGACCAGAGGCAGTGTTCATACTACCTCTTTTTTTGTACAATGATGTCAAGGTAAAAGAAAGAAGGTGTTTTGATGTTACAAGTAGATGATTTACGAAAGAAATTTAAATCCACAACTGCTGTTGATGGTGTTAATTTATACTTAAATGAAGGAGAATCCGTTGGCTTACTTGGACCTAATGGTGCGGGAAAATCTACAACAATTTCAATGATATCAACTTTGCTTAGACCAACGGGAGGAGAAATTCATTTTAAAGGAGTAGATGTTCTTAAAAAGCCTGAAGTAATTCGACCAGTTCTTGGAGTTGTTCCACAAGAAATTGCCCTTTATGAAGAATTGACAGCCATTGAAAATATGAAATTCTTTGGGAAGACGTATGGATTATCAGGTGAGAACCTTAAGAATAAAGTAGCTGAAGTGCTGGAGCTGGTTGGGCTCACTGATCGAGGCAAGGATAGAGTTAAAGAATTTTCAGGAGGTATGAAACGTAGAATCAATATGGCAGTTGCCCTTATGCATGACCCTGTATTATTGATTATGGATGAGCCGACAGTGGGAATTGATCCGCAATCAAGAAATTATATCCTTGAAATGGTACGAGATCTGAATAAGACGAAAAATATGACGATTCTTTATACAAGCCATTATATGGAAGAGGTAGAAAGACTTTGCGATCGTGTTTATATAATGGATCATGGTCAAATAATAGCCTCAGGAACTCAGGAGGAGCTAAAAAGCATTTTATCCAGCGAAGAAACACTTCTTATAGAAGTTCAGGAAAAGTCAGCAGATTTTATAAAAAAATTATCTGTACATCCATCAATTCAACAAGTTGTAGAAGCTAATGGCGGCTATAAAGTAATTACAGCTAAGGGTGAAGATTTATTTTCAGATATATTTAACTTGGCTAAGAGTAATCAAGTTAAAATTAGGGGTGTGCACGTGCAAACTCCAACATTGGAGGATGTATTCCTTCACATGACCGGCAGAAAATTAAGGGATTAGGGGGAAAGATAATGTTAAACTTAATAAAAAAAGATTGCTTAACCATCTCCCGAGACAAAGCGGAAGTATTAGCCCTCCTTGCTATGCCATTGATATTAATTGTAATCTTAAGTTTTGCACTAGGCGGATTGATGTCAGGTGAGGAAGGAATTGATGAAATTCCGGTGGCTGTCATTATGAAAAATGATTTTGAAAATGATATTGAAAATTTTGAAAAGGCTCTACGTCAGGAAGAAATACCAGAAGAAGCAATTCAGCAAATAATTATGAGTTCTAAAGAATCGGATCCGGCTGCAATCTTTATGGATATGATCGCAGGTCCGGATCTTGAAGGAGTTATAGCTCTCAGAACAGATCTTAGCAAGGAGCAAGCTGAAGAAGCTATAAAGAAAGATGAAGTTAGCGCCATAATAACTATACCGGAGAGGTTTTCATATGATACATTAATGGCTATATATTCAGAAGCAGATTCAGAAGCTGCCATCGAGCTTCTTGTTCAGGACAATGAGCAAGTACGTGCAAGTATAGTTAAAAGTATTTTAACAAGCTTTACTGAGCAATACAATTTAGAATTATCAATCTTGCAAGCTACCGGCGGTTTACCGGTGGAATCAGAAATAACAGATACCTTTGGTGAAATCACATATTTAGCTGCTCAAAGAACTGTAAGCGCTCCTCAATATTATACAATAGGAATGGCAGTCATGTTTGCACTTTATGTAGCTTCTACTGTTTCAAGTAATGCATTTAAGGAAAAGTCAAGTCATGTATTTGCAAGGCTGATGCTTACCGGGGAACGTCCTCTGCGCTATCTGCTGAGTAAAGGGATTTCAGCTACAGTTTTATCCATATTGCAGCTGATGATTTTGTTCGTTGCATCAAATTTGGCATTTCAGACCTTTAATGATATGAGCTTGGAATTCTTAGTTGGAATGGTTATCATAACCTTAATATTTTCATTGACTATTGGCTCTCTTACAGCTCTTTTAACAGCGGTTGCCCTACAATTTAACAGCGATGCAGTTTCCGGTGTTTTTTCAGGAATTATCGTGAGTGGCTTTGCTTTTATTGGAGGAAGTATGATACCGGTAGAACAAATATCTCCATTACTTCGTGAAATAGGAAATTGGACACCTAATGGAGCAATGATGACTGCATACCTTCAATTGATTCAAGGATTTCAACTTAATGATGTCCTGCCAATGATTTATCGTGTAGCGGCAATGATGATTATATTTATAATTGCTGCCCTTGCCATTTTCCCAAAAAGGAGGTTGTCTTAATGTTTACTGTATTCAATTTGCAATGGTTACGGCTAAAAAGGGAACCCGCTATAGCAGTAATGTTTTTAGTTATGAGTGTATTATTTGTTTTCTTTATGGCAGGGACAGGCGGACAGAAGGTACTAACAGTCCAAACTTTCAGTGATGATTTATCAGAATCCCAGACGGAAGAATGGATAGACCGGCTTAATGAAACCGATGCCTTTGTTTTTGAAATACAAGATAGAGCGACGATAGAAAAACAGATTCAAATGAACCAAGTAGCCTTTGCTCTTGAATTAAATGAGGATAACTATAAATATCTGGTGGGACAGGATTCTCAGTTTCTCATGGCTGCTAATCAACATGTTGAAAAAGTTTATCGAAGCCATTTAAAGATTGCTGAAGTAAATAAGCAGTTTCCTGATAATGAAGTAATTCAAAAAGAATTTATAGGCATAGAATCCCGAAGCCTGGAAGGAGTAATATCAAATTCTGAGGAATCAAGTGCTAATGTTATTACTGGAATGACCCTTTATTTTTCAGTTTTCACGATTTTGTTTGGGTTGATGAATATAGCTGTAGAAAAGCGCTCAGGTACTTGGGATAGATTGATTTCCACCCCGTTGAAGAAAAGTCAAATCTATACGGGGCAGTTGTTGCACCATTTCTCAATAGGAATATTGCAAATTGGTATTTGTTTCTTCATATTTTATCAATTCTTTAATTATAATTTTGGTACCCAATATCTTTCTATTGTAGTAAGTATCCTGGCATTTGTTTTTGCTGTAGTATCTCTAGGTATGTTAATTATCAGTATAGTGAGATCACCGCAACAGCTCCAGGCTGTTATTCCCATTACCGCAACAGGTATGGCAATGTTAGGAGGGGCTTTCTGGCCATTAGAAATTGTAAGTAATAATATCCTTCTGGGATTAGCAAGAATAACTCCTATCTATTTTGGAATGGATGCACTGAAAGGAGCCATTTTATATAACCAAGGAATAGGTGAAATATTGCAGCCCATTTCAATACTACTGCTAATGGGAGTATTGTTCATGGGAATGGGTCTTAACTTGATGGAAAGTAAGAAATAGAAAAGTAAATTCAACCCTTAAGCTTAGAGTGTGAAAAATATTTACATTGTCAATAAAAGTAATTCTATTATTATCTTTGACAAAATTCCTTAAAATAGTATAATTATACTAACAAAAAACTGAGGAGAAATCCTGCTGCTCAAGGAGTCACTAAAACAAAATAGATTATGGCAGTAAATGCAATCGGAATTGTTTCAAAACCGGAACATTACGGCGGAACTTTTGTTCATTCGGATATAGCTTTTGAAGAATAAGTTCGAAAGGTAAGGCAGATTACTTGGTGTTGGTGGTGGCTTCGGTCGCCCGGCCGCGTTAATGTAAAAGCTGTGTACATCTTCGGGACTGACGGTAATATAGGTATCTAAGGCAACAATATATTGAAAGGCACATAAGCGACGGCAAATGTACAGGCGGCGTTCGCCCTGCTTTGTGGCTGAAACTATAAATGGGAATTTCCATATGAAATATCCTGATTTTGATGGACATAATGGCTTTAATCATTCCTTCTGCTGCTGTAGTACTCAGGTGGAGGTTCGGTTCTGCTATTGAAATCTTTTATGAGGGCAGTAAAACTTGACATCAAGGGGGTATAAGGCTCTATGGTCATCAAAATTACAGCAACAGGGCACGTTGAGACGGTTGTCTCTTTGTCCCACAAAAATGCAGATACTCATATCAACGTAAATGTAGAGTTTGGTGATGAGGAAGGACAGATTCCTATTGATGAGATAGCGAGAAAAGCTGAAGAATATAGGCCAAGCGAAAGAGTAACCTATAAAATGATACAATAGTATGTAGAAAGTAAATACGGTTTCAAAGTGCATACGGCAAATATAGTTGAGGTAAAGCATTCTTTAGGATTGTCAATATACGAAGCTTCCAATGCTGTGAAGGAATTAAAACAGCCGGGAAAGCACACGACACCAGAAAAGGTGGAATCTATTAAAGATACATTAAAGTATTTTGGAGTTATTTAATAATTAAATAATAAAACAGGAAAATAAAAAGTTGCTGCTTATTCGTTGAGTATGCATTCATGAGAATCCCAGGGTTAATTTTCAGAATGAAGTTACTGAAAAAGAAGTTGATGAATTAAGATTTCAATATGTGAAATTTTTTGGAATAGATTTTGAATGGATAAATCTAATAAATCTATTCAGACTATTTATATTACTGGACAAATGATTTATAATGAAAAGGGTATGTAATGATTTTCGGCAAAAGTTTTTTGATAAAAAATGCACAATATTCTATAGATTGGAGTTAATGATATGAAATATAACAAATTGGCTTCACCAATACTTAAATGGGCTGGTGGAAAAAGACAATTGCTACCTGAAATACGAAAGTACATACCGAAAAAGATTACGACTTACTATGAACCATTTGTTGGCGGTGGTGCGGTATTGTTTGATATTCAACCACAAAAAGCAATTGTAAATGACGTTAATGGTGAACTGATTAATCTGTATCAAGTAGTAAAAGATAATGTCGAAGCGTTGATTGAAGATTTAGCTAAACACAAAAATGAAGCAGATTACTTCTATGAGGTACGTGCGCGGGATAGAGACCCTGCAATTTATAAAAAGCTTACAAAGATTGAACGTGCTTCGAGAATACATTATCTGAATAAAACCTGTTATAATGGACTTTTTAGAGTTAACCAAGCAGGGCAATTTAACTCTCCATTTGGAAGATATAAAAATCCAAATATTAAAAATCCAATTACATTAAGAGCGGTAAGCAAATATTTTAATGAAGCAAATATTGAATTTAGGAATACTGACTTTGAAGAAGCGGTAAAAGGAATTAGGAAAGGTGCTTTTGTTTATTTTGACCCACCTTATGATCCTGTTTCAGATAGTGCCAATTTTACAGGGTATGCTAAAAGTGGTTTTGACAAAGATGAGCAAATTCGGTTGAAAAGATTATGTGATAAGTTGGATCAAAGAGGAGTAAAATTTCTTTTATCAAATGCTTCAACTGATTTTATTCTTGATTTGTATAAAGATTATAAGATTGAAATTATACAAGCTAAGAGAGCCATTAATGCAAATGGTGATGCTCGTGGTGAAGTAGACGAAGTATTGGTGAGGAATTATGAGCAGTAAACCAAAAACCCTCAATGATAAAGCATGGGAAAAGTTATTTGATAAGTATAATATTCTTAGGTGTGTTGGGGAAAGCGGTCTATATGAAATTACAGCAAAACAAATAAACGAGTTTAGAGAGGCAAGGCTTATGACCAAATTTGATCATAGAATCAACTTGCCTATTCTGTTTGAAGAAAATAAATTATCTATATTACCTATTACACGTGGAAGTTACGTAATTGCTAATGTTGAAGCCTATCATGATTTTGAATCACCTGTTACAGAAATTAATAAAGTAGTTGCTCCTGATTTTATTCATAGTATAGATTTTGAAAATATAACAAGCGAAGCAACAGCTATAAATGTTGCCTATTTATCAGGGATTTTAGCAGATTTTATTGGAGAGGAAACATTATTACCTACTGTCAATGGTAGAATGAGTTCTGATAGGTTTGACTTTAACATTTATAATAAAGTATTTAGTCGGCTACAAAACATTACTGTTGTAAATTCTCAGATAGAAGTTGATGGTGGATATGAAGGCTTTGACTCTCTTACACTGATTGAAGCTAAAAACTCGCTATCGGATGATTTTTTGGTAAGACAATTATATTATCCTTTTAGATTGTGGCAAGGAAAAGTTAGAAAGCCGGTTAAGCCAGTTTTTTTAACCTATACAAATGGTGTATTTAATCTCTATGAATATGAATTTCAAGAGCTTAATAACTATAATTCTCTTGTATTAGTGAAACAAAAAAATTATACACTTGAGCAGGAAGAAATTCAATTAGATGAAATAATTTCTTTATTTAATCAAGTTCAGCTAACAGAAGAACCTATTGGGATACCTTTTCCACAAGCAGACAGTTTTAAAAGAGTCATAAACATTTGTGAGTTATTGAATGAGAATGAATTTCTAACTCGTGAAGAAATAACCTATAATTATGATTTTGATATAAGACAAACGAATTATTATACTGACGCATGTAGATACTTAGGCTTAGTTGATAAAGAACGAGATCGAATTGAAGGTGTCAAATATTCTTTAACAGATAAAGGGAAAAGTATTTTTAGATTAAATTTAAAGAGTAGAAATCTTTCATTTGTTAAATGTATATTGGAAAAAAGATCATTTAATGAAGCTTTTAGAGAATACTTATCTGAACTTGAACTACCATCGAGAAATGAAATTGTGAAAATTATGGAAGAGTCAGGATTGTATAATGTTAATTCAGAGTCAACTTATAAACGTAGGGCATCAACAATATCAGGTTGGGTCAATTGGATATTGGATTTAGCTAGATAATTAATGATTTTGGAGGTGAAAACATGGCTTATGATTATGATGTTGCCCTTTCTTTTGCAGGGGAAGATAGAGATTATGTTGAAAAGGTTGCGGAAGTACTTAAAGAAATGGGTATTCAAGTTTTTTATGATAAATACGAAGAAGTTGATTTATGGGGTAAAAATTTATATACTCATCTTGACGATGTTTATCAAAATAAATCAAAGTATTGTGTAATGTTTATATCGAAGTACTATAAAGAAAGATTGTGGACTAGTCATGAAAGAGAAAGTGCACAAGCAAGAGCATTTGAAAGTAGCGAGGAATATATTTTACCTGTTAGACTAGACGACACTGAAATACCAGGAATAAGAAAAACAACAGGCTACATAAATCTTAATAGTATAGCTCCTGAAGATTTAGCCAATAAAATAGCAAAAAAAATTAATCCAAATATTGATATTGACGATATGATTAGTTATTTAAAATCATGGTTAGATGGGTATAAGATTTATACAAGAGGAACAAAGATTGTATTTGAATCAGAATTTGAAGAATATCATGGTGAGTTTTCTCTAAGATTGTTACTTGAAATGTATTTGGTTAATGAGTTGGATAGAATGTTTTTATTACCTGCTATAGTGCCACATTAGATTTTAATAAGGTGTCTTAGTAAAAGCAACTAGCAATTTGCCTCCACTAAGATACTTTATTACCCTTTTTTTACCTTACATGGCTTTCCTGCTTCGCAATGTGCCGTACGGCAAGAACGACAATATGATTGAGGTATTGTTTCACCTGTTTCCATAGTTCTCCAACCGAATTTAGGTTCTATTTTATTTAACGAATCCGCTAGTTTACCGCAACATGGACATTCAGCATATATAATGGACCCATAAATTTAGACAAAAAAATGCTTGATTTTAAGTTTGGTTATCCATATCATAATTTTGAAAGGAGCACATAATTTATGAAACGGAAACCACATACGCCGGAAGAAAAAGCCAAGATGGTTATTGAGATCCTCAAGGGAGAACGAACCCTTAACGAAATTGCTTCAGAACATGAAATACATCCTAATATGCTAACTCGTTGGAAGAAAGAAGCAATCGAGGGTTTAGCTTCTGTCTTTGAAAATGACAACTCAAAAAAACGCAAGGAACAGAAAGCCCACGAAGCAGAATTAGAGGAACTCTATGCACAGATTGGCAAACTGACCACTCAAAATGAGTGGCTTTAAAAAAAATCTGGCTTCTAAATTTACAACTTTACAACGGCGTAAACTTGTTGATTTTATGGACAAAGGGCTCTCTGTCTCTCAACAAGCAGCGTTGCTTGAAATAAACCGGAGTTCTCTGTATTACAAACCCGCTGCTTCCGACAGCAACGATTTGTTAATCAAAATGCACATTGACAAGATTTATACCGCACATCCTGAGTTCGGATATCGTAGAATATGCGCATGGCTGAATCACTATAATGGGATTGTCATAACCATAAAGCAGTTCTGCGGCATATGCGTGAAATGGACATACAAGCAGTTTATCCGCGGGAAAACACGAGTAAACCTAATCCAGCAAATTCGGTATATCCATATCTGCTGAAAGGCCTGAATATCAATCATCCGAACCAAGTCTGGAGCATTGATATCACATATATCCCTATTCGCTCCTCATGGCTCTATCTTGTAGCCATTATTGATTGGTATTCAAGGTATATTCTTGATTGGATGCTTGATGATACACTGGACATAGGATTTGTACTTCAAACCAGCCGTAATGCGCTAAAGATAGCAACACCGGAGATTATGAACAGTGATCAGGGCAGTCACTTTACCAGTCCGCAATACACCGGCATTTTCCAGGCAGCTGGGGCTAAAATCAGTATGGATCATCGTGGACGCGTCTATGATAACATCTTCATAGAGCGGCTGTGGCGAACGGTAAAATATGAAAATGTATATCCACAGGAATATGACAATCCGAAAGAAGCACGTATTGGCATAAACAAGTATATGAAATACTATAACCACGAGCGCCTGCATCAAAGCCTCAGGTACCGAACGCCAGAAGAGCATTATTATAACAATTGCCCTGCCTGTGCCGGCAAGTAGGAATTTTCAAGGGTCGTATGGAACTCGGAAAACCTTGGGACGCTGTCCCAAACCCTGTCCTCGCCGGAAGGCAAGCGGCCTTATAAATGAGACCGCAGACAACAGGATATTTTACGAAGGTTGTAAAGGGTCTCCGGCTAACGCCCGCCCTTGACAACCGCGTATGTTATTGCATAAACATATTTACAGATATTGGAAGTCAACCTAACTTAATTTTTTAAAATTTTTGTCTTGCCAAAGGGGTGCACTTTAGATGTTATGAAAAAGAACTTCTGGTAAATAAAATCGAACTAGATAATATTATAAAAAACATCATGGATAACTTATCCAATTTAAAGAAAGAAGATGCAGATGGGATTGTGGATGTGGTTGATATGGCAAAAGAAGAATTGAGCAAGCCAGAACCGAAGAGTAGCAGATTAAAGATGAGTTCTTGAAAGTCCAAAAACAATTAACTTTAGAAGGGAATATAGTTATTTCAGTAGGATTATTTGGACATGCTGATGGGGAATTTGAAAATGTCATCACTCCTGAAATTAAAGTAATGCTTGACGACATGCATAAAAGAAAAATCGATATGTCTGATGAAATTTATGTGATTAACAAAAACGGATATATAGGCGAAAGTACAAAAGGTGAAATAGAATACGCTATAAAGACTGGAAAAGGGGTTGATTATTTAGAGTGCCATAATGATTCGTCTGTTTCGCAATATTTTTATTATGCGAACTAATTCCAAATATTACAACTATATTTCTTTTGGTACCTTTGCTGATGTGCTCAGTAGCATCGGTTACCTTTTGATGAAATGAGGGAATTAATAAGTAATGATATCGGATAAAATATTGGTTCAATAGATTCAATTAAAAGCTTGATAGAATTTCTTAAAGTTCTGAGGGAAAAGCATCGTTTCCAATTGAAAGCAGACTGGAGTCATTTCCGCGAAGATTTCAACAAAGAAAACAGTAACAAATATTTTTTATTGGATATCTACCGGATGCATAGCACAGTCTTTCGAAACGATGCCGCAAGAAAAAATCTACGAAGAGAACTGCGGTATCTGAGATTATTGAAATCGATAATGTATGAGCAGGAGTACACAGGAGGTGTAAAATGATTACTTTTTATTTCACGGCGACTGGGAACAGCCTTGCGGTTGCAAAAAAGCTCGGCGGAGCTCTCATTTCTATCCCGCAGGCAATAAAGTCTGAAAGATACGAGTATACAGATGATGTTATCGGATTCGTATTTCCTACTTACTGTTGTAATGTACCTAGGATCGTCCGAGAATTTATCAGTAAGGCAAAGCTGAAAGCTGACTATCTCTTTGCGGTTGCAACGTATGGAAACAGTATGGGCAGTGGAGGCGATGGTAATGAGATGTTGGAATTTGCTAAATTTGCGAAACAGTATGGATACAGTTTTAACTATCTAAATGCTATCC
The DNA here is from genome assembly GCA_002399975.1 of Firmicutes bacterium UBA4845. GTDB lineage: Bacteria > Bacillota > Clostridia > Tissierellales > Sedimentibacteraceae > Sedimentibacter. Next base: position 26,300 of record DHER01000005.1, on the reverse strand, counting down.
TGATGGTTGATAACTTTGTCGATGCTTTTGATATTGAAAAAGAAATAGAGAAAATACCATCTAAGAAAATAAATGAGCATCTCGAAACCATAATCTTTGCTGTCAAGGATCGGAAAAACTTTGTGAAAACCCCCAGCATGTTTGGAAAAATGATAACCGGTTTTTGCAGAGGACTTGTTAAAACGCAGGATAAGGGCTTGACTTCGCAGAAATTTATAGTGAATGATGCCTGTATTCAGTGTGGTACCTGCGTTAAAGTATGTCCCCGCGGAAACATTTCACTGGAGGATAAGCCTGTGTTTGGCAATAACTGCGAAGGCTGCTATGCTTGTCTTCATATATGCCCAAATAATGCGATATGCATAAAAAATGAAAAAAGTGTAAAGCGGTGGAAAAACCCCGATGTTAGTGTGAAAGAGATTATTGCATCAAACAATCAAAAATAAAAAAAGCAATTTATAGAAGTATAAATACGTATTGAAATAGATTCAAGAACATGCTTGGGACTTATAAATCTGGGTAATCTGGGCAAGAGGTAAAAACAAATGTGTGAGAGATATAATATATTTCAATCTACCATAAAAAAATGAGAACATCAACATAATCTAAAATGCACTGAGAGATAAAATCTTGATGCTTGTATTTTATATAAATTTAAAGCTAAATAAAGAAACTCAAAAGGCGAACTTTTCGGTCAACTTATGATCGACAGGCTTCGCTTTTTTTCTATGTTTTGGAATGATTGAGAATTAAAAAACAGTAAAATATAGATAATGTGTTGGAAAAATTAATTATTGACATATGCCATTAATTATGTATAATTGTAAGTAACATATGTCATAAACTATAAGGGGGGTGAATCATTATGCCAAGACCAATGAAATGGAGGAGAGTATGCTGTTTACCAGAATGTAATAAATTTGGTCCTCTTGATTCCACGTCAGATGACAAAAATTATGTAAATATGACGGTTGACGAATATGAAACCATTAGGCTTATCGATTTAGAAGGACTTACACAAGAAGAATGTGCTAAGCAGATGAATGTAGCTCGAACTACTATTCAAGGTATTTATATTGAAGCTAGAAAAAAACTGGCGGAATCATTAGTCAATGGTAAAGTGCTGATAATTGAAGGGGGCGAATACAGACTCTGCAGAGGTCTTGGAGAAGGCTGCGGTCATGGTTGTCGTAGACATGAGCATGGGAAGTGTTTTACAGATAATAAGAATCGATGTAAATGATTATATGCTATCGAATATTATAAAAACGTCCTCATGCAGAGCTTGTGGAACAAGCAGCAATAATATTGGACAAATATATTAAAAATAATTAAAAATAACAAAATGGAGAAAAGAAATGATTAAAATTGCAGTAGCAAGCGAAAAGGAAATGGTAACAGAACATTTTGGACATTGCACCAATTTCAATATTTTTGAAACTGAGAATGATCAGATTACAAAAAGTGAATCTATTCCTAACCCGGGACATAAACCTGGATTTCTGCCGAATTTTTTAAATGATATGGGAGTTAATGTGGTCATTTCAGGAGGCATGGGAGAAGGTGCTATAGATATCTTTAATGAGAAAGGCATTGAAGTTATCGTAGGAGCATCTGGTGATGCGAAAGAAGCTGTAAATGAATACCTTAAGGGAACGCTTAAGTCTACGGGTTCTGTTTGTCATGAGCATCAGCATCATGATGAATGTGGTGAATAAATGACTTCCTTTAGAAGGTTCTTTAGAAATTTTATTTGAAAAATTTAAAATTTCTCGTTTCAAAGTGAAGTATTTGTAGTAAAATTAGACATAAGGAATTCTATTTTTTTTGTTTGGTGAGTTATTTCTTGATAATTTAAATATTTTAATTAACAATGCAGGGATGTGTGCTGAAAGATACTATATTTACAATTACATAAGTGATATATATCAACCTGCGATAGATATATAAAAAAGCTTGACGACGGTACGCGTATTTGGTACAATTGTATTGTGCAAAATCAAATTTTGCAAAGGAGGAATTAAAAATGGCACTCTATGATTTGACTGTAAAAGACGCAAAGGGGAACGACGTAAGCCTTTCCGATTACAAAGGTAAAGTGTTGTTGATCGTCAACACGGCAATCCGCTGCGGGTTTACACCGCAGTATAGTGAATTGCAGGATTTGTACGATAAATACAAAGACAAGGGATTTGAGATTCTTGATTTTCCATGTAATCAATTTGCGAATCAAGCCCCCGGAACTGATGAGGAAATTGGAAGCTTTTGTACAGGTCGCTACGGTATTACCTTTCGTCAGTTCAGTAAAATTGACGTAAATGGGGAGAACGAAAGTCCACTTTATTCTTGGCTTAAATCTCAAAAAAGGGGTTTTGGTGGGTCTAATATCAAATGGAATTTTACGAAGTTTCTAATAAATAAAAAAGGTGAGGTAGTTGCTCGTTATGCTTCTACCAAAACCCCGAAGGCAATTGAAAAAGACGTTGCCGAGCTTGTGGAGGGTTAACAATGCGGTACAGTTATAAAACAAAGAATACACGTTCATCTCAGATTTGTAGGGGCAGGCATGAATACCGAAATTTTAAAGCTTAAGAACCAACTTTGCTTTCCGCTTTATGCTGCTGCCAAGGAAGTTGTAAACCGCTATAAGCCTTTTCTGAAGAAAATAGACCTGACCTACACGCAGTATATCGCTATGATGGTACTGTGGGAATATAAAAGCATCGGCGTGAAAGATCTTGGCAAACATTTGTATCTTGATTCTGGTACGTTGACACCACTTTTGAAACGGCTTGAGGGTAAAGGACTTGTTCGGCGTGAACGCTCCACAGAGGATGAACGCACGGTCAATATTACCATTACTGATACTGGAGAAAAATTAAAGGAAGAAGCAGTGTTGATCCCTGCTCAGATTGCAAAATGTATGCCGCTTTCTATGGAGGAAGCCAGCACCCTTTACAAGCTCTTATATAAGCTGCTAAAAAAGATGGATTGCGGTGATGAAGTTGTATTTTAACTTGCGTTATGATATTATTTTAATACAATCTAAATTTATTGCAAGTACGCAGTAAATTTAGATAAAGTATTAAATAACATATCAAAGGAATGAGGAATATTATGATATAATAAATTTAATAATTTAATAAACACCAAAATATCAAGAATTAGGGTAGAGATTTAGCTCTATGACCCTATGCCAACCTGCAGTATGTAAGGTGGTTCAGCTAAAATTCGATAAGGGAGTGAAAAAAATGATTTCATGTCTTCTTATCTTATGATGAGAAGTTTTTTATTTATACAAATACTTTATAGGAGACGATTATATGAAATACGACAGGTTTTATAAGAGGCTATATGGCAAAAAATATGGCAGCTGAAGATTTTATTGAGGTGATTGTTGTGTTAGCGTTTTGGATACGTAGTATCAGGAGATAAAAATGAATAAGATAGATATTAATTCTATAATGGCAAAAAGTAGTGTTTTACAAAGAGTAAGAAATAGAGAAGAAGTATTATGGATAAATAAGGCAAAGAATGATTCTTCTAACTTTAATATTGAAGGTTTATCAATAGAAGATATAGATGATGCCGAAGAAAGACTTTTAAGATTTGCACCATATATAATGGGGGTATTTCCTGAAACAAAAATAAATAATGGACTAATTGAATCACAGCTTAAAGAAATTTTAAAGATGAAGAAACTTTTGAATGAACGATGTTCTGGAAAAATAAGAGGAAGATTGTTTTTAAAGGAGGATAGTCATCTTGCAATAGCTGGTTCAGTTAAGGCAAGAGGAGGAATCTATGAGATATTAAAGCACACGGAAGATTTAATTATTAAAAATAATCTTCTTAATGTAGACGAATCATATGCAAATTTAGCTGAGGAAGAATATAGAAAGTTCTTCTCAAATTATGCAATTCATGTTGGCTCAACTGGGAATTTAGGACTTAGTATTGGAATTATCAGCGCTAAGATAGGATATAATGTAACAGTACATATGTCAGCTGATGCAAAACAATGGAAAAAAGACTTACTAAGAAGCCATGGTGTAGAAGTAAAGGAATACTCAGGAGACTATGGAAAAGCCGTTATGGAAGGCAGGAAATTATCTGATCAAGACTCAACAAGCTACTTTGTAGATGATGAAAATTCAAAGACGTTATTTTTAGGATATTCAGTGGCTGCAAGAAGACTTGCAAAACAACTGAGAGAACAAATGATATTGATAGATAGGAACCATCCTCTTTTTGTTTATATTCCATGTGGAGTTGGAGGTGCACCTGGAGGGATTGCCTATGGACTTAAAACTATTTTTAATGGTAATGTACATGTATTCTTCATTGAGCCTACCGAATCACCTTGTATGCTTGTTGGAATGGAGTCCGGTCTTAATCATGAAATAAGTGTACAAGATATTGGATTGACAGGTATTACAGAAGCTGATGGACTAGCTGTAGGAAGGCCATCTGGATTTGTAGGAAATGTTATGAAGAATTTATTAAGTGGAATATTTACAATAAAGGACTACAAACTATACAATTATCTTAGGGATATAGTTAATAGTGAAAATATATTCTTAGAACCAAGTGCTTGTTCGTCTTTTGAAGGCCCCGTAGGTCTTATGAATTATACTGAAGGACAAAAGTATATTGAGGATATGAATTTAAAGGGGAAAATGGATAACAGCATTCATATAGCATGGGCTACAGGGGGAAACCTAGTTCCTGAAGAAATTAGAAAGACTTACTTAAAGACTTATCTGGTAAAGGATAAATAAAATAATAGAATTAATTTATGGAATGAACATGCCGTTGTCAAAGGGAGTATAAAATATTCTATTTACACAGGATATTTTATATTCCATTAATGGAATATACATAACTATAAAATTATTTAATTTTTCGTTCTATATATATATCAGCAATTAATTGTAATAATATTTGAATATCTTTCTAAAAGTTTATTAAGTTTATCTGATAATCAAGCATCAAAATCGAAATTACACCTCCGAATTGGATATGAAATTTTTTTATTTTTATCTGTAATATTATTACAAATTTAAATTTGACCACTAGTTTTTTATGTGTTAAACTTCTGCTGATATTCAAAAGATATTTATATCAATATAATTTATTAAATAAATTTAAAATTAATGGAAGTTAATAGGAGGATGTTTTGAAAAGAAAACTTTTGTGTTTATTGGTATGTATAGGATTAGTTTTATCTGTTTTTAGTGGTTGCCAAAATTCAAATAATAATGATGAAAATGGTAAAAACCCAGATGAAATGAGTAATGGAGCTCAAAATGAAGATGAAACTTTTACTTATGCAGTTGCAGATGATCCGGGAAACACGTTAAATGTCTTTACTGCTGATGACAGAGTTTCAATGATGATGGCAAAATTAGTTGCAACGCCGTTATATTCCATGAATGCAGATGGAAGCCTTAATTATTACATAGCAGAAAGCCTTGAACCTTCGAAAGATGGTTTGACATATACCTGTAGGTTGAAACCGGATATTGTATGGAATGATGGCAAGCCGGTTACTGCAGATGATGTTGTTTTTACATATGAGGAATACATAAAGCAAGATAATAGTAAAGTTCTCACTATTAACGACCAGCCGCTGCAGGTTACAAAAATAGATGATGAAACTGTAGAATTTAAACTTCCGGCAGTGAGTGCAAGCATTGAAGAAAATTTATGCACGCCTCTCATTGTACCGAAGCATATATTTGAAGGAAAAGGCGATGTGACAGTAAGTTTAAATGATGAAAAAGTAGTAGGCACAGGGCCATATATATTTGATGAATACAAAGCTGGAGAATATATAAGTTTCACCAAAAATCCGTCATATATGAATGGAGAAGCAAAAATAGATAAAGTAATACTGCGTATTATTGAAAGTGATGATACTGCAAAGCTTGCTTTGCAAAATGGAGAAATTGATGCATGGATTGGACTTCCTTCCAAGATGAATGGGTTGGAAAAGTTTACGGTGACACCATATAGCGAAGGTCGTGTAGCATACCTAAGACTAAATCGAGTATCTGACAATATGCAGGATCCTGAATATAGAAAAGGTATTTTTTACGCTCTTGACCGTGAAGAAATTCTTAAGGCGGCGTATTCTTCTATGGATTATGCTTCAGCAGGCTATTCTTTCTTACCTAATAATAACAGCTATTATACTGAAAATGTAGAAAAATATGAGCAGGACATTGAAAAATCGAAAGGACTTACTGCAGATGGAAGCAAAAAATTATCGCTTTGCTATATTGGAACTGATTCTGCCCAAGATGCCCAGGCTCTTGTAATTCAAGCTCAGTTAAAGGCAGTGGGTGTTGATGTTGAATTAAATGGAGTAGATCAGGCTGCATATATGGCAGCGGCCTATGATAATGAAAATAAAAACTATGATATGTATTTAGGCGGTTATATCATGACTTTTGATCCTGATGGATTTAGGGATATGTTTGGTACAGGGCAGATGATTAACTATGCCAGTGAAAAGGTGGACAGCCTGTTTGAACAAGGAAAGACTGAGCTTGATCCGAAAAAACGAGTTGAAATATATGATGAACTCCAAATGGAAGTTTCCAAAGAAGCACTTTTCTATCCATTTGGAACAGATTTAAGAATACTTGTTACAAACAGTGAAATCAAAGGTATTGAAGAAGCGGGGTTGGTTCCTATATATACCTTTGAGGATATGTCAAAACTATCAAGATAAGATAAAAAGAGAGGGGTAGTAATCCTTCTCTTTCTTGTATTATTTGTATTTTTGTAATACGTAAAAGGAATATTTAATATGTTAAAATATATTATTAAGAGAATATTGACTGCAATTCCATTAATTTTTGTCATTACCTTCATTTGTTTTTTCCTTATTTATATTGCACCTTATGATGCAGTGGACGCAATGGTATCCCCTAAAATGACAAAACAGGAAATAGAAGCAAAGAAAGAACAGGCTGGGTTGAATGATCCTTTTTATGTTCAATATGGAAAATGGCTGAACAACTTATGTCATGGCGAATGGGGATACTCTTTGACCAGCGGTACAAATATACGTCAAGATCTGAAGACCCGTATTCCTAACACTATAAAACTGGTTTTGCCATCTTATTTTACGGCATTTTTCCTATCTATTATATTAGGGCTGATTGCTGGCAGTAATCAGAATCGGCGAATTGACCGAATAATAGATGCGGTATCTTCTGTGGGTATCGCAGTGCCTACCTTTTGGCTTGCTCTAATGACTATGTATGTTTTTGGATACCGTTTTAAGATGTTTCCTTTAATGGGGATGCAAACTATCGGAAAGGAAAAATCTTTTATAGATTTTATGCACCATTTTGTAATGCCTTATGTTGTACTGACTATTGGCTTTCTGCCAGAGCTTGTACGCTATGTCAGAAGCTCCACAATCAGCGAATTTAAAGAGGACTATGTGTTAATACAAAAATCTTTTGGCAGCAGCAAGGCAAAAATTCTGCTGAACCATGTCAGTAAAAATGTGATGCTGCCTATGGTTACCAAACTGGGAATGGCCCTTCCTATGCTGGTAACCGGTGCAATCATTACCGAAACTATTTTTGCATGGCCCGGTGTGGGTACATATTATATGAAAGCAATCAGAACTTTAGATTATCCTATTGTAATGAATATTCTTGTTTTGTCCGGGACATTAGTTATTTTGGGCAATTTGCTGGCTGATGTACTTTATTGTCTTGTTGATCCAAGAATTAGAATAACGGAGTGACAAATGAAGAAAGGAAAATTTAAAAATTTTAGAAAAGAAATTCTTCACAATAAAGGGGCTTTTTTTTCATTGGTATTTTTAATTTTGATCATTTTTACCAGTATTTTAATTGGTTTTTATGATGGTGATCCTGATGCAATCAATATAAGCAATATGCTGGCAAAGCCCTCTGCACAGCATTGGTTTGGTACTGATGAACTGGGCAGGGACTACTTAATCCGCATAATTTACGGTGGACGTGTATCTCTGACAGTGGGAGTTCTTGCAATGTTAACTTCCATTATAATTGGAACAACCGCAGGTATCTCAGCGGGGTATTTTGGAGGGAACATTGATAGTTTTATTATGCGTCTTTCAGATATTTTTTCTGCTGTGCCGTGGATTATCATGGTAACTGTTGTGAGTTTATTGATAAAAAAGGGTATTTTTTCAATTGTTTTGGTAATCGGAATGTTCAGCTGGATGGAAATTGCAAGACTTGTAAGGGCGGAAACCCTTACTTTGAAACAAAGGGATTATATACAGTATGCAGATTTCATTGGAACAAGCCCTTGGGAAATAATGCGGAGCCATATTGTTCCATCAGTTTTACCAACTATAATTACCGCAGCGACTACGGCAGTTGCCGATGCAATTATGACAGAAAGCGCCATGAGCTTTTTAGGAATAGGAGTTCAGGCACCTATGGCAAGCTGGGGAAGCCTTTTGCAGAATGCTCAGGCTAATCTTGATAATGCCTTTCATATGGCAGTAATACCGGGAGTGCTTATTATTTTGACTATTTGTTCTTTCAACAATTTGGGTAATGTATTTCGAGCTGTTGCAGAACCAGGAAGCAGGGCGGGAGAAAGCAATGGATAAATTAATGGAAGTAAATAATTTAAAAACCATATTTAGATTGAATGGGAAAGTTTTAACTGCCATACAAGATATTAACTTCGAAATTTATCCGGGAGAGGTTCTTGGAGTCGTAGGGGAATCTGGCAGTGGGAAAAGTCTTACGATGAAAAGCATTATGGGAATACTTCCGGAAAATGCAATGATTGAAAAAGGAAAGGTTTTATATAAGGGAGTTAATATTTTAAACCTGAAAGAAAGAGAAAAAAGGAAGCTTAGAGGGAAAGAAATATCTATGATTTTTCAAGATCCCATGACTGCTCTGAATCCTCTACGAACGGTTGAATACCATTTGAAAGAAGTCATATCAAGGCACCAGGGCGGTGGAAAGTTATATTCCCGTGAAAAAGCTATTGAAATGCTTAAGAAAGTGGGCATCAGAAACGCTGAAGAGCGTATGAAGCAGTATCCACATGAATTTAGTGGAGGTATGCGGCAAAGGGTGCTGATTGCTATGGCTCTTTCCTGTGAGCCTTCACTGTTGATTGCCGATGAGCCGGTAACAGCATTAGACGTAACGACTCAAGTACAAATCTTGAATTTGCTAAAAAAACTTCAAACAGAACACCAAATGGCGACTATTCTTATTACTCATGACTTAGGAGTAACATCGGACATGTGTACGCGGGTTATAATTATGTACGGCGGACATATTATGGAGGAAGGTACTAAAAACCAGATAATTTTTCATCCCAATCATCCATATACCAGAGCACTTTTAAGATCATCTATGGACAGAGAAAAGGGCGTGGCAAAAAGATTGTATACTATTGAAGGCTACCCTCCTTCACTATATGAACATTTACAAGGATGCCCATTTGAAAAACGGTGCAGATTTGCATCTGAAAAATGCAGAAATGAAGTGCCGGAATACCAATATTATGAAGATGGACACCGTACTCTGTGCCATTTCAGGGGAGAAAAATTAGATGAAAGATGATGTCTTAATATCTGTCAAAAATTTAAAAAAGTATTTTCCTGTACGAAGAGGAATTTTAAAAGAGAAAAAATATATAAAAGCAGTAGACGGAGTATGCATTGATATTCACAAAGGAGAAACTTTTGGACTTGTAGGAGAATCAGGGTGCGGGAAATCAACATTAGGCAAATGCATTATCCGTATGTATGACATTACTTCAGGAGAAATTTACTTTAAAAATAAAGAAATAGGTAAATTAAAATCAAGTGAAATTAAATCCTCTAGGAATAATAGTATGCAGATTGTTTTTCAAGATCCTTACTCTGCTTTAGATCCTTCTTGGACAGTTGCTAAAATTCTTAGTGAGCCTTTGATACAGAAAGGGGCATCAAATAAAGAATGTATGGAAAGGGGAAAATATCTCCTTAACAAGGTAGGTATGACTGAGATGGATATGGAAAGGCGTCCCTATGAATTCAGCGGCGGACAGAGGCAAAGGATTGGCATTGCGAGAGCATTAATGTCAAATCCGGAATTTGTAGTATGTGATGAACCCATATCTGCTCTTGACGTTTCTGTTCAAGCTCAAGTTATAAATTTGCTTAAAGATTTGCAGGAGGAGTTCGGACTTACTTATCTTTTTGCATCTCATGATTTATCAATTGTCAGGTATATGAGTGATTGGATTGGTGTTATGTACAGCGGGAAAATCGTTGAATCAGGCTATAGTGATAAAGTTTATAAAAATCCTTTGCATCCTTATACCAAAATACTTCTGGATGCAATTCCATCTATATACTCAGAAAAAAGAAAAAAAGATATTACTATAAGTCCAGAAAATTTGGATAATTTTTCAAATGTATACGAAGGATGCCCTTTTGCGTACAGCTGTGAATATGCCAAAGAACATTGCAAAGAAGGTAAGCCTTTATTGCAGGAAGTACAAAGCGGTCATTTTGTTGCTTGCTTTCATTATTAAAAACATTTCATAAACGCTAAAAAAGCGGCACAAGTGCCGCTTTCCATTGCTCATTTATGTTTTATATTCAAATATTAAATTCCTTATCCTACTCTGATATATTAGAAATAATATGTTCTGCTGCAAGACGACCAGTTGATGCACCAAAAGTTAACTGAGAACCACTCAAGTAGTTACGGTTATAGTATAGACGGTTAGCCATAGCTCCAACAGCATATAGTCCCGGAATAACTTCTTTTTCTTTATTTAATATCATAAAACGTTCACCATTACTATCAACCATCATAAGTCGATTCTTCGATAGAGATTGGACTACTTACTTCAACAATAAATTTAGCATCTGGGTTTGTTCGATAAAACTCATTAGTTGGACCTGGCCATGCAGGTTGCAGCCAGTTATCTTCATATATATCAGCTCCAACAGATTTAGCCATATCAATGCCATCACCAGTATTTCCATAAGCCGTAATTGTAAAGAATTCAGGACTATTTGGCATTAGTTCTTTTTGCATCTCAACATTGGCAGCAAAGCCACCAGAAGCGAGTACAATATTATCGGCACTCCCGGATATTTTATAAAGCTCGGTAGTATTTGCCGAACTTAAAAATAGGTGTCCGATAGTTTTATTTAGGTTGGGTGAGTTTGCACTTATCTATTCTTATTTAAACTTATCCTCATAGATATAATCCGGTGCACAATAAACTAAATCTCCATCTTTAACAGTAAGCTCCGGTGTGAGCAAATGATCTGCTTTAAAAGTTTTTCCTTTCCAATCATAGTATGTTTGATCAAATTCCTTCCAGTCAAAAATAGCAATATCTGCACGTGCTCCTACAGATAAGCAGCCAATTTCACCTTCCATACCCATTAATTTAGCAGGTCTGGCTGTTGACATTTTTACTACGTGCCTCATTGGAATTCCCATACAGATATATCTGGACATTAAGTTTGGTAAGGAGAAGATACTACGTCTGTACATGCTGCCAGATACTAAATCCGTACTGCACATATCTGCTATAAAGCCTTGATCCATGGCAGTCATCATTACATCAAAGTCGCCATGTTTACGTCCTTCTGCAGTATCAAATATAATGCCGCGTTTACGAGCTTTTGGAACACAATCATATAATTTCCCATTTTCATCTATTATAGTGTTTTTAACACCTTGATAAACATGTTCAAAAACATCACCGGGACGAAGTACTTTTAGAACTTCTTCTGTTGGTACAGGAATATTTGTACAGTGTACTTCTACAGGGCAGCCAATTTTGTCTGCTATTGCAACTGTTGTTTTAAGAGGCTTAATACCCATACCCATAGCTAATTCTTCACTTTGTCTAATTTTTAATCCTATAATGTTATCACTATTTTCATTATAGATTTTAGATATTTTTTCAGGATTAAAATACTTAGGATCAATATTTTCATGATAACTGGATGTAACCAATCCTGCGGAACACATTTGCAGAAAACTCTTTATTGTAACCTTACTTCTTTCAACTACAGCAGATCTAAATATACGATAATTAGAAACTCCAGCTGAAAAGTCAATTGCACTTGTTACACCCGTTGGCAAATATACAATGTCAGGATATATACCAATATCAGTACCTTCAGCAAACATATGAGCATGAGCATCTATCAAGCCGGGAAATACATAACGTCCGGCAGCATTAATAGTATGTTTTGCTTTCTCTCCTTCTTCATATTCAGTAATTTTTCCGTTATATACAGCAATAGGTTTAATTTCATCAATTTCATTTAAAGGATCAATAACATGGCCATTCAAAATCAATAAATCTAACATAAAATTTCCTCCTATATTTTCACTTGCTTTTAAACAATTAGGTATACAGTACTAATAACATATTGTATACCTAATTATGAAAAATTAAACTTGCTTCATTTGTCCTCTGATATAAGCTAATATTATAGAAATAACAGCAGTAAGAGCGGAAACCATACTGGCGGATTCAGCAATAGCATCTGATACAGCAACTGTTAAAGCACCATTTAATGTGATTATTCCAAAAGCTTGAACTAAAACCATAACTATGACGGCTAAAAAGAATATAATCGTAGTTATAATACTTATTGTATCTAAAATTTTATCAAATTTTTTCACTCATATCTTCCTTTCAAATATTATTTAATGACTGGGAGCCATCCCATTGCAACCAAAGTAGCAACACCTATTAAAGGTATAACATAATCAGTAATTAATGGTTTAAACATTACCTTTGGATCCTTTACTCCCGCTAATCCGGCTGAAATAAATATTGGTGATGAACTTGGAGGTGATGCACCTTCAGTAGATATGCAAATCATAAATGCCACTATTGCATTTATAGGATGTACACCGGCACCTACAAAAGATGCATAAGCTACTTGTCCGACAGCTGCTGTTGTTGCAACTGCACTTAATGGTCCAGCAACAAGAACAACTAATATACAAGTAAGTAAAATCATTATAAATCCAGGTAAATTAAGAGCTTCTAATATTGATTTTAATGACTGGTCAAAGCCAACCATAGTTAACACATTACTTGCAGCTAAAGCGAATAAAAGAACTCCACCAACAGTTGCAAAGCTACTTTGACAACTTCTTATAACACTAACCCATTCCTTGCCTGTTTTTGGCATATTTTTTCTGCCTACTATAAAGCATATTATACTTACAATAATTGGAACCCATAATACTATATTTATTGATTTAACTGCATCTTTTCCGAAAGAAACAGCATTTGTTAAAAATGTTGAAAAAGGTCCCATAGTTATTAATAAAGGAACGGCTATACCTACAAGCATTAATAGAGATGTCCAATTGTCTTTAAAAGACTCACCTAAAGGTTTAATTTGATCTGCAGGAACAGCTTGTACGTCATACTTTTTTGTATATAACCAAACACGAATAATACGATAAATAAATGTTAAAGCACCTCCGCTAAGAACTGCTATATATGCTTCACCGGTAGTCATTTCTGACGCTACTTCGGCTAACCCCAACAATATATATAGAGCACTACAGGAGGGCATTGATTGTCCAACTCCTGCATTGCCTGCATTAATTGTTGCAGCTATATTATTTGGCCAGCCGCTTTCTTTCATCCAAGGAACTGTAATAGCTCCAACTGTAGAGCCGTTTGCTATTGCATTTCCGGAAACAATACCGAACATGAAACTTGCAGTAGTAGATACGTATGCTGCTCCACCTTTAATACGACCTATCAAAGAGTTTAATAATTCAATTAATTTGCTGATTACTCCTGACTTAGCCATAATAACAGCCATCATTAAAAATAACATAGTCGCAAGAAAAGAACTTTCTTTTGAAGCTGATAATAGACTTGTAGATACAGTTTCAATATATCCAGTTATTCCTCCACCATTAAACAAAGCAACAAGAAGGAATCCAACTCCCATAGATTCAGCTATATTTCTCTTTAAGGGAATCATCCATATTATAATTGCAACTAAGTATATTACAAAAGCCCATATACCGATGCCTATTTCCATAGTCTTCTAACTCCTCTCAAAAAATTATCCATTATATTTACCTGAAATAATTTCAGTTTTAATCTTCTCCAGAGTATCTTCTACCCATTGTCGATTAGCAGTTCCGTTTTTTGCAGCAACTACTTTACCGGCATCAAATTCAGCATATTTAGTAGATTCTTCCAGGATCTGAGATGCATCTTCTCTTGGAATAATTATAACACCATCTCGATCTCCCAGTACTATATCTCCGGGCATTACTGCAACATTTCCTATTGAAATTGGAACATTAATCTCGCCAGGCCCTTGCTTATATGGTCCGCCTGGAGTTGATCCTGTCGCATATAAGAACATGTCCATTTTTGACAATTCGTCCAAATCACGAATAGGTGCATCAAGTACAACACCGGCTACTTTTTTGCTGTAATGAGCAAATACTGTCATAATTTCACCCATCAAAGAATGAGTTCTATCTCCATCGTTTGAAACTATAATAACGTCATTTGGTCCTGCCATATTAAGAGCCTTGTGCAGCATTAGGTTATCTCCGGGACGTACCTTTACTGTCAAAGCTGCACCTACCATAGTTTCTTTTTTGGGGCTGCTGATAAGTTTTATTTCAGAACTTAGAGCGGGTAAACGCTCCATTGTATCCGCTACATTTGCAGTATGCAAATTTTTAAATCCTTCCATAACTTTTAAATCTGGTAATTCTCTTTCTAAAAATATTCTATTTCCTACACTCATTTTTTTCCTCTCTTTATTTTATTATTATTTATTAATTACTAAATCTCGTAACTCAGGCACTACAGAACGCAGTGGTCTTCCATTAAAAAAATCATCAATATTTTGAACACAAGCTAATGAAGCACGAACAGATGCCTCTTTTGTTGCCGCTCCAATATGTGGTGCTGTTAGAACATTGTCCATCTCCAGTAGCGGATTATCTTTTTTGAAAGGCTCGTCCCATAATACATCTAAAGCTGCCCCTGCTATTTTTTTATCTTTCAATGCTTGAATTAGTGCGGTTTCATTAACAATTAAACCCCTGGATGTATTTATTAAAAAGGCAGTCTTTTTCATTAAAGAAAATTCTCTTTGACCTACACTGTGAATAGTGTCTTTAGTAGCCGGTACATGCAGTGATACATAGTCACTGACTCTAAATACTTCATCTCTATCTCCTGTTATTTTAATATGATCGGGTGCTTCTTTTTTAAAAAACGGATCATATGCTATCACATTCATATTAAAACCCATAGCTGCTTTTTTTGCAACTAGTCCTCCAACATTTCCTATGCCTACTAAACCAATTGTTTTTCCATATAATTCTGTTTTCGGAACATTGAACTTTGCATCAAAATAATTGTCCTTATAAGTTTTTTGTACTAATTTGAAATTTCGTGAACAATACAGCATGTAAAATATAGCCAGTTCAGCAACTGATATGCTGTTTGCTCCCGGTGCATTCATGACAATAATATTATGACTTCTTGCAGCATTTAAATCAACTCCGTCATATCCTGCACCGTGTCGTGTAATAACTTTCAGATTTGGAGCTGAATCTATAATTTTAGAAGTAATTTTTGCTGTACGAACTATAAGTGCATCACATTCTCCAATATCTGCAATTATATCTTTTTCACTAAAACCTCTGCCATTAATGACTTCATAGCCATGTTCTTCTAAAAAATCATAACCTTCCTTTAAAATTGGCTGAGGTATTAATACTTTAATAGCCATTTAATAGGCCTCCTTCTATATAAACTTACGCATTTTTAATATAATAGCAAATTCCATGCCAAATATTTTTTTAAAAAAGCAATAAAAATAAACACAATAATAATCGCTCTATTTGAACCCATTTTAAAATTTTTAATTTATAATAATTTTCTTGTGTGTTTCGACATATTATGATATTATTTTTATATGAATGTCATTATTGAAATAATCTGAAATAAATTGAAATAAATTTGAATGGAGAATCGATTATGATTAAGGCAAAAGATATAATGATTTTCTCAGCCACTAATGCTTTTACATCAACAGCTAAAAAGATCATAGAAAAAAGACATCTTAATAATAAAATCGGAATTATAGAAGCTACAGGTCAGGATACAATTATTCTTGGGAAAAAGATTATTGCCAAAGGTACAAAAATTCTGATAGCAAGGGGTCTTAATATACGTCTTTTAAAAGAGAGTTTTAATGTCCCAATAATTGATATTCCCTATCTTTATGAAGAAATATACGAATCAGTAAAATCAGCTGATTGTCCTCTGGAAGAAATTGCATTAATTGGATTTGATGACTGTTATAATTCCATGTTGGATTTTCAACAAACGTCAGGTATGAATATACAAGTAATAGGGCCAAAGTCTTACGACACTATGGAAAAAGACATTCTGGGAAAAATCAAACCGGAAGTTAATATTTTAATAGGAGGATTTACTGCAAAACGTGTAGCAAATAAGAATAAACTCTCACATATTATGCTGCAGGCTCTTCCCAGAAATATTGAAATGGCAATTGATAGGGCAACAAATATTTTAACATCTTCAGAAGCCAAGGATGAATATATCAAAACCATTATGGCCACTATTAACAGCAATTCTGATGCAGTTCTTAATATATCAAATACAGGAGAAATATTATTTTTAAATAATAGTGCTAAAAAATTATTTAAAGGTAATTCATTGGAGGAGATTTTATTGTTCTTATTCCCCGGGAAGCATCCAAAAAATGTTCTTAATCAGACAGAACCAATCCATAAGATAGTTGTTAATAATTCTTCCGGTATTTATTTAGTAGACTACAATCCTATAATAGTAAATTCTAAGCTTAAAAGCGCTGTTATAGTTGTAGGAAATGGCAATAATATACAGTCTAAAGAAAAGCAGATCAGATTAAAATTGAATGAGAAATCTCCAGTAGCCAGATATACATTCAGCGATGTTATAGGTATCAGCGAACCTATGAAAAATGCCATCTACCTGGGTAAAAAATACGCTGGCAGTGACAGTGCTGTCCTTATTACAGGAGACACAGGTACAGGAAAAGAAATCTTTGCTCAAAGTATACACACCGCAAGTCATAGATCTAATGAGCCCTTTGTTGCAATCAATTGTGCGGCACTTCCGGAATCTATTCTTGAAAGCGAATTATTCGGATACGTAAAGGGAACCTTTACAGGAGCCAATAAGGAAGGTAAGATGGGTGTATTCGAACAAGCACACGGTGGAACTTTATTTCTTGATGAAATAGGAGAAATGAATATAAATGTACAGGCGAAGCTGCTTCGAGTATTACAGGAAAAGGTCATAAACAGGCTGGGAGATGATAAGATAACTTATGTTGACGTTCGTATTATCAGTGCTACAAATAAAGATTTGGAACAGCTGGTAAGCGAAGGAAAATTCCGCGAAGATCTGCTTTACCGCTTAAATGTTTTAGAATTACATCTTCCACCATTAAAGAATAGAAAAGAAGATATACCTTCCTTAATAGAACATTATAGATTTAACAACTGTCCGGAAATAACTTTTAGTGATGAAGTAATTTATAAATTACAAGAATTAAACTACCCCGGAAACGTTCGTCAGCTATTTAATATATTAGAGCGAACGATTACTTTATCCGAAAGCAATTATATAGGACCGGATCATCTGGTAATAAATATGGGAAGGAAAAAGAAATCACAAGGGAATATAATTGCATCTCGCAGTCCACAAGAAGAATTTATGCAATACAAAGAAGAAAAGATTATAAGCGCCCTTATGAAAAATGATGGGAATCGCTCAAAAACTGCAGCTGCTCTAGGTATAAGCACCTCTACACTATGGAGAAAAATGAAAAAATATAACATAATACCGTAAAACAAGTCAGATTTATAATATTAATGTGGTTAAGTTGTTAAACATGGTACAGCCGGTGCTTATACTTACTTATGAGTATATTGTTTTATCTTCAGCGAAGCTGAAGGTTGGCTTATGCCCAGTTCCTTAGCTACTCCGGTAGTTGTCCCGTGTTTCTTGTATGATTCCAGTATAACCTTTTTTTCAACTTCCATAAGTATATTTTTGAGAGATTTATTTTCGCCGTGGATTGTTCCCGTTATACCTTTTCTAATATTGATTGGAAGATTGTCCGTTGAAATCATGTACTCGTCGGAAGTTAATACCAACCTCTCAATTGTGTTTTCCAGCTCTCTTATATTGCCCGGCCAGGTATATTCGGTTAAATAATCAATAACAGTATGAGATAAGGTTCTGCTAAGCCCGTATTTATTATTAAAGTTATCCAAAAAATACATACATAGCGGAAAAATGTCCTCTTTTCTTTCACTTAAGCCGGGAATATTGATAGTAATCACATTTATCCTGTAAAACAGCTCTTCTCTGAAGCTTCCGTTCTTAACCATGCCATCCAAATCCTTGCTTGTTGCCGAAATTAACCTGAAATCAACTGTTATAGATTCCGTACCGCCTACCCGGATCAACTTTTTCTCTTGAATTACTTTTAACAGCTTAACCTGCATATGAAGCGGAAGATCTCCGATTTCATCCAAAAACAGGGTGCCGTTATTCGCCAATTCAATTAATCCGGGTTTGCCTTCTTTACTGGCGCCTGTAAAGGCCCCTTTTTCATAGCCGAACAGCTCCGATTCCAATAAATTTTCCGGAATAGCCCCACAGTTGATTTCAATGAAAGGGCCGCTTTTTCTGGTGCTTTTGGAGTGTGTAAGTTTTGCGAACATTGTTTTACCCACTCCCGATTTACCTGTAAATAATACATTGGTATCATATTTCGAAATTTTATTAACTGTAGAAATTACCTTCCTGATAGCGGAGCTGTTTCCCTTTACGTTCGGGAAGTTATTTACACTGTCACGGAAATAATTTAATTCGGCACCGTATCTTTCCAATGTATCAGATAATCTCTTGTATTCATCTTTTAATGCATTGTATTTTGTTTCATTGGTCGTATAGCTGACTACTTTTATTATTTTATTGTCTTTATCCTTAATAGGTATTGCCGTACACATGAGATATTTGTTTTTAGCTGTTAGTGTTAGCTGAAGCATAGTTTCTGTTTTACCAGATTTAAACGCTTCGATAGCAACTGACGGGCAAAAAATTTTCCTTTCCTCCATTTCATATATTGTTTTTCCTATCGCTTCCTTACAGCTTATACCGTATATTTTTTCAAAATTATCTAAAACCATGGTAATAACACCATTTTCATCAATTATTGTAAAGTCATCGTGAATTGCGCCTATGGTTTTATAAAAATCGTTTTCCATTTTTTTAAAAACTTGCATTTTTCTTACCGTATCATTTAAGCAATTAGTATCTTGGACAGTGACTATATAATCACTGTCCAAGATACTAATACATGAAATAAAATATTCTTTGCTGTTTAATTCGTATAGCAAGTATTTTATCTCTTTGTCCATTGGAAGTGGGATTTTCTTAAGAAGAAAAATTTCAAAAGCTTTAAACTCTGATTCTGTATGAAATAATTCATCAAAATATTTGTTTGAAGCAAGTTTTATATTGCTGCTGTCGTACATAGCTGCAGCGATATGAATAGAATTTATATCAATATAGCTTTTCATGTGAACCTCCTAAAACAGACACAAATCATTTAGCCTATATTTATATTCGGTAATTTTGTTTGTCAATAAAATCGGAATTCAGACCAACAATTAAATTATATCACATTAACAATTAATTGTAAGAGTAAATTCATAAGATTAGGTGGAGTATGAGCATGAGTAATTACATAAAGGCTCAAACTTTAAACTTAATTTATTAAATATTTTATGTTAAGATTCCTGATTATTATAAAACTAATTATACTATTAAAAATTTAATAAATCAATAAAGCTTTAAAATTTTCAATTAATTTAGTGATATAATGAAAACGGTTGGCGAAATTTATTAGAATTTTAATATTGCATTATTTTGAGAATTTTCGCAACCTGCCGCCATTTACAGTATTTAAGGTAATAAAAAAGTTACAGTTTATTAGAAATAAGCCTTTTTTATTATATAAACCTTATTTTGAAATAATTTATTATTGCAGACGCAGTATTGGCACCATTATTGCAATTAATATGTTATAGATGCATCGTCAAAGTTATTAATTTAAACATAACTACAGTCCGATATTATATTTACACGTAAGCCGTCAAAATATGTAAATGAAGTTGGGTTCGGTAAAATGAGTCCTGAAAAGTGAGGGCAAAAAGTAAATAGAACTGAGTTATTGATGATTAACCGGCAAAGGAGGTGAAAGTTCGGTAACCGGCTGTCCATAAAAAAATGGCCCGGTACTCACGGAAGCACGCTTGTTCACAAGGCAGAATTGTGGGAAGCTATCTGCAAGCTGATCAGGAAAGGGTATGGCTTGATCTGGGCTACAAAAACTTGTTTTGTACTGCAATACTATATCGGAAAGGTCATTGCAGCTAAGTATTATCACATAGAAGGCCAGGTTTTTAGGGGGAAGGTAGAATTATGTTTAAATATTGCGTATGGCGGTATGTGTAGGAGCGATGCATCATTGATGAATTAAACATGAAGTAAAAAAGGAGAGAAATATGAAGCAATTACCAAAGGCAGTAACATTTGATTGTTTTGGAACATTGATTGACTGGGAAGGTGAAATCCAGAAGTATATTGCAAATGTTTTTGAGAAGAACGGTATTAAGAATGCAGATCCTAAAGAAGTTCACCACCGTTGGGAGGAAATTCAGTTTGAATATATAGATGGGGGTTATAAACCCTATCGTAAGGTTCTTCATGATACGCTGGCTATGACTTTTGAAGAATATGGCTTTAAGTATACAGAAGACGATTGCTCGAGATTTGCTGATTCTATGGGAAGCTGGAAGGCATTTCCAGATTCACATGATGCACTGGTGGAACTTAAAAAGTATTGTAAAATTGTGCTGATAACGAATACTGATAATAGTATCATCAAAGAATCTGTTAAACAGTTGGACGTGGAATTTGATGATATTGTTACGGCAGAAATGGCTGGTGCATATAAGCCTTCGCACAAGGGGTTTGATTTGGCAAGAAAGAGACTTGGTCTTGAAAAAGGCGAAATTCTTCACGCTGGATTTGGTTTTAAATATGATGTAGTTCCGGCTACTGAACTTGGATATGAAACATGCTGGATAAACAGACAAGGAGAAGTCCGTCCTGTAGATGTTAAGGAAACTTATCTTGTAGGAGATATGAAAACATTTGTCTATATGATTAAGGGTATGGCGCAGACTTTTGCTGAACAGAAATAATAATTGTTCATTTATTAAATGCCCACTTTTAATGCCCACTTTGTTTGAAAACGCATTATTAAAAATTTTGAGATTATTCTTAATATTAGATATTAATTCGGGAACAAGAGCGGTTTTATTTATGGGGACTGCTAGCCTCTCATTGAGAAAAGAATTTGTATTTTCATATTTCACAGGATATAGATTTTTATAGTTACCAAATGCCAAGTCCTCGGTTTTGTATTTTTAAAAGCAGAAGTTAAATTATTGATTGTTTCTTTCTTCAAATAAGTATGTGTAGTATTTAATTGATAGAAATTGTCTAATTATTAAATAATAAAAACTTTAAATTATTTAAAAACAAAAAAATAAAAGGAGAAAGTAAGATGCTAGCGGATGTATTAAATAAATTTGACGATTTTTTTTGGGGGATTCCATTATTGTCATTTGTATTGTTTGTAGGTATCTATTTTATAATTGGTTCAAAATTTTTTCCGGTAACCTATTTTAACCATATTATGAAAAACACAATAGGAAATATGAGCGAAAGTAATACTAAGGATGAAAGTGATCCTGATAATAAAAAGTTCACACCTTTTCAGACAATATGCATTGCAATTGGAGGCTCCATGGGTGTAGGAAATATTGGCGGAGTGGCAACAGCAATTGCAGTCGGCGGTCCAGGAGCTGTGTTTTGGTTTATGCTTGAATCAATATTGGGTTCTATAATAAAAATAGTAGAAACTTCACTTGGCTGTTATTACCGCTCTAAAAATGAAAAGGGAGAATATTATGGCGGTTCTGTTTATTATATGGAAAAAGGTATCGGAAGAGAAATGGGACATGAAAAACTCGGTAAATTCTTGGCTGCAGTTTTTGGAATAGGTTTTATGGTACAATTTCTTGGAGGTTCCCAAGTATATACAATTGCAGAAGTTTTAAATGAAACTTTTGGTATTGATATGATATTGGTTACAATAATATATTCATTATTTGTGTGGTCAGTAATATACAAGGGGGTTTCCGGAGTTGCAGATTTTGCTACAAAGTGTGTGCCATTAATGTGTGTATTATATACAATCGGAGGCATAGCAATAGCAGTTATCAATATAAAAAAATTTCCATATATCATAGCACTAATTTTTAAAGATGCGTTTGTGCCTGTAGCAGCGGTGGGAGGATTTGCCGGTGCAGGTGTTAAGGTAGCTGTAAGAAACGGTGTTACCCGTGCTATAAATTCAAATGAGGCTGGTCAAGGTTCATCTCCATTGATTCATGGCTCTGCAGATACAATACATCCTGTTCGTCAGGGACTTTGGGGATCATTTGAAGTATTTATAGATGCTTTCACTTGTTTAATAACAGCAATTGCTATTATAGCAACAGGGGCTTGGACAAGCGGTGCTGCTGGCGGTAAACTTACAATATTAGCGTTCGACAACGTTTTCGGAGGATTTGGCGGTATATTTATAGGTATAATGTGTATACTTTTCGGAATTGCAACTACAACAGGTTGGTTTACTTATTATGTTACTATAATAAATTATGGATTAAAAAATAAGCCTGTCTTAAGAGATAAAATGGTGAAACTTTTCAAATTTGTATTTCCAATTCCTAATCTAATTATTGTTAGTGCAATACAGCTGACAGGCAATGGAGCTGAATTATTTTGGACAATAGTGGACTTAACGCTTATTTTGCCTGTAACATTTAATATTATAGCAATATTTGTTCTAAGGAAAAAGTTTTGGGTACTCTTTAAAGACTATAAAGCTCGTTATCTTGGCATTGGTAAAGTTGATCCTAATTTTTATGTTTTCTATGAAGATGATCCTGAAGTTGCTAAAACAGAAGAAGAAATTAGAAGGAAAATACGTTTATCATCAGAAGCTGAAATGTAAAAGTATATACCAGGGTATTACTTGTCTATTGTAGGAATAGCATTTGGATTGTTTTTAAATCGTTTTTAGGTGTATATTGATTTTATAAGTAAAAAAATTTATGATCAATATAATTAATTGAGGAGAAAAATATGTTTAAAGAAACTGATAAGAAATTTTCTTTTGGGACAGATTTATTGTCAAAAGGCGCATATGTTAGAGAACCTCATGATAATCCGGAGGCACTTCCAATTTTCATGACAACTGCCTTTAATGTAGAGGATCTTGATGATCTTCAGCACAGATATGATACAAAAGGGTTCTGCTACAACAGAAATCGTAATCCTAACAGGTCTGCATTAATAGAACTTATGAATTATGTGGAAAATGGCGAAAATTCTATTTGTTGTTCGTCAGGTATGGCAGCAATTTCTACAGCGGTAATTTCGCTTACTAAAGCAGGAGACCATATTCTTTCTGACAAAACACTTTATGGTGAAACTATAGAAATATTTAATAATATTCTCGAAAAATATGGTGTAGAAACAACATTTGTAGACTTTACTGATATGGATCAGGTTAAATCTAATATAAAACCAAATACTAAACTGTTATATACAGAAACAATGTCTAATCCTATGATTACGGTACCTGATATAAAAGCAATTGCAGATTTTGCCCATGAAAATAATGCTTATCTCATAGTGGATAATACATTTGTAACAGGTGCACTGTTCAAACCATTAGATTATGGTGCGGATCTTGTTGTAAATTCCCTTACAAAATTTGCAAATGGACATAGCGATGCAGTTTGCGGCTCTGTAACGGGAAGCAATGAATTAATTCAGCCTGCATATAATCTTCAGGTTCTCATAGGGAGTCAAGCTGATCCATTCAGCAGCTTTTTAGTTCAGAGAGGTATGAGAACGCTTCATTTAAGGATTAAACAGCAATGTAAAAATGCTGCTGCGCTTGCACTTGCCTTGTCCGAGAATCCTCATGTTATTAAGGTAAATCATCCGAGTTTGAAAAATCATCCTCAGCATGAATTGGCAACTGCTATGTTTAAGGGACAATATGGAGGTATGCTGAGTATAGAATTACCTGAGGACAGAGAAAAAATGAACAAATTTATGCGGGAGTTAAATCTTGCTCATTATGCAATGACATTAGGAGGATACCGCACTACTCTTTCATATCCTGTTATGAGTTCTCATTATGATGTTCCACGGGAGAAAAGACTTGAAATGGGTATATCAGATGGTCTTTTGAGAATATCATGCGGTATTGAAAATACAGAGGATTTAGTGAATGATTTTCTGAATGCAATTAATCAGGCATATGCATAATAAGAATATATAGACAAACTTATTATTATCAATAATAATTTAGCGTGTTGAGGGTGAGTGAATACGATAACTTAGATAAAAAATATAAATAAATGAATAAAAAATTGTATCAAAAAATTTTATAAAAAACAAAATAGATATTGACTCTATTCTTACTATATATATTAATATAATAATAAGAACGTAGTTAAAAAAATAAAGAGGTGGATTAAATGAAATATTCAAAAGGATCAGAAGTTTTATACACAGGTAGAGTTGTAAAAGGAATGGATTTCAATAAGCCTGAAGCTTTCCCGCTTTTTGCCAACACATCTTTTACAATGAAAAGTTTAAAAGAAGTAAAAGAAGCATATTCATCAAAATACACATATGTAAGAACAGGAAATCCAAATAGAGATTCTTTAGCTGCCATAGTTTCTTTTTTAGAAGAGGGTGAAGATACATTAATATTTTCTTCTGGAATGGGTGCCATTACAACTACTCTGTTAGCTTTAATAAAACCTGGGGACCATATTATATGCAACCGTAATATTTATGGCGAAACATTTGATGTTATGACAAAACTTTTACCGACATTTGGGGTAGAAACAACACTTGTTGATTTCGACAATTTGGAAAACGTTAAAAAAGCAGTAAAAGGCACAACAAAAATGATTTATTCAGAGGTTTTAGCGAACCCGACACTTGAAATTGCAGATGTTCCTTCATTGGCTGAAATAGCACATTCCAATTCTGCTCTTCTCATGATAGACAATACATTTACTACACCAATATCAATTCAGCCGATTAAATACGGTGCTGATATAGTTATCAACTCCATGACAAAATTTATGAATGGACACAGTGACGCTATATTAGGATCTATAACGGCAACATCGGAAATTATAGAAAAAATTCGTCCTATCAGGATGTTATGCGGTACTCCCGGAGATCCTAATTCGTCCTGGATGGCATTCAGAGGTATTCAAACAATAGATTTAAGAGTAAAAAAACAAATGGCAAATGCTGCAAAGCTTGCTAAGGCATTTGAAGAAAATAAGTATATATCCAAAGTAAACCATCCAAGTCTTGAAAGCTTTAAACAGCACGAGCTTGCAACGAAGTTGTTTGAATCAAATGAAACTATGACTGGTATGATGAGCTTTATGGTACCTGAAGATGAAGAAAAGATAGATAAATTTATGGAAGCGCTACATTTTGCTCATTATGCTACAACGCTTGGCGGATTACGTACAACCCTTAACCATCCTGTAACAAGCTCTCACAGTCATATGCCTGATGCAGACAGAAGAAAAATGGGCATTACACCAGGTTTATTCCGACTTTCAGTAGGAATTGAAGAGCCAGAGGATTTAATAGCTGATTTTGAACAAGCTCTTAAAATATTTGGTTAAAAACTGCTTATAGTTTTACTATAATAAAAATACCGGCATTGCTTGTCTAATATAGTAGTGCCGGTATTTAAAACACACCTGCCTAAAGATAATGATATCTTGTTTTTATATTAATAACTAAAACTTCGCAGATATAAAAACATATGCGGACCTAGAAAATTCAATAATATTTAGCAAAAGAATAGCATGAAACCAACATTTTTGGTATAATTGAATTGCGACAAACAACTATCAAAAACGGAGGCTCATGCTATGAAAAGTATAACACAAAACTACGAAAATGATAAGAAGGTTTCTTCTTCAATTTACGACAAACGCATGAATGAGTTT
>DHER01000080.1 GCA_002399975.1 Firmicutes bacterium UBA4845 | reverse complement strand
CCCATGCTGGGCGCACATAAAAAGGAGCTTATAGATATAAGCTCCTTAATTTTAAATAATAAATTAATTCATCGATTGGATTATGCTGTCTGCAAAGACATCCAAATCAGACACGCTGTCCTCGTTCATTGCAGAGTTAATGGTAAGTTTGTTATCAAGAACAGTCATATTCTTCATTTTCTTTTCTAAAAACTCCTGCATCAGAGTTCCAGACTTACACGCCCATGAACCGTTTTCCAATATGGCAAATGTACGATTTTGCAAATTCAGTGCTTTCATGTCCATTAAATAATTGTGCATAGGCGGAAATATTCCCAAGTTATAGGTAACAGAAGCCAAAACCACATGGCTAAATCGAAATGTCTCTGAAATTAAGTATGAAACATGTGTTTTAGAAACATCATACATGGAAACATTAGTCATTCCTTTTTCTACAAGCTTAACAGCAACTGCATTCGCTGCACTTTCAGTATTTCCGTACATTGATGCATAAACTACTAAAACACCTTTTTCTTCAGGTTCATACTTGCTCCACTTATCATATTTATCAAGATAATATCCAAGATTATTTCTCCAAACCGGCCCGTGAAGAGGGCAGATCATTTTAATATCAACTGTTGAAGCCTTTTTCAGCAGCGCCTGTACATGAGGACCGTATTTCCCGACAATATTGGTATAGTACCTCCTGGCATCGTCTATCCAATCTCTATCAAAATCAACTTCGTCATTAAACAGCTTCCCGTCCAATGCACCAAAAGAACCAAAAGCATCTGCCGAAAACAAAACTCCGTTTGTTTTGTCAAATGTAACCATTGCCTCCGGCCAATGAACCATGGGAGCTGCTATAAAGGTAACTTCATGTTTGCCGAATGACTTAACATCTCCTTCTTTGACTTCTTCCGTTCGCCTTTCAATATCATAACCAAACTGTCTTATAAACATTAATGCTTTTTCGCTGCTTATAATCTTAACTTCCGGATAGCGAAGTAATACTTCTTCCAAAGCGGCCATATGATCCGGTTCTACATGATTTACAACAAGGTAATCTAACTGCCTTCCATTTAAAACGTGCTCTATATTTTCCAGAAACTGACGGCAGGCCGACCAATCTACGGTATCAAACAAAACTGTTTTCTCATCAAGAAGCAGGTAAGAATTGTATGACACTCCTCTTGGAATTGGGTGGATATTTTCAAAAAGTTCCAAGCGGCGATCATTGGCGCCTACCCAATAAAGATTATCTGTTACTTTTCTAACACAATACATTTAAATCCTCCTTATTCTATAAAAAATATTCACATATTTTATAATGACTCTATAAAACTTTCTTTTCCTTCACCACACATAGGGCAAATCCATTCTTCCGGCAGGGCATCAAAACCGGTTCCCGGAGCAACATCATTTTCCTCATCACCAACAGCAGGATCATATTCATAGCCACAACCGTTGCACACATATGTTTTCCATTTCGGCTTCGTGTCCTTAGGAGTTTTTTTCTTCATTTTTTTCATTGGAGGCGCCGGCTTTTTAGGCTCTCCGTTATCTAATGCCGCAGTCAGCAAAGGCATAATTTCCAAAACGTCTCCTATGATTCCATAATCACAGTTTTTAAATATGGGGGCGTTTTGGTTGTTGTTGATGGCAACTACGGTAGTAGCATCCTTTATTCCCTTTAAGTGTTGTCCTGCTCCTGAAATACCGCATGCTATGTACAAATTTCCATTAAATTTCTGTCCTGACATTCCTACAAAACGGTTCAACGGCAAATATTTCAAAGTTTCGGCAACAGGACGAGATGAACCGATAGCAGCTCCTGCCTGAACAGCTAATTTCTTAACAAGCTCCATGTTCTCTTTAGCTCCGATACCTTTGCCGACACTGACTACCCTGTCAGCTTTTGAAATAGGAGTATTAATATCAATGCCCACCGTAAAATCATATCCGTCATCCTTTAATGCACCCACTAGAGCAGCGACTCTTTCTCCAGCTGTTCCTTCGTTAAAAATAATTTTTTTGCGAGTGCTTGCAGATTTTTTCTTTCCAGGCTTTATACCGGCTTTATCTTTAGGAATCTTACCTATAATGTGTGAGGAAATTACCACCTTTTGAATCTCGTTGGTTCCTTCATAAATAGTACATATTTTAGCATCTCTATAAGCTCTCTCTACATCCATTCCCTTTAGATACCCATTGCCGCCGAAGATCTGCAGTGCGTCATTTACTATTTCCAAGCAGCTGTCCGAAGCATATTGTTTTGCCATTGCAGCTTCCATACTATAAGGCTCGTGATTTTCCTTAAGTTCTGCAGCACTATATACCAAAAACCTGGAAGCTCTAAGTTTTGTAGCCATATCCGCAAGTTTGAAAGCAATAATCTGCTGCTGGCATATGGGCTTCCCAAACTGGATTCGTTCCTTTGAGTATTCAAGGGCATTTTCGTAAGCTCCTTGGGCAATACCAAGGGCCTGAGAAGCTATGCCTATGCGTCCGCCGTCAAGAGTTGACATGGCAATTTTAAAGCCCTTACCTTCCTCGCCCAATAGGTTTTCCTTAGGGACCTTTACATCATTAAAAATTAATTCGGCTGTAGAAGAGGAGCGAATGCCCATCTTATCGTAATGTTCACCAAAGATAAATCCTTCCCAACCTTTTTCCACTATAAATGCACTTATACCCTTGGTTCCTATATTTGGTGTAGTAACGGCAAAGATAATGTAAGTATCAGCCTTGTCGGCATTAGTAATAAAAATTTTTCCGCCGTTCAATATATAATGATCTCCGTCTAAAACAGCAGTAGTTTCGGTTCCCCCGGCATCACTGCCGGCATTTGTCTCTGTAAGACCGAAAGCACCAATCTTTTCTCCCTTTGCCAGCGGAATCAAATATTTCTGTTTTTGTTCCTCTGTTCCAAATGCAAAAATAGGCCAAGTTCCCAAAGAAACATGGGCAGAAAGTATAACTCCTGTACCTCCGTCAATTCTGGAAAGCTCCTCAACAGCTATAGCATAGCTGAGTATATCTAAACTCATACCTCCATATTCCTTTGGATAAGGTATCCCCATAATCCCCATCTTGCCCAGCCGCTCTATAATCTCCGTCGGAAATTTATTTTCCTTATCTAACAGGAAGGTCTGAGGTTTAAGTTCTGTTTCAGCAAATTCCCTGATTTTTGCGCGAAAAGCTTCGTGCTCACCTGTTGTTTTAAAAAGCATATTATTTCCTCCCTTTATTATGATCTATATTAAACTTAAAAAATCCATTTATTGCCTATTATTCCGGCACATCCCAGTTATAATACACTTCTTGGACATCATCGTTTTCTTCTAAAGCTTCAATTAATTTTTCAATCAATTTAACATCTTCCTCGTCTTCAACTTTTATATATGTTTGAGGAATGTACATTACATCTCCTTTAATATTTGTGTACCCTTCTTCTTTTAAGCTGTTAATCACAGCTATGAAATCCTCCGGAGATGATATAACTTCATAGCTGTCTTCCTGTGTTTCAAAATCTTCGGCACCGGCATCCAAGGCTGCCATCATGAGAGCATCCTCATCAACATCATCGCTTTCGATTGAAATAACTCCCCTTCTATCGAACAAATAGCTTACACAGCCAGTAGTACCCAGATTACCATTGTTCTTTGAAAAGCAATGCCTTATATCAGCAGCCGTTCTGTTTCTGTTATCAGTCAAACACTGAACAATAAAAGCTGTTCCGCTGGGACCGTAGCCTTCATAGATAATTGTTTCGTAATTTTCGCCTGACGCTGCATCCGTACCGGCCTTTATCGCTCTATCTATATTATCATTAGGCATATTCTGCGCTTTTGCCTTTTCTATTGCTGTCGCCAATGATGAATTATAGCTTGGATCATCACCGCCTTCTCTTGCCGCAACAGTTATTGCTCTTGCCAATTTCGTGAATACCTTACCTTTCAATGCATCCTGTTTTCCTTTGCGATTTCTTATATTAACCCATTTAGAATGTCCTGACATAGTTCCTCCTGCTATTTTTAACTATTAATTTAATGAAATATTTTATCATATTATCTTTAATAAAACAATTGCTATTTATCCACAATTATTTTCCCATCTCTTACGGAATAGTACGATGCCTGTCCTAGACTGATTTCCGCCTTTCCTCTTGTAATTTCATTTATAATGTTACACAACTTATTTATTTTACTATCCTTGACAATTAATTTAAATGTAACATGATCGGAATAAATTTTATCCTTCACGATTATATTATTTTTTAATAGTTCATTATCCATTTTGCCAAGAAATGTATAATCTAAGTTAAATGATACATCGTAGTACAAATCTTTTTCAACAATTATTCCATTTTCTAATGCAGTTTTACATCCCCTTGTATATGCTCGTGCAAGCCCTCCGGCTCCCAGGAGCACTCCCCCGAAATACCTTGTTACAACTACCGCAAGGTTCGCCAGGTTTTCCCGGTCTATAACATTTAAAATCGGCATACCTGCAGTACCGGTTGGTTCTCCGTCATCAGAATATCTTTGAATATTTTTATTTTTTCCTATAATATATGCATAGCAGTTATGAGTTGCATCCTTAAACTCTTTCCTTATACTTTCTATAAATTTCTCTGCCTGTTCCTTACTATCCACAGGAGCTGCTGTTCCTATAAACTTTGATTTATTAATAATTATTTCATCTCTCCCGCATTTATGAATAGATTTATAATTACTCATTTGATTCCCCTTTTAGGTAATTTCCATATCGTCCTTTTTCGTCATCATATAAAATCACGTTGAAATTTACACCTTCACCGTCAAATTCCGTATCTTCCACAAATCTGTTATCACAAAGCCAGTAATATTCCTTTATATTGCTATTGGGAATTTTCAGCGTATATTTGTGTTTTTCACCATTAATTTTGAAATCCACTGCTTCTAAAAGGACATCTATATTTAACTTGTTTTTCGCTGAAATATAAATTACATCATATGTTGAAGCAGTTATTAACTTATTATTTGCAGCCTTGTCAATTTTGTTATAAACAGTAAGAACTGGAATATCCCTATCTGTTATTTTACCAATCAGTTCTGTTGTTGTTTCTTTGTGATTAAGCACATTTTCATCATTTATATCTATCAAATGAATTATTAAATCCGCATATTTTATTTCTTCTAATGTCTCTTTAAACGCTTCAATTATTTCTGTGGGAAGTTTTTTTATAAAACCAACTGTATCGGAAAACACTGCTCTTCTTCCGCCTGGCAGTCGTACTTTTCTAAGTTCCGTATCAAGAGTGGCAAAAACCATGTCATCAGAAAATACTTTCTTATTTTCTGCTTTTACATTTGAGTATTCACTTTCCATCATGGTATTTAAAAGTGTGGATTTGCCTGCGTTTGTGTACCCTACTATGGATATAACAGGTACCTGTCTTCTAACCCTCTGTTTTCTTTTTGTTTCTCTACCCTTGGTAAGTTCACTTAGTTCATTTTGAATATCATTGATTTTTGCTTTAATTCTTCTTCTGTCAAGTTCAAGTTTCTGCTCCCCGGGCCCTCTTGTACCTATTCCTCCGGCCAATCTAGAAAGATTTCTGTTTAATCCTATGAGCCTGGGCAAGCTGTATTTTAGCTGGGCAAGCTCAACTTGGAGTTTCCCTTCCCTTGTGAAAGCTCTTTTTGCAAATATATCCAAAATGAGACTCGTCCTGTCCACTACCTTTGCACCGGTTATTTCCTCTATGTTCCGTATCTGAGAACCGCTAAGCTCATCGTTAAACACCAATGTATCTATTTCAAGCGTCTCAACATATTCTGCTATTTCTTTTATTTTACCACGGCCTGCATAAAATCTTATATCAATACTTTGTCTGTTTTGGACAATACTTGAAATTACAATGCCGTTTGCCGCTTCAACAAGCTGCTTAAGTTCCTCCATATCGTTTGTTTCTTCATTTGGTAAGCACACCGCCACCAGGGCACACCTTTCCTTGTTCATGTAGCCTCCAATTAATTGTTATCTTAAAAACTTTTCTTCTATAATCTTATCATCTTATTTAAATTATGTACATATTTTTCATCTTCAAACATAAATTTTAGTTTTATGCTACTGAAGTTCCCTTAATGACGGAAAATTCATGTAAGAATCCGGCACCTCACCCACAATGACTATTTCTGCTATGAGCATGTTGTTTTTAACTGTGGTACTGCTTGTTGCCACCGGACTTATGACTCTTATGTCTACTTCCGTAGTTATGTATATTTTATATCTTGTCTGATTGATTCCGGATTCTTCAAATTCTGTGATAAAATCTACCAATACACTTCCCTGATGCAATATTGTAAAATGCAGTTTCGGTCCTCTGCCTGCCATGAGCTGGCTATCCAGTGCAGTAAATAAAGGGATAGAAAATTCCTGATTTTCCAAATCAGATATTTTATGCTGGACATTTTTGGCAATATTGTTTGAAATATTATTCATGACCATTGCGTCGGTGCGTATCATATTAATTTTTCCATGTTCGTCATAACTTGGCATAAGTATCTGGTCTTTGACGGAATCCTTGTTCAGTTCATTTCTGACCGTTTCGTTTATTATCTTTGTTGCTATAACTTTAGCCTGAACCTCGCAAATTGAAGCCAATGACGGTCTTATGTTAACTTCTATGTAATAATATGAGATTAATGCTAATACTAATATTATTACCAATATAAATTTTATAAAGTTTTCCCTGTAATTTTTCAACTATTGATTTCACACCCTTTCTATTATATAATATGTAAGAACTTTAAATCTTTGACAATATAAGGTTGGTGCGATTTATCAAGAGTTCAGTTTTAGCGGAGGTTAACATGCCAAAAGAAAATAAAAATATTGATTCTGATAAAAATAAAAACGCAAATATAACGACCAAAAAAAGAAAGAAAAAGAAAAAAAGAAAAGTAGTACTTAGAGTAACTTTGCTTGTTATTCTTATGGCCTTAATAATTATAGGAGGTCCCGTTGTAGGAATGGTTATAGGCATTGCAAAAAGTGCGCCTGAAATCGACCCTGCAAATGCATCCGCCACACTTTCAGAAAGTTCCGTAATCGTTGACGAAAACGGCAACTTAATCGAACAGATCCATGATCCCAACGAAAACAGAGAAATAGTAAAATTAAGTGATATCCCTGAACATTTACAAAAAGCTTTTATAGCAATAGAGGACCAGCGATATGACAAACATTTCGGTGTAGATATACTGCGTATTATGGGTTCGCTGTTGCACAATGTAAAGGTAGGTGACCCTACGTCTCAGGGAGCCAGCACCATAACACAGCAATTAGTTAAAAATTTGTATCTGACAAACGAAAAATCCTGGGAGCGAAAAATTAAGGAAGTATATCTTGCAATACAGGTTGAAAGAAAGCTTTCAAAAGATCAAATTCTTGAAAACTACCTTAACACAATTCCTTTGGGACAAAGCTCTTATGGTGTTCAGACTGCGGCTCGGACTTATTTTTCAAAGGATGTAAGCGAACTTACTCTGGCAGAAAGTGCCCTTTTAGCCGGAGCGGCAAAAAGTACAGTTTATTATGCTCCATTTAACAGGTACAATTTAGAGGATATAGATGATATACCCGAAGAAAATATTGTCGGATATGTATACATAGGTTCTGTTCAATATGCATGTGTATACAATCAAAATGCAATAGATAGACAGCATGTCATCTTAAACAAAATGCTTGACCTAAAATATATCACACAGGAAGAACATGACGCCGCAATGGCTGAAGACATGCATGTAGCATTGAAACCCGGACAGACAAAGGTTGAAGGAATATCTTCTACACCAATGGACTATGTCAAAGAAAAAGTTATTGAAGATTTAGCAGTTTCGCAAAACCTGTCATATGAAGAGGCTGAAAACTTCCTATACAAGGGCGGTTTGACAGTAACAACTACAATAGATGTAAATATGCAGAAATTATTAGATGAATCATATGACAATTTTCCAGCTTTGTTCTTGGGAGCAGAACCGACAGGAAGCAAACCCGTTGGCCAAGACTGGAGATATTTTAAGTGGTCCGGAGGCCAAGGATACGGCACACTGGATTCAGCTTTAAATATCTTAAATGAAAATGGCCAGATTATTTATTATGCAAAAGACAATATAATGGATGAAAGTAACAATATTTATTTAAATAACGGAGAGTATTCTTTCGATAAAAATGGTGACTTGATTATAAACTCTGAAAAGTTTGATATACACTCTTCGGCAATAGACGTAGTCGACACTTACACTATTGACGACAAACTAAACTTTGTTTCACATAACATCGGTGCACTGAATATAGGAGAAAATTACGAAGTTATGGAACAAAAAAGCACCAAAGGAACATTCAAAATACCCAAAAATTATTTAGATAAAAATCCTGAAGTATTTTCCGTTGGAAAAGATAATGTGTTAAGGATACAGGAAGGCTGTTTTTTCTTCCATGAAAAAGGAATAGTGCAGCCTCAGTCCGCAACAGTTATCATGGATTACCACACAGGAAAAATAAAAGCAATGATCGGCGGAAGAAATATTGAAGGAAGCAAAACATTCAATCGTGCAGCAGATGCTGCAAGACAGCCCGGTTCCACAATCAAACCTTTGTCAGTTTATACGCCGGCTTTAGATATGGGATATTCAGCCGCTTACATTATAGATGATATACCGAGGTACAATGGAAAAGGCGATCGATGGCCTAAAAACTGGTATGAAAACAGAGAAATAAAATATTGGGGATTAACCACATTGCGCGAATCAATTGAGCAGTCAATAAATACAAATGCGGTCACAATGCTTGAAACTATTGGAACTGACAGTTCTATAAATTCATTATCAAAATTTGGTCTAATAAATTTAGATAATCCCGAAGACGATACATTTATTTTGTCAGATGAAGACTCAGGACATAATGATGTAAATTTGGCTTCTTTGGCATTAGGCGGACTAACCAAGGGGTTTACTCCTTTAGGTATGACTGCCGCATATGGTGCTATTGCAAACGATGGTGTGTATGTTGAACCAATTGCATACACAACAGTCGTAAACAGCAAAGGTGAAACTATAATGGAAAATATTCCTGAAACTCACGTTGTTGTAAGTCCGGAAGTAGCGTCATTAATGAAAGATATATTGAAAACTACCGTTACTAACGGTCTTTCTTATAAAGCTAAACTTCCTTCTGAAATGGGAATCGATGTTGCAGGCAAAACAGGTACAACACAGGCTAACGGTGACTTCTGGTTTATGGGCTTTACGCCTTATTATGTAGGTGGAATTTGGGTAGGAAATGATAATGTTCAAATGAAACTTTCCGGAGATAGTGGCGCCAATGCCAGACTTTGGAGCGGAATTATGACTCCAATACATCAAGGTCTTCCTCCGGCAAAATTTGAACGTAACCCGAATTTGATCCCTGTACAGGTTTGCAAACAGTCCGGAAAACTCCCATCGTCCCTATGTTCCCGAGACCAGAGAGGAAGCCAAATTATCACTGAGTATTTTGTACCGGGAACTCAACCTACGGAAACTTGCGATACCCATGTGGAAGCAGAAGTTTGTACAGCTTCTAATATGCTGAAATCAACTTACTGTCCTGGAAATTTAATAGAAAAAAGGGTATTTGTAAATAGAAAAACACATTATGAACCTGAAGCAAATTCATCTAACTATGAGGCTCGAACTCTTTACCAGCAAGTATTAGAAGACAAAGTCACATTTTCCATTGAAGAGCTAAAACAAATATATACAGGTCAGGTTGAATTTGATGAAAACGGACAAATAACCAAGGTTCTTGGTGTTCCTGTTGCAAATTTAACTTTTAAAGGATATCTAACAGCCGACTATCAGTACCAGGTACCTTCAAAAACTTGCACATATCATACAAAATGGCACTATAACGAGTGGGATAACGAAGAAGACGACGATGATGAGGACAAAGATAAAAACAATGGTAACGATAAAGATACTGATAAAGACGACGATGATAAGGATGACAGGAGAGGTCGAGATAATCATAAGAAACCGAATGTTGACGATATAATTGATGACAATAACGGCAATAGCAACAATAACGACAACAGCGGCGGCGTAAATAACGGCAACGGCCAAGGTAACATCTTAGACGATATTATTGACTCAATAGAAAATTAGAAATAGTAAAACCGGGGGAGACTCTAAATAAAAGTCTTTCCCCGGTTTTTTACTTATCTCCTTTGGGATTAAAAATTACTGCTGTTATGTAGCCAAACAACAGCGCAGCGGCAACTCCAGGAGCTGTTTTTACCACTCCTCCGCTCAACGCACCTATAAAACCTTTAGAAGCCGCTTCTTCAACCGCACCTTCCGCAAGAGTATGG
This sequence comes from Firmicutes bacterium UBA4845, assembly GCA_002399975.1. Lineage (GTDB taxonomy): Bacteria > Bacillota > Clostridia > Tissierellales > Sedimentibacteraceae > Sedimentibacter. The sequence goes on along the minus strand of DHER01000080.1, from coordinate 29,550 downwards.
CCAAACCCCAAAAGAGGCACTGTAGCACCAGAATAACCTATTTCAATTATCTTATCATATAAACCGAAATATCCTAAAAAAGTTCCAACAACTACAAATAAGACAAGCAAGTATGCATTATTCTTTTTAAAAGTATCAATTATTATCTGTCCTATAACACAAATAATTCCCCCAACTATAAAACTCATTACATAATTCATATATACCTCCTCACATTTCAATTCCTATGCAGTGAGCAATTCCTGGTATGCTTTCGCCCTGCAAAGTAGCTGTAGGAGAATGAAGTGCTCCTGTAGAAGTAAACAAAAGTTTATTTATTTCATTATTTAAAAGTTTTTTATATAAAAATGCTCCCAGTACAGTAGCAGAACAACCACATCCGCTGCCCCCTGCATGAACATCCTGTTTTTCAATGTCATAAATAATTGTACCACAGTCATCATATTTATCTTCAATGCTTTTTCCGTTTTCATTAAACATCTTATTTACAATTGATTTTCCAACTGTTCCCAAATCCCCCGTAACTATTAGGTCGTAGTCAATACCGGTATCATCCATATGCTGTTTTAAAGAATCATATGCAGCAGGTGCCATGGCAGCTCCCATATTGTTCGCATCTTTTACACCCAAGTCAGTAATCTTTCCAAATGTAACATTTTTGATTCTGGGGCCCTGTCCGGACTTTGACAGCCACACAGCAGCTGAGCCCGTTACAGTCCACTGGGCAGACATATGCCTTTGTCCTCCCATCTCAAGAGGAAGTCTGTACTGCCTTTCTGCACTGCAAAAATGGCTTGATGTTACACACATTATATTGTCGGCAAATCCTCCATCAATAATAAGTGCGCCCAGGCCCAATGTAAGTGCCATTGTGGAACATGCGCCATAAACGCCCACATATGGAAGCTGCAAGTCTCTTGCTGCAAAAGATGAAGATGCTATCTGATTTAGCAAGTCACCGGAAATTAACAGGTCAATTCCATCTTTACTTAAGCCATTTCTGTCCATTAAATGTTTAACTGCCTCTTTTTGAAATTTTAATTCACATTTTTCCCAGGTATCTTCTCCCCACAAATCGTCTTCCACAATCAAGTCAAAATTATCTTTTAGCGGACCTTCACCTTCTTTCTTGCCCACAATAGTAAATATGTCATTTATAAATACATCACCCTTTATGTTAAATGTTTGTTTTCCAACCTTTTTCAATTTTAACTCTCCTTAATAAAATATTTGTTCTCAGCCAAATATAAGACTTAATATTCCAACAATAAATGCGGATAAATATCCGTAAACAAGAACTGGGCCTGCCAACTTGAAAATATTAGCAGCAGTTCCCAATACAAGTCCTTCTCTTTTGTATTCAAGAGCCGGAGATACAACTGAATTTGCAAAACCGGTAATTGGAACAACCGTTCCTGCTCCTCCAACCTTACCCAATTTATCGTACCATCCAAGACCTGTAAACAATGCACTTAATGCTATAAGCACCACCGAACTCATAGGACCAGCATCATTCTCAGGTATATTAAACCCTGATACAAATATATTTTTAATAATTTCTCCCAACAGGCAGATGATTCCTCCGAATATAAATGCCCATACGCAGTTTTTCAGTATTTTGTTTTTAGGAGTATATTCATCTACAACCTGTTTATAGTTTTCTTTATCATATTTCATTTATTTCCCCCTACAACAGTACTGCACTTTCTGGTATTTTTTTTAATGATTTGTCTATGCCACCGCCTAAATAAATGGCCGTAATGCTTACTAATAATATTACAACCAACATAAAAATCTTTTTTTTCATAAAAATCACCTCATAAGTATTATTTGCAAAAAAAAAATTTGAATACTAAAAAAAAAGCACTATAAGTGCCTTTTTTATTATTTACTGTAAATTTTTAAAATTTATTTTATTATTTTCTCATTTCCATTAGTATCTGTTTTTTCTTTACAATATTTTACCATAGGAATAAAATTTTTACACCTGTAAACTAATAGTAAGAAACAGTACATTTTATTTTTCACTAATTTTTTTTCGCATTATAACTTTTGTTCCAACATCCTTTTCCGATAAAACCACAACATCATCCATGTACGACTCCATAACAGCAAAGCCCATTCCTGAACGTTCTAATTCCGGCTTAGTTGTAAAAAGAGGCTCTTTGGCTTTCTCAACATCCAATATCCCGCATCCAAAATCTTCAACTATTACTTCAATAGTCTGACCCTTGATCTTGCATGAAATCTCTATTTCGCCAACATTATTTTCATAACCGTGAATAACTGCATTTGTAACAGCTTCAGACACGGCAGTCTTGATATCGTTTATTTCACTGATAGTAGGATTCAAAATGGAACAGAATGCCGCAACAGCTGCTCTGGCAAAAGATTCGTTTACCGATAAACTTGGTATTTTAAAAATCACATAATTATTTTGCATTTTTACCCCCCTATTTAATTTCAATTATTTTTCCTATTCCACTCATATCAAGAATTTTCTTTACTTTCTTGTTGGCGTTGACAATTACAATAGATCCACCATGTTTTCTTATTACCTTGTAGCGTCCTATAACAAATCCTATGCCTGAACTGTCAATGAAATCAAGGCCCTTAAAGTCTATAACCATTTTATTGAATTTACCCTCACTTATTTTTTTATCAATAAGTACTTTCGATTCATCCGCACTGTGATGGTCCAATTCACCTTTGAGTTTGATTTTTAAGACTTGTCCAGATTCGATAAATTCTAAATTCACTTTTCTCAAATCCTTTCTAATTAATTGTACAAGCTATTATACAATTAATCATATGACTTTTCCTTGACTTGTTTTGTTATTATTTGTCGATTATTAATTTATTTTCGTACTTTTACTAATTTAAATAAGGAAACATCATTGAAAACTGTGTGCCTTTGCCTACAGTACTTTTTACTCTGATCTTTCCCTTGTGCCCCAATACTATGATTTTTGCTATTGAAAGGCCAAGGCCGTAACCACCTATTTCCCTACTTCTTGAATGCTCCGCCCTATAAAGCCTGTTAAATATTTTTTCAAGATCCTTCTTTTCAATTCCTATTCCGCTATCTTCAACCCTTATAATATAATAGTCACTCTCAATAAAACCCGAAACCATAATGTATCCACCAGGTGGAGTGAACTTTATGGCATTATCAATAAGGATTCTTGCAGCTTGTTTAATCCTCTTTCTATCAGCATAAATATTGACGTCATTATAAAATTGAAAATAAAGCTTGTGCTTAGTATCAATCATCTTTGTTTCTTTTTCGATTTCATTCAATATTGCACTGATTTTAAAATCCTCTTTCGTGAATATAAGTGTACCCTTGTCGCTTCTGGCTATGAATAAAAGTTTTTCAACCAGGTCCTGCATATTTTCCGCCTCATTTTTAATGGCGGATATTGACTCCTCAAGAACGGCCTTGTCATTTTTGCCCCATCTGTCAAGCATGTTCACATATCCCTTAATTACTGCAATAGGTGTTCTCAGTTCATGAGACGCATCTGAAACAAATTGTTGCTGCGATTTATAGCCTTCCTCAATTCTGTCCATCATTTCGTTGAATGTTTGGGACAGCTCCTTTAACTCATCTTGAGTCCCCTTTATATCAAGCCTGGTATTTATGTTGTTTACAGTAATTGTCCTTGTTATCTCAGTCATATTTTTAATAGGCCCGATCATCTTGTAACTGGTCCTTGAAACAACAGGAACAAATATTAAAACACCGGCTATTCCTGAAAGCATTACCATAAAAGATATTTTTTTAACATCGTCAATTATTTCTCCTACATCATACGTTATGTTTAAATAATATTGCATATTATCTTTATAAAAGTTTGACGAATAAATATATTCTTTATTATAAGCCAATTTTTCAATGATTACAATTACATTATCCGAGTATCTCTTACGATTATTCAAAGGATAAATTGAATTTAAGCTGCTGTTGTATATTTCAACTGAACTTATTCCGTTATTATCATCCATGTTAATTTCCGGAAACTCCAGAGCAATTCTATCAACATCCTTATCTATCACTTCACTCCTAAGTTTATTAAGTTCTAATGTCAAACATCCTGCTGATGTGGTAAAGGCAACTATCAATATGATAATGAGATATATAAAAAAATAAGATGTAGATATTTTAAAGGCAATAGAAAATTTAAGCCTCTTTGAAAGGCTTACAATTATTCTGTATAATAATTTAAAAGGATATAGAAATATTTTGAACAATGCTTTCAATAATAATTTAATCATAGTCCCTTAGTTGCGTATTATATAGCCTACTCCCCTTACAGTTTCAATAATGTTTACATTATATTTTTGATCGATTTTACTTCTCAGATAACTTATATATACATCTACTATGTTAGTATCCCCAAAATAATCATAACTCCAAACATTGTCAAGTATCTTATCTCTGGTCAAAACAATGTTTTTATTAATCATCATAAATTTCAAAAGCTCAAATTCTTTTTTTGTCAGTTCAATGTTTTCACTGTCATATTCAACTTTGTAATCATTTTTTGAAAGTACTAACTTGCCTATTTGCAAAACAGGCAAGCTTTGTTTTTCTTTATTGTTCTGAACTCTTTTTAAAAGTACTCTTATTCTTGCCAGCAACTCTTCAACAGCAAATGGTTTGGTCATATAATCGTCAGCCCCTATGTCCAGACCGGTTATTTTATCGGAAATATCATCCTTTGCAGTAAGCATTATTATAGGAACATCCGAAATATGTCTCAACCTTCTGCAAACTTCTATTCCACTTAAACCCGGAAGCATTAAGTCCAATATAATCAAATCAATATCTTTTTTCTTGCCCTTTTCAAAACCATCCCTGCCGTTACCTGCTATGTCTACTCGGTACCCCTCATATTGTAACTCAAGCTCTAAAAATCTGGCTATTTTCTGCTCATCCTCTACAATTAAAATCTTTTTCTTGTCCATAACTGCCCTCTTTTTTATCCCAGAATCTCTGGAAATATTACTTTGGTCAAATGCGGAATTTTTATTATTATACTATTAATGAGTACAGATATCAAGGCAACAGAAAAGCATAAAGACACCAGACTGTTGCCATGAAACATATCCTATACAGCAAGAAGTTGAATTTGTCATTCGATGATTATTTCATTTTCGTTGGATTCATCTTTATCAGGCTTATCATTTTTATCGAATTTTTCATCATCTTTTATTATTTCTTCTGATTTTACTCTTATTTTATCCACGGTTTCTTTCATATTTTTTGTTAAACTATTAATATCAGTAGAATTTTTATCTTTGTATACTTTAATTTTGCATGATGTAAGAAATGCTAAAACAAATAGGAAAATTACTGCCCAAAATGCCATTATGAATACGAGCAGAACAAGAACTATAGGCACATTCAACAATGTGTTTCCTTCCTTGCTTTTTACAGATATTTTTAAAGCCAAAAGTTTATTTGTGAAATTTGTAAAACTCCCTTTATATTCATCCTTTCTCCCTTTTTTCTTTTCAAGCTCAATTATTGACTTAATCAAATCCCCATCATTTTTTTCCAATGTTCGTTTTGCTTCCTCATAACTGACATTTACCCTATTTCTCAGCTCATCAATTTGTTCTAAAGTAACTTTCATTTTTACCTCCATTATTATTTTACTCTTTATGGTATCAATATACCATTAATTACTTAGTTGCACTTTAGCAATTAATTAAGATTTTATTAGAATATTAAAATGATATTTTTGACAAAGTTTATTATTGTGGTAAAATAAATCTACAATAAAATATCCATTTAATAGGAGCGAAAATTGAAATCATTAAATGTAAAAGATGACTCAATAAAAAATTATATTGAAACTTTTTTTAAATGGATTATTCTTGCCGACATTACAGGCTTTACAGGCGGAATAACCGGAACATTGTTTCATTTAAGCGTTGACAAGGCAACAGAATTCAGGCTTATGAACGACTGGATTATCTTGTTTTTACCTGCAGGAGGAATTGCCATAGCAATACTCTATAAATTGTTTAAAATGAACGACTCCACAGGTACCAATCAAATAATAGATTCAATAAGAACAAATGGCAATGTTCCTATAAGGCTGACACCTTTAATATTTATAAGTACCGTAATAACACACTTATTTGGTGGCTCAGCAGGAAGAGAAGGGGCGGCTCTGCAACTTGGAGGCAGCATTGGCTCCTTTACAGGCAAAATATTTAATCTCGATGAAAAAGACATGCATCTTATTATTCTGTGCGGCATGAGCAGTGTATTTTCCGCCTTGTTCGGAACGCCATTAACAGCAACGATTTTCTCAATGGAAGTAATAAGCGTAGGAGTAATTTATTATTCAAGCTTAGTTCCATGCCTATTTTCTTCATTAATTGCATACACGATTTCAGCTTATTTAGGTATTGGACCTATACACTATACATTAAATTTCATACCTGAAACTTCTTTCAGAACAATGGCTCTAGCAACGATACTTGCAGCCATGTGTGCAGGACTAAGTATTGTATTCTGCATTGCTATTCACAAAACAGAGTATTATATGAAACATAAAATTAAAAATGATTATTTAAGAGGTTTTTTAGGAGGCTTGGTAGTTGTTGTACTTACCTTTACTCTCGGCACAAGGGATTATAACGGCGCAGGAATGGACATAATCGAAAATGCCATCAACGGAACTACAAAACCAGAAGCTTTTTTATTAAAAATAATTTTCACCGCAATAACAATTGGAGCAGGATTTAAAGGAGGTGAAATTATTCCAACTTTTTTCATTGGTTCAACTTTTGGTTGTTTAATAGGAGGGCTTCTGGGAATGGACCCGGGGTTTTCTGCAGCTATCGGCCTTATTTCTCTTTTCTGCGGTGTTGTTAATTGCCCTGTTGCCTCAATAATACTAAGTATTGAGTTGTTTGGCTCAAAAGGAATTTTGCTGTTTGCAATCTCCTGCAGCGTAAGCTACGTGCTTTCAGGCTACTACAGCCTTTACAGCAGCCAGAAAATAATGTATTCAAAAATAAAAGCAGAATTCATAAACATTAATACAAAATAATAATCATCATTAAGTTATCAATTATTCCTATATATAACTTCATTCTTAAAAACCCGGAAAAATTAAATCTTTAACTTACTACCGGGCTTTTGTTTATTCATTAATTTAATCTTGATAAAAATGACTGAAGTCTTGCTGTTTTAGGGTTATTAAACAACTCCTCCGGAGAGCCTTGTTCTGCTATAACACCCTCGTTGAAAAATGCTACCCTGTCTGCAATCTCTTTAGCGAAATCCATCTCGTGGGTAATAAGAAGCATGGTCATATCACCTTCGTCGGCTATTTCCTTTATTACATCCAATACTTCACCTACAAGCTCAGGATCCAATGCAGAAGTAGGCTCGTCAAACAACATTATCTTAGGTTTCATTACAAGAGCCCTGGCAATGGCAACCCTTTGTTTCTGACCACCTGAAAGCTGTGACGGATAAACATCAAGCTTATCTTCCAGTCCAACTTTTTCTATCATTTCTTCGGCCTGATTTCTTGCCTCTTTTTTTGACATTCCCAATACAGTTACAGGGGCCTCCATAACATTTTTTAAAACTGTCATATGAGGGAACAGGTAAAAATGCTGAAAAACCATTCCTATATCTTTCCTCATTTTACGAAGATGTTTATTTCCAGCTTTAACAAGCTTGCCATTTATTTCCTCATGCCACAAATATTCACCTTCAACTTCTATTGTCCCTGAAGTCGGTTTTTCCAGTGTCATTAATAACCTTGCCAAAGTCGTTTTTCCGGAACCGCTTGGACCTATTAAGGCCACTTTTTCTGCAGGATAAATATCAAAATCTATTCCTTTAAGTACTTCCAATTCATCATATACTTTTGTTATTTTTTTATAACTAACTATCGGTGTCATAACTATACTCCTTCCATGTCAATTAATTTTGGTTGTTCATTTTAATTTCCAGTTTATTAATTAGTAGCGAGGACGGATAACTTAAAAGGAAAAATATAACGCCTACAATTGTAAATCCTTCAAGGTACCTGAAAGAACCGGCGCCTATTATTTTAGCCGTCTGCAGTATTTCAACCAGGGTTATGGCGGACAGCAAAGGTGTCTCCTTAAACATTGTAATCAAATAATTTCCTATAACCGGGATAACAGGAGGAATAGCCTGAGGTAAAATTATTCTCGTCCATGTTTTAATACGCGAAAAGTTTAATGCTTTTGCTGCTTCCCACTGACCAGCATGAACAGCTTCAATTCCGCTTCTAAATACCTCTGACAGATAAGTGGCATAGTGTATTCCCAATCCTAATATTCCGGCTGTAAAAGGTTCAAGGGTTAAACCGAATTTGGGAAACACATAAAAAATAAAATAAAGCTGAACTAACAAAGGCGTATCTCTTATAAACTGTACAAGTCCTTTAACAACCAAAGACACCGGCCTTATGTTAATTCTTGATAAAACCGATAAAATCAGCCCTAATGCCAAAGCAAGCAAAAAACCAGAAAAAGTTGCAGCCACCGTAATCTTTAAAGCACTTAGTATTTGAGGAAGTATAGAAAAAGCATAGTTCCAATCCCACATGTTAAGCCCTCCCTTCTGAAAATTTTCTCTCAAGAAATTTCGTACATTGAGTTATAGGCAAAGCAATAATAAAATATATTGCCAGAAGCATAGTATAGATCTTAGTTGTTTCAAGTGTTGTAGCATTTAAAATATTGCCTTGATAGGTTAAATCATTCAATGTAATCATCGAAACCAGGGAGGTGCTCTTTAACAGCTCTATGAGCTGATTTCCCAAGTTTGGAAGCATCATGGTAAAAGCCTGAGGTAATATGACTCTTCTCATGCGTTGAGCTTTGGTCATATTCAGTGCAATGCACGCCTCTGTCTGTCCTGCGGGAACAGACTGTATGGCACTTCTCACTATTTCAGAACAATATGCCCCGTAATTCAGGCCTATTGCTAAGATACCGGTACTTATAGGAGAAAACCTTATTCCTATAATCGGTAACGCAAAATATATCCAAAACAGCTGAACCAACAAAGAAGTACCACGAAAAATTTCTATATATGCACCCGAAATAAAACGTATAATTTTATATCTGGACATTCGAGCCAATCCGGATATAAAACCTAATATAACAGCCAATATGGTTGAAAAAAACGTAACTTGAATCGTAACTTGAATACCACCCTTGACAAGGGCAATAAATATTTCAAATGTGCTCAAACGACCATCTCCTTTTCAGCATGCAGACACATATTATTTTATCAAGTCTTCCGTCGTTACATCTCCAGGAAGTTCTTCTTCCGTAAATCCAAATGGCTGTATGATTTCAAGCAGTTCTCCTGAATCTTGTAATTTCTTCAATTCTTCGTTAAAAGAACTAACAAAGTCATCGTCCTCTTCTCTAAATACTGTTGCTCCATAGCCTTTAACACTTTCCCCGTCAATTACAGGCTGGCTAAAATCCATTACTCGTTCTATTTCTGAACTGTCAGCAGTATCAAGAGTTGCTTGCAGGGATGGACCTGTGGCAGTAATTACATCGACGCGACCCGCCTGCAGAGCGGCAAGGGCAGACGGCATATCCATAACAGTAACTATTTTATCCTCTGGTACTCCCAAAGCTGTTAAATAATCATATTCAATAGCTCCGCCCGGTACGGCAACTGTAGCAGTATCATGAGAAGCTATATCCTCGTAGCTGTAAATTTCCAACGGGTTACCCTTTTTTACCGCAATTGCTTCACCTATGCCATATTCAGGATTGGCAAAACTAACATCTCTTGCACGCTCCGGAGTAATAAACATACCTGCAGTAACCATATCAAACCTTTTGGCCTGGAGCCCAGGAATCAGAGAACCGAATTCGGTTAATACACCCCTCATTTCATTGATGCCCAAGTTTTTAAGAACCTCACGTGCAACCTCAACAGCTTCGCCGGTTAATTCTCCTTCAGATGTCTGATAAGCATAGGGTTTTTCATTTGCAAAACCTACAGTAACATAACCTTCATTCTTTGCTCTCTCTAATGCAGTTTCTCCGCCTGAACCATTACCGCCTTGGGAATCTGAAGCACATCCCGTAAATGGAAGAACAAGCATACATGCGGTTAATAAAAATATAAAAAATTTCTTTGTTCTTTTTAACACTTTCATAAAATCTCCTTTTAAAAAATTAGTATTAGCATGCCAAAAATAAGTATAACTTATGTAAAAAACATGTTATAAACCATCTTATTTAATAAGCACAACAGCCCTAATTATTCAATTAATTATTTTTATTGATTTTTCGGAATTTTATCTTGAGAATATAAAAAGGGCTATAAAGCCCAAAAGAAAAAACACGTATAATTTGAAAACCACAATAGACAAATGAATATATTATTCATTTTTAAAAACTGATGGTTGTATTTTTTTTCACATGTTTCACACGCTTACGAGGTTAGCTGACGGGTTCGGGAAGAAACTGGAAACTACCCTATGCTTAAAATAATCTTAGCAATTCACCCCTGGAAAATGGTTCCCCCGTTTTCCTTTTGGAAATTCAGCAAAATAAATTCACTGAGTATATGCTTTTGCAAAAAATAATACCATATCTCAACAATCAAGTCAATAGTAAATTTTCAAATCTGATTTGCTCCATCATGTTAGATATTTTACTATTTACGGCACTTTATGATGATTTTTTAACTTATGAATTTATTGAAATATTATTGAAGCAGTGCTGAATCCGGTCATATATAATTAATACTAGATATAAACTAATAAAATTAAAATTATTTTAAACATTTTAATATTTTACTCTTTACAAGCAAATGTTTTATACTTATACTAAATCTTGAAGGAATAATGCAAATTAAAAACATTTCAGAAACAGTCTGATAAATTACATATGCTGAACTGTACAAGTTCAGCATTTCTTTGAAAACGTTAATGAAAGGAATAATTAATATGATGTATCTTTTAGAAAACTGCAATACAAACCCATATTATAATTTAGCTTTGGAGCAATATGTATTTGACAACCTGGATCGTTCCCACAGTTATTTTATGTTATGGCAAAACGACAACACAATTGTTGTAGGGAAACATCAGAATACTGCCGAAGAAATAAACGCTTCTTATGTAAAGGAGAACGATATATCCGTAGTGCGTAGGCTTTCCGGCGGCGGAGCAGTATATCATGATTTGGGAAATCTGAACTTCACATTTATCACAGATCAAATTGACGGCCAGATATTTGACTTTAGCACTTTTTGCAAACCGGTAGCCAAAGCTCTGGCTTCCATGGGAGTAGATGTGAAAATTTCCGGCCGCAACGATATGACTATTGACGGTAAAAAGTTTTCCGGCAATGCCATGTATATGAAAGAAGGCCGGGTAATGCACCATGGTACGCTGATGTTCGATTCAAACCTTCAAATTATGGAACAAGCATTGAGAGTATCAAAAGATAAAATCGAATCAAAAGGAGTAAAATCCGTACGAGGCAGGGTAACTAATATAAAACCATATTTACCACAAAATATTACCATGAAAGAATTTCGCCAGACACTACACAACTTTATGGTAACTGAAAATAATATGTCACTTTATACATTAACTGAGCAAGATTTCCAGTCTATACACCATTTGCAAGAAACAGTCTACAGCCAATGGGAATGGAATTACGGAACTTCTCCGCCTTATACAGTACGTAAGAAGAGACGTATTGAAAACTGCGGAAGTATAGAGCTTTTCATAAATGTAGGTAAAAAAGGCATAATCGAAGACATATCCTTTTATGGAGACTATTTTGGAAACGGCAACTCCAACGAGCTTACTGCAGCGCTCAAGGGGTATCGGATAGAGGAACATTCACTAAGCGAATCACTGGAAGGCGTAGATGTTGGGCAGTATATCAACAATTTGAAACGTGAGGATCTCCTTGATATTTTATTATCTTGATGTTTTATTATAATGTATTTTTTAAAAAAGGTACCTTTGCCATTATGTAACTTACTAACAAGCTTGCGCAATATACAAGTAGTGTCGTTGCAAGAACAGATAATAAAGGATTGTAATTCATTGTATCAATCACCATACATGAAAAAAACATGTTAAAAAAATCATGGATCAGGTAAATTCCAAAGGAACAATTCGATAAAGTTTCTATTGCAGCTATGCTTTTCCTGCTAAATTTTATTTTGGATATTTCATATTTAAAAAATATGAACACCGATATACTGACAAGCATTACATTAGGGGAAAAATAACTGTAGAATGCTCCTTCTGTTTTACCTGTCTTTAAAGAAGCCATTGCTGTAAGCACCACTGTTGATATTGCGCCCAGTATTCCCAATATGTAAATTACTTTCCTATTGCCTTTTTTTATATTATACACCCTGAGATAATATCCGCCTAAATAATAACTGGCATATCCTAATACGATATGAAAATCAAATTTTTTAATAATCATTTCCAAAAATTCCACATTAAATGATTTTATTATCATGGGCAAAATAAATACAAATATTAATGATAGCAGAAGAAAATATCTGGATACCTCTTTATCTGCCGCAATCTTTCTCAAAATAGGCGTTATTGCATACAAACCTACGATCATGTAAAGATACCAAAGATGATAATGGCCTGATATAAAATTTTTTACAAAGATATCCGAATTAAAAGAATCGTAATTATTTACATTTGTATAAAGCGCATACAGGAGAGACCAAAATACGAAAGATTTTACGATCCTGAATATATACTTGCGGTAAATGTCTCTTAAGCTTACATCCTTGTTTGGATTTAAAAGAAACATGCCGCTTATCATAACAAAAACCGGAACACCGAATCTGGATATGCTGTCATAGAAATTAAACACATTCCACTCAAAGCTTCCAATTTTCACATAATTCAAATTACCGGCAGCTGTATGAAGCAACACTACAAAAAATGTTGCTGCTGCTCTCAATGCGTCAACATAAATCAAACGTTTATTCAAAATTTTACCTTCTTTGAATTAATACTCAGTTATAGAAAAAACCATATTATATAATGGAGGCTGTCATTCAATAGCAGATTTATAATCGCCAATGCAGCAGCCCCATTTTTAATAAAATAATATTTATTACAGTGCTGTGTGTCAGAATTCAGGTCACACCAGCTGAGGAGAATCATTTTCTCTCGTTTTAATCTTGTTTAATATAGTTTTGCTTATCTCTTCTACACTCATACTTCCCAAATCGCCTTGGTGCCTTTCCCTTACAGATACAGTATTATCTTCAACTTCCCTTTCGCCTACAACAAACATGTAAGGTACCTTTTCCATTTGAGCTTCTCTTATTTTATAGCCTATTTTTTCAGCCCTTGTATCTACTTCAACTCTTATGTCTTTATCTTCAAGCGCCTCTTTTACTTTTTGTGCATATGAGTTGAATTTCTCAGAAATAGGAAGTATCTTCACCTGAACAGGTGCCAGCCATGTGGGGAATGCTCCCGCATACTGCTCAATCAAAATACCGAAGAATCTCTCAATACTTCCAAACGCTGTTCTGTGAATCATTATAGGCCTGTGCTTCTGCCCGTCTGCACCGATATATTCCATTTCAAAACGCTGAGGCAGCTGATAATCAAGCTGAATTGTACCGCATTGCCACGTCCTACCTATACAGTCAGTAAGATGGAAATCTATTTTAGGCCCATAGAACGCTCCGTCGCCTTCATTGATTACGTAATCCAATTTCAGCTCTTCCAATGCAGTTTTTAGTGAATCCTCAGCCATATCCCAGTCTTTTATTTCTCCCAGAAACTTTTCTGGCCTTGTTGAAAGTTCCAGTTTATATGAGAAACCGAATTTTTTATATATTTCATCTATTAATTTAATAACGCCTTTAATTTCGTCTTTTATTTGCTCAGGAAGTATAAATAAATGAGCATCATCCTGGGTAAATGCTCTTACACGCATTAGACCGTGAAGGGCTCCCGACAGCTCATGCCTGTGTACTCTTCCAGTTTCCGCCACTCTTATGGGAAAATCTTTATAAGAGTGCAGTGTATTTTTATATACTAAAATACTTCCCGGACAGTTCATAGGCTTGATAGCATAATCCTGATCATCGATTTTAGTTGTATACATATTTTCTCTATAATTATACCAATGGCCTGAAACTTCCCACAGGTGCCTGTTCAAAATCAACGGTGTTTCAATTTCCACATAGCCCGCTTTTTTATGAACCTCTCTCCAATATTTCATCAGTTCATTTTTAACTACAACGCCTTTTGGCATAAAGAACGGAAATCCAGGTCCCTCTTCAGATATAAAAAACAATTCCAATTCTTTCCCTAATTTTCTATGATCACGTTTCTTGGCTTCTTCCATCATGTGAACATAACTTTCCAAATCCTTTGCTTTTTCAAACGAAATACCGTAGATTCTTTGGAGCATCTTGTTTTTTTCGTCACCTCTCCAGTATGCTCCTGCTATGCTCAGCAATTTTACAGCCTTTGGTTTTTTTGTTGAATCAAGGTGAGGCCCTGCACAAAGATCCACAAAATCTCCCTGCCTGTAAAATGAAATAACCGCATCTTCCGGCAGGTCATTAATTAATTCAACTTTGTAAGGCTCTTCTCTTTCTTCCATGAATTTTAGAGCTTCTGCCCTTGGAAGTTCAAATCTTTCAAGCTCAAGACCTTCTTTTACTATTTTTTTCATTTCAGCTTCGATTTTATCCAAATCTTCCTGAACGAATCTATGTTCCAAATCTATATCATAATAAAACCCGTTGTCGATGGCAGGACCTATTGCCAGCTTTGCTTCCGGCCACAGCCTTTTTATAGCCTGTGCCATAATATGAGACGTAGTGTGCCAGAATATCTCTTTTCCTTCCTTGTCTTCAAACTTTACGAATTTAATAGTTCCGTCTTCATTGATTCGTTCCTTCAACCCTATTGTCCTGCCATTGTATACTGCTCCCAAAACATTTCTCGCCAAGCCCTGGCTTATACTTTTAGCCACATCATATGCCAATACACCGCTTTCGTATTCTCTGACGCTTTTGTCGGGCAATGTTAATTTTATCATAACTACCTCCAGTTTTTTATTTCAAAAAAAATCCCGTCTTTAAACAATTGTTTAAGGACGAGATAGTATTCGTGGTTCCACCTTAGTTGATTCTCAAAGGATTTAAGGCATCCATACCAAGACCTTACGACTGCGCTTTCAGTCTTAACTCCGGATTAGTTTTCAAACAGTCATGCAAAGGAAGCTTCCACCTTATCTTCCATCTCTATTTTGCTGTATCTGTCTTACTGGATCCATCATAGTTCATTTTACATATTATATTACTTTAAATGAAATTTTGTCAACCTGTTTTTTAATTTTTCTTTCTGCCGCATTCTGCTACGAGTATTTATCCGTAATATCTATTATCTCTCTATCTCTTCGACTTACTTCTTCCGCGCCTTGATCTTTTTTCATTTGACAGTTCTATCACAACATTCTGTCCTTTAATCTGAGCATTTTTCATCTTACTCAGTATGTGGTTTTTATGCTTTGACGCTACATTGAAAAAAGAGTAGTTTTCAAGCACTTCAATTTCGCCTATATCACTTCCCGGTATATCACATTCACCTGCAATGGCACCTAATATATCACCGGGACGAATTCCTTGTCTTCTGCCCAAATTAACATGGAATTTAACTGTATCCTTAAGAATTTTTGCGCTGCCTCTCTTTCTACGTTCAGGCATCGTGTCATTTAAATCTCTTTCTTCAGAGTAATCAAATTTAACAAGCTTTTTAATCATTGCAGCTATTAACGTTTCGGCATCATAGCCCTTGGACATTAACCTGGCAGCCAGTTCTCTGTTCTCTCCCAGATCTCCCTTTTCTATTACATCAACAATGTTCCTTATAAACTTATCCTGCTTTACTTCATTCACTTTGTCTACGGTAGGTATGGATCTTTTGCGTATAGATTTTTTCGTATATTTCTCAATACTTTTAATTTTTCCCATTTCTTTAGAAGTAGCAAGGGTAAAAGATGCTCCTTCTCTTCCTGCCCTGCCTGTTCTTCCTATTCGATGTACGTAATAATCTTCCTTTGCAGGCACATCAAAGTTAATAACCGCTTCCACTTCTTTTATATCAATGCCCCTTGCCGCAACGTCTGTTGCAATTAATATATCTATTAATCCGTTGTTGAATTTGTTTAGTGTATCAAGCCTCTGAGCCTGCTTTATATCACCGTGTATCTTGTCGCAGTTGTATCCTTTTTCAATCAGCTGTTCATATAAGTGGTCAACCGATTTTTTGGTATTGCAAAATATAAGCGTAAGCTTGGGAGTATAAGTATCTATAATTCTTGTTAATGCCTCAACCTTTCCCGAATTTTTAACCAGGAAATAATTTTGTTTCACCTCTTTGGCTGTTATCCCTTCCCTGAGAACTCTTATTATTTGAGGATTGTTAAGAAATTTATTGATAATATTCTTCATTTCCACCGGAATTGTTGCAGAAAATAAAAGTGTCTGGACTGAATGGCCTATTTTGTCGAGTATCAGCTCGATGTCCTCTCTAAAACCCATTTTAAGCATCTCGTCAGCTTCATCAAGCACTGTTATATTTAGTTCGCTTAATTTTATAACATGCCTGTCTATTAAATCAATAATTCTTCCGGGAGTTCCCACAATAATCTGTGCCCCTCCCTTTAATCTTTTTATCTGTTGCCGTATATCAGCGCCGCCATATACTGTTACCGTCTTAATACCTTCCATATACTTTCCCATTTTTCTGAATTCATTGGCAACCTGAACTGCCAGCTCTCTTGTAGGCAGTATGACCATAGCCTGGGGCATTCTTAAATTTTTATCTATTTCTTGAAGTATAGGTATTCCAAACGCTGCAGTTTTGCCTGTACCTGTATTTGACTGGCCGATTATATCTCTTCCTTCCAGTATTACAGGGATAGTCTCCTGCTGAATCTGAGTGCATTCATCAAAACCCATATCATCTAAAGATCTCTGAATATTTTCATTCAAATTTACATTTTCGATTTTCATTAATTTTATCAACCTCATTTTATTTTTATTAACTTCTCATTATACATTGCATATTTAATAATTACAAATATTTTTTTTAATAATAAATAATTTTAGAATAGATGCTCTCTACTTCACAAGCTAAGTAGTAAAAAATAATACTTATTTACTTGCTAAAATATACAAAATATAGTAAAGTATATGCACTTATAATGTAACACAATTAAAACATTAAAATTTACAGGAGGATATATGAAAATATACTATATATATCACAGCTGTTTTGCCATTGAAACCCAAAGTTCAATATTTATATTTGATTATTTTAAAAACAAGAAGGATCCGAAAGAAGATTTTGATTTCAAGGAACTTCTCGGAAATATACTCAAAAGCCGTAAACCCCTGTATATTTTTTCATCCCACAACCACCATGACCATTTCAGCACGAAAGTACTTTCCTGGATCAACGAAAAAGAAAATACCTACTACATATTAAGCAGTGACATAAAACTGTATAACAAAGTAAAAAATCTTCACACAGCAAAACAAGGCGAGGAATTTACAATAAACAATTTAAAAATAAGCACCTTTGGATCCACAGACCAGGGAATAAGCTTTCTTGTCAACGTGGACGGAATAAACATTTTCCATGCAGGTGATTTAAATTGGTGGAAATGGCCTGATGACACGCCGGAGGAAGAAAAGGAAATGGAAGATGCTTTTAAGTCTATTATAGACAAAATAATCTGTATAAATACAAATATAGATATTGCATTCTTTCCGGTAGATGGAAGGCTTGAAGACAATTATGTCTTCGGCGGGCAGTACTTTATTGAAAAGTTAAAACCCAAAATTTTCATTCCGATGCATTTTTGGGAAGATTTTAAGCTAACATTGAATTTTAAAAAGTCACAGGAACACACCGATACAAACGTAATAGAAATAAGTCATAACAACCAAATTATTCTGTCTTGATTCAAGCAGTGAGCTTATGTTAATTTTTATTTCCTTTGCTTAACGTATTCAATAGCTTCCTTACCGGTTATGTACTCCACATCAATTGCAATAATATAAGCTCTGGTACATCCGGCTATTTCTTTATGTTTAGCTTCTTCAGGCTGATCTCCGGAATATTTTTCAACTAAAACCTCAAAAGCTTTCAGCCGTTCGTCACCCTGTACAATTCTTGCTTTGCCGAAAGCAATAACACTGCGAAAATAAGTGGTATATTCCTCGCTTACTATAGTATCTTCGTCTATTACCGAAAAAGATACTTTTGGATTTTTGGTAATGGCATCAATTTTATGTCCTTCTTTTGCTGAATGAAAATATATTTTACCATTGAAATATACATAGCTAACGGGAACTGCATAGGGATAGTCGTCATTGCCATGGCATGCCAGAACACCATTTGTACATCTGTCCATTACGGCTATGGTATCCTCCATTGATAGTAATTGTTTGCTCCTTCGCATCTTCCTAAACATAGTCTCCTCCTTTAATCCTTTAATTTAATATAATTTAAAGCAATTGATTATGCACTATTAAAATTAATAAAACCTTATTCAAAATATATTATAATAAACTTGTACATTTAATGCAACGTATAAAAATTAAAAATAAGGTTTAAATTAATTAAATTTGAAATAGAATATTATGTAGATGGTGAAAAGGTTGCCAAGGATGAATATGACATTGCATGGGATGACAGGATTGGATACTTAGGATCATCAAACTGGGAGGAAAATTGTCTTTTTATCACAAACGCCGAAACAGACGAAATAATATTCTTGGGGAAAATTTCTTAAATTTTTGTAGTCCTGAGTTCAGGCAGTGAGACTCATTTCTTAGTCTCTCGCCTGGCTCAGGATTACAATATTAAACTTAATTAGATTGATTTAAAATCCACGGCTTGCTCCACCGCCGCCGGAACGACCTCCGCCACCGGAACTTCCACCAAAGCCCCCTCCGCCGAATCCACCGGAGCTTCCGCCAAAACCGCCGCTTCCCGGATTTCTTGGAAAAATCACAGGGAAGAATGTACTGCGGCGTCGCCTTCGCCTTCCTCCGCCGCCGCCAAAACCGTTGATTATTATAATTATAATAATCAGCAAAATTAATTTGCCTAAACCGGCCGAGTTAGAAGAACTTCTGCTCTCTTGAGGAACGTTATAATTTACGTTGCTGAAAACCTCATCATTGTCATAATCATATTCTTCATTTACATCTTGGGCAAGACGGTAAAAAATATATTCCAAGCCGGAAGAATAATCTCCTGCTGAAAGATAATCTATTGATTCATCCAGTATTCTCCCTGATTCGGCATCTGTTATTGCCCCCTCAAGCCCATAGCCTACTTCAATTTTTACTCGTCTTTCTTCCATCGAAAGCAGTACCAAAACTCCATTGTCATACTGTTCATTACCAATTTCCCATTTTTCAAACAACTCCACGGCATATTTATTTTCATCTAATCCCTGAAGGTTTTGTACTGTTGCCACCACTATCTGAGGCTTTTCTTTTGTTTTCTCGTAATTCAAGTTTACCTGGACCATGTTTTTTTCGGTGTCGCCGCTTATAACACCGGCGAAATCATTGACATAAAATTCTCTTGTAGGCTCAGGCAGCTGAACATCCTGCCCGTAGGCAGGGATACCGGAAATTATTAATATGACTGTCAGAATTAGCGGCAATAGTTTTTTTCTCAAATGTATCACTCTCCGAATACTAATCAAAGTTTACCTGAGGTGCTGTCTCAGCTCCTTCAGTTGCTTCAAAATACGGTCTTTCATCGAATCCGAACATCCCCGCCAGTATATTCGAAGGGAATGACCTTATTTTTCTGTTATACTTCCTTACTGTCTCGTTGTACCTGTCTCTTTCCGTGGAAATTCTGTTTTCTGTTCCTGACAGTTCATCCATTAATCCTGTAACATTTTGATTTGATTTTAATTCAGGGTAATTTTCAACAACAACCAGCAGCCTTGACAATGCTCCTTCCAATTCGTTGGATGCCTCAACCTTTTCAGTAGTTGTTCCAGCTCCAGCCAACCTTGACCTGGCATCTGCAATTGCTGTAAACACTTCTTTTTCTTGGGACATAGCTCCTTTAACAGATTCTACCAGATTGGGAATCAAATCATATCTTCTTTGGAGCTTGCTTTCCACATTGGCCCATTGCGTATTAACATCTTCATCCAATGAAACCAATGAATTGTAGCTTCCAAAAACACTCAATGCAAATATTGCTATGACAGCTAATACAACTATTAAAACTATAGTTCCTTTTTTCATTTTATTTTTTCTCCTTTTAATCTTCGTCAAATTTCAAAACAGCTAAAAATGCTTCCTGAGGAACTTCAACATTGCCTATTTGCCTCATGCGTTTCTTGCCTTCTTTCTGCTTTGCAAGAAGCTTCTTTTTCCTTGTTATATCTCCTCCGTAGCACTTGGACAATACATCTTTTCTCAGGGCTTTAACTGTTTCTCTGGCAATTATTTTGCCTCCTATTGCAGCCTGAAGAGGAATAGCAAACAGGTGCCTTGGTATTACATCCTTTAGTCTCTCCACAATGGCTCTTCCTCTTTCATAAGCCTTGTCCTTATGAACTATAATTGAAAACGCATCAACTAACTCTCCGTTTATAAGTATATCCATTTTAACAAGTTCGGAGGCTACATAGCCTTGAAGTTCATAGTCCAACGATGCATATCCTCTGGTTTTAGATTTAAGCGCATCAAAGAAATCATAGATAACCTCGTTTAATGGAAGCTTGTAATGAAGTATTACTCTTGTAGCCTCTATATATTCCATGTTTTCGAATGCACCTCTGCGGTTTTGGCAAAATTCCATAATTGGTCCAACATATTCTGAAGGAGTCATTATAGATGCACTTACAATAGGCTCCTCCATATATTCAATTTCCTGCACATCAGGCATGTTTGTAGGGTTCTGTAGTATTACCATTTCGCCGTTTGTTTTATAAACCTTGTAAATAACGCTGGGAGTTGTAGCAATAATATCTAAGTTAAATTCCCTTTCAAGCCTTTCCTGAACTATTTCCAAGTGCAGAAGTCCTAAAAAGCCGCACCTGAAACCAAATCCCAGGGCTATCGACGTCTCCGGCTCAAATGTCAGGGATGCATCGTTAACTTGAAGTTTTTCCAATGCATCTCTTACAGAATTGAATTCCTCTCCTTCTGCAGGGTATATCCCGCAATAAACCATTGGCATTACTTTTTTATATCCGGGGAGCGGCTCTTTTGCCGGATTATCATCATTTGTTATTGTATCGCCCACCAGGCAGCTTTTTACTTCTTTCATGCTGGCACACAAATAACCCACATCCCCTGAATACAATGCAGTTACAGGTTTCTGTCCAGGTGAAATTATACCCGTCTCAGTAACTTCAAAGGACTTGCCTGTTGACATCATCCTTATTTTGTCTCCCTTTTTGACCTGGCCTTCTTTAATTCTTATATATGCAACAACACCTCTGTAACTATCGTAATATGAATCAAACACAAGAGCCCTAAGCGGATCATTTTCATCTCCGCTGGGTGCAGGAATCTGTTTCACTATTGCCTCAAGCACCTGATTTATATTGATGTTTTCCTTAGCTGATATAAGGGGGGCATTTTCACAGTCAATCCCTATTACTTCTTCTATTTCCTGCTTTACTTCATCCGGCCTGGCGCTGGGCAGGTCGATTTTATTGATTACAGGAACTATTTCCAAATTCTGATCCAAGGCAAGATATACATTTGCCAGAGTCTGGGCCTCAATTCCCTGAGTTGCGTCGACCACAAGAACAGCACCTTCACATGCCGCCAAACTTCTTGACACTTCGTAATTAAAGTCCACATGACCCGGAGTATCTATTAAATTTAAGGTATATTCGTTTCCGTTCTGGGCTTTGTACAAAAGGCTGATAGTCTGAAGTTTAATCGTTATTCCCCTCTCTCTTTCCAGATCCATGTTGTCCAAAACCTGTTCATGCATTTCACGATGGGAAATAAGCCCTGTATTTTCTATTAACCTATCTGCCAATGTTGACTTGCCGTGATCTATATGGGCTATTATCGAAAAGTTCCTTATAAATTTTTTTCTGTCCAAAAATGTTTCCTCCCTACTTATCCGGATATAGGGTATTATATCAAAGTTTATGTGTATGTAAAAGGATTATTTACTAATTTCATTAATATACTCTGCTAAAACTTCGGATAACAGTTCAGCTGAATAATTTACCTCATCTATATTATTTAATGAACTTCCTATTTCTATTAAAAACGAATAATCTGAAAGAAACTGATTAAAATACGCTCCTGGTCTTACTATTATATCTCTGAAAAGCCCCGGATACTTTTTTTGCGCCAAATCAAACAAAGCATGAGCATGTTGATTTAAAACGTCAAAATCTTCATTCTTGTCCCCTATGACAAGAGTGCAGGTAGCTGCTGTTTTGCCGTTAATCTCCAAAGACTTCACATCTGACAGCACCTTTTCGTAAGCTGAATTTTCGTCAGCACCGTCCCGGTGAATATCTATCAATAAATTTTTCTTGCTGCCAGATAAAACTTTTTTTACAGCAGCACACGAATTGGCATATGACATATTATAGTCAGGATAATCGTTATAATCCTTTAAATGGCTTACATTTATTCCGTACCCTTGAAGGTTGGCCGCAATTTTGCCTCCAAGCCCCATAACATTGTACCGTTCATCCTGAGTCCTGAAATTTCCTTCTTTGTGGGGAAGATATGATTCAGTGCCATGAGTGTGATAAAATACAATGTTTAACTTTTCATTAACAGAAGCAGCATCTATATCTACATTGCGGGGAACGCTGCTTCTGTATGTTGGAGATTCTACTACCCTGAAGAAATCTTCCTTGCGGTCTGCTAAGTATACCGCCTCATCTTCAGCCTGAGATTTGTCTTCTTTTAATGTCTTTGATGCCACGTTATCTTCACTGCTGATTGTTTTGAAGACTTCTCCATTTTTCTGACTGTCATTTTCAATTAATCTGCTTGTATCCTCGCTTTCGTTAAATGTTTTTTCCAAGAAAATATTAAAGTAGGACATTATTTTGTCAATGGTATTTGCTTTGCCTCCTACTTCATGGTCATCGTCATAATTTATAGATATTGTTGTAACATCCTGTTGCAACTTTCTTTTCTCGGATAAATTGTAAACATAGCTATACCCTATAAAAAGCAATGACAAGCATAAAATTGACATTCCCATGTAAAATTTTCTTCCACCTTTATTTCTTCTTCGTCTCTTCATGATCCAACTCCACATATTTTTTTCAAATGTAATATATTATTTAAATTACTAATATATTAATTTATATGTTTATTGTTTCCTGAATAACACTGTTAATTTTTACAACTATATTACGAATTTAATTTATATCCGGGATGAACTGCTTTGTTGACGGCTTCTGCCAGCATAACAGATAAATTTCCTATAAGCTCATCTACTTCACTGGGCGTTACAATGGACTCACCATACATGGGATTTAAAATTTCTTTGATAAACATACCCTTTTCATCATATTTCAAATCACTTAAAATACCCATTATTTGACCGACATCTTCTGTCTTGCCTTTCAATGTTTCTTCCATAAGCTCAATGGTATCATTGACAATAGTAGCAGTATCTACAACCGTAGGTATACCTATGGCAACAACTTTCACTCCAAGAGTTTCTTCATTCAACGAACCCTGCATATTACCTATTCCCGATCCGGGCTCTATTCCTGCATCTGTAATCTGCACAACTGAACAAAGCCTTCTCATTTTCCGTGAAGCTAATGCATCTATTATTATAAGCAGAGTCGGCTTAATTTTTTCAACTACTCCCACAATTGTATTAATGGTTTCAATTCCTGTAGTCCCCAGAACACCCGGCTCTAATATAGAAACCTCATTATAATCTTCATCATATTCCTTGTTATAGGCTTTAAAAAACTGTCTTGTAACTTTTATTTTATCCAATGTCCTGGGACCTAAGGAATCTGCAGTTATATTTCTGTTTCCAAGTCCTACAACCAATACTCTTTCTCTTTTTATATGAGATACATCTTTAATGGATTTTGCAAGTATATTTATTACTTCAAGTCTTGAAGATCTACTGAGCTTTTTTAAACCATTAGTTTCATATGTTATATATTTTCCCATTTTTTTGCCTATAGCCTTTTCAGCGTCCTTATCGGTTATTTCAAGCTCCACAATTTCTCCATGCTTATAATCTCGTGTCTTTAACTTTATTCTTTCTGCTTTCTTAGCTAAGGACTCATTCGCTTCAAAAGCCAAATCTGTTCTGTAATACATCATTGCCTCCTCAATATAATAACAAAAACAATACTTCAAAATATCAGATCGTTGACATTGTAAACTACTAACCGCTAATAACATTTACTGAAAAAAATTTACATATTAATTTTATTATTGAATTTTTTCATTTTTTTATTCTTTATACTTGATTTTTATCCTGATTAACTGTATAATTGGATTGCTGTCAAAAATACTGCCTGCATATAATGCCTAATTGCAGGCATTTGAATAAAATTAAATAAGGAGGTGAAAAGATTGGCAAACATTAAGTCTGCAAAAAAAAGAATTTTAGTTATAAATAAGAAAACCGAATCTAACAAGAGAAGAAAATCTGAAATCAAAACATATATAAGAAAATTTGAAGCAGCTTTAGCAGAAAATGATTATGAAAAAGCTAAAGAATTGTTAAGGATCTGTGAGAAGAAATTATATCAAGCAGCTGCAAAAAATACTATCCATAAAAATGCAGCAGCAAGAAAGGTTAGCAGATTATCTCATAAATTAAACAAAGCAGCAGCCTAATTACAGGCTGCACGCACCGTCATATATCCGTAAGATTCATCAACTAACCTCATAGACATAAATGTGGTGTTAGTTGATGAATCTCAGGAAACAAAAACCGGTTAAACCGGTTTTTTATTTTATTATTCCATTTGTGATTAATTCAAGGCCTATACGGCTGTCAATTTCCCCTGTCTTGATCTTTCTGTCCATATCAAGAAGTTCTTCCATATAATATTGTATTTTTTCAAGATTCAAACTTCTTGCTTGTCTGGAAAGTTTTGCTGCCACAAATTTTTTTATCTTCATTTTGCGCATAATTTCATTGAAAGTATATCCTTTCTTATTTAAAATTACATACTGATAAAGCATTCTGTACTGCCTTGAAATCATGTGAATAATGTACGGTTCCGGCATTTTGTTCAGCAGCATTTCATCCAATATTTCAAATGCCTTTTTCTTGTTTCCTTCACAAATACAATCCACAAGTTTGAATATGTTACTTTCAACTGACTTTATAAGAAGTGCGTCTATATCTTCAAATGAAATATTATTCGAACTTAATTTATATGCTGCTATTTTTTCTATTTCATTATTAACATGGTATAAGCTTATTGTACTTTCATATTCCAAGTATCCTGAGTTGTTAGCTATATAATCTGCATCGCTAAGGTTGATGACCAAATTATGGTTTTTAAATTTATTTACAATATATTTAGACAACTCTATTTCATTTAATTTGTTAATCTCTATAGCAGCATTTTCTTTTTTTAATCTTTTAACTAATTTTTTCCTTGAATCAAACTTTCTACCTTTTATTAGAAATATTATTATACAGTCTTCATTTCCGTCCATTATATTTAATAGCTTATCCTCATAATTTTTATTCAAACTGCCGGCAGAAGTTAAAAATGCCGCATCCTTTACCACACATACCTTTTTTTCAGACATAAATGGAAATGTAGAAACAAATTCAAAAAAATCATCAAAGTTGTTTTCAATTTTTTCAAATGCCATGTAATTCATAGTTTCATAGTCATCTTCAACGTATTTTTCCTTTATATTATCAACTGCGCAGTCTATATAATATTCTTCCGTTCCGCAAAATATAATGGAATTAGGAACCTTATCTTTTTTAATCATATCTATTGCATTTTTATAGCTCATAGCGTTCCCCCTTGCTCTTAACGATCCAAATCAGCAGAAAACAAAAATTCATCAAATTCGGAATTAACCAGCTGAAATATAGTTCATTATAATTTTTTGATTTTTCACACGTATATGTATTATAATATATTTTATCACCTTTTAAAATAAAATTTATTTCACCTTGATTAAATGTAGATAATACCAAACTCTTTTCATCTTCATAACGCTTTATTACTTCATCTGAAGGAATACCATAACTGTTTTTGCCATAGCTCATGACGGCAATATCCGGTTTTACCTTTTCAACGAAACCGGCTGTTGAAGATGTCTTGCTTCCGTGATGAGGAACAACAAGTATGTCCGAATGCTTTAAATTGTTTTCTAAAATATCTTCAGCCTCTTTCTCAATATCTCCCGGGAGCAGAATGCTCTTCCCATTAAAGCTCAGCAGTATTACAAGCGAAGAATTGTTTGGACTATCTGAATAATAATTTTCATCAGGCCATAATATATCAATTTTGAAGTAATCATCAAGTTTATATTGCATTCCGTTATTTAGTATGGTGATTTTTTCTTCTATTTCTTCATTATCTACAGAAGAAAAAAATTTTTTTACATTAATTCTGCTGTTTATAAGCTCAGTTAATCCTGAATAATGATCACTATCCCAGTGGCTTATAAATACTCCGTCTAAATTAAAAACTCCATGCTTAAGCATATACGGCACAGCCGTATATGCTCCGAATCCGCTGCTGCTTGTGCTGCCGCAGTCAATAATTAAATTCGTATCCCTGTATTTAACTGTAGAAAACATTCCTTGTCCCGCATCTACAACGTTAAAGTAAAAGCTGCTGTCAAAAACAGGACAAATTATAAAATTCAAAATTAAAAAACTGGTTAAAACAGTTAATCCGTAATTTTTAACAACCGAGTTTTTCTTATTGTATAAGTATAGCACAAAAGCAAGCATAAAATAAAAAAACATAATTTCTGCTGCAGACATTGACGGAACACTTATACCGTTAAACGCAAATTTCTCCGTAAAGTTTACAATGGCTCTCAAACTGTATAATATATGATCAAATATTTTAAATGGAACAGAAAGCAGAGCTGTAATAAATCCGTTTAAAATTAAAAGAGCAAAGCCGTAAATCAAAATTACGGT
This sequence comes from Firmicutes bacterium UBA4845, assembly GCA_002399975.1. GTDB lineage: Bacteria > Bacillota > Clostridia > Tissierellales > Sedimentibacteraceae > Sedimentibacter. The sequence continues at coordinate 2,332 of DHER01000080.1, read as the reverse complement.
AAATATATTTAAAAGCACCAGATTATATAAAATACCCATAACAGGCACGTAATTAAAATAATATGCTATTACAGGCAGTGTAAAAAGCTGTAAGAATAAATACAAATATAATGTCTTTAAAATTGTATTGCAGATAAAAATATTTTTAGCAACATATTTATTATAAATTATCATGCTGAGAGCGGCAGAAAATGACAGTAAAAAACCGGCGTCAAAAAGCCAATAAGGATTATAAATAGTTAAGATCAAGGCCGCCAACCCTATTGAATTCAAAGAACTGTACTTTCGATACAAGACCTCCGCACCGAACAAAAGTGTAAACATAACAAGAGCCCTCATTACAGTTAAAGGGAACCCAATTAAAAACCCATAAAACCAAATCAATGCCCATGATATTATCCAGCTTGTCCTTCGTCCTAAGCAAAAAAAATTGAATATCCTCAATAAAACACCATACATGAGAACTATATGAGATCCTGAAACAGCAAAAATATGTGCTAACCCCATTACCTTTATATTATCGTAAAGATTCTCATCTAAATAATCCACATCTCCTAATATTATGGACAAAATAACATCTGCATTTTCTTTGCTTAAGGAATTATAAAAAGTATTTTCCACATAATTTCTGAATTTGATAGATATTTTATTTAACAAAGAATAACTTTCTTTGATAATATGGAGATTATCTTCTGCAAAAACAACGGCTCCGATTTTTTTAGTTCTTAAATAATTATCATAATTAAAAAGCATTTTATTTTTACTGAAATTACCATCTGAAACACTTCCTTTAAACTGTACAATGCTGTTTTCTTCCAAGCTGCAATTTTTTTTAAAATAGATTATTGTATTCTCTTCAACGTTTAAAACCCGGTTGTTTATGCTCATAACAGAAGCATTGAAGCCTATAAACTGAGAATCAGAATTTGCTTTTTTACGGGTTTTAATTTTAGCTGTGATATTAGTTTCTTCATTAGTGTATTGTTTTAAAACAAAATCTGAATTATAATTGCAATTAATAAAGGCTAAAAGTAAAAACATAATAATCACACAGTTGTATATGAAATGTCTTGTAACCAGAGAATTATAAATTAGCAAAACAAGAGCAGCAAAAAACAAAATACTGAAAAATCCATATTCATAAGATATTATTCCTATTGCATAAGCCGTAAAAATAGAAATTAAAATATACATAACATACACCCATATCATTTTACCAAATATTAGGTAGCAAATCAATTATTTTCGTACAAACAAAGGAGATAGCATGATTACCGACTGCAACATAGTAAATATTGAAAGTAACAACAATTTAGACAATTTATTAAAGAAAGCTTTTTTTATAGATATAGAAACAACTGGATTATCAAAAATCTATTCAGACATAATTTCTATAACAGCTATGCTTTATGAAAATGGATGTTATAAAATACACCAAGTTTTTTGTGAATATAAAATGGACGAGCTAGAAGCTTTAAAGTACCTGAAAGATTTAATAAATCAAAAAAAATATGTAATAACCTACAACGGAAATAGTTTTGATATTCCATTTTTAGCATACAAATTTCAAAAACACTGCATAAACTTTGATTTCGATTCCTTTGTAAAAATTGATTTATATAACTGGCTGAGACATTTAAAAAATAAAATACAAATAGAAAATCTTAAATTAAAATCTGTAGAAGAATATTTTAACATTAAACGGAATGACTGCATAAGTGGAAAAGATGTGGCTGTTTTATATAAAGCCTATAAAATTGATCCTCGAAAAGAATTTTCATATCTAATAATGCGGCATAATTATGAGGATGTATTTAATCTTCCGAAACTATTAAACTCCATACTTGATTTGTATGATGATGTTTTATATTATAACGGACTGATTGTTAAAATAAACAGCAAAGATTTTAATATTAAAAAAAACAATCTATACTGCAAATTTGGCATAATATCTGATCGTATGACCGATTATGTATATCCTGGTATAAACTTTAATTTAAACATGAATTCAGCCGCTCAGACAATGGAATTAAACATACTCCTGTCTTTCTTCAAGGATGATAAAATCAGTGAGTTTTACTTTGTAAACAATAATGAATACAAAGTTAAAACATATACGGCAATTGAAGGTATAAAAAAGAACTTGATTCCTGTTAAATTTAACAGCAAAATATTTTACAACAACATAATAAATATTTTAAAAAAAATTATGAATTCAATATTTTAATTTTCCCCAAATTTTATGCCTAAATACATGTTAAACCACACAATAAAAACAGCTTCTATAAATAAAAGCTGTTTTTATTGTGTGGTGCCCAAACGCGGAATCGAA
>DHER01000028.1 GCA_002399975.1 Firmicutes bacterium UBA4845 | reverse complement strand
CTATTTCACTTTTATTATCAATTCATGTTCAATCTCTTAAAAATCAATCCATATTACAGATATAATCAATAATATCATTATCACACATTTAAATTGTAATTGCCATATAAAAAATATTTATTTCACATTTTTAAAATCCCCAGGTAATGTTAAACTTCATGAACTAATTAAACAACGAAGGAATTGTAATATCAAACATTATTGATACAGTTGCTTATTTTTGTACAAAGAGCATGTGAAATTCATATTTATATGACTATAATCCGGATAAGTGTTTAAAATAAGTAAAATGTGGTATAAATTAAACAATAAATTGTTATACAAGGAGGATACGAATGTATAAGGAAGAACTGTCAATAATATCTCAAGCAGTACTAAATGAAATTGAAGGCTATGAATTCTACAAATTAGCCGGAAACCAGGCAACTTCTGAAGGAAGCAAGGAAGCTTTTTTGGAACTGGCAAACGAAGAATTAAAGCACTCTGATTACCTGAAAAAATTATGGAGTGAACTGAACAACGGTAATGAAGTTAATTTAGAGGATATACTTGAGACAGGTATAAAAATTCCGTCGCCTGAAATATATCGCTGGGACAAGGTAGATAAAAACAGCACTTCAGTTGCCATGTCTGTCTTTGGAATTGGTATGCAGATGGAACAAAGTTCTGTTGACTTCTATAAAAATGCAAAAACAAAAGTTTTGTCACCTGCAAGCAAAGAATTGTTCGACTTGCTTATTCAATGGGAAAAATCTCATTTGAAACAATTCACCGAACAATACAATATTTTAAAAGAAGACTGGTGGGCCGAGCAAAGATTCTCCCCATTTTAATAACCAGTCATACAAGTTACTATACTAAGGCTTTGTAAAGCTTTAGTATAGTAACTAATGTTAATCAAAATTTCTGCTGTCATTCAAACACTTTTCCTATACTGTCGTTAATAGCCAAGTTTGCCCTTCTGTCCATCATAGTTGACGATTTGTTAATCAGCACAAGCTTATTCCCTCTGTAATAATTAATCAAGCCCGCTGCAGGATAAACTACCAGCGAAGTCCCACCAATTATTAGAACATCAGCATCTTCAATATATCTTACGGATTTCTCCAAAACATCCTGATTCAAGGCCTCTCCATATAAAACCACGTCCGGCTTAATTATTCCTCCGCAGCTACATCTTGGAATTCCTGAACTTTCAACGATTGTCTGTACATCGTAAAACTTTCCACACTTCATACAATAATTACGATATACAGAACCGTGAAGTTCCAAAACATTTTTACTTCCTGCCAACCGATGAAGTCCATCGACATTTTGTGTAATAACTGCCTTTACTTTACCCTGTTTTTCCAATTCAGCCAGTCTTTTGTGGGCCATATTAGGCTTAGCATCCAGAAATAACATCTTGTTTCTGTAAAAATCAAAAAATTCAGATGTGTTGCTAATAAAAAAACTATGAGAAAGCATAGTTTCCGGAGGATATTTATATTTCTGATTATACAATCCATCAACGCTTCTGAAATCCGGTATTCCACTTTCTGTGGAAACACCTGCACCACCAAAAAATACTATATTATCGCTGCCCTGTATTATTTTTTTTAATTCTGAATTCATAATTATCTTCCTTCCTCTGTATTATTTTTTTATTCTATATATACTTTATAATTTTTAATAAATTTTGTAAAGTATATTAAAAATAAATACAGCCATTGTTTGATCATTTAATTGCAATTACTCGTAAATATATATTTTTTTATCTTTTGTCATGTCCGTGTTGAGATATTTCTCATGCCTCTTAGGAATTGTAACAACTTCAGGATTTCCATCACTTATAAATCTTTCTCTCGTATTGTTTTCAAACGAATTGAAATAATCATACATTCCACAGTTGTCAACATTCATTTCGCTGGCAGTTACCCTGTAAAGGCTAGTGAAATCCGTAAGCTTGTCAAAAGGTGAGTACTCAGGCCTCCAGCCCACATCCAACACTGCAACATTTTTATATTTTTCACCCTGGTATTCTCCTTCAAGCATGTTGGCTACAAACTCATCTTTAGGATTGCTTCCATCCGGAAGTGCTAATGTTTCTACAGCATAGTCCGGCAAATAAGATTTGATAGTATTATTTACAGAACCTATTTCGGCCTGAATTTCTTCTCCATTTAACAATGACATTTCATTGTGGCTGTATGTGTGATTCCCTATATCATATCCGTTTTTAACAAGCCAAGTTAGTTTTTTTTCAATATATTCAGACTGCCCAAAGGGGTTTGAATTCAAGAAAAAGCTCGCCGTTATATTAAAATCCGGATATTTATTTTTAAATTCTTCCAATATCCCCACTGCACAGTCCGGATCAATAACAAGCATACCATCTTCTTTAATTAAATTAAAATTATTTTGTCTTCCGTCGTCAAAGGTAAGAATAATTGGAGTGTACCCTGCCTCGGTGCTTATTTCACCTTTAGAATAGTCATTTAAGCTTATCATTCTATATTTATTGTCATACATATACTGTAAATCTTTACGGAAATTTTCAGGAGTTCTTTGCCAATTGGACTCTTCCTGTCCTATGCCGTGGTACATGAGTATCATAATTTCTCCCAGTTCATTAGGCTTAAGTGATAAATCAATTGCCTCAACAGGATCCGAATGTTGCAATTCTCCTTCTTCTATTGAACTATCATTATCTTCACCGGCAATAGGTTTGCCTGCCGTTTCCATATGGCATCCTTCCAGCACTAAAACGGTCAATAATAATATAATACTTAAAAATTTCTTTTTCTTCATTTTTCACTCCTAAATTTCCTATATTTGTTTAAGTTTATTTTAAAAATGCCTCATATATTTATACAACTGTTAATTCACCGTATATTGTATAATATTGTAATCAAAAAGTCCATATGAAGAGAATATTTTCATAATTATATTGTTATTAGCTCATAATTTGATATAATATATTGTGTATTCCTTAGGAGGTCAAATTGAGCGGTAATAAAATTGCACAGGATAAGTTAAAGCTACTGTATATATTGAAACATATTGATACGCCACTGACTAACAGTGAGCTTACAAATTTCATATTAGAAAACGATGTATTTGATTACTTTACGTTGCAGTATCTTCTTGGAGATTTATGCGATTCCGGTTTTGCTGTGCCTAATTTCAAAAACGGACATGAATATTACTCCATTGCTCCGGCAGGGTCTAATGCTTTAGAAATGTTCGGAGAAAAACTGCCGGAGTATTTTATCAATCAAGTTGAACAAAATTTTTCAAGTTTAAAAATGGAAATCAGGAAACACAGAGAATTAATAGGGCATTATTATAAAAGAAAAGAAGATGAATACATTGTTTCCCTTCAGGTTATGGAAAACGGCTCCGTAATTTTCAGTCTCAGCATTAATGTTCCTGATGAAGGCATAGCAAAACATATATGTGAGAAATGGAACATCAGCCCTGAAGAAATATTTTCAAGTATTATAAAAACACTTACATCCTAATCTTTATTAATTGCTTTGATGCAATTAGGTGAAAATCCAAGATTAATTATTTGAGAAATCTTTAAACTGTTACTATCAATTGATATTATTTGGTTCTTTTTGGAATTAGTTACGTATACGTGGTTTTCCCCTACTGTCAAATCCTCGGGATATCCCCCCAGGAAAATAAATTTAACTATTTCTTTTTTTGTTGTGCTGATTATATAGAGCTTCTTATCTACAATGTTAATAACGTACAGCATATTTCTCTTATAATCCATATCAAAATCTGAAGACATGCCTTCAATTAAAATTACTTTTTCGATTTTGCCTGAGTCTGTATTGATAAAGTTAATTTTCGTATGTACATTTCCATTAACAAAGTATGCCATAAGGATAATGCTGTTTTCTGATGCAGCCATATGCATTGGTTTTCCGTCAGTGGTAAAACGCCTATTGAATTCTCTGTTTACAGAATATTCAATTATCTCATTTTCTTCATAGCAGCATACATAGATCCTGCCGTTATCTTTACTGTACAATACGTCATGAGGTTTAATACCTGCCGGGATAGATTCAATCAATGTAAAATTAGGCAAATCAATAACTGATACGTTATCTGATTCAAAATTAGCTACGAACATTCTATCCCCTTCTATGCATATATGCCGAGGATCCCTGCCTACGGTAACTTCAGACAATTCATTTAAAATATAGTTATACCTGTATATTTTATTGTTGTATGAATCTGTCATGTATACTGAATCTTCATGATTTAATATACTGTGTATAACCGATTTATTTTCCTTACCAAGATTAACTGCCTTTCCGCAAATATAATCACCTTCTTGTAGTTCAATTATAAACAGCATCAGCCTCCCCTGATAACTTCCTGTTATAGCCACTTTATCATCATTTCTCACAGCAATCACCTCCATATAGTTTATGAATTATGTTCAAAGAAAGTGAAATGTTTTTAAAAATGTTTTATTCTGTAATTTATCGTATTAGTTTTATTGTACCCATTATATAAACGGCCCAATAAAAGATTTGGGCCGTATTGTTTTAATTACAACTCGGTTGGCTAATGTCATTGCCATTGAATGGAATCAAAAATTGAGGAATTCCAACTGCATAAGGTGCTACATCATACTGTTGATAATATACAACTAAGCCTTCAGGTACTAGATAAAAATTTTCATTATAAAAATTGCAGACTATTTTTTCTTCAAAGTTTTCCAAGCACATAAATTTTTCTATTCCCTCATAACTTTTTATCCTGTCTATGATTAAATGTTTAATATAATCATATTCTCCTCCGTAACGGCATCTTACAATATCATCAAGCCTTATATTGCGCCTTTTTTTTATATCCCACGTGTCTGAAGTCCTGAAAATTGTGCCGTGGGCCCCTCCGGTATATGCATATTCGTCATAATAAAGGCTTATGGTACAGTTCCCGTTATAGGCTATTACCGGAATATAACTTACCTCAAACAATCTGATAGGAATTCCTCTTTTTACGGAAAATATATAAAAATCTTTAGCAATTTGAAAATATAAGTTCACCGTCTTACGTTGAAGTGCAAAAGCCCTTCTTTTGTATATGCCGTTTATGACATTTAAATAATTCTGAAAATCATATGAATAAAATTGAGGGTATTTTATCCTGTAGTGAAGAAGATTATTCTTATCATAAGATAAAATGTCCTCTAATGTTATTGTTTTGACTTGAGCAGGGTGCATATTTCTATCCTCCTTATATATAGAATATGCTTAAAAGGATAATATTGATATAAATTGTAATAAAATTCCCTATAGCTATATTAGCCAGGTTAGAAAATGAGTTAAGGCAAAGAAAAAACACCCAATATATGGGTGTAAATCGAAATTAGGATCCTGATTTCATTTAACAGCTTATATTTTTATAATTTATGTTTAGGCATTATTATTTCCAGAAGGAACTGTTGGTATGCAAACTCTTGTCCCTACAATTAAAAAATTGGCAGGCCTTAAATTTGGATTTGCAATTAATAATTGGGATGGAGTCAAGTTATTGCTGGTCGAAACTGTGGATAAGCTGTCACCTGTCTTAATCACATATTCTGTTGAATTCTGAGAACATGGCTGATAATTTTCAGGCGGTATGCAAAGTTCGGTTCCTGGAACTATCACATTAAAATTAAAATCCGGATTTGAATCTATAAGTTCATTTAGACTTAAGTTATAACCAATTAATATATCGCTTAATCTGGTGCCTTGTGCAATTGTAACAACAGTACCAAAAGGACAACCTTCAGGAACATTTGGAATACAAATTTCCTGCCCGACCTTCAAATCATAAGGGTTAGCCTCCGGGTTAGCTTCCAGCAGCAAATTAAGTGGCAAATTATACCTTTGCGCTATGGCGTAGAAACTATCTCCTTCTCTAATTGTATAATAAGCTCCACCAATGCAAGGCGGGCTGACAGGCACTCTGGGAACGCATATTGTCATTCCTTCTGTCAATGTTCTTAGTCTTAATGTAGGGTTTAGTTCAAGAAGCCCAACTAAATTCGTTCCGAATCTTGTAGCTATTGAATTCAATGTATCTCCAGGTCTTACTTCATAAGGCATGGTAGATCTGTTGGGACACTGAACCTGGTTTTGGTCTTGTCTATAAATCATTATATGATCACCTCATAATTATAATTTGTTACTCTATATTATTCATTAAGCAATGAATGTTTCTTAAATTTTCATTATACTAAAATATAACTATGACGGCTTATCAATGATTTTAACCGCTTTTGCCCAACAGTGTTCTTTTAATTATTTAGAATTTTTCTTCCTATTTTCATTGCTCTCAATATTCCGTAGTGCCCTTCTAAATTATTAAGTTCTTCTTCTGTCAATTCCCCCACAACATCGATAATGTTGCAGGCATAGTCTCCCTTGCTTTTATTAACCATTCCGATAATGTTTACATTACGGCCTGCTAATACGGTTGTTATCTTACCTATCATATTAGGTATATTCTTGTTTAGTACAATGATTCTGTCTGTTTCAGGATATCTTTCCATGGAACAGTCGGGAAAATTAACCGAATTAACTATATTGCCTTTTTCTAAATACTCTGTAAGCTGGGTCACAGCCATTTCAGCACAGTTTTCTTCGGCCTCATATGTAGAGCCTCCAAGGTGAGGTATGCAAACTACATTTTTAGTTTTAAGGAGCTTTTCGTCAGGCAGATCAGATACGTGGTATCCAACCTTTTCACTTTTCAGCGCCTCGGCTAAGTCATCTTCGTTTATTATTCCGTGCCTTGCAAAGTTTAATATTTTTACTCCGTCCTTCATTATTTTAATATTGTCCTTGTTAATGTAATTTTTAGTTTCTTCGTTGTAAGGAGTATGAATGGTAATATAATCGCTTTCTTTATACAAATCATTTACATCACTTGTATATTGAACATCCCATGACAAGCCCAATGCATTTTTAACAGATATATAAGGGTCGTATCCTATTACTTGCATTCCTAATTTAATTCCTAAATTGGCAACTAAGTGCCCTACATTTCCCAGCCCTATAACGCCTAATGTTTTCCCTTTCAATTCAGGACCTACAAACTGATGTTTCCCTTTTTCAACTTCCTCAGCAATATTTACATTTAGATTTCTTGTCCAATTAATGCTATCTATCACTTTTCTTGAAGAAATCAGCAAACCAAGGAATGTCAGCTCACATACTGCATTTGCATTTGCTCCGGGAGAATTAAAAACAACAATGCCTTCTTCGGAGCATTTTTCTACAGGTATATTGTTTATTCCTGCTCCTGATCTTGCTATGGCTTTAAGGCTCTTTGAAAATTTCATATTATGTATATCCATACTTCTCATTACAATTCCGTCTGCGTCGCCGGTTTCCTGCCGGATTATTTCATATTTATCTTCAGAAAACAGGTTCATAGCCTCTTTAGGTATCTTATTGAACAACGCTATCCTATACATTATGTTTCACTCCTCAGTCAATTTGATTATAAAGAATAGTATATAACCCAAATAGATTAAAAGCAAGATGTTGTTTAAAAATAAGCGGGATTATAAAAACCAGTGGAATTCAACCCACTGGTTTTAATTAAGTATAGTTTATCTGCAGTATCCTCTGCCACCGCCGAACCAATTATTGCCGCCACATAGGCAACAGAAAATAACTAAAATTATTAAAAGCCACAGCCAGTCGCCTTCTCCACCTACGCGGTCACAACAATCAAAGTTTGTTGCCTTTATTTCATCGGACATATATAATCACCTCTCCTTTTATAGTTTAATATATGCCATTGCCTTTATTTTGTGATATATTACTTGTTGATTTATTAATTGCAGATTAGTTTAAAAAAAGTCAGATTTCAGTACCAAGGCGTAATATTTTATACTTATAATATTTCCAAAGTTGAATATGCCTTTTCAATTAATTCATCAACATTCAAATTGCTTTCCGATTTTAATATGGATTCTAATTTAGGATTTATCAGAGGATGGTCAGGAGCAAAAACAGAGCAGCAATCATCATATGGAAGTATGGATGTTTCATAGGTTCCTATTTTCCTTGCTCTTTCGATTATTTCAGATTTGTCCATTCCCACCAATGGTTTTAATATAGGCATATTTACCGCATTACCTATAACAATCATGGACTTCATAGTTTGGCTTGCAACCTGACCCAGGCTTTCGCCTGTTATCAGCATTTCCATATTATTTTCCATGGCAATTCTTTCAGCTATACGCATCATAAACCTTCTTGCTAGTATAGTTGTTTCCTCTTCCCGGCAGAATTTTTTTATAGCTTTATGAACTTCTATGATGTTTATGCTGAATAATCTTATTTTACCGCAATATTCTTCAAGTATTTCTTTTAATTGCCTTACCTTTTCATTTGCTCTTTCTGAAGTAAATGGATATGTATGAAAGTAAAGTGCACTTATTTCAATACCTCTTTTGGCCATCATGTATCCGGCCACTGAACTGTCGATTCCTCCAGACAATAGCAGCAAGGCTTTTCCGCAGGAACCTACAGGCATTCCACCTGCTGTTTTTATTTTTTCCGATGATATATAACAACCTTTTTTTATATCAATATATATCATAATATCAGGATTATGAACATCAACCGTCACATCGTTAAACACGTCTAAAATCCTGCCGCCAACTTCAGCATTGAACTCCATTGATTTTATAGGGAAAGATTTATCGCTTCGCGTTGTTTTGACCTTAAATGTACTAAAAGCTTTTTTATCTTTTAAATATTTAAAAAGTTCAATTGATTTTACAATTATGGCTTCAGGATCTTTTTCAATTTTAATCGAAGGGCTTATTGTAACTATTCCAAATACCTTTCGAATTTTTTCTATGATACCGTCCATATTATCTTCATTTTCAGTTTTTACAAATACCTTTCCTGAATCCTTGTAAATTGTTATGTCTCTGAAATCTTTCAAGGCAAGCCTTATCTGTTTAATTAATTTATTCTCAAATGTTCCTCTGTTTTTTCCCTTTAAAAATATTTCTCCAAAACTTGCCGCTACAATATTATACATAAATTATCCTTTCTCATTTCATAATTTTTCGGATATCATCCACTGATTGTTTTATATTTCCAACTACATATTCCACCTCATCAAAATTATTAAAGTACCCCAAGCTTATGCGTATTGTACCGCCAATATATTCTCTGTCCAAATTTATCGCTTCCAAAATTCTATTATTTTTAGCCCTGGACGAACATGCCGATCCGGTGGAAACATAGATTCCACTTTGCTCTAAATAGTGAACCAATACTTCTCCACGAATATTCTTGAAAGAAACATTCAATATGTGAGGAGCACCATCTGTTCCTAATGAACTGTTTATCTTTATGTCTTTTATTTCTTCAGACAATTTTTTAGCATAAATCTTTTTTAGTTCATTTAACTTCTGATTTTCTTCATTGAAATTGGCGTAAACAAGGTTGCACGCTTCTCCAAATCCTATAATACCCGGTGTGTTTTCTGTTCCCGGACGAACAGATTTTTCCTGCCCTCCTCCAAAAGCAATTGGAGAAAGTCTTACGCCGGAACGTATAAACAATCCTCCAACGCCTTTAGGCCCGTGAATTTTATGGCTGCTGAATGAAATTGTATCAACAGGCGTCCTAGTTACGTCAATTATTATTTTACCGTATGATTGTACCGCATCCACATGAATCTTTGCAACTTTATTTTTACTTTTTACAATTTCCGCTATTTTACCAAGTTCCTGTACAATACCTATTTCGTTGTTAACATGCATAACTGATACAAGAACAGTATTTTTGTCTACAATCTTCTCCAGATTTTTTAGGTCTATCTTTCCCATACAATCCAATTTTGCGAACCTTACTTCAACTTTATCTTTAAAATGCATCAATACATTGTAAACGGAAGGATGCTCTATTTTTGTGGTAACTACATTGGCGTTATGCATTTTCCCAACATTAGCCAAATGCCCTGTAAGGGCTATATTGTTGCTTTCTGTGCCTCCTCCGGTAAAATAAATTTCTTCATCCCCTGCTTTAATTATTCTGGCGGCGGATTTTCTTGCTTCCCGGATTTTTTTTTCTATCTGAAACCCCATTCTATGTAGTGAAGATGGGTTTCCGTAAAAATTTTCGTCTATGTCTATCATTTGCTTCAATACCTCAGGCCTTACTTTTGTTGTAGCACTATTATCTAAATAAACTTCCATAAATACTTCTCCTGTAGTTTTTTAAGCCTTTTTATAAAAAAAACAAAAAATTTGTAAAAAAAGCTTGCATATTTCTATTGTATTTGCTATAATATTTAAAGGTTATCCCCCCCGATAACCAAAATATATTCCCAATACCCCTTTTATGCATATTAATGCTTCACAACAATGGCCGTCAGGCCATTTTTGTGTTACACGAATTTCTTCATAATCCTATCTCTTTCCTTACCTCATTCAAATACAGTTTTGATATTTTTCTCACGATTTCATTCCCGGCAGAATTATAGACTTTGTCATCAATAGCTCTTATGGGCAGCACATCATTAGACGTTCCTGTTATGAATGCTCCATCAAAAGCAGCAAGATCATTGAAATTTATGACTCTCTTTTCCACTTTAATTCCGTTGCTTTCACAAACCTCAATTACCTTACTTCTTGTAACTCCCAAAAGAACTGCTGAATCAGAAGGTGTAACAAGACTGTTTCCCTTAATAAAAAATATATTTGACTTGCTTCCTTCGCTTACAGTACTATCTTCATTTATCAATATTGCTTCATAAGCATGATCCTTCTCTATTATTTGATGGATTTTTTCACCAAATCCTTTCTGAAAAGCTTTTACATTGGGGTTATGCCGCTGAATCCTTGCCGTTACTGTATTTACGCCTGTTTTAAACTGTTCTTTTGAAGGATAATTACTTTTAATAAAATAAAACAGCAAAACTTCTTTTCCTTTATAGTAATAGGAGACTCTTATATTACAGTTATCAAATTCGTTTTCTTCAATTAATAATTTGACCGACTTCTTATAATCCTCAAATTTGAGAACCCCATTTGTACCACTTAAATATATACTTTTCTGCATTCGGTTGAAATGCTCCTTGAGGAATACAGGCCTCCTGTTTATGACACGTATTACTTCGTATATTTCAGCATTACCTTCTGCAATCAGCTCCTTCAGCTGATCTCTGGTAATTATTTTACCATTTTTTACATTCCTTTCGGATAATATTTGCATTCTTATTTTCCTTTCCAAAATAAATTTACTTCATTTTTAATTTCATCTGTATTTTTTATTTTTATATAATGATCCCAATGCTTGGGAAAAAGTTTTAAATATGTTGCCTGACAAAACCTTGAATCAATGAGCAAAACAACTCCTCTATCGTTTTCTGTTCTGATTACTCTTCCTGCAGACTGCAAAATTTTGTTAAATCCAGGATATTTATATGCAAAATCATATCCTGAATTAAATTTTTTGTTGAAGAAATTTTTAATAATATTTCTTTCAAATGAAACCCGGGGTATTCCAGTTCCTATTATAAACGCGCCTATTAATTTTTCAAGAGGTAAATCTACTCCTTCTGAGAAAACACCTCCTACGACGGTGAAAAGCACTAAACCCGTTTCAATGTTAAATTTATCCGTAATTTCTTTTTGATCTTTCTCACTTATACCTCGATTTTGCAAAATAATATTTGATGTGTTAAAAAATTGTCCGTAGATTTCAAAAGATTTCTCCATAAAACTATAGGATGGGAAAAATACTATATAGTTTCCGGGTTTCTGGCTGATTACTTCGTTAATGAACCGGCATGCCGCTTCAATGTTTCTATCTCGCACTGCATATTTCATAGATATATTTTCAGTGATAATGAGCTTTAAATTTTCTTTTTCAAAGGGAGAATTTATTTTCAAAATATAATCATTCTCAGAACCTCCAAGAATATACCTAAAATATTTTAAAGGTGTTAGTGTTGCGGAAAAAAACACGGCCGACAACGCACCTTTAATAATTCCTTTCAATATAGAGGATGGATTAGTTAAAAACAATTTAACTTTTGTTTTTTTTGCAGTCACAGCCGGCTCTGCGTAAAAGCAAAAATTTTCATCAGCTATTTCAGAAATTTTTATGAAAAAAGTACTTTTAAAATAAATGTCCAAAAGTTCTTCAGGTGCATTTTCGTTCTTTTTATCGTTTATATACTCTTCTGCCAACACTGAGAATCTACGCAGGGAGTTTATTAATTCTGAAGGTTTTTTGTCAAATATATAAGGTTCACAGGAACTTTTTCTTATTTCAACAAAGTTTTTATTGATATCATATAATCTGCTGCTTATTTTTTTATTAACCTGCCTCATAATTTTATAAAGAGTATAAAATTCTTCTTGAATAATCTCCGGAGAATACATGCTTCTTGCCCTATCCTCCAGATTGTGTGCTTCGTCAACCAAAAGAATGTCGTTGCTGTTTTTAAACACATCATCTCTTTGAAGAGCTACCCTCGGGTCAAAATAATAGTTATAATCGCATATTATCACATCTGACATGTAAGCTAAATCCAAACTCAATTCAAATGGGCAGGCTTCATATTTTATACCCATATTTTCTATGTAGTCCCTGTTAAACATGCAGTCATTTTTTATTGTATTCTTAAGAGGCTCATTAACCTTATCATAATATCCTTTTGCATAAGGACAGTATTCCGGCTCACAGTTTGTCTCATCCATAAAGCATATTTTTTCCTTTGACGTAATAACTGCAGTCCTTAGTTTAAGCCCTCTATCCGCCATAAGCTTTATCGTACTGAACGCAATGTCTTTAGTCGATGATTTAGCTGTAAGATAATATATTTTGGAATTGCTTTTACAATTTAACGATTTTATTGCAGGGAAGAGAACGGATATTGTCTTTCCAACGCCTGTGGGTGCCTGAGCAAAAAGCCTCTTTTCTTCCTTAATTGTTCGGAATACAGCTACGGAAAAATTTCTCTGGCCTTTCCTGTATTCACTGAAAGGAAACTTCAAATTGTCAATTGTCTTTTTTCTTTCCTTCCTAAGATTGATGATTGTTTCAGCCCAATCCATGTACATATTTAAAAGATCATAAAAAAATATTTTAAGTTCATCCATGTTGTATTTATGAGATATAACCTTTATTTTACTTGTATCAATATTAAAGTATCTCAACTGAATATTCATTTCTTTCAAGCAGTTATCAATCCCGTAAATATATGCATAACATTTCGCCTGAGCCATGTGAGCTTTATTGTAATTTTCATCAATTAAATCCAAGTTTGTATATGTAGATTTAATTTCATCTATTGTAACTTCATCTTTTTCCTTTATTATGCCGTCGGCTCTTCCTTCAATTGTAAATAATATATCATTCAGCTCAAATTCTCTCTTCAAATAAAATTCCCTATGGTAATTTTCATTCATTTGGGACTGCAGAAATTTATGGGCTTTAATTCCTTCTAAAGCCCTGTTCGAACTCATTGCCTTTGAACTTATATCCCCGCCTTTGTATACAAATTCCACCAAATCCCGAACTGAAAGTTTTATATTGTCCATAACATCTCCATAAGCAGATACTTGTACTCTCTCCATATAAGAAAATAAACACCGCAGTGTTTATTTTATCATAAGTGAAGCCGATTATCACTTGCTTCACAAAAAATATTTTAATTTTAAATGGTTATTATAAATATTGCACACACTTTATTCTATTTCCTTCAATTTCAAACTTATCGGACAATCCCTCAACTAACATAAGGCCTCTGCCTGATTCACAAAGATCATAGTCTCCAAAAGATTTATGCTTGTACGTTATTCCTGAGCCTTCATCTATTACTTCTATAATAATGCATGATTTATTGATAGTAAGATTAATGCATATTCCTTTATTTACATTCTCGTGATTTCCGTGCAATATGCCATTTATTGTTAATTCATATAAAATTAATTTAGTGTTGAAAAATACATTTTCATTTATTATTCCCCTAATATGGCACAGGATTTCTTCAATAATATCTTTAATGCCATCTATATCGATATATGCCTTTTTTTCGATCCTATAATCCATATAAATCCTCCAATTTAATTAATATACCCTATTTGTTATATATTAATTATTATGTGGAAAATTTTTATTTAATGAAATTATTTTTTTCTTACGTCCAATAATTCTTCAAATAAACTCCATAGTTTTTCCACACCTAATTTTGAGACAGATGAAAATGGAATAATCAAATTGCCGTTCTTAATATTCAAGGTTTTTTTTATAATCGCAAGGCTTTGAGTTTGTTGAAACTTTGACAATTTATCCGCCTTTGCCGCCACAACGTAACCGGTGAATCCGCAGCATTTAATCCATTCATACATATGCTTATCGTTTGTATTCGGCTCATGCCTTATATCCACAAGCAAAACAACTTCTTTAAGCTGCTTTCTGCCATGAAGATATGTATCAATCATTTTTGCCCAATGTTCCTGGGAATCCTTCGATGCTTTTGCATATCCATATCCTGGCAAGTCCACAAAATTAACCACATTATTCACATTATAAAAATTAACAGTCTGAGTTTTACCCGGCTGGGAACTGGTTCTTGCAAGGCCCTTTCTGTTTAAAAGCGCATTGATCAATGACGACTTTCCTACATTTGATTTGCCTGCAAATGCAATTTCCGGAACCACCGTTGCAGGATACTGCTCCTTTTTAACTGATACGGCAAGCAATTCTGACTTTCTAATAATCATAAAAACCTCTCTTGGATCTCATTGCTAAAATAAAATAATGACAAAATCCTTAATGAATCATAGCATAAGAATAAATTCTATCAAATACTATTCTTTCGTTCTCAATGCATATTTTAGCACATCTTCTATTCTGTTCGCATACACAATTTCAATCGGTCGGATGATTTTGTGCTCTATTTTGGAGACATCCGGTTTGTTTTTTTTGCTCAAAATAACCATTTTAATACCAGCTCTTTTTGCAGCCAGAAGTTTTTCTTTCAGACCGCCTATTGGCAGGATTCTGCCTGTTATTGTTATTTCTCCGGTCATAGCCACATCTTTTCTAACAGGTCTGCCTGTAAGAGCGGAAATAATAGCCGTAGCCATTGTAATTCCTGCTGAAGGCCCATCCTTTGGAATTGCACCTTCCGGAACATGAATGTGAATGTCATTCTCTTTAAACACAGTATAATCTATATTAAATTTTTCAGCATTAGCTTTAATATAGCTCAACGCAGCCATGGCAGATTCCTTCATTACATCGCCCAACTGTCCCGTAAGCTGAAGTTTGCCGTCTCCCTTCATTATATTAACTTCAATAAATAGAGTTTCTCCTCCAACCTTTGTCCAAGCAAGGCCTGTTACAACGCCAATCTGGTCTTCTTCATAAGCAACGTCATAGTCATACTTAGGTATACCCAAATATTTTTTTAAATTGCCTCTGTTTATGGTTACAGAAGTTTTTTTATTTTCAACTATTTGGACAGCAGTTTTTCTCACAAGCGACCCTATATTCCTCTCAAGGTCTCTTACTCCGGATTCTCTTGTGTATCTTTCAATTATTTCAATTATTGCATTTCGAGAAATTTTGATTTGATTTTTCCTTAGGCCATGTTCCCCTATTTGCTTTTTAAGTAAGTATTTCTCTGCAATATTCAATTTTTCAATATCAGTATACCCTGATATTTCAATAACTTCCATTCTATCCAAAAGTGGTTCCGGAATGGTTGACTCTGTATTTGCTGTAGTTATAAACATGACGTTTTCCAAGTTGAAAGGTGCTTCAATATAGTTATCTATAAAGTTTTTATTCTGCTCAGGATCTAATGCTTCCAGTAGTGCAGAAGCAGGGTCACCCCTATAATCACTTGCAATCTTGTCAATTTCATCAAGAAGAAATACCGGATTGTTAACTTTTACCCTTGATATAGACGAAATTATCCTTCCGGGCACAGCTCCAATATATGTCCTTCTGTGGCCTCTTATTTCTGCTTCATCCTTTAGTCCACCTAGTGATATCCGAACATATTTTCTATTCATAGCTCTTGCAATTGATTTGGCAATAGAAGTTTTCCCAACACCGGGAGGACCGACAAAGCATAGTATAGGACCCTTCATGTCCTTCTTGATACTTTTAACCGCAAGATATTCTAATATTCTTTCCTTTACATCTTCAAGCCCATAATGGTCTTCAGCCAAAATGGCTCTTGCCTTTTTTAAATCTGTGTTGTCTTTAGTCTTTTTGTTCCAAGGCAAATCAAGGAGCCAGTCAACATATGTTCTAATGACTCCTGCATCCGGAGATGCAGAGGATATTTTCAAAAGCCTGTTTATTTCCTTCTCAGCCTTTTCCTTCACTTCCTTAGGCATTTTTGATGCAGAAATTTTTTTCATGTATTCTTCTACTTCAAATTCCGTACTTTCATCTTCACCTAACTCTTTTTGAATTGCTTTCATCTGCTCTTTCAAATAGTATTCTTTTTGAAACTCTCCCACTTGTTTTTTTATGAGTTCACTTATTTCGTTTTCTATCTCCAAAACATTGATTTCTTTGGACAAATAAGTGTTGATCAATTTAAGCCTTTCGTAGGGATTAAATATTTCCAGCAGCGACTGCTTCTGTTCAGGCTTCAAATATATATATGAAGCTACCATATCAGACAATTTATCAGGATTTTTTATTTCCTTTAAGGAGGTTAAAACATCAGGCGCTATTTTCGTATATACTGAGGAATATTTTTCAAAATTTTCTAATGTCAAACGCATTATAGCTTCAATTTTATCACTTAAAGGCAATTTGAAATCATAAATATATTCGTCCAAAGCAGCCTCAAAGTACGGAGATTTCTGGATCATAGACATTATTTTCCCACGGTTTATACCTTCTACCAAAACTCTTATGTTATCTCCGGGTATTTTAATCATTTGTTTTATTTTACATACAACGCCAACTTCATAAAAGTCATCTTCCTTTGGAGAATCTACATCAGCTTCCTTCTGAATCGTAAGGAAAATATCCGAATCTTCAAGCATTGCTTCTTCCAATGCATTAATTGATTTTTCTCTTCCTATGTCAAAATAAGTGACCGCATCCGGAAATACCCCTATTCCCCTGATGGGAATTAAGGGAAGGGTCCTGTTTTCTATACTGTAATTTTCAATCATATAATCTCCTTATCGTAAACTGCCTGCCTTAAGGCAGGCAGTTTACGATGCATTTTCCTTTTTTTCAGACAAAGGCTTTTTAGATAATACTATTTTTGGTTCACTTCTATTAATAACAGTATCCTTAGTAATTACACACTTCTTGATATCATTTCTCGATGGTATTTCATACATAACGTCAGTCATTGTGCTTTCCAAGATTCCCCTAAGGCCTCTGGCACCTGTATTGACTTCAAGTGCTTTGTCTGCTATTTTTTCCAAAGCTTCATTCTCAATTTCCAATTCCACATCGTCCATCTTGAACAATTCCTTGTATTGTTTAACCAAGGCATTTTTAGGTTCTGTGAGAATTGACATTAGAGCCTTCTTATCCAATTTTTCAAGGGCAACAACCACCGGTATTCTACCTACAAATTCCGGAATTAATCCAAATTTTAAAAGATCCTGTGACTGAATCTGGCTTAAAAGCTTGTCGACGTCCATTGAAGCATTCCCTGAAATATCAGCTCCAAAACCTATGCTTTTCTTCCCTATCCTTTTTTGTATTATTTTTTCTATTCCGTCAAATGCACCGCCTAATATAAACAGTATATTAGTCGTGTCTATTTGTATGAATTCCTGATGGGGATGTTTCCTTCCTCCCTGCGGAGGAACATTTGCAACAGTACCTTCCAATATTTTAAGGAGTGCCTGCTGAACTCCTTCACCGCTTACATCTCTCGTTATTGAAGGGTTTTCGGAACGCCTTGATATCTTATCGATTTCGTCCACATATATGATACCTTTTTCAGCTCTATCTACATCAAAATCCGCAGCCTGCAGAAGTTTCAGCAATATGTTCTCAACATCCTCTCCTACATAGCCTGCTTCTGTTAAAGATGTTGCATCTGCAATAGCAAATGGCACATTTAACAACTTAGCCAATGTTTGAGCTAAGTATGTTTTACCACTTCCTGTAGGGCCTAATAAAAGTATGTTACTCTTTTGAATATCTACGCCTTCATCTTTTGATTTATAATTTATTCTTTTATAATGATTATAAACAGCTACTGCCAATGCTTTTTTTGCTTTATCCTGCTGGATTACATATTCATCTAATTTAGCTTTTATTTCCTTCGGCTTCGGCAGTTCGGTAAAATCATATTCCTCAAATAAATCTATATCATCATCTACAATATTGTGGCATAATTCTATGCATTCATCACAAATATAAACATCAGGGCCGGCTATAAGCCTTCTTACCTGTTCTTGAGATTTACCGCAAAACGAGCATCTTATTTGTTTATCATTGACTTTGCTCATTGAATTACTCCCTTATTTATTTTATTATTTTCTTTTTGATATAATATCATCTATTATACCATATGCCTTGGCTTCATCCGTTGTCATGAAATTATCCCTATCCGTATCATGCTCAACTTTGTCATAAGGCTGACCTGTTTTTTCACTAATGATTTTATTTAGTGTTTCTCTTATTTTAATAATTCTGTCAGCATGAATTTTAATGTCTGATGCTTGACCTTTCATTCCTCCAAGAGGCTGATGAATCATGATTTCTGAATTCGGAAGTGCAAATCTTTTACCTTTTGCACCGGACAACAGCAGGAATGCTCCCATGCTTGCTGCCATACCTACACATATTGTTGAAACGTCAGGTTTAATGTACTGCATTGTATCATAAACTGCCATGCCCGATGTTATCGATCCTCCCGGCGAGTTTATATATAATTGTATATCCTTGTCGGGATCCTCCGACTCTAAAAATAAAAGCTGAGCAACTATTACGCTTGCTGTCGCATCATTAACTTCATCACTTAAAATAACTATCCTGTCTTTTAAAAGTCTCGAATATATATCGTAAGACCTTTCACCTCTGCCAGTTTGTTCAATTACATATGGTATCAGAGCCATATCGTTCCTCCTATTCATTATTGTACTATTATAATTGTACCCACTAAATTTAACTTTAAATAATTTTTTTAATATTTACTTAATTTATACTAATCGTCTAAATATTATCTTAAATTGCCTTTTGATTTTTCAGTTTTGGTTTTCCGTTTTTTTAACCTTATCTTCTTTTTTATCTTCTTTTTTATCTTCTTTTTTATCTTCTTTCTTTTCCTTAGGCTCAACAGGCTCAACAAAAACCACATCTTTCACAAGCATATCTATAACTTTCCTCTTACGGATTGATTCTTCAATATAGCTTTTGCTTGACTTCAAAAGATTTGCTTTAAAGGCTTCCAGCCTGTCAGCTTCGATTCTATAAGATTCAGCTATTTGTTCAATTTCCTCTGTCAGCTCTTCTTCTGAAACTTCCACATTTTCTTTTTTTATTATTTCTTCCAATACCAGATCGGCTTTGACATTGAACTCAGCCTGGTTTCTTGCACCTTCCTTGTACTGCTCAACGAATTTACTGATCATTTCATCATATTCTTTGCCGGATAATCCCTGTTGTCGGAACTGTTGCTCGTAATTTCTTCCAAGGTAGTCTATTTCTCTCTGAATTAAAACCTCAGGTACCTCCACCTTTGCTTCATTAACTATTTTAGTTATTACATTATTGTCATTTGCCACTTTTGAAGAATCAGCCGCCCTTTGCTCCAAATTTTTTCTTGTGTCAGCTTTCAATTCTTCCAGCGTATCAAATTCGCTTACGTCCTTAGCAAATTCATCATCTATTTCAGGAAGTTCCTTTGTTTTGATTTCATGAATAGTTACATTGAAGGCAGCATCTTTTCCCCTTAAATTCTCTGCGTGATAATCCTCAGGAAATGTTACGTTTACTTTAACTTCCTCATCCTTATTTTTACCTATGAGCTGCTCTTCAAATCCCGGAATAAATTTGTTCGAACCGATTTCGAGAGGTTGATTTTCGGCAGTACCTCCTTCAAATTGCTCATCGTCAACAAACCCTGCATAATCAATTGTAAGGAAATCGCCTTTTTCAACAGCTCTATCTTCAACTTCCACTATTCTTGCATTTTTTTCCTGAATAGCTTTTATTTCTTTTTCAACATCTTCGTCTGTTACCTTTATTTCTGTTTTTTCTACTTCAATGCCCTTATATTCAGGTAAAACGACTTCAGGAATAACTTCTACATCTGCAGACAATACTATATCCTGTCCTTCTTCAAACTTAACAACGTCAATCTTTGGATTTGCTATTACATCAAGAGCAAGCTCGTTTACAGCTTTCGGATATTCTTTCTGCACCGCTAAATCTAAAGCGTCATCATAAAAAATGTTCTTGCCGTACTTTCTTTCAATTATATTCCTAGGAGCTTTACCTTTTCTGAATCCTTCAACATTTATATTATTTTTAACCTTTAAGTATGCTTTATTCACAGCTTTTTCAAATTCTTCAGGTGAGACTGTAAACTCAATTGAAACTAAATTTTTTTCCTTTTTTAGTATTTTTGAACTCATTTATTCCTCCATATATTCATTGTATGTAAAGCAGCAGATATTGTTTCAAATTAATGAATCTCACAGTTTAACCACTATATTATATCATAATAGTATTTAAAATCAATAATTTATTTGAAATTCCCAGGGAAATGGTATTCATTTTTGAATTTCGTTATTTTTTATACTCGTAAACCCGACAGTTCATAATAAAATTACGACTGCCCCAAAAAAAATTAATTTGTTTTTTAACATAAAACATCCCGGCTTTTTCCATGACTCTTCCAGATGCCTTATTTCTTACATCGTGCATTGCCCTGACAGTTTTAAAACCTACATCAAATGTTAAAAATTCTAACACGCACTTTAAAACTTCCGTAGCAATGCCTTCGTTCCATCTTTTTTTTGCAACTGTATAACCAATTTCGCAGCATTTCTTTCTGTTTTTTACATTTGAAACTGAAATAGACCCAATTACCTCACCATATACCTTGTCAGTTATAGCCCAATGATAGTAATTTAATCTTTTATAGCATTCAATCCATTCAGCAATATAGTTTGCTGTAACTCCTTCATTTTTATGAACGCTCCAGGCATTGTACCTTGCGGAATCTTCATCTCCGGACCAATTAGCGTAAACGTCATGGGCATCTCCCGGCTGAAAACGCCTCAGCACAAACCTGCATGTTTCCAGCGTTACAGTACCCATGTGTTTCAAACTCCCTTTATTGATTATACACAATTGCATATGTTTTTCCCCATCAATATAATTATTTACTTCACACTATCCATGCATATATTATACAATTCCTATTATATTTTGTACATAATTATATTAGTTTTCTCATATAATTAATGTTAAAATTCGTAAAATTATGCAGATATATGCGATTCATGACCTTACATTCTAAATACAACTTTCAATATTTTTTTATAGATGATTTATTTATTAGATTGTAATTTAATCAAATGAATTATATAATAAGATAGATAAGAATAAACATAAAAATTCGGGAGGCTTTATGGATAAATCAAAAAAAGAAATTATGCAGGACAACTACAGCAATGCTGTGAAAAATTGTACTGAAAAAAAAGATAAAAAATTTATACCTACTATTGAATCTGTGCTCAAAAAAAAGCCTGTACAAATGCCGAAGGAAATATACGAAGCCAGTGGGATCAGCATATTTGGCAAAAGAATTAAATCATTGATATTTTCTACAGACCTTGCGATAATCAAAAATCACAATGCAGACGGGGTAATAGCCGTGTATCCATATACACCACAAATTGCTATAAATCAGGCAATAATAGAAGCTTCGTCTTCACCTGTATTTGTAGGTGTTGGGGGAGGAATTACCACAGGTCAAAGATCTATTGATATTGCAATAAATGCCGAACTAACCGGAGCTTACGGAGTTGTTATGAATGCTCCTACACCTAATTCACTTATTTCCGACATAAAAAAAAGACTTGATATCCCCATAGTAATTACAATAATATCTGAAAAGGAGGATTTTGAATCAAGAATAGAGGCCGGAGCATCCATATTTAATGTTTCCGGTGGTGCCAATACGGAAAAAATCGTCAGAACAATACGACAAAAGCACCCTTACTTTCCAATAATAGCAACTGGAGGGCCTAATTCGGAAAATATATTAAAAACCATACAGGCAGGAGCTAATACAATAACATTCACGCCGCCTACAACTGGTGATCTTTTCTCTGAAATAATGGACAGTTACAGAGAAAAGTTGTTTTAGGAGAAAGGCAATTTTGCACACATGGGCAAAATTGCCCAGTATTTTTTTAGTCCATTTAATTTATTCCATGTCTTTAAGCACTTCTCTATTTTGTTCAATTACTCCGTTGATTTCTCTTATTTTTTCCTGTAGCTTGGACAATATTTCATCACTGTAATTGTATGCTTCGATTTTCATTTCGTTTGCTTTGCCTTCAGCATCCCGGATAAGCTGTTCAGCATATTCTTGTGCTTGCCTGGTTATTTCATTTTCTTCTATTAAATATTTTTGCTGTTCCTTGACTTTTACAATAATCTCATCAGCTTCTGATTGAGCCTCATCTAAAATTCTCTGGCGCTCCTTTGCCACCCAAGACGCCCTGTTGATTTCATCAGGCAGCTTAAGCCTTATTTCGTTTATTACCTCCAAAATCTCTTCCTTGTCGATCATAATTTTATTTGACAAAGGAACTTTTGATGCATCCTCGATAATATCTTCAATTTTTTCCAATGAATTTAATATATCCATTTTATTTCCTCCCAAGTTTTTTGTATATTTCCTGGCTTACATTTTTGGGAACTAAATCTTCAAAATTCCCTCCATGTTCCGCAACATCCTTTATCATACTGGAGCTTAAAAAGGAATATTCTGACGATGCTACTAAGAATATTGTTTCCAAGTCATTGTCTAAATGTTTGTTAATGCTTGATATTGCCAGCTCATATTCGTAATCCGACACCGCTCTAAGACCTCTGACTATTATATTAATATTGTTTTTTTTACAATAGTCAGCTACTAATCCTCCCGTAAAATCAACTTTTACATTATTCAGGTGAGATGTTGCCTCTCTCACCATTTTGCACCTTTCTTCAATAGTAAACCAGTAATCCTTTTCACAATTATTAAATACTGTTACAATAATTTCATCAAACTTTTTTGCTATCCTATTAATAATATCCATATGTCCTACCGTAATAGGGTCAAAGCTTCCTGTATATAGAACTTTCATTAATCCTCCGTATATTTTATAATGCTTATCTTTGTTCTTCCGTAAATTTTTTCTTTGTATTTTATTACTTTTGTATTCATATTATCAATTAATTTTTCAAATTTATCAGTTTCAATTATAAACGTTCCTCCTGATTCAAGCAAGTTATTTTCAAGCGCTTTTTTTATAATGTTAAAACCACAGTTAAATGCATAAGGAGGATCTGCAAATATATAATTAAATTTTATATTTCTTTTAGAAAGATTTATAATTGCTTTTTCGTAGTCACTGATTATTATTTTAGACCTTTTTTCAAATTTGCACAGTTCAAGATTTTTTTTGACATAGCTTAAGCTTTTGGAAGATGAATCTACAAAATAGCAAAATTTCGCACCTCTTGCCAGAAATTCTATACCAATTCCGCCTGAGCCTGCAAATAAGTCCAGCACAACCGACTTTTCATCAATATAACCCAATATATTAAATATTGCTTCTTTTATTTTATCACCAGTAGGCCTTACACCTGTGCCTTCAGGAGCATACAGCTTCATTCCCTTGTTAGTTCCGGATATGATTCTCATTAGCACCTCATCAATTAAATACTATTGTTTCATCTTTAAATAAATTCATTACAGCATTTTTTAAATTACTATAATTATTACCTTCAAGGCTGGGATTTTTTTTCAATATCTTTTCAGATAAAGATTGCACGCTTCGAATTGTTTCAATTTTTACTGAAAAATTTTGAATATCGTATGCAGAAATTCCATGCTGCCTTGTGCCGAAAAAATCTCCCGGACCTCTCATTTTTAAATCCTCTTCGGAAATTATAAACCCATTTTCCGTACTTTTCAATATATTCATTCTTTCGGCGGATTTCTTTGTTTTGCTTTCGTTTACAAGAATACAGTATGACTGGTGCTTTCCTCTGCCTACTCTGCCCCTTAACTGGTGAAGCTGAGCCAGGCCGAATCTTTCAGCATTAAGTACAAGCATAACTGTTGAATTGGGCACGTTTACACCGACTTCTACTACTGTAGTAGAAACAAGAACATTTATTTTACCTTTGTAAAATTTATTCATTACGTCTTCTTTCTCCTCGTTGCTCATCTTACCATGCAAAAGCCCTAACTTGTAATCTAAAAAATATGTACTCCTAAGCTCTTCAAATATTTCGGCAGCTGAGTCAAGTTCTAAGTTCTCCGATTCTTCAATAAGCGGTGCAACTATATATGCCTGTCTCTCTTTGTTTACCTGATTTTTGATAAATTCATATGCCTTTTCTTTATCACAGCCACGGAGAACGCACGTAATCACCTTTTGCCTCCCGGGCGGCATTTCGTCAATTATTGAAACATCCAAATCTTTGTAAAACATCAGCGCCATTGTTCTCGGTATGGGTGTTGCCGTCATTATCAGTATATCAGGATTCTTTCCCTTTCCGGAAAGCTTCCCACGCTGCCTTACGCCAAATCGATGCTGTTCATCAGTTATTACAATGCCTATATTTTTAAATTCCACGTTCTCTTCAATAAGGGCGTGTGTACCTACAATTATATTTGTTTCGCCGGTTTTTAGCTTCTGCAATATTTCTTTTTTCTCTTTTGCCTTTGATGATCCTGAAAGAAATGACGTATTAACTTTAATACCGGCCAATGCCAAATATGACCTTATAGTATCATAGTGCTGTATGGCCAATATTTCGGTAGGCGCCATCATTGCCGCCTGATAGCCTGAATCGGCGGCTAAAAGAAGGGCATAAATTGCCACCACAGTCTTTCCTGAACCAACATCTCCCTGTACCAGTCTGTTCATTGGCTTTGCACTGCTCATATCATTTTTAATTTCGCCTATAACTCTGAGCTGTGCACCTGTAAGACTATAGGGCAGCGACTTTATAAGACTATCGGCTAAGGCGGTATTTTTCATTTCATTGCCTGTCAGATTATTTCTCAAGCTATTTTTGATTGCACTAAGTCCAAGCAGCATTACAAGCAGCTTCTCATATATAATAGTCTTTTTTCCTAAAGAATAATTTCTACCATTTTCCGGAAAATGTAGGTTCTTGATTGCTCTTCTTTTGGAAATCAATCTGTATTCTCTGCTTATTTCATCAGGAATCACATTTTCTATTTTTTCGTAATATGTTTCCAATGCAGTTTTAGTTAGTTTGGTAAGCTCATTATTTGAAAGGCTTCGTGTAAGACCGTAAATCGGTGTTATTTTATTAGCCTTCCAATCATTTTTGCAAAACTCAATTTCAGGATTTGTCATTTCAAATTTACCTTTAGATGACCTTACCGTACCATACACGTAATACATTTCACCTTTAAGAAGTTTGTCCATCAAGAAACCCTGGTTGAAAAATGTTAGAATTATAAATCCGGTTTCATCATTTCCCGTTGCTCTAACTATATACATATTTTTCTTAAGCCTTATTTTAACAGGCCCTTCGCAAATTTTTATTTTCAGCAGGCACTTTAAATTAACACTAAGCTGATTTATTTTTTTTACAGTCCTTCTGTCTTCGTATTTGAGAGGAAAATAATTTAACAGGTCTTCAACGGTAAATATATTTAATTTATTTAGCTTAGCCGCTCTGCCAGGGCCTACGCCTTTTAAAAAACGAATATCAATATCAAGCATTAAATTCTCCGAAATTTTTACATCTTACTTTATGCATCTTACAATATATACAAATATTTCTCCCAAAAAATTTTATGTTTTAATTATTTATATTTATCTGTTTATTCTACTGAAACTATATAATAGTAAAGCGGCTGTCCGCCATAGATAATTTCAACATCGCATCCTTCGGCAATTTCTTCTACTTTTTCTTCCAGTTCTTCAGCCTCTTGCTTATCAACTTTATCTCCGTAGAACAATGTAATAAGGAAACTATCTTCCGTAACCATCTTCTTTACCAGTTCCAGAACCTGTTCTTCAGGATTTTGGCCGTGAGACACAATGTCGCCTTCGCTTAAAGCTATTATTTCATCTTTTTTTATTTCCATATCGTTGAATACAGTATCCCTTACAGCATAAGTAACCTGGCCTGTTTTAACATCTTTCACAGCGTCTGTCATGGCCTTTACATTGTCGCCCAGGTCGTTTTCTTCTTTAAACGCAAGCATGGCGGTAATGCCCTGTGGTATACTCTTGCTTGGAATTACATATATATTTTTATCTGATATTTCTTTTGCCTGTGACGCAGCCAATATTATGTTGCCGTTGTTAGGAAGAATAATTATATTGTCCGAATTTATATTATTTACCGCATCCAGTATATCTTCGGTACTTGGATTCATAGTCTGCCCTCCAGACAGAAACACATCAACATTTAAATCGTTGAAAACCTTCTGTATACCGCTCCCTGTTCCTATAGCAACAAAACCGTATTTCTTTTTCTCTCGGTTCTTTTCAGAAGTTTTTAATCTTTCTTTGAACTGTTCCTTCATGTTATCAATCTTAATCTTGGAAAGTTCTCCATATTTAACGGCAATTTCTAAGATAAGTCCTGGATTGTTTGTGTGTATGTGAGTTTTTATTAATTTATCGTCACCAACACATACGATGGAATCTCCCTTGTCAAAAATTTTACTTAAAAATTCTTCTGCTGTTTTTGTAGGATTTTTAATAAAAAATTCTGTACAATAAGTATATATAATTTCATTCTCGCTGGAAAATTCCATAACTTCGTCTTCAGTTTTAAGAATTTTGTGTTCTCTTTTTTCCTGTTTGATTTCAACACCTTTTAATGCCGCAAGGCCTCCTTCTAAAAGGAACAAGAATCCTTTGCCGCCGGCGTCCACCACATCTGCCTGCTTAAGAGCATCCAACATTTCAGGTGTACGATTCAATGCCTCTCTCGCCTCTTCAGCCAGTTTTTCTAAAAACAAACACACATCATCATATTTATCATACGTTTCCACTGCCTTTTCGGCAGTTTCCCTGGCTACCGTCAGGATTGTACCCTCTACGGGCTTCATAACCGCCTTATATGCCGTTTCAGAAGCACAGCCTAACGATTCTGCAATTAATTTACAATCAATTTTGCTTGACCCTTTAAGTCCATTGGCCATACCTCTGAACAGTTGTGATAATATTACACCTGAGTTCCCTCTTGCCCCCATTAGAGAACCGTTAGCAGCAGCGTTAGCTATATGTGTAATTGTGCTTTTTTCAAGACTATTTACTTCTTTAACTGCAGATTTCACGGTAAGGTTCATGTTTGTGCCCGTATCTCCGTCAGGAACAGGGAACACATTTAGGGAATCAACCAATTCCTTGTTATTTTCCAAGTTTGCGGCAGCCCCTAAAAGCATTTTCTTAAATGCAACATTATCAATATATTTAACTATCATTTTTGCCTCCTATTATTTTTGTACTCTGACACCCTGTACAAAAATATTTACATCTCCTACAGAAACTCCTGAAAAAGTTTCTACGCTGTATTTTATTCTGGAAATAATATTATTTGCCACAACAGATATTTTTACCCCATATTGCAATACTATATATAAGTCTATACTTATTTTATCATCTATTGTAGTTACTTTTATGCCTTTAGTAAGCTGCTCTCTCTTCAAAAGCTCAAATATTCCTTCAGTTGCTGTCCTTGATGCCATGCCTACGACACCGTAGCATTCCATGGCAGCTAATCCAGCTAATGTAGCAAATACCTGGTCATCTATAGTTATATTTCCATTTTCATTTAACATATTAACTGACATATATTACCTCCTGTATTTGATTTCAATATTTGATTATCAAGATTATTATAACCTTTATATCAAAAATTTACAACAAAATTACCAACTGCCTTTGGTGTAACAGATATTTTTTATTATACTAATTAAAATAAAAAATTGCAATAAATATATTAACATCTATTGCAATTTCAATTCTAAGATAAATCTCCCATATACATATAATCATAATTTTACTCTACATACTCCCCAAACGAACTAGGCTCGGGATCTGGTTTAGGTGGAGGCGCTTTTGTCTAGCCATTGTTTCAGTTCCATGTAAATATATTTTTAAAAGAAATTATTATCGCAAAATAAAAATTTGATATTGCAATATTTATATTTTAATGGTAGAATTATAAAGTTAAAATTATTAAAAAAAACATAAACCTATGAATGAACACGAATGGATTTTAAGGTTTTAAATAAATGGGAGGTATAGTATGGCAAAGGTTTGTGAAATATGCGGAAAAGGAACTATTTCAGGCAACATTATAACACATTCTGACAAGAAAATAAGAAGAACGTGGAAACCAAATGTAAAGAGAATCAAAATTATGGAAAACGGAGCTCCTGTAAAAAAATTTGTTTGTACAAGATGTTTAAGATCAGGCAAAATACAGCGAGCTATATAATCCAATTTAAGCGCCTCAAATTCAAATTTTAATTTATCTAAAAAAACAATAAGAGGGACAATAATAAATAGTGGCTTTTAAGCCATTATTTTTTTTCCTAAAATAACTTCGAATAAGAATAATATGTACATTTAATCCAAATCAAATATCAAAAAAGCCTGAAAAGAGTACTGCCCAAAACTATAAGAAGCGCCCCCAGTACGAACAGCCATATCTTAATAGGTAAAATCTGAACAATAATAATAGCTCCTATAACAGCTATCATAATACCAATTATTTCTGTAAATTTTATTTTAGGGCTTCCGGGACAGGAACCTTTCTTTTTGCGCTTAAAATAATTCATAATAACCCCCTCAAATGATAAATATTGATTATCAGCTGAATGAAAAATATTAATAATTTGATTAGGACACAAATATGCCCTGATACATTCTATTCAACAATATCAAAAAAGATACAAAGAAATTAATTCCTTGTATCTTCGTCTTTTATAAATTGCAAAAAGCCATACTTCAACTGTCCTTAAAATTCCGCATTCTTTGGTGTCCTTGGGAAGGGGATTACGTCTCTTATATTGCCAATACCCGTCAGGTACATGATCAATCTTTCAAATCCCAATCCATAACCGGCATGTTTGACGCCTCCGTATTTTCTAAGTTCCAGGTACCACCACATGCTTTCTCTGCCTACTCCCATCTCATCCATTCGTTTTTCAAGCATATGGATTCTTTCCTCTCTCTGGCTTCCGCCTATCAGCTCACCTATTCCCGGCACGAGCAGGTCCATAGCTGCAACTGTTCTATTGTCGTCATTCATACGCATATAAAATGCCTTTATATCTTTTGGATAGTTAATTACAAATACAGGTTTGCCAAATATTTTTTCGGAAAGGTACCTTTCATGTTCTGTCTGAATATCTGTGCCCCATTGAACAGGATAATCAAAATTATCGTTATTTTTCTTCAATATTTCAATAGCGTCAGTGTAATCAATCCTTCCGAATTCCGAATCCGTTACATTTTTTAATTTATCAAACAAGCCTTTTTCAACAAAAGAATTGAAAAATTCCAGCTCCTCACTTGCATTTTCCATGATGTAATTTACAACATACTTGATCATTTCTTCCGCCAACCGCATATCGTCATCCAAGCCGGCAAATGCTATTTCAGGTTCAATCATCCAAAATTCAGCAGCATGCCTTGAGGTATTTGAATCTTCAGCTCTGAAAGTCGGGCCGAAGGTATAAGTTTTTTTAAAAGCAAGTGCAAAAGCTTCAGCCTCCAGCTGACCGCTGACTGTAAGATTTGTAGATTTTCCGAAAAAATCTTTTGAATAATCAGTTTTTCCGTCTACCTTTTCTATGTTGTCTAAATTAAGAGCAGTTACCCTGAACATTTCTCCTGCACCTTCAGCGTCGCTTGCAGTTATAATAGGCGAATGAGCATAAACAAATCCCCTTTCATTAAAAAATTCATGTATTGCAAAAGCTGCCAGGGACCTTACTCTGAACACTGCGGAAAATGTATTTGTCCTTGGTCTTAAATGTGCAATCGTCCTTAAATATTCAAAGGAATGTCTTTTTTTCTGAAGCGGGTAATCCGGATCTGATTCAGCTTCCATTTTTACTTCCTCTGCCTTTATTTCAAAAGGCTGCTTTGCTTTTGGTGTTAGAGTCAATTTCCCTTTGACAATTATGGCACTTCCTATTGAAAATTTTTTTACTTCTTCAAAATTGCTCAAGTTCCTTTCAAAAACTATCTGGACGTTTTTCATAAAGGTTCCGTCATTTAACTCTATGAAACCAAAATTCTTAGAATCCCTGATTGTTCTTATCCAGCCTTCAGCAATTACTTCTTTGTTGTCGTAATCTTCCGGAGATTTAAACAAATCTCTAAAATCCGTTACTTTCATGAATCCTCCTAATGTTTAATCTTTTGAAATAAAGACTAGTGCAGTTCCCTTTTTTAGTATTATCCTGCCTTCACCTTTCGCATCCTTTATAATTTCATTACTTATGAGCAACGACGACCCTCTTTTTACTTTTACATTGTCAAGTGGATATTTAAATCCCTCCAAAGTAAGGCCTTCAATTGTTTCTGTAACAGGCACAAGCGAAACAAAATAGTTTTTTTCATATTTTACTCTTATATCTGCCTTCCCTGAAATAATTCCAATATGATTATTATTGTCAATTATTTCTATATTAATACCCATATGGTGATACTTCTCAAGAAGTTGAATATTAGCAATTGTATGATCCAGCCTCGTACCCGATGCACCTACGAGTATTATATGTTTAAATTCTTTTTTAACAGCATATTCCACAGCTAATTCCATATCGGTATAATCCTTTTCAGAAGGATAGGTTTCAGTTTCTATGTTTAATTTTTTATATTTCTGCAAAATCTCGGACTCAACCGAATCAAAGTCACCAAGTATAACATTAGGACAAAGTCCCAGTTTTTCAGCCTTTTCGAGTCCGCCATCTGCACATATTACATAGTCAATTTTAATATTTTCAATGCAGCTCTTTTCTATGTCGCTGCCGTTACCTATTATTAACGCTGTCATTTATTCACCCATAATTTTTTTAAACTTTCTGGTTTCCGCCACAACATCCTCAGCATTGTAAATTGCCGAACCGGCAACAATTATATTTGCGCCCCAGCTCAAAACCTCTCTAAGATTATCAGAAGTAACTCCACCGTCTATTTCAACGTCAACATCCAAATTGTAATTCCGAATCATTTGATTCAATTCTTCAAATTTATATTTTACATTTTTAATTAAGCTTTGACCGCCGAAACCCGGGTTGACGCTCATAATCAGAACCATATCCACATCCCTTATAATGTCCTTTAACGATGAAACAGGCGTTGCAGGATTTAATGAAACCCCTGCCTTAAGTCCTAAAGACTTAATTTTTTGTATTGTCCTGTGAAGATGGGTACATGCTTCTTGATGTACGGTAATAATATCTGCACCTGCATTGCTGAAAATTTCTATATAATCATCCGGATTTTCAATCATTAAATGCACGTCAAGTGTAAGGCCGGTAATTCTTTTTAAAGATTTTACAACATGGGGACCCATTGTAATATTAGGAACAAAATGACCGTCCATCACATCTATGTGTATATAATCTGCTCCGCCCTCCTCAACAAGCAATATTTCTTCCCCAAGCCTGGAAAAATCGGCAGACAATATAGATGGTGATAATTTATTCATAACTTCTCCCTTTTAAATCAATATGAATTCATATTTTGTATTTCTTCTAACAGCCTTATGTAGTTATTATACCTGACCCGGCTGATTAAGCCATCATTAACGGCATCCTTGACAACACATCCTGGCTCCTTGTAATGAAGACAATCCATGAATCTACAGCCTGAGTTAAATTTATTGATTTCGGGATAATATTCCTTCAACTCAAATTTTCCTATTCCTGCTAATGAAAAGGAACTAAACCCGGGCGTATCCACAATGTATCCGCCGAAATTCAGCCTGTAAATTTCAACATGTCTTGTCGTATGCTTTCCTCTTTTCAATTTATCGCTTATTTCACCTGTTTTCAGTTTGAAATCAGGCTGTATAGCATTTATTACAGAGGATTTTCCCACACCGGAAGGTCCGTAAAATGCGCTTAGTTTGTTTTTTAAAATGCTTTTAAATTCATTGATTGACTTCTCATCAAATATGCTTGTAAAAATAACTTTGTAGCCGGTTTCGGTAAAAATGCTCATGAAATGTTTTTTTAACTCTTCATCAGCTAAATCACTTTTGTTGAAACATATAACAGGCTTTAAATTATTCATTTCAGCTGCTATTATAAGCTTGTCAAGCAGCAGGAAATTAGGTTCAGGGCTTTTTACAGAAAAAAATACTAAAAGTTGTTCTACATTGGCCACAGGCGGTCTGACCATTTCATTTGACCTTTCCTTTATTTCCTCAATGTATCCTGAATTGCCTCCATCATCCGTAAGCCGAATTAATACTCTGTCACCTACCAGCGGCTTGATATTTTTTAACCTGAATAGGCCTCTTGCCCTGCATTCCACCAAGCCACCGTCTGTATCCACATAATAATTACCGCCAACACCCCGCATAATGATTCCTTTTATCATAAAAGCTCCTGCTAAAATTTGATTTCAACCGAATTCCCATAAAGTACATTGTCTATATAAATTTCATAGGTCTGGGTTCCCGTTCCTTCAAGATTGACTATAATACTCTTTTCTGAAGTGTTAACATCCTTCGAATATACTATTTCCCTTCCATCTTTGGTAACTTTTTGAACCACTACCAAAACCTTGTCTTTATCTGTAGGCAATTTAATAGTTAAAGGATATGAACCTTCTTTCGGTTTTTCATCAGGGTTTTCCTCCTCCGGTTCTTCCTCGGGAACTTCTTCTTCCGGTTTTTCTTTGGACTTTCCTGTACTTACTGTCATCCAAATAGATGTTCCCAATTCAACGTCCTGGCCTGCCGCAACACTTTGTCTTAAAATCATGCCTTCCGGAACATTCTCACTGGCCTCCTGGTTCACTTCCCCTACTGTTAATCCATTTTGCTGAATAGTAAGCTTGGCAGTTTCCAAATCAAGGCCGGTTACCTTAGGCATTTTAACATATGTAACTTTAGGCCCTATGCTCACTACATAGTCCACCTTGTCACTTTCTTCAGCATGTGAATCAGCCTTAGGGCTTTGATCCATTATTTGTCCGGAAGGAATACTGTCGGAATTTTCTTCCTTAGTTTCTCCTTCTGAAAGGCCCGCATCTTTTAAAATTACACCTGCTTCAATAGCATATCTTCCTACTAAATTAGGTACGGTTATTTCTTTCTCACCCTTACTTACAACAACATCCACAGGGTAATTTTCCTTAAGTTTCGTACCTTCCTCAACACTCTGTTCCATTACTTCCCCTTCGTCGTATTCATCGCTGTAATCCCTGCTGGCTACATTGAACTCCAATCCCAGATCCTCTACTATTTTTTTTGCTTCTTCTTCATTTCTCCCTAACAAACCGGGGACAGAAACTTCCGGAACATACAAAATTGCCCTGAGAGCTATAATCCCTCCTATAACGGCTATAGCCAAGGCACTTAAAATTGCTGCAATTGTTATTTTCCTGTTCTTTTTCTTTTCTTCTTTACTTAATTTTTGCTTTTTACCGGATTTGCTTTTTTTATTATTTTTATCTTCATCATCATCATTTCCCCTGAAAAATCTTTTAAAAGCATTATCGGAATTTTTATCCGTTAATTCTAAGTCAATTACATTATCATCACTATCATCATTCATACCCGGATTTATAGCTGGTATTACTCTTGTGGGAGAATCAATTATTCCTCCGCCTGCCATTTCACTCTCATTCAATTCATTTAGTGAATCGATTTTTTCAATCAGCTCACCGGCCGTCTGGAATCTAAAGCTTTGATGTTTCTCCAGGCACTTCATGATTATATTTTCAAGCCCTTTGGATATCTGCAGATTTTTAACTTTTTGCGATGGAGGAACAGGCTTTTCCTTAATCTGTTTCATAGCAACAGAAATATGATTGTCCGCATCAAAAGGTACAACTCCTGTTATCATTTCATAGATTACAATTCCCAAAGAATAAATATCGGATTTTTCATCAACATACCCTCCTCTCGCCTGCTCAGGCGAAAAATAATGCACTGACCCTATCACATTTGATGCATTGTTGATGGTTGAACTTGTAGATGCACGGGCTATGCCGAAATCAGTTACTTTTACAATTCCGTCTTCAGTTATCATTATATTATGAGGTTTAATGTCCCGGTGAATAATATTGTTTGAATGAGCATGCCTAAGAGCTTCAGCAACCTGCCTTGAAATCTTCAGCGTTTCTTTTTCGCTTAATCTTCCTTTTTTGCTTATGTATTCCTTTAAGGTTTCACCCTTTACATATTCCATTACAATATAATAAATGTCTCCTTCTATTCCCGTATCGTAAATATTTACTATATTAGGATGAGTAAGACTTGCGGCGGATAAAGATTCCTGCTTAAATTTTGCAACAAAATCAGGATCTGCAGTTAATTCTTCTCTCAGCACCTTTATGGCAACATATCGATTCAATACTCTGCATCTTGCTTTATATACAATCGACATGCCTCCTCCGCCTATTTTTTCTATTATTTCATATCTATTACCTAATATTCTACCTATCATACATTTCACCTCTAGTGATATTATCAACAATAATGATTGTAATATTATCAGTACCTCCGTTATCATTGGCAAGTTTTATTAATTTCTGCACACTTTCCGAACTTCCGTATTTCTTGATAGTATTAAATATTTTTTCATCTGTCAAATGTGTCGTCAACCCATCAGTACATAATAAAATAACATCATTGTCAAAGAGTTCTATTTCAAAAATATCCGCCTGTACATATTTTTCACTGCCTACAGCTCTGGTAATTATATTCCTCTTTGGGTGATGTTTTGCTTCTTCTGATGTAATTCTGCCTTTCTTCAAAAGTTCATTTACATATGTGTGATCTTCGGTAATTTGTGTTATTTCACCATTCCTTAAAATATAAACCCTGCTGTCGCCTACATTCCCTATATACGCAGTATTTAACAGCAAATCAACAACCATCATTGATATAGTTGTACCCATTCCTGAACATTCTTTGTTTTTACACGCTTCTTTTCTTATTCTGCCGTTTGCAGCCTCAATGCTCTCAATAATGAAAGAAGGAACTTTAAAATCATTTTTTTCACAGCTCTTTTTAAAAATTTCTCTTACGGTGTCAATTGCAATGGAGCTTGCCACTTCTCCGGCCCTATGACCGCCCATTCCATCAGCAACAGCATAGAGATTGAACCTGACAGATTCCTCAACTATAAAGCTGTCTTCATTATTTTCTCGCTTTAGTCCTTTGTTAGTTTCGCAGTACACCTTCATAAGGCACCTCACTTTTTTAAAAAGTTGTTCCTAAGCTGTCCACATGCGGCATTAATATCACTGCCGAGTTTCCTTCTAACAGTTGTGTTTATGCCTTTATCTGACATCGTTTTTTTAAACCTTTCAATGTCAGCGGCTTCCGAAGGCCTGATACCTGACTCCTTAACGGAATTACACGGAATTAAATTGACATTAGCAAGCTTGTTTTTCAACAATTCTGAAAGCATTATTGCATCTTCATGACCATCATTGAAACCTTTAATCATTATATATTCAAATGTAAGCCTTCTGCCTGTTTTTGCCACATAATAGTCACAGGCCTTAAAAAGTTCTACAAGCTTATATTTCTTGGCAACAGGAATAATTTGTTCTCTTTTTTCCTGAGACGGTGCATGAAGAGAAACAGCAAGTGTTATAGGTATGCCTTCATCCGCAAGATTGTATATTTTTGGTACAATACCGCAAGTTGAAATGGTAATTTTCCTCATTGAAACATTCTGGCCTCTTTTATCGTTTATAAGTCTTATAAATTTCAATACATTATCGTAATTGTCAAGGGGTTCACCTGAACCCATAATAACAATATTAGATATTTTTTCTCCTATATCTTTCTGAATCAGGTATATTTGTTTCAGCATTTCAGCCGGCGTCAAACCTCTTATACAGCCACCTTTTGTTGATGCACAAAAAACACATCCCATTTTGCAGCCAATCTCTGAGGAAACACACATGGTA
Source organism: Firmicutes bacterium UBA4845 (assembly GCA_002399975.1). Lineage (GTDB taxonomy): Bacteria > Bacillota > Clostridia > Tissierellales > Sedimentibacteraceae > Sedimentibacter. Next base: position 51,708 of record DHER01000028.1, on the reverse strand, counting down.
TTCCCAAATTTATATTTTAAAAATACACTTTCAACCACATTGCCGTCTTCAAACATAATAACATATTTTTTTGTTTCATCTAATTTAGATTCAAGCTTTAATTTTATTGACGCATTTGTGAATTCAAAATTTTTATTTAAAAATTCCCTGGTTTTTTTTGAAATATTTGTCATGCTGTCAAAATCATCTACAGTCTTACTATGTACCCAGTCAAATATTTGTTTTGCCTTAAACTTAGGCTCTTCCATTTTAACAATGGATCTCTCAAGATCTTCAAAGCTTAAATCATCAATTTTTTTCATAATTGCCCTCTGTTTGTCATTCCATAGATGAAAATTTTGCTGCACAAATTAAATCTTCACCATTTATTTGGATAAACTTATGAGATTATATCACACTCTTTTTATTTTCGCAATAAAAAAGCCGTCCATGTTATGTATGTGCGGGTATATTTCAATATATCCGTCTTTCGCAGTTGTGAAACACCCATTAAAACCGTCCCCTATATCACCGAAGGTAAACTTTTTGTTTTCATTCAGGAACTCATTAATGAGTTCAATATTTTCCTCTTTATTTGTGGTACACGTTGAATAAATCAATTCGCCATGAGGTTTTAAATATTTTGAAGCATTCTCCAGTATTTTATATTGAATTTTTCTTAATTTGCTTAAACTCTCATCTATATTTTTATATTTAATTTCCGGTTTGCGCCTGATTATTCCCAGTCCTGTACAAGGGACATCAACTATTAAATAATCTGCCTTTCCTATTAAATCCACATCCAACTTTAAAGCATCGTACTCTTGTGTATCTACGATAACAATACCGAGCCTATCTGTTTCCCGTTGGATAAGAGGCAATTTCCCCGAATAAATATCCCTGCTTAATATTTTGCCTTTATTATTCATGATTTCCGCTGCATTCAGAGATTTACCTCCGGGAGCAGCACATACATCCATAACAAAACTGCCTTCTCTTGGATTTAAAATTTGCGCAGCAAGCATGGAACTCTCGCTTTGAACAGAAAAAAAACCATTTTTATACTCTTCAGTTTTTTCAATATTCACAGGATTATCAAGTGTTATTCCCCTGGATGCAAATCTGCATTTATGAGCTTTCATACCTTTTTCATTAAGGCTTGAAATCAGATTGTCTCTTGTAATTTTCAAGATATTGACTCTTATTTCCAAGGGGGCTTCCTCATTATTTGCCATAAGTACCTGCTCAATATTGTTTTTCCCGAACTGATATGTCCATTTGTCAATTAATTTCTTCGGATATGAATACCTGACGCTTAAATAATAATCAAAGGGCAGATTGTTCATTTTATCAAAAAACTTACTTTCATTGCGCAAAATATTCCTTAAAACCGCATTTACAAATTTTGACGCTTTTATATTTCCTTTGTCCTTAATATATTGTACGCTTTCATTCACCACAATATTCTTATTGGATTTATCCAGAAAAAAAATTTGATAAACAGCCAGTCTCAGCACAATCAAAACATCTGTTTCCATTTTTTTCGTCTTAGTTGTTGATACCTCATTTATAATCCAGTCAATAAATATTAAATTTTCGACTACACCCAGGACAGATTTCCTGAAGAGGAGCAAATACTTATCTGCAACATTCTTTATATCTTTGTTTATTACTATATTAGAATAAGATTTATCCCTGAATATTTTTTTGAGTGTTTCAATTGCCTGTATTCTGTAACTATTGTCCATAATAACCTCTGTATCCAAATTTCAACCTGAATTTTCTATAAAAACTTTTTTTATTATACCATTATTATTCAAAATAACAAATAATATTTTTTTAACATAATCCGTATGCCGCTGTAAAGCGAACTCTAAGATACTCCAACAGGACAAAAAAGCACACCTGGCATTGATGTGCTTTTTTATTATTTCCTAAAGTTTTATATAGAAATTAACATTTTACATTTCATTTACTGTTACGACACTTCCATTGAAAATATTTATTACATTGGACGAGTCTCCGTTCACATATTCTCCGAATTTATTAAATGACCATTTAACATTTCCGCTTAAATAATCTAAAGATTCTACAAAGGCTTTTACAGCAACGTTTGAAATTTTATCAAGCCGGATGTTTACGTTGCTAACTCCATCAAGATTCCAGTTATTTTTAAATCCGTCAAATACCAAATCCAGATTACGGCAGTTCATTACCTCAACATCTATGTTTCCAGGTAAAAATATTTCAAGATTTCTCACATGTGAATAATTATTTTCATCTTTTCTGTTATCTGACGTGTAAATGTACAATGTGCTGCCGGATTTTTCATACTTGATGCCGTTCAATTTTGTCAATTCATCTGCTTCTGCCTTGCTTGTGGCATAAACATTCAATTTGCCTATACCGATTATTTTATTGTCAGATGTTGATCTGATAACCATATTATTTATATCATCAATAATTATTTTATTTATACCTTCATCAACCATGTATTCGTCTATCGACGCATCCATATCATATGTTGTCGTCAGAAAGCTGCTTTCAATCCTGTTCATTAAACCGCTTTCTCTAATTGCAAATATTCCTATATTCACAATCAATACGAGAAATATGCAAAGTATGCTGAACCAGTCATATTTAATCACTACAGCTTCGTCCTTGGAGGAATATCTGTACCACAATAATTCCAATCCCAGCAATATTAGTATTATAGGCCATATTTTCAACACCAGGTTAAAAGCGGAAAATTTATTAATCTGTGAAAGAAACAAAATCAACCCGAATGCTATCAGAACTATGCCCATTGAAATAGTTCCAACTCGTTTAATCTTCATCTGTATCTTCACCTTCCTCTTCCTCTTCTTCCGCTGCTGCATCAGCAGACGCATTTTTTTTATTCTTCATAAGCATAAATATACCACCTGAAATAAAGATCAAAGATACTATAGTTGTTTGTATATAATTTCTAATTTTGTAATCAATCATGGGCATCACTATTCTCTCTAACAAAACCAGTACTCCTATACCTATTAAAGCAAATCCCACCCATTCCGGTTTTATGTTGGGAAGAGTAAAATCCTGATTTTTTATCTCATCCTGAGAACCGTCTGCTATATACATTGCATCAAAGAAGCTGTAAAACCATATTAAAGGAAGCAGAAACAAAAGCATTGATATTCCCAGCCATCCCATGAAAAATATGGAAAACAAAAATGTTCCCATTATAATCAAACCTTTTTTCTGATATCCCAGGTACATGTGTCCTGCTCCTGGCATAACTGACAATGCAAGGGCGGTGCTCTTTCTATTCAGCTTTTTATCTGGTATTCCGCCATTCATTTCAGGATTATTATACATCTGATTTATTTCAATACTTCTCCAGGCGGAAAACATATCTATCAGTGCAATAAGCCACAATACAAGGTAACCTATAATTGTCAGTATCAGGAAAAATTCTCCCCCGGACAAAATAGATAAACCTATTCCGCCTATAACACCTACAACCAGCAATATAAAAAATATCAAACCTCTTTCTTTCAATCCCATATAAAAGTGCGCCAAGCCCGGTACCACAGATAATACAAATGCTACAAATTTGCTTTTATCTCTCATTATTCATTCCTCCCTGTATATCTATCTTTATTTTCAATGCTGAATAAAAAACTTGATGTTGAATCTACAATACTGTTTGATAAATTGGCTATTATATTTGAATCTTCTTCCGTTGCTTGCATGGAATTAAAAAGTTTTGGCACAGCATCCACCAAATTAGTATATAACCCGCTGAGAGTTAAAATTATAGTAACAGACGCAACTGCCGCATAATAACCAAATTGATAATAAAATGATTTTTTAGACTGCTTAGCTTTTGACTTACTTTTATCTGTTTTTGAAATATTATTTAAAACCTTAAAAGTAAAGTCATAAGGTATTATTTTCCCGGCAGTTTCCTTTTCATTTTCATTAATCAGGGATAGAAAAATTTCCATACATGCATCACAACTGTATAAATGCTTTTTCATCTCTTCTGATTTTTCTTTTGACAGCATTTCATTTTTATATAACAGCCACTCAATGTAATCATAATGTTTCATTTTCTTCCCTCCATTTCTCCCTTAACAATATCTTTGCCCTGTAAAGCCTTGACGCTATGGTTTTTACAGTTACCTCTTCTTCTTCAGCAATCATTTCGTAAGATTTTTCCTGAAAATAAAACTTTTTTATAGCAATTCTGTAGATTTCCGGCATTTTATTTATAACTTTTGAAAGAAGTTCCTTTCTTTCTTTGCTGACCAAAGACATTTCAGGATTGTTTTTTACAAAAGATGCACTGTCTATTAAATTTGTTGTATTTTCAACCGCTTCCTCAGAGAATTTTGCCTTTTTTCTCCTTATCCAGTCTATGGACTTATTTGCCGCTATTTTCCCTATCCAACCCTTAAAGTTGTCATTACTATAAGTGGAAAGCGAGATATAGATTTGCAGGAACACTTCCTGTGCCACATTTTCCGCTTCTCCGTAGTCTTTAATAAAATTTAGTATAATTGCAAAAACATATTTTTTATAAATGTTGACTAACTGAGCAAAGGCGTCCTGGCTGCCTTCAATTGACTTTTTTATAAGAAAGCTTTCCTGTTCCATATCTCCCCTCCTTCCGTACAATTATTATAACGCAGCTAAATTATAAATTACTGCAAAAATATTTATTTTTATCAAAAAAATCAGCTTTGGTTGGAAAATTATAAGCTGATTTTTTTGTATATTTGTTAGCTCTATTTTATGCTCATATGTATCAAAAGTATATTATTTGAATATAAAATAATTTAAGGTGTTATTAAAATTATCACTTGGCGTAGTCGTCTAAGAAATTGTGCATTTTACCATCTTTTTTGTATCCAATAATTGTATCTAAATTCACATTATGAATGCTTCTAAAAATATTTGCGTCAATATGAGGATTTTCCTTTTTCAATTTTTTAATAAGATTTTTCATCTCCTGACGTTTTGAACCGGTTTGCTCATCTCCCGTAACACATTTTTCGGTTAGCCTGCATGCACACTTTATAAACTGAAGGCCATTGTATCTCTTCCAGGATATAATGTCATCTTCATGTGCCTTGTACATTGGCCTTATAAGTTCCATGCCTTCGTGTTTAGTGCTCCTAAGCTTTGGCATCATTGTCTTGAATTCTCCAGCATAAAATGTACTCATAAGAACTGTTTCAATTACATCGTCAAAATGATGGCCCAATGAAATTTTGTTACAACCTAGATTCTGAGCATACCTGTAAAGATATCCCCTTCTCATTCTTGCACAAAGGTAACAGGGCGTTCCCTTCACATCTGCCACAATATCATATATTTGTGTGTCGAATATTTTTATAGGTATATTTAATAACCTGCAATTGTCAACTATAATCTGCCTGTTAGTTTCACTGTATCCTGGATCCATTACCAAATATTCCGCTTCAAAGTTTACTTCGCTATATTTTTGAAGCTGCTGAATACATTTCGCCATCAGTGTAGAATCCTTACCTCCTGAAATACATACAGCTATTTTATCTCCCTCTTTAATTAATTCATACTCCTTTACGGCTGATATAAACTTTGACCATATAGTTTTTCTAAATTTTTTTGATATACTTCTTTCTACTTCTTCATATTTTTCCATATTAAACCTACTCTGCTAATTTACTGTGCATTTAATCAATCGAATAATTCTATACATAATAACGATATATATTATCTTTTAATTCTTTGTAAACTTTGTTTTCTAATTCTAAATAATCTAAGTGAGCCAAAGCTTCTCCAACAGCGAACCATTTTTGCTGTACCGGAGCTTCATCCCATCTCTTCCCGTGCATAGACCACTTCATTTTGCCTGCCACATCATATGCATTAATTCCGGAATTAGATGCAACAATATAAGCTGTTTCCTCCAAGCGTTCTCTATGGTGATGAATAATCTGTTCGATTCTTTCATAAACATCTTCATTGTTTTTATTTCCCCTATGAGCCGGCAAAGTAATGCTAATATCAAACCTTTTTATTTTTTCTAAACTATTCAAATAATCAGCTAAAGAATTTTTTACATTTTTCCATCTTGTTATGTTGGGAGTTATATCAAATAATATGTGGTCACCTGAAAACAGTATTTTTTCATTCTCCATATACAGGCACATGTGACCCGGTGTGTGCCCACAAGTGGAAATGCATGTAAATTCATACTCTCCTATATTAAATTTAAAATTATCCTCAACAATTACAGTATCAAACATTTTTTTAATATTAAAAATTTTTGACGGGTTTACTTTTCTTACAGACTTTAATTCATTTTCATCAAAGCCTTCCATCAAGTAACTTGCATCCATACTTTCCCAATATTCTCCATTGAGGTTCCGATCGATATAATCATAATCAGGTTTGCTCATGTATATGGTTGAATCGTCCTTCATTATGGAAGACGTCAGTCCGGTATGATCGGCATGAAGGTGAGTCAGGAACAAATCAGTTTTATCTATATCTATCTTCAGCTCATTTAATCCTTTAGAAAGAGCTTCATAGCACTCAGGCATATTAAAACCAGTATCTATTATTAAGTTTTTATTCTTTGTTTTTATAACATAACAATTTAATTCTTTAAGGGGATTATTAGGAAGCGGCACATATATTATGTAAATGTCAGGGCTAGAATTTATTTTTTTATACATTATTATTCATCATTCCTCCAATTCAAAAAAGACTTTCCTTCTTAAATAAAAAAGAAAGCCTTTCGAAATTATTCTTCTACATGTATTGCATCTGTAGGGCAACCACTTTCTGCTTCTTTTGCACAATCTTCATTTTCAGCTGCAACCGGGTCCTGAATTACTGTCGAAATACTTTCATCATCAAGCTTAAATACATCGGGACAAACTGATTCACACAGTCCGCAGCTAATACATGCGTCTCTATCAACTGTAGCTTTCATTTTTTGTTCTCCTTATTCTCATAAAATCTTTTCTTGATTATTGTTGTTTGTTTTTATGTATTTATTCATTTTAACACTAACATTATTGTAAATTAATTAAATATTTCTATTTTATCTCCGGATTTAATAAATCCCGGCTTTAAAACTTTTGCGAAAATCCCTTCTCGCGGCATTACGCAGTCTCCCACAAGCTTTTTAATTGCACACCCGCTGTGGCATTCTTTTCCTATTTGAGTAACTTGCATTTCAGTTTCACCTATTTTAAGTTTTGTGCCTACAGGAAGTTCATAAAGAGTTACTCCTTCCGTTGTAAGATTCTCTGCAAATTTTCCTGCACATAATCCCTTAACTCCCGTATTCTGCATTTTCTCTATGCTTTCTTGACCTAAAAGGCTTACCTGCCTGTGCCAGTTGCCTGCATGGGAATCCCCCTCAAGCCCATAATTTACTTTAAAATATCCCTTTTCTATAGGTTCCTTTGGTACGCCCTTTTTCTCACTGATGTTTACCGATAGCACCTTTGGCATTTTATTCACTCCTTTATTTGTTTTCTTTCAAACAGCCCTGATTTGCCGCCTGATTTTTTTATAAGCATAACATCTGAAACAATCATTCCCCTGTCTATTGCCTTGCACATATCATAAATAGTCAGGCATGCAACTGAAACTGCAGTCAGAGCTTCCATTTCAACACCTGTCTGTCCGGTATTTTTTACTGATGCTGTTATTTCAACCCTATTTTTTTTAAAGTTAAGTAAAAAAGTAATGTCACACCCAGAAATCATAATGGGATGACACATGGGAATTACATCTGATGTTTTCTTTGCTCCCATAATTCCTGCAACCTGAGCTACAGAAAGAACATCGCCTTTTTTAATTGTACCTTCTTTTATTTTCTCCAGTGTTTCCTTTTTCATATAAACATTGCCGCCGGCAACAGCTTCTCTCAATGTTTCATTTTTATTACTTACATCAACCATTCTGGCTCTGCCCTGTTCGTTGATATGAGTTAATTCCATTTTAGTCTTTAGCCTCCAATTTGATACATCATTCTATTTGTATTGCTTTTCTTTTCTGTCTCCAAATGATGTTCCGCAGGTTTATTATAAACAGCATGTCTGATAATTTCAATTAATTTTTGTTCATTATTTATATATGGCATTAAATCAATTTCCTCTGCCGAATGAAGGCATGGCTTTACAGTGCCTGTTGATGTAAGCCTTATACGGTTGCAGTCACTGCAGAACTTACAGCTTACAGGGCTTATTATCCCTACTGAACCCTTTGATCCCGGCATCTTATAGACCGACGCAACCTTGCTGTCGTCCTTTACAGGAAAAAGTTCAGGAAATCTTTCAATTATTTCTTCAACCTTCATAGAATATTTATCAAAATACTTTTGGCCTTCACCTATGGGCATCAGTTCAATAAACCTAACCTGAACAGGATAATTCACTGTTAATTTTATGAAATCTTCTATTTCGTCGTCATTGATTCCCTTCATTAAAACTGTATTTATTTTTAAAGGCGTAAGTCCTATACTTAAACATTTTTCAATTGCTCCGAAAACTTTGTTTATATCTCCAAGTCTTGTTACAAATTTAAATTTATCGGCTTTAAGTGTATCAAGACTTATATTAACACGATTCAGTCCTGCTTTTTTAAGATCCTCCGCCATATCCTCAAGCAATATTCCATTTGTTGTTATGGATACATCCCTTATATTCTGCATTGAAGCCGTATGATTTATAATACTTTCTATACCTTTTAAAATAAGGGGTTCTCCCCCGGTAAATCTTACTTTGCGGACCCCAAGAGACGAACATGCTGAAATTACCTTTTCTGCTTCTTCAAAGCGTATTATATCTTCATGCATCTTTTTACAGATACCAGCTTCCGGCATACAGTAGATACATCGCAGATTGCACCTGTCGGTAAGGGATACCCTCAAATAATCTATATTTCTTCCTCTTTTGTCAAACATTTATTCTTCTCCTTATCTGGCGCACTCTCCTGCTGTTCCCTTTAATATTTCAATTCCGTGAGGTAGTGCAGGAAGAGCAAATTTTAAATTTTCTACTGCACCTTTAGGACTCCCCGGAAGATTAATAATAAGGGTATTTTTCCTTATTCCGGCTACTGCCCTTGACAGCATTGCCATAGGTGTTATAGAAAGAGACATTTGCCTCATTGCTTCAGTTATGCCGGGTACCTGTTTTTCAATTACTTTCATTGTAGCTTCAGGTGTCACATCCCTTTTTGAAAATCCCGTTCCGCCATTAGTGAGAATCAAATCGAGATTAAGCTCATCACATATATAAATTAGTTCCTTGCGAATCATTTCAATTTCATCCGGTATTATCTTATAATATTCAACACTGTATATATTTTTATTTAATATTTCTTTTATTGCCGGACATGTTCCGTCAGTTCTTTCCCCCTTGGAACCCTTGTCGCTTATTGTTAAAATTCCGACCTTAATCATACATCCTCCTATTTTAACGTTTGCAATGGAAAATGAAAACATTAAAATCATGCAAATTTCAGATTTTTTTCTATTTAAAACACTTAAAATTAACACTATAAATGTGAAACAAAAATAATCCATATATAAGTTTAACCGTTAATCTGCTGATTGTCAATAATTTGCACATATTAAATACTAAATAATCCATTCCACTTAAATTGAATATGGAATGGATTTACCAAATAAAAGGAATATATATTATAAAGTTGTTAGGCAGAAAATATAACAATGCATTATAGCTTTTCTATATCAAAATTTTCTTTAAGCAGCGCCCAGTTTTGTCTGAAAGGATACCCTGTTCCCCAATAACTGATTCCTCTTAAGTCATATTTTTTTACAGAATCAAATTTAGCTTGGGCGCTTCTTGCATCTTCAAACCATACTTCGTGGGTATTCCCTTCATCATCAACATATCTAAAAAACGGAGATTGGGCTAAAGAATCATATTGAATCTGTGAATTATGGTCATATGCTATACGCATAGCTTCTTCCACACTGATAGTTTCAGCTTTGTGCCCAGGTACAAAAGGAAGAGTCCAATCCCTTGCATAAATTTGAAATCCCATCAGTATTTTATCTCTTGGTATTTCTGTAACTGCATAATCAAGGACTCTTTCAATTTCATTGATAGGAGATATTGCCCTTGGCTGGCTTCCTCTCCACCCCCACTCGTAAGTCATAAGAATTACGAAATCCGCAATTCTTCCATGAGCAGGATAATCGTGTGCTTCATAGAGAATACCCGGCTGATCTGCGCTTAATTTGGGAGCCAGGGATGTGGAAAGAAAAAATCCTTCATCATGGAGCCTATCTGCGATGCTCTCTAGAAAACTGTTATAAGCTTCCCTATCTTGTGGCAGCACATATTCAAAATCAATATTTAGTCCTCTATATCCTTTTTCTCTCATTGTTTCAATTATATTATCCTGAAGGATATTTACTGTATCAGGATTGTTAAGCACCATGTTCGCCAAATTTTCTCCTGCAACATTTACAGTGAAATTAACTACAGACATCATAGGAACCACTCCATTGGCAATTGCTTCGCCAATTGCAGCCTCGTCATCTATAGGCCCCAGGGTTCCGTCCTCCTGAACCAGGTATGCAAACGGGGTTATATATGTAAGTGCGTCTCCCACTTCATTTATTACAGGCACGGCAGATTCGCCTAAAAAATAGGTAAATGCATTTACTTCAATTTCCGGCTTCTCCCTTTCAGGAATATACAATGTTTGTCCTACATACAGATTATCCGGATATAAAATTTTATTTTCCCACAAAAGATCCTGTACTGAAATTCCAAAACTTTGTGCTATCTTCCAGGCTGTATCTCCTGCCTTTACAGTATATGTGTTGTTTTCTTCTACAGGTATTAAAAGTGACTGACCAATCAACAGATTATTTGAATCCGGTATAAAATTTACTTCTATTATTGAATCAACATCGGTACCATAGTAATCTGCTATTTTCCACAATACATCTCCTCTTTGCACAACATGAATGAGCATATAAACCTCCCTATACTATTAAATATCCTTTACATATTAATAATATATTCAGCCATATGTTCATCATGATAAAAACCGGAAAATTCAATAATATGTTACTGCCTTGCTATATCCGTTCGGAATTCCATATTGTCGAAATGAATCTTCATAGTATTATTGTATATTTTTTCTCTTGCTTCCTCCAACGTTTTTCCCTTTGCAGTAACGGCTAAGACCCTTCCACCATCTGTTACTGTTTTATTGCCATGAATTTTAGTGCCTCCGTGGAATATTACTATATCTTGATCCACATTATTCAAGCCTGTTATTTCTTTGCATTTTTCATAGCTTTGAGGATACCCTCCGGAAGCAAGCACTACAGTTACACATTTTTCATTTTCCCACTGTAAATCTTTTTCTGTTAATTCTCCATCTATGCATTTCAGCATTATTTCAGCTAAATCAGATTTTAACCTTGGAAGCACTGCTTCTGTCTCCGGATCCCCAAAACGAACATTGTATTCCAATACTTTTACTTTGCCTTTGCTGATCATTAACCCAAAGTACAACACGCCTCTAAAGTCTATTTCTTCAGCTTTTAACCCTGATAGAGTCGGTTTAATTATATATTTATCAATATAACTTTTAAGCTCATCCGTATAAATTGCATTAGGAGAAAGGCTTCCCATTCCACCTGTGTTAAGCCCCTGATCATTATCATAAGCTTTCTTGTAGTCCATTGCACTTTCCATAGGAATAAGGGACTTTCCATCGGCGAAACAAAGAAGAGATGCCTCTGTCCCCTCAAGATACTCCTCTATAACAATTTTATCACCTGCACTGCCGAACTGTCTTTCACTCATAATACTGTTTATTGCTTCTTCAGCTTCTTTTTCAGTACTGCAAATAAGAACACCTTTGCCTGCTGCCAGGCCGTCTGCCTTAACAACTACAGGAACATTAAAATATTTAAGTCCTTCTTTTGCTTTTTCGGGATCTGTATAAGACTCATACCTGGCAGTAGGAATATTATATTTTTTCATAAAACCTTTAGAATAGGATTTGCTGCCTTCGAGGCGAGATGCTTTTTTGCACGGCCCAAAAACCTTTATGCCCATTTCTTCAAGCATATCAGCAAGTCCGCCTACAAGCGGACCTTCAGGCCCTATAACTGCCATATCAATATTGTTTGATACTGCAAATTCAGTAAGTCCCTTTAAATTATCTGCTTCGATGTTCACACACTCGGCAATTTGAGAAATGCCTGCATTACCTGGAGCACAATAAATCTTGGATACTTTAGTACTTTGCTCCAGTTTCCAGCAAATGGCATGTTCTCTGGCACCGCCTCCGATTACCAAAACTTTCATAGTACCTCCTACAATCTACATTTTTCATAAAATTATAATTACAATTGTTTTAGTGTCTAAAATGCCTCATACCTGTAAATACCATAGAAATATTATTTTTATTGCATTCTTCTATTGATACTTCATCCCTGATTGATCCTCCCGGCTGAATAATTGCAGTTATTCCCGCTTTTGTAGCTTCTTCTACGCAATCTGGGAATGGGAAAAACGCATCTGATGCAAGAGAAGCTCCCTTTAAGCTGTCTTCTCCCAAAAATTCAACGGCATGATCAATTGCCTGTTTGCACGCCCATATGCGATTTACCTGTCCAGGACCTATTCCTATGGACTGGCCGTTTTTAACTATTGTTATAGCATTTGATTTTGTATGCTTTACAAGTTTCCATGCCATCAGCAAATCTTTCTTTTCCTGTTCAGAAGGCTGTTTTTTAGTGACAGCCTTAATTTCTTCGCCGTCAGGCAACAACTTAGAATCTATGTTCTGAACGAGAATTCCTCCTGCAACCTTTTTAAAGTCATATGCATGTTTGTCTTGTTTTTGCATAATATCTTTTAAAAGCAAAATCCTTATGTTTTTCTTTGAACTGAGGATTTCAAGAGCCTTTTTTGAATAAGAAGGTGCTGCGATTATTTCGGCAAATATCTTGTTAATTTCTTCAGCTGCCCTTTCATCAACTTCTCTGTTGAAAACTATGATCCCGCCGAAAATAGATGTAGGATCTGCATTAAAAGCCTTAATATAGGCATCATAAATATTGTCTGCAGTTCCCACGCCGCAGGGATTTGAATGTTTACATGCAACAACGGCAGGCTCGTCAAATTCTTTTAAAAGCTCCAGTGCACCATTAGTATCATTTATATTATTAAATGAAAGATCTTTTCCGTGAAGCTTAACAGCATCAGGTAAAAAGCCTTTATTTTTTGAAACTTCCTTATAGAAAGCAGCCTTCTGGTGGGGGTTTTCTCCATATCTCATATCTTGAACCTTTTCGTAGGTCAGTGTCATTGTTTCAGGCAAGCCGAAGTCTTCTCTTTCCCTTTTAATATATGAAGCTATCAATGCATCATAATGAGCAGTATGTTCAAACACTTTTGAACATAAATAAAATTTAGTGTCAAGAGATATTCCTTTATTTGTTTCTAATTCTTCAATTATTTTGTCATAGTCTTCAGGATCAACAACAGCAGCAACATCCTGGTAGTTTTTTGCTGCTGAGCGCAGCATAGTCGGTCCTCCTATATCTATATTCTCGATAGCTTCCTGCCTGGCTGTGTTTTCTTTTAAAATGGTTTGTTCAAACGGATATAAATTAACCACAACTATATCTATTGTCTTAACGTTTAATTCTTTTAGTTGTTTCATATGACCGGGATTTGAGCGCATTGCAAGAATTCCTGCATGAATTTTCGGATGCAGTGTTTTGACTCTTCCATCAAGGCATTCAGGGAAATCAGTCACATCTGATACGCCTGTCACCTTCAATCCGGCACTTTCAAGAGTCTTATATGTTCCTCCTGTTGATATTATTTCTACACCTAGTGCCTGAAGTTTCTCAGCAAATTTCACAATACCTGTTTTATCAGATACACTTATTAAAGCTCTCATAATCATTTTACTCCTTTATTTTAACTTTATTTCCCTCTACCTTTAATCTTCCTTCACAAAAATATTTTACCGCAAGAGGCAAAATCCTGTGCTCTATCTTTAAAACTTTTTTCTGCAGCATTTCTGCATTGTCTTCATAGTCAACCTTAACAGATTCCTGCACTATTATAGGCCCTGCGTCAGCTTCCTCATTGACAAAGTGCACGGTTGCACCGCTTATTTTAACACCATAGTTTACAGCAGCTTCGTGTACCTTTAAACCGTAGTATCCATTGCCGCAAAACGAAGGAATCAATGAAGGATGAATATTTATTATCCTGTTCCTGTATGTTTTTATAAACCTAGGAGGCAATATTTTCAAGTACCCTGCTAAAACCACAAGGTCAACTCCATGAGCCTCCAAGCAGTCCATTATGGCGTCATTAAATTTTCCAAAATTTCCGTATTTCTTTTTATCAACAAATACGGCATATATGCCATGCTGCCTGGCCCGCTCCAGTCCGTAAGCATTTTTTTTATTTGAAATTACCACAGATATCTGTCCATTTATAATTCCTTTTTCAACATTTTCAATAAGTGACTGAAGGTTTGTCCCCGAACCTGAAATCAATACACCTATTTTTAACTGTGGCATATTTTAAGCCTTCCTTTCCTCTTCACTGTTCTTCCCAATACAACAGCTTTTTCACCTTTGCTTTGAAGATATTCAACTACATCACCTGAAATTTTGTCGCTTACTGTAATTACCATCCCTATTCCCATGTTAAACGTTGAATACATTTCATCAATGTCAACATTGCCTTCTTTTTGCAATAATTTAAATATTGGAGGCAGATCAATGTTTTTAGTTTCTATATCAGCTGTTATACCTTCGGGAAACATCCTTGGAATATTCTCATAGAAACCGCCTCCTGTTATATTTGCCATACCTTTAATTTCAAATTCAGACAACAGATTCATTATAATCTTCGAATAAATTCTCGTTGGGATCATTAATGCTTTGCCTATGGTGCAATTCAGCTTCTCAATATATTGATTCACATCATAGTTTTTACGCTCGAACAAAATTTTTCTGACTAATGAATATCCATTGCTGTGAATTCCGCTTGAAGGCAGACCTATAAGAACATCCCCTTCGGTAATTTTTGAACCATCTATTAATTTGCTCTTATCTGCTATTCCTACACAAAATCCGGCTATGTCATATTCTCCTTCACCGTAAAGTCCCGGCATTTCTGCTGTTTCACCACCTATTAATGCAGCTCCGGCTTTAATACAACCATTTGATACACCTTTGACTATATCAGCTGCTTTTTGCGGCTCTAACTTTCCCATGGAAATATAATCCAAGAAAAATAGAGGCTTGGCACCTTGGCATAAAACATCGTTAACACACATTGCGACTGCATCCTCTCCTATTGTATCATGAATTCCCGTTTTGAATGCAATCATGAGTTTTGTGCCTACACCATCGGTACCGGAAACTAATACCGGCTCTTCATATTTGCTTTTATCAATTGAAAACATGCCTCCAAAGCTGCCAATATCTGTCATAACACCTTCGGTATATGTTTTTTTAACATGTTCCTTGATCAACCTTACTGTTTCATATCCGGCATGAATATCAACACCGGAATCCTTATATGTTAATTTTTCAGACATAATACCTCCTTATACTCTATATTCCCCGGCTTGGTACTTCCATGGGATAATCACCGTTCATACAGGCAAGGCAATAACTGTTTGCTGAAGCCGTGGATTTCACCAATCCTTCCACACTCAGATAATATACACTGTCTGCATTGATATATTCTTTTATTTCATCAATCGTTTTATTAGCACCTATTAATTTTCTTCTGTCAGGCGTATCGATTCCGAAATAGCAGGAATAAGTTACAGGTGGCGATGCTATACGAACATGCACTTCTTTTGCTCCCGCATCTTTTACCATGCTGACAATTTGCTTTGTGGTAGTGCCTCTTACAATGCTGTCGTCAACCATTACGACTGTTTTATCCTTCACCAGCTCATTTAATACGTTCAGCTTGGTTTTAACTCCCCGTTCCCTTAATTCCTGATTAGGTTCAATAAAAGTACGCTTTGCATATCTGTTTTTAATAAGCCCTAATCCAAAGGGTATATTAAGCTCTGCAGCATACCCTATGGCAGCAGGTGTACCTGAATCAGGAACAGAAAAAACCAGGTCGGCATTTACCGGAGATTCCCGGGCAAGTAATCTTCCTGCATTGTATCTTGACTGATATATGTTTACACCGTCCAAATTGCTGTCAGGCCTTGCAAAATATACATTCTCAAATATACATAGTTTTTTCGGTGCATATTTTGTACCCTTAATGCTTTCAACGCTGTTTTCATTTATGACAACTATCTCACCCGGTTCCACATCTCTTATGAATTCTCCGCCCATAGCGCTTATAGCACAACTCTCAGAAGCAAGCAAGTATCCTTCTGGCCTTTTCCCAAGACAGAGAGGCCTTAAACCATAGCAATCCCTGGCTCCGATTAATTCCTTTTCAGTCATAAACACAAAGGCATAAGCTCCTTTTACAATTTCAGTAACATTTTTTATGGATTTTACTATATCACCCTTGTAGTACCTTGCCACCATATTGGCCACCACTTCTGAATCTGTTGACGTCTGGAATATGACACCGTCATCTTCCAGAATGCTCCTCATAGAATCCGCATTAACCAAATTTCCATTGTGAGCAAGGGCCACAGAACCTTCCTTATATCTTACGACCAAGGGCTGGGCATTTTGTTTTTCACTGTCTCCGGTTGTGGAATACCTGACATGTCCTATTGCTATATTCCCTTTAAATTTTTTTATCACATCTTGGGAAAGTACATCAGCAACAAGCCCCATGTCTTTATAGTATTCGATCTTCTTTCCTGTATGAATTGCTATGCCTGCACTTTCCTGGCCTCTGTGCTGGAGAGCAAACAACCCATAGTAAATTAACTGTGATGCTATCTGAGGGTTTTCTGTGAATAATCCCACAACCCCGCACTCCTCATGAAGTTTGTCATCATCTATAAGTTCAAAGCACATAAAATTTCCCCTAATTTCCTTTATTGTTTATTCTTGAAAGAACTTCCTGATACACTTCCTCAACTCCGCCCATATCTCTCCTGAATCTGTCCTTATCCAGTTTTTTATTTGTTTTTGCATCCCACAGTCTGCATGTATCAGGAGATATTTCATCGGCAAGTATTACCTTATTGTCATAAACTCCGAATTCCAGCTTAAAATCTATCAATTTAATATTTATTTCAAGGAAGAATTTTTTCAGGACATCATTTACTGCAAGAGCATATTTTTTTATTACTTCCAGCTGTTCTTCTGTTGCAAATTCCATAGCCATAATATGGTAATCATTTACCATAGGGTCTCCTAATTCATCATTTTTATAAGAAAACTCCAGGACAGTTTCTTTCATAGGCACTCCTTCTTCCAATCCTAACCTTTTTGCAAGAGAACCTGCTGCCACATTCCTTACGATAACCTCTAACGGAAGAATTTTTACTGCCTTCACCAATGATTCCCTGTCATTTAAAAGCTTGATATGATGTGTGTGAACCCCTTGCTTTTCCAGCAATTCAAACAATGCGGCAGACATTTTATTGTTTACTGCGCCTTTTCCTGTAATTGTTCCTTTCTTTTCTCCATTAAAAGCCGTAGCATCATCCTTGTATTCCACGATGTATTCTTTTGGATTATCCGTTTTATAAACCTTTTTTGCTTTTCCCTCATACATCATCTCTAATTTTTTCATTTCAATCCTCCGTTTAATTTATCATTTAATTTTTTATTTTTATCAAATACTTTTTTAGCCATTTGTTTTTTATATTCATTGAATTTCACTCTTAAATCGCTGTATTTCACAGACAATATCTGAACTGCAAGAAGTGCCGCATTACCTGCTGCATTTATACCTACAGTAGCCACAGGTACTCCAGGAGGCATTTGTACTATGGAAAAAAGGGCATCCATTCCATCTAACTCTGAGGACTTTATAGGAACACCTATTACCGGCAATGATGTGCACCCTGCTAATATGCCAGGTAAATGTGCCGCTTTGCCTGCGGCTCCTATAATCAGTTCATATCCCATAGTTTCCGCATTTTTAGCGAAACTTAAAGCTTCGTCAGGGGTTCTGTGAGCAGAAATAACCCTTACATCCGCCTCAACACCGAAATCTTTTAAAATGCTGTACCCTTTTTCAACTATCGGAAAGTCTGAATCACTTCCCATTATTATTGCAACTTTCATAATACCTCCTTAGTTATTTAAAATATTTAACACCTGCTTCAAATATATGCTGTTCTTTTTCACCCGGTATATTTTTATATAAGCCGCTGCTCAATCGCTCAGAATGTGCCATTTTACCCAATACCCTGCCATCAAGGCTTGTAATTCCTTCAACTGCTTCAACTGAACCGTTTACGTTGTAAAGCCCATCATATGTTGGATTGTTGTCAGGTCCTACATATTGGGTGGCTATCTGGCCTTGTTTCTTTAATTTTTCAATCCATTCTTTATCTGCCGCAAATCTTCCTTCTCCATGAGAAACGGGAAGAGAATAAACATCTCCCACACGGCACATGCTAAACCATGGCGACATATTGCACACAACTTTTGTTCTGACAAATGATGACACGTGCCGTCCGATTTTATTATAAGTAAGAGTAGGATAATCACCTTTCATGTCAACAATCTCTCCAAAGGGAACAAGGCCAAGTTTGATTAACGCCTGAAACCCATTGCATATACCTATCATTAAACCATCCCTGTTTTTTAAAAGATCCGTAACCGCATCCTTTAACAATTCATTGCGGAAAACCGCTGCAATAAACTTGCCTGAGCCTTCAGGCTCATCGCCGGCACTAAATCCTCCAGGCAGCGCTATTATTTGGGACTGCCTAATCATTTTGTTCATTTCTTCTATGGAACTTTTAACGTCCAAAGAACTTAAATTTTTAAACACAAATATTTCAGATTCGGCACCTGCCCTTTCAAATGCAGCCTTTGTATCATATTCGCAGTTTGTCCCCGGGAAAACCGGAATAAAAACTTTTGGCTTGGCTATATTAATCGTAGCTCGCTTCTGTGTGTTTTTTTGGTCTCCAAGAATACAGCAGTCTTCAATTTCACCTTCAGTATCTTGTTTAAACGGATAAACGCCGTTTAAAGGGTACAGCCATGCATCACTTATTTCTCTTAATCCTATGTTTGTTACGTCAGACGAACTATTTATAATTATTTGCTTTTCATCAATTGTGCTTCCTACATCAATACTGCCGTCTATATGTACGTCTTCAGGACATTCAAGTATAATATCTCCGTAGCTTGCAGAAAACCAGTCCTTTGTATCTAGCACAAGTCCGTCCCTTGTTTTAAACCCTATTTCATTTCCAAGAACCATTTTACTTATGGAAGCTCCAATGCCGCCAAAACCTACAGTATATGCACTCAGCACCTTGCCTGATACTATTGCTTCGTGAACAGCATTGTACTTTGTTTTTATATCTTCAAAATCCGGAATATTGTTATCATTTTTTTTAATTTTTATCAGCACTACCCTGCTTCCGGGTTTTTTAAATTCAGGTGATATAATGTTTTTAATATTTTCAACTGCAACAGCAAAACTTATGAGAGTCGGAGGTACATTCATATCTTTAAATGTACCGGACATGCTGTCTTTTCCGCCTATAGCCGGAATCCTCAGCTCATGCTGTACTGCGAATGCTCCTAAAAGCGCACTTAAAGGTTTACCCCATCTTTTCGGATCTTTGTTCAGTTTTTCAAAATATTCCTGTAATGTAAGTCTGATTTTCCTGTAATCACCGCCCATTGCAAGGATTTTAGCCACAGAATGTACAACAGCGTACATTGCACCGTGATATGGGCTTTCTTTTGATAGGTACGGATCAAAACCGTAAGCCATCAGCGAACATGTATTTGTTTCTCCGTTAGCAACGGGAATTTTAGCAACCATGCCTTCTGCCGGAGTAAGCTGCGTCCTTCCTCCGAAGGGCATAAGAACTGTGCCTGCACCTACTGTTGAATCAAATCTTTCAGCTAATCCCTTCTGACAGGCAACATTCAGATCCCTTAAATTTTCAAACCATGCATCTTTAAAATTTTTGCTTTTAAATTTTTTTTCAAAACATGGTTTTATAGGCTCACACACCTGAACATTAATTTTCTGCTTAACACCGTTTGTATCAAGGAAATCTCTGCTGATATCCAGAATGTTTTTCCCTTTCCAGCTCATTTTAAGCCTTCGATCACCTGTCACCTTGGCAACAACAGTTGATTCAAGATTCTCCTCATGAGCGTAGTTGATAAAATTATTAATATCTTCTTCTCTCACAACTACTGCCATTCTTTCCTGAGATTCGGAAATTGCAAGCTCTGTTCCATCTAATCCTTCATATTTTTTTGGAACAAGGTCAAGATTTATGTACAGTCCCTCAGCTAATTCGCCAATTGCCACAGACACTCCTCCTGCACCGAAGTCATTGCATCTCTTTATCATTCTGCTTACAAAAGGATTTCTAAACAGCCTTTGAATTTTTCTTTCTGTAGGTGCATTTCCTTTTTGCACTTCAGAGCCGCACACCAAAATAGATTCTTCCGTATGCTCCTTAGAAGCTCCTGTTGCTCCTCCTAAGCCGTCTCTTCCGGTTCTTCCTCCCAAAAGGATTACCGCATCTCCCTTTTGTGGAACCCCCCTTACTACATTCGTTCTCGGTGCGGCAGCGATTACGGCACCGACCTCCATCCTTTTTGCAACATAGTCCGGATGATATATTTCATTTACATAACCTGTTGCCAGTCCTATCTGATTTCCGTAAGAACTGTAGCCTGCCGCCGCCTCTGTGGATATTTTCCTCTGAGGAAGCTTTCCTGCTAACGTATCCTCAGGGTTTTGCCTGATATCACCACTCCCGGATATGCGCATAGCCTGGTAAACGTAAGATCTTCCGGAAAGTGGATCTCTGATGGCTCCGCCAAGACACGTAGCTGCACCGCCAAACGGTTCAATTTCTGTAGGATGGTTATGGGTTTCATTTTTGAACATCAAAAGCCATTCCTCATTACTTCCTTTAACATCAACATTTATTACAATACTGCATGCATTGATTTCATCTGATATTTCCAAATCATCCAGAATCCCCTGCTCTTTTAATTCTTTTGCACTTATTGTAGCCAAGTCCATTAATGAAATGTCCTTTTTCCTGCCTTTATAAACGTACTTCCTTGCCTTTAAATATTCCTCATAAGTATTCTTGATTTCCTCTGTTGTTTTTCCATCTTCGAAATCAATTTTCTCAATGGATGAAGAAAATGTGGTATGCCTGCAATGATCCGACCAATAAGTATCAATAACCTTTATTTCAGTAATTGTAGGATTCCTTTTTTCCGTATTTTTAAAATATTCCTGACAAAAAATCAAATCCTCAAAACTCATGGCGAGACCTCTGTCAGTACGAAATTCCTCCAATTCTTTCTTAGATTTGTTTATAAAATTCTCAATAGTTTCAACCTGCTCTGCCTCAGGATACTCTTCATCAAGGGTATCCGGTTTTACTAATTCGGCTTCTCTTGAATCAACTGGATTAATAAAGTAATTCTTAACCTTATTCATATCTTCTCTGCTCAGCATTCCTTCAAGCACAATAACCTTAGCATATTTAACAGGAGGTTTGTCCTTTCCGGTTATTATCTGAATACACTGAGCTGCAGAGTCTGCCCTTTGGTCATACTGTCCCGGAAGATATTCCACTGCAAAAACATTGTTGATAACATCAATGTCTTCATAGACATAATCCTGGTTTGAATCCGAAAAAACTGTTCTAACCGCTTTCTGAAAATCTTTTTCATCTATGCGTGAAACATCATACCTGTTCAAAACACGAACATTTTCAAGATTATTAAGCCTTAGGTTTTCTTTAAAATTAGCCTTTAAGTTTATTGCTTCCGTATTAAAACCCAGCTTTTTTTCCACATAAATTCTTCTTACTTCAAAGCCCATTCATACCCTTCCTTTTAATTACTTTAGTTATTAACATTCAATGTGATTTCAAATATATAGTAACAAATATAAAAATCATTGTCAATAAAAATAAGACAGTTTATTAATTTATTTTTTTGGACTTTCGCTATATTACGAATAATATATTAGAATATAGCTTATATATATCGTATGTTTCATTCAACTTTTATGTGAATTATATTTGTTGAAAACTAACATCTTGACTATATATATTATTATTGATAAAATATCATAAATAGATGCGGATAGATATAAGAATATCATGTCGCACATTACTAATAAATAGTACCAGTGCCAACTATCTGTACTTTTGTACAACATGTACAGTTTAGAGTAGTTGGTGTTCTTTTTTTGTAAGCATGAGATTTCTCTGATCATTCCGCAATATATAAACGAAATACTAAATAAAATATTTTAAGAGGTTTGAGAATGAAACTTATTTTAAACTATACCTGGCGCTACAAACGCTATTTGCTTCTAAGTCTTTTAGGAGTAGGCGGTTTTGTAGCAATACAAATTGGTATACCTACAATACTTAAATATGTAATCAATGACGCACTATTACTTAATCAGCCAATGCTGCTTAAACAGCTTGTATTGCTTATGGCAGCAGTTACAACAATTGGAATGTTATGTGAAATTTGCATGTCTTTTGCCAACAGCCGCATAGCTTCTAATGTTATAAGGGACATCCGAAATGATCTGTTCACTAAAACTCAAAGTTTTTCCCATAGTTCATACAACAAGTTTAGCGTCTCATCTTTAATTACAAGTACAACAAGTGATGCATATCAAATTATGATTTTTGTTCAAAATATGCTGCGAAGTGCCTTAATCACTCCAATTATGACAATTAGCGGTTTTATTATGATATTAAA
The DNA here is from genome assembly GCA_002399975.1 of Firmicutes bacterium UBA4845. Taxonomy (GTDB): domain Bacteria; phylum Bacillota; class Clostridia; order Tissierellales; family Sedimentibacteraceae; genus Sedimentibacter. The sequence continues at coordinate 28,805 of DHER01000028.1, read as the reverse complement.
TAACAACCCAGGCATATTTTGGGTTGTTATGGCAAGTGTACCGATTTTGCTTCTTGGAATCTTTGTAATTAACAGGAAAAGTTATCCATACTCTCGTCAGCAGCAGAAAAATTTGGACAAAATCAATCTTATTATGAGAGAAGGTTTAAGCGGTCTGCGTGTTATCCGCGCCTTTAACACCGAAAAATTTCAAAGCCGACGATTTGAGGAAATAAATGATAAATACTGCGGAGTATCAAAGAAAATGTTTCGTATTGTTTCCATTGCACAACCAGGTTTTTACCTTATTTTTAACACTATGATCGTAATTGTTTTATGGTTTGGAGCCAATGAAATCAGCCAGGGTTTTTTGGATATAGGAACACTAAGCGCATCCATAGAATATATTTTCCATATTCTTTTCAGTTTTATGATGTTTGGAGTTCTCTTTATTATGTATCCAAGAGCCAGTGTATCTGCACAACGAATTCAGAGAATACTTGACAATGACCTGGGCATGGATGAAAATTTAGAAACAGGAGTTACAAGTACGGACAAAACCGGATATATCACTTTTGAAAATGTATCCTTTTCCTACCCCGACTCTCCTGAAGAACCTGTGTTGAAAAACATAAATTTTACTGTTGAACAAGGCCAAACTATTGCATTTATAGGCAGCACCGGCTGCGGAAAAACCACATTGGTGCAACTTATTCCACGCATGTATGATGCAACTGAAGGACGGGTATCAGTAGATGAAATAGATGTTAAAAAATACAATATACATGCTATTCGTGATAAGATTGGTTTTATCACTCAAAAAGCAACGCTTTTTACCGGTACAATTGGAGAAAATCTGCGCTTTGGAAAGGCGGACGCATCCATGGAGGAACTCGTTAGAGCAGCAGAAATTGCCCAGGCAGCAGATTTTATTTCAAAGAAGAAAAACGGTTTTGATGAAATGTTGTTTGAAGGTGGTTCCAATCTCTCAGGCGGACAGAAACAACGCCTTGCTATTGCACGAGGTATAATTAAAAATCCTGAAATTTATATCTTCGACGATAGTTTTTCTGCACTTGATTATGCAACTGATCTGAGGCTGCGTACTCGTCTTCGAGATGAAATTAAAGATGCCACCATTCTTATAGTAGCTCAACGTATCGGCACTATTCGCCATGCCGACAAAATTATAGTACTTGATGAGGGATGTATCGTAGGGCAGGGCACTCATGAGGAACTAATGAAAAACTGTGATGTTTATTATGATATAGCAGCAAGTCAGCTTTCAAAGGAGGAATTCTAATGAAAAATCATAAATTGCGCAGTATAGGAAAGCTAATAAAGTTAATAATGAGTCCATATAAATGGAAGTTTATAATTGCGTTGTTTTTACAGTTTTTCGGTGCTGTTTTAGGTACGCTAAATCCCTTTATTATCGGATTTATAACTACGGAATTAGGGAAAAACGTAATGGATATGGCAGCAGGCAAACCTGGTGCCGGAGTTAACCTGCCATATATTGCTACGATTGTGGCAATTCTGGGAGTCTCCACAGTTGTTCGTCAAGGAGCTACCTATTCTGCCAGCTTTTTAACGGCAGGATGTGTGCAGGAAAGCTTTAAAGATCTACGAAGCAAGATCAGCGACAAAATTAACAGAATACATGTAAGCTATTATGACAGCCATCAGCTGGGAACAATCTACAATTACATTACTAACGACGTTGATGCAGTATCTAATGCAATGCAGCAGAGCCTTATGCCGCTGGTTTATGCACTTACCAATATTTCCATGACTTTCATCATGATGCTGATAATTTCCGTCCCGTTAGGACTTGTATGCTTGGTAATGTTACCTATTTCTTTCCTTATTGCCCGTTCCCTTATGAAAAAAAGCCAAGGGCAGTTCCGTACAATGCAGAACACTCTGGCCGAATTAAACGGATACATTCAAGAAAGATATACCGGCTTTACAGTAATTAAACTATATAATAACGAAAAAAACACTATTGATAAATTTGAAAAAATAAACGGAAACCTAAATAAGGCAGGTTTTAAGTCCAGTTTTATATCAAGTTTGATTTCACCATTCATGGAAGCACTTATTGGTATTGTTTATGTATTAATGGTTTTTATTACAGGACACGGTGTGCTGTCCGGACGTATGACACTTGGAAATATGCAGGCCTTTGTAATGTATATCTGGCTCATCTTTGACCCTATGAATCAAATTACCCAGCTTGCACCTGCAATCCAAAGTGCTGCTGCTTCTATGGAGCGTATTGTAAACTTCCTTGAGGAAAAAGAGGAACCTGATGAAAAGGAAAATCCGGAGAACTTTGACTTAAGCCACTTTAAAGGGAACGTACAATTTAAAAATGTGAAATTTTCTTATTCAAAAGACAATCCTGTTATCAATGACCTATCCTTTGAAGCAAAATCAGGGCAGAAAGTATCCATAGTCGGTGCAACAGGAGCCGGTAAAACAACAATCATAAATTTGTTATTGCGCTTTTACGATATTGACAAAGGAGATATAACCATTGATGGTACATCAATATATGCCATAAGACGTAATAATGAAAGAGCTCTTTTTGGCATGGTACTACAGGATGCATGGTTATACCACGATACTATTGCAGGAAATATACGTTTTGGAAGACTGGACGCTACTGACGACGAAGTAATAGAAGCTGCAAAAAAAGCTAATGTAGATCGTTTTATACGATCCATGCCCGGGGGATACAATATGATGATTGATGAAGACGGCAGCAACGTTTCATTAGGTCAAAAACAGCTAATTACTATTGCAAGAGCCATCTTGGCAGATCCTCAAATTTTAATTCTCGATGAAGCCACCAGCAGTGTAGATACAAGACTGGAAATGTTAATCCAGTCTGCAATGAATCAGGCCATGAAGGGACGCACAAGCTTTGTAATTGCACACAGGCTGTCAACCGTCCGCGATGCGGATCTCATTCTTGTAATTGACTCTGGAGATATTGTTGAGCAAGGTACACATAAAGAACTTTTAGAAAAAAAAGGAGTCTACGAAAACCTCTATAACAGCCAATTTGCAGATCAGGAGGAATAAATAAGCATATCATTTATCAGTTATTGACATAATAGCATTGGGCAGATAATTAATAATGTCACCTGCAATTAAAGAATACTCTCCCCTATATTTAACACCTATGTCCCCGGCTAAACCATGTAAATATACGCCGGCTTTAATTGCATTTTTTACATCTATTTTTTGACCTATTAAAGACGTGATAATTCCCGTTAACACATCACCGCTGCCGGCAGCGGCCATCCCGGGATTTCCTGTAGTATTAATACATACCTTCCCATCAGGGTACGCAATTACCGTCCGTGCACCCTTCAATACAAGGTAAACTCCGTATTGCATGGAAAAATCAGCAGATTTTTTAAGAATGTCAGTTTCTATATACTTAACATCCTTTTTTAAAAGCCTGGCCATTTCTCCATAATGAGGAGTCAGTACTATAGGCTGCTCACATCTTTGTAAATATTTTAAATCAAGCTGATTTATGCCTTCTGCGTCAATAACAAGAGGTTTAGTAAAATTCTCCAGCAAATATATCAATATATCTTGATATACCGATATATTTGAGCATCCTGAGCCTGTTGCAGCCACATCACAATAATCAATAATTTCCTTTTGAAGTTTTTCAAAAGGAAAATTTTTTTCATCGTAAGTGCATGTTATACTTTCTAAAGACTTGGATTCTACTACAGAATATATTTCATCAGGTATAAATGCTTTAACCAGTCCTGAGCCGCATCTTAGTGCAGCATTAAGATTAAACACGGCAGCACCTGCCATGCCTTTTGAACCGGAGATAAAGCCTGCTTTTCCATAGGTACCTTTGTGAGAATTTCTTCTGCGTCTTTTTATAATATTTTTAACTTCATCCCGATCGATTAGAAAAAAGTCTTTGTCACTGCTTATTTCTGGAATAAATGTTTCATCGATGTTACCCAAAATGTAGTTATCTAAATTTTTTTTATACATATTAACCTCTATTAATTTCTTAATAAAATTAAATATTGCTATTTCTCATTTTTACATTAATTTTTTAAACAAAAACACCGTTTTCTTAATTGAATTTAGAGCTTATGTTTTAGTTCCAACATTTTAAATTTTTACACAAAACTATTTAATATTTTCTCCAAGGTTTTGGCATATATAACTCTTCAAAAACCTTCATAGCATAGGTATCGGTCATTCCTGCCACGTAATCTTTAATAACTTCGCTTTTGCCGAAGTTATTATCTTCATATATTTTCAAATAAAAATCCGGTAAAGATTCAAAATGCTTGTTATAATATTCAAATATTTTTTTAATTATAAATGTTGTCTTTTCGTCTTCACTTTTTGCTGTTTTATTGAAATATACGTTTTCAAACAGGAAATCCCGAAGACCTGAAGTATAAAAACCAATTTCGGGGCTCATAGATATTTTATCTTTGCCCATGCTGCTGTTTATTACATCCAAAATCATGGTATTAATTCTTTCCCCATGAGTATAGCCTAAATGCTTTAAAAATTTTTCCGGTATTTGGCCGGTACTAATAATACCGGCTCTTGAAGCATCATCTATGTCATGATTAATATAGGCTATTCTATCTGATATACTGACTATTTGGCCTTCTAAAGTTGCCGGATTGCCGCCTAAGGGGTGGTTAAGGATTCCGTCTCTTACTTCAAATGTCAGATTCAGTCCCTCGGCATTGTTCCGTTGTTCCAATAAATCTACAACTCTAAGACTTTGCACGTTGTGCTTAAAGCCAGTTTCACAAAGTTCATCCAGTATTCTTTCCCCTGTATGACCAAAGGGTGTATGCCCCAAATCATGTCCAAGGGCTATGGCCTCAGTCAAATCTTCATTCAAATTAAGGCTTCTTGCAATAGTCCTTGAAATTTGTGAAACCTCCAATGTATGTGTAAGCCTTGTCCTATAATGATCACCTTCGGGAGACAAAAAAACTTGAGTTTTATGTTTTAATCTTCTGAAAGCTTTTGAATGAATGATTCTGTCTCTGTCTCTTTGATAATCAGTCCTTATTTCACATTTTGGCTCATCTTTTTTTCTTCCCTTGGAAAATTTGCTTTTTGCAGCTTTGTCAGATAGATGTTCAATTTCAAATTTCTCGTATTTCTCCCTAATATTCATATAGTATCACTCTTTCAACTCTTTTTGTAAATTTGTAAATTATTCAATTCATTCGGAAATATAATCAAGTATTATAGCTGCCGTCTCCTCTACCGACTTATTTGTCGTATCAACTACTTTGCATTTAAGATCTTTCATAATTTTTTCAGCATATTTTAGTTCTGATAAGATTCTTTCATTGCTTGCATAATTCGCCGTATCCTTAAGTCCCATTGCCTTAAGCCTTTCTTTTCTGATTTTGTTTAAATTTTCAACATTTAAGGTTAGTCCTATTATTTTTTCGGATGGAATTATCTTAAGTTCTTCCGGAGGACTTACTTCGGGAACAAGAGGAATGTTTGCTACCTTTAAATTTCTATATGCAAGATACATTGAAAGTGGTGTTTTTGAAGTTCTTGAAACTCCAATAAGTACAAGGTCGGCTAAAAGGATACCTCTTGTGTCTTTGCCATCATCATATTTAACTGCAAATTCAATTGCCTCGACTTTCTTAAAATATTTTTCGTCCATCTTCCTTAAAAGCCCCGGCTCCTGTTTCGGAACAATTCCCAATTGTTTTACAAGAGGAAGAAGAACAGGAGTCATAATATCGACTGCTCCAACATTATTTTCCGAAGCCTTTTTTGTCAAGTAGTCTCTTAATTCTTCTACCACAAGGGTAAATACAATAAATGAATTTTCCTTTGATGCTCTTTCTATTAGCCTGTCAATTGCTTCCTTGTCATTTACATAGGACACTCTTTTTATATCAAAATCCGCTATATCAAACTGCCTCATTACAGCTTTAGCTACTTGTTCGGCAGTTTCTCCCAGGGAATCGGAAACCGCATAAATATTTATTTTTTCCATAGATACCTCTTTATTTAGATATTTCCAATAACACTTTAGTAATATTAGTCTTGGATATACGTCCGGAAGCTTTTATTTTTCCGTTCGGCATGACTGCTGCAACGGGTACACAATCAACTTCATTTTCAATTATTTTTTCTGCTGCACCAATTATTGAATCGTCTTCACCGCAATATACAATTTTAGGCATTCTTGTCATAATAACGCCTACGGGTATTGCCGTCAAATCGCCGCCTCCCATTGCGGTTTTAAGTAAATCCTTTCTTGATATTACACCTTTAAGGGCTTCATCCTCAACAACAAAAAGAGTACCGACATTTTCAAGAAACAATGTTACAATTGCATCATACACGCTTGTATTTTCTGATACGTTGACAGGAAGTGACTTTATATCCGAAACTTTGATTGCAGAAAGTTTGTCAACTATATCCCTGTTGCCTTTTTTGTCAGACATGTAATAGCCTACCTTAGGCTTGGCGTCAATCAGACCGCACATTGACAAAACCGCCAAATCCGGCCTTAATGTAGCCCTTGTAAGACCGATTTTTTCAGCTATTGTTTCTCCGGTAACGGGCTGATGCTTTTCAATTATTTCAATAATCATATTTTGCCTGTCTGATAATTTTATGTAGATCACTCCTTTCCTAAACATCGGAGATGAATAAGCGGAACAATTATGATAATTTTTCAATTACCAAATAATTGTTCTGCATTTTCCTTAATTATCCATCTAATTGTATAACTATCTAATTGTATAACTATCTAATTTCCTAACTATCTTAATTTTATTAACTATTAAAAATTAATTTTTTCATTTATAAACTGTACTAAATCATCAATCTTTACCCTCACCTGTTCCATTGTATCTCTGTCTCTTACAGTTACCGAATGATCTTCCAGGGAATCATAGTCATATGTAATACAGTAAGGAGTACCGATTTCGTCATGCCTTCTATACCTCTTTCCAATGCTCCCTGAACCATCATAATCAACATTAAAATGTTCCTGCAGGTTTTTGTAAAGTTCTTCCGCCGGTTTATTCAGCTTTTTGGTCAGCGGAAACACTGCAGCTTTAAATGGAGACAATACAGGATGAAGCTTAAGTACAACCCTGTCATTTCCATCCTCAAGAGTTTCCTCTCTGTATGCATCAATCAGCAGTGCAAGCATTGCCCTGTCTGCTCCCAACGATGGCTCTATACAGTATGGTATATATCTTTCGTTTGTAACAGGATCTTGATAATATAAATCTTCCCCTGAGGCGTTTATATGTGACTTTAAGTCAAAATCAGTCCTGTCTGCAACGCCCCAAAGCTCACCCCATCCAAAGGGAAACAAATATTCAATATCCGCCGTAGCACTGCTGTAATGAGAAAGTTCAGCTTTATCATGATTCCTGAAACGCAAATTTTCCTTTGTAATGCCTAAGCCAAGCAAAAAGTTCATACAAAATTCCTTCCAATAATTAAACCATTTCATATCTTCGCCAGGTTTACAGAAAAATTCTAATTCCATCTGTTCAAATTCTCTTGTTCTGAATATAAAATTGCCCGGTGTTATTTCATTCCTGAACGCTTTTCCTATTTGACCTATTCCAAAAGGTAATTTCTTTCGCATGGAACGCGACACATTTTTAAAATTAACAAAAATACCCTGCGCCGTTTCAGGTCTTAAATATAATTGTGACTGGGAATCTTCAGTTACACCCTGAAATGTTTTAAACATTAGATTGAATTTTCTAATTGAAGTAAAATTTGATGCGCCGCATTCAGGACATGGTATTTCATTTTCAATAATATACGATTCCATTTTTGAATTTGGCCAGCCGTCAACAATCTGCGGTTCTCCCTTTTCACGCATATATGTTTCAATTACTTTATCAGCTCTGAATCTTGCTTTGCACTCCTTACAATCCATTAAAGGATCGCTAAATCCGCCTATATGTCCTGATGCCACCCATGTTGTAGGATTCATCAATATTGCAGCGTCTAAACCAACATTGTAGGAACTTTCCTGTATGAATTTTTCCCACCATAATTTTTTTACATTGTTTTTGATTTCTACTCCCAGGGGACCGTAATCCCAAGTGTTAGCCAATCCTCCGTATATTTCTGATCCCGGAAATATAATACCCCTTGATTTTGAAAGCGAAACAAGTTTCTCCAATTTGTTTTTTTCGTTCTTTGCCATAGTAAGCCTCCATTATTAAGATTATTTCTCAGGATGAAAAATTATCAGCAATATATAAATACAAAAATCTTCCATCCCGTATAGGGACGAAAGATTTTCCGCGGTTCCACCCTATTTGATAAAGTAAGAACTCTATCCTCTTAAAATAAAAGACTCAAAAGCTCCCTTCATCCATAAATTCTTATCAGCTTCCACCTAATCTGACTCTCTGTAAATTCATTACAGACTACTCTTCTTTCTCACAGTCTCAACATTAACTATAATGTAACAAAATTATGTTTTTATGTCAAGAATTATTTTATTATTTACTATTTTTAAAATCAGAAGCGCTGTTCTTAATATCGTTTCTTAAATTCGATGTACTGTTCTTTAAATCATTTCTTATATCTGATGCACTGTTTTTTACATCATTCCTTAAATCTGAGGTATTGCTCTTTACATTGTCCTTTAAATTTGACGCTTCATTTTTAACATCTTTCACTGTATCCTTCACGGCGTCAGCTCCTTCATCAACTTTTTTCCCTATATCAACAACCTTGCCGTCAGCCTGTGTTATTTCTACAGAACACTGAGTGAGAAGCGCTGCTGTAATTCCGGCAGCAGACAGGAACGGAGCAATCAATACCCCTATTAAACCTGCTGTTACAGGCAAGTTCATTATAACCTCATTATTTTTCTTTATTGTAATTTTAGTTGCATTACCCTTTGAAATAATATCCTTTAACTGACTTAAAATTTTATCTCCTCTGCCTGAACCGCTTTGATCCGCCGATTTTTCTTTATTCTGTTTTTCTATCAGTATTATTGCTTCAAGAACATCTCCGCCGGCATCGTCAAGAGCCTGTTTCGCCGTTGAAAAATCTGCGTTTGTACGCTTAATAATATCATCAATCTTTTGTAATTTTTCGTTCTCCATTTTTATCCTTCTTTCTTTATATTTTAAGTAATTTTAATGTTGTAAAATCATTCTTGCCTATATAATAAAACAAAAAATTTCTTATTAACTGCAAGAGTTTTGTATTCACTTCAACAGATCCTATGTTTTCAAGCTTAGACTTTAAAATTCTTTCCATAGTTAGTATTTCACCATAAGATACATTTATTCCTCTTCCATAATTTACACACTTATGACAAAACAACCCTCCTTCTTTAATTGAAAATTCGGAATCTGATTTAATTTCTTTTCCACATGACAGGCAACGTTTAAGATTTGGCTTATATCCAAGCATTGATATAAGCTTTAATTCATATGCCGCAGTTAATTTTTCAAAGTCTTTTGTTGTAACTGAAAACCAGGAAAGTACAGCCACAGTCATGTCAAAAATTCGATAGTCACATTCATTTTCCTGAGCAACATAATTTATAAGCTCTAAAATATAATTTCCGTAGAAAAACGCATCAATGTTATTCTTGAGATTATAAAAACTGTCAATCAACTCAGCAGAAGTAATTATATACATATCTTTTGACTTTACCATGGAACATTTTGAATAGGCAAAAAGCTGAGATGCATTTATCAAGTGTGAGTTATTTTTTTTACATCCTTTGGAAAGCAGTTGTATTTTACCTCTTGTCTTTGACAGTGCATGAAGTATTTTATCATTTTCTTTATATTTTATCTCTTTTAGAACAAGAATTTCATCGACTATCATTTTTATCATATCCTAAAATTTTTAAAAGATAATTGTTATTCCGCCAATTTTCCGATACTTTCACAAATAACTGCAAATTAACATGACTGCCAAGAATATTCTCAATATCCTCTCTGGCGCTCTTTCCGATACCCTTTATCTTCCGTCCATCTTTGCCAATAATAATACTTTTGTGAGATTTTCTTTCACATAATATATTCGCCCTTATATCAACCAAATCTTTGTTTTTTCTGTCTTTTCTTTCCTTCATCTCTTCAATTTCTACTGCAATGCCGTGAGGTACTTCTTCACGAAGATACAAAAGTGCTTTTTCCCTGATTATTTCAGAAACAACAAATCGTTCCGGCCTGTCCGTTATATAGTCACTGGGAAAATACATGGGCCCCGGCTCCAGATATTGTATTATCAGCTTTATCAGTAAATCAACTCCCGTATTGTTCAATGCGGACATTGGCAGAATGTCATCAAAAACATCAAGCTTGCCAAACTCTCCCGCAATTTTCAAAGCAGATTCTTTAGAAGCCTTGTCCGTTTTGTTTATTGCAAGTATCTTTTTAGCTTTAAGTCCTTTAATCTTTTCAATTATAAATTCATCTCCGGGTCCTATTTTATCAAATTCATCGGTCAACATAACCAATACATCTATTCCTTCCAACGCTGTATTAATCTCATAATTCATAAATTCACCCAGACGGTTTTTAGCCTTATGTATACCCGGTGTATCTAAAAATATTATTTGTGCTTCATCATCGGTGTATACTGTTCTTATTTTGTTTCTTGTTGTTTGAGGCTTATCTGACATTATTGATATTTTCTCACCTATCATTGAGTTCATTAATGTGGATTTACCCACATTCGGCCTCCCTATAATCGTTACAAATCCAGATTTAAACATATTTTCCCTCTCTTTTGTTATATCAAATCATCCGGCCCGAAGCTACATGGCAGCAATTCATCCAAAGTATATATTTTGTATGAATCTATATTTTTTGCACAAATTACTTTTATATTCCCGCCGAATTCAATCATAAACTGCCTGCATTCCCCACAAGGGAATGTTGTCTTTGTTTCGCTTCCAATAACAGCAATTTTCTCAATATCTCTGTAACCTTCCGATATGCATTTTGAAAATGCAACTCGTTCAGCGCACACTGTGGGACTATACGCAGCAGATTCTATATTGCAGCCTGTGAATACTTTCCCGCTTCTTGTATATAAAGCTGCTCCTACCTTGAATCCTGAATATGGGCTGTAAGACTTTTCCCTTGCTCCAATGGCTATTTTTATCAGCAATTTATCCTCCATAATTACCACCTTCGAATTTTATTCTGAACAAACGCAGCTAACACTATCTACAATTTGAATCCATGTGTTTCCCGGATTTAATTTAAGTTCATACCCATCTATGTAAAATTTAGTCCTGGCTTTTTCCGAGCTCTTTTCCCATGTTATTTCACATGACTCTCCTTCAGTGAAATATATTCCATTTCCTTTTCCTACTGAATCAAGATACAGCCTTCCGGCACCGTCCAAAACACTTTTAGGAGCTTCAAGGACAATTATATTTTTAACCTTAATCTGATTGTTGTCCAATTCATCAATATGTTCTTCATTGTCTTTAAAACGAAGGTAAAGTTTTGAATTCCCGTCGTAAACATAGTCTGTAGTATTTTCTTTATTATATGTAATATTTATTTTTTCAGCTTTTGAAACGGTATAATTTTCAGACAAAGCAACATTCTTTTCATTAAATTTGTATTTTTCATATGTTCCCTCAGTTCTGAAACCAACCCTTTTTGCTTCATCTCTGATAGACCTTAACGTTGTATACATATTATGCGGCGCAAATTTTCCAGAATCATTGTAACGCCACATGGCTCCTGAATACAAGCCATCCACATCTGCGGCTCCTAGCCTGTTTATTTCTGCAAATGCATCCTCACTTCCGCCTACGTGAACAAATACGGCATCATTCTCCATTGCATAGTAGATTATATAAGGCCTCGCACTTCTTACAGGACCGATCATTTCCGGTTCTTTAGCCAGATAAACCGCCAGATATCTGGTATACGGATACTCCACCTGAAATTCATATACTATTTCTGCATCCTTAAGCCCGGATTGCCACCTTGCATCAGGATGATTATCAATGGATACGGCAACCGGTCTCTTTGACAATTCATCCGGATAATATTTCAAGCCGTCCAAAGGTGAAACAACTTTTTTGGCATTGTCCTTTGCATCTTCTTCCAATTTTGTTGTCTCGTCTTCATCCAGCAAAGATGCAGGGTTACTGCATGAAACAACCAAAAATACAGCAGTAAGTAAACCGAAACATATAATTTTTTTCATCAATCCGTCCTCATTTAAATATTTTAAGTTCTTTCATAATTTCTTTTTCTCTTGTGCGCATTTTGTTCTTTTCCATTGCGTCCATATGATCGTAGCCTAAAAGATGCAGCATGCTGTGGACTGTAAGATAAATCATTTCTCTTTCCAATGTATGTTCAAAATCATCAGCTTGTTCTATTATTCGCTGTGTTGAAAGGACAATGTCCCCAAGTATTATTCTTCCGTCAAACTCATCATCCATAGGAAAGGACAAAACATCCGTTTCACTGTTTACATTTCTGTATTCCTTATTAAGTTTCTTAATTTCTTCGTTGGTTACAAAGGAAACACTTACTTCAAAATTTCCTTCTTTTTTTTCAGCTTTAAGCACGGTTTCCACCGCCCTTTCAACCGCCTTCATATTATTTTCATTAATCTCCATTAAGTTCTGCCTATTATCAAATAATACATCAATCATTTTTTCCCCTCATATTTTTCATATGCTTTTATTATATCTTGAACCAATTTATGCCTTACCACATCTGTCGTATTAAAATACATAAACCCAATACCTTCAATGTTCTTCAATATTCTTGAAACTGTTTTAAGCCCTGATTTTTTGCCTTCAGGAAGGTCTATTTGAGTAACATCTCCTGTTATAACAGCCTTTGAACCGTACCCAAGGCGCGTCAAAAACATTTTCATCTGTTCGTTCGTAGTATTTTGTGCCTCATCAAGGATAATAAAGGAGGAGTCAAGAGTCCGACCCCTCATATATGCCAACGGAGCCACTTCAATAAGCTGTTTTTCAACATTTTTTAAATAATTTTCAGCTCCCATTATGTCAAACAGAGCATCATAAAGAGGTCTTAAATACGGATCGACTTTATCCTGCAGATCTCCCGGCAGGAACCCAAGTTTCTCTCCTGCTTCAATAGCAGGCCTTGTAAGCACTATACGCTCCACTTCCCGCTTTCTGAAGGCATTTACTGCAGCAGCCACCGCAAGGTAAGTTTTACCTGTTCCGGCAGGGCCTATGCCAAAGGTAATGTCCCTTGTATTAATCATGTCAACATATCTTTTCTGCCCAATTGTCTTTGCCTTTATAACTCTTCCTGAAGCCGTTGTAACAATAACTTCCTTTAATATTTCACTATAATCTATGTTATAATTTGATTTGTTGGCTTCAATCAGGTAAACAACTTTTTGATCACTTAGTTCTCCATCGGTTTCTATAATATTCATCATGTCTTTTAAAATCTTAACTACCGCTTCTACCTTTGACTTTTCTCCGGTTACTTTAATCATTCCGTTTCTTGTAAGAATATTCACATTCAAATAGTTTTTTATAATTTTAATATTCTTATCATGTATGCCTAAAAGTTTTATTAAGTTTTCTTCATTTGTTATTAAAATATTATCTTCGTATAAATCCATTAATCCTCCATTCGCTCTTCCTCAGTTTCATCATTGACAGTCTCAGGCATTGAAGACAGTTTTACCTTTTCTCCTATACTCTCAACAATTTCTATTTGAGCCCTCAGATAATAAAAGCTGTCATCCTCGGAGAAATTCAAAGATGATGTTAATGTTTTAGCATCCTTGCCGCAAACTTCTAACAAATCATCATACATATTTACTTTCATCTTGTTATTAGCCGTATTCTCGTCAATTTCAACCGTCTTCATTACCTGTTCATAGTATGTGCACTTTTTTAATGTAATATGGAATAAATCTGAAATTATAGGGATCTTAATCGTACTCTCCCTATAATTATAATTTTCAAACGGTTTTTTGTCACCTATTATTTTAATACTGTCATCATTTATTTGCAAGTAATAAACATTTTTACTATTATCGGTAGATGTCTCCATATTCTTTGATTTTTCTTCCTTAAGTTCAAAATTGTGATAAATCTTACCGTATATTATTCCGTCTGAAGGAACCATCATAAATTCCTCTGAATTTTTATTCTTTACCATTCCCATTACTAGCGTCTGCCCTTCATAAACTACGTCTCCTTCCTTTACCATGGGTTGGCCGCTCTTGGCAATTATTTTTGTTATTATAGCATTTTTATCTGAAATGATGCTTGATGGTTCACTGCCTTCTATTTCAGCTTTTTCAGGTTTTTTTTCTCTTATAAATATTATTAAATTAGATCCCTCTACGTATACCTCAACAAATTTGAATTCGTCAAAATTATTATAAAGCATTGTCTCTATTTTTTTTGGCTTTATACTTGAATGAGATATAGGGGTTGTAATATTATTTTGTTCCAATAACTTTATAACATTTTTTTCAGTAATGTCGTTTACTCCTACAACTTCCACATTCCATACAAGTGATGACAAGACATAAAGGCATATCAATAAAATAAACAGACCTGCTGCAAAACCCTTTCGTACCTTCAATTTTTTTAGAGTAAAAACTAAACCCTTTTTACTGACAGTCTCTATCTTTGCTTTTTCAATAATATGTTTATATTTTTCATAATCTTCATAGGAAATTTTCAGTTTTACATCTGATTCTCTCTTTTCCACATCCCACATTCGTATACCGTTTTTCCGGAGTAAATTCAAAGTTTTTTCGCAGTTGTTTGTCTTTAGGCGAATTATAACATATCCTCTCAATAAGGATACTAATTTGAATATAAACATAGTTACTCCTTTTTATCGAATATTATTTCATCTATATCTCCTTTTATAATTACTTTGTAATCATTTATTTCTTCTATTTTAAATTTCGAGCCTTTTACCAAAATATTGTTTTTAACAGTTTTTATACCTACCTTATCATTTTCATAGATTGTTAATCCCAAATGGTTCTCTATTATAACTTTTTTATTCCCATGCATTCTTAAATTAAAATTATCCGAAAGAGCATCATTAGGTATTTCCAAACCATCGGCAAGCTTGCTTCTAAAGTTATTGAACTTGCTCATACATGCCTCCTTTTTATTATCCCGTGCGCAAAAAATATTGCCTTATAATAAATTATGCGCATATACTTAAGTCTATGAATAACAAGATAAATACCTTTCCTTAAAAACCATTCTATGCAATGACTAAAAAAATATTGCTATTGAAAACAATAGCAATATTTTTTAATCTTATAATAGAACTTTAAACACTCCTCAAGGCGTCTATCGGATTAAGCTTACTTGCCTTCCTGGCAGGTGCAGAACCAAATATTATTCCTATTGCAGCAGAAAAACCAAATCCTAAAATAACAGCCGATGCTGAAAGATTCAAATTTATTCCTATTATATTTGAAGCAACATATGATATGATAAACCCTACAACAATTCCGATAAGCCCTCCCAGCAGGGATAAAAACATTGCCTCTATCATAAACTGCAGCTGTATGCTCTGCGGCTCCGCTCCCAGGGCTTTTCTTAAACCAATTTCTGTAGTCCTTTCCGTAACAGACACAAGCATCATATTCATAATACCTATTCCTCCAACAACTAATGATATGGAAGCAATACCAACTAGCATTCCCTTCATCATCTGCTGAGTAGTCTTCATTACATCCAACAAACTATCCATTTCAAATAAAATATAGCTGTCATCCTTATAATTAAATGCAGCATTAAGTATATGTTTCGCATCTTGGGAAACAAATTCCTGATCAGCATCTGGTTCTGTATATATTTCTATTGAAACAATATTTTTTAAACCTGAAATACTCATTATATTTTTATAAGGAATCATAACTCCCACAGTTGTGTCTGACAACATATTTGACACAGACGCTATATTGTTTGATTCTTTGTAAATTCCAACTATTAGATATTCTACCCCTTTAATAGATATGCTTTTGCCTAATCCATCTTCTCCCGGAAACACATCTCTTTCAAAATCATCAGTTATTACACATACATTGTTCTTGTTTTCCACATCAAGTATGTTTAATCCCCTTCCTCTTGCAATTGAGTCACTGTTTTTCCTGAAAAATACTTCATTTTTCCCTTGTATATTAATTCCTTCATATATTTTACCATTTCTCCATATATCAAGGTCCAATGATATGCTGGGAGATATACCGGACACGCCGTCAATATTGCTTAACATTTCAATCTCTTCATCTGTCAATCCGCTTTTCAAAGGCGTCCCTTGAGCCTGGACAATCATTGTATTTGCTCCCAGACTGTCAAACTGCTTATCAACCTCATCTATAACTCCCTGTACTATGGTAATTAATGCAATTATCGCAGCGACACCTATTACTATGCCCAGCATAGTAAGAAAAGATCTAAGCTTATTGTTAATTATGTTTTTCCATGACATTACAATGCTGTCTTTAATCATTTGCTCTCACCTCTTCCTTGAGATTACCATCAAGAATTCTTACTATACGTTCTGCATTTTGAGCAATCTTCTCATCATGGGTTATCATAATAATAGTACGTCCTTCATTATTTAGAGTTTTAAATAATTCCATAACCTGATGGCCGGTATGTTGGTCAAGAGCACCGGTAGGCTCGTCCGCCAACAGTATTGTAGGCCTTGTAACAATAGCTCTTGCTATTGCAACACGTTGCTGCTGACCTCCTGAAAGTTGATTTGGATAATTATTCATTCTGTTTTCCAAACCAACCTTTAAAAGCATTTCCTCAGCTCTTTCTCTTCTTTCATGTTTGGGGATTTTCGAGTATATTAACGGCAGCTCAACATTTTCAACAGCATTGAGCCTTGGCAGCAGCTGGAATGATTGAAACACAAATCCTATTTCTTTATTTCTGATTCTTGCCAGCTCTTTTTCGTTCAGTTTGCTTACATCATGTCCTGACAATGTATATTTTCCGCTTGTTTGAACATCCAAACACCCCAAAATATTCATCATTGTCGATTTGCCTGACCCTGAAGGCCCCAAGATGGAAACAAACTCATTTTCGTACACCTTAAAATTTATATGCTTCAAAATAACCTGATCCTCGTCACCCATCCTGTAGACTTTTACTATATCCTCCATTGAAAGTATTTCCTTGTTCATGTTATTCACCGCCCATCATGTCCATAGACATAACTGGAGTAACATTAGCAGGAACAAATATTTCTTCACCTTCCCGTATACCTTCCGTAATCTGCACCTGCAAACCGTCATTAATACCTATTTGAATCTGTTTTGGTGATATTTCACCATTTTCGTCTTTGCAATACACAAAGGGGTTGTTTGTATTGTCAAACTGCAAAGCTTTCATGGAAATAACAACGGTGTCCTTTACACTTTGATTTAACACCTTAACTTCAACAGACATCCCTGTATACAGATCCGAACCATCTTCTACAGCTACATCAGCCAAATAATAAGATATCTCATTCAACGATGTTTGTAACGCCCCGGCAGTTTTACCTGTAGTTGCTTCTTTGGAAATTTTAGTTATTACACCCTTGTATTCTTTATCTAACGCATCAACCTTTACAGTTACTTCCTTTCCTTCAGATACTGCACCCAGATCATATTCATCAACTTTGACAACAGCTTTCATCTCACTGTAATCTGCAATGTCCATAATAGGTGATCCCGCCATTGTACTGACATTTTCGGAGGCATATATTTTTTTCACCTCACCGCTGAATGTAGCCATAACCTGTGGGTCACCAGCCTGTTTTTTTACTGCCTCATAAGCTGCCTGAGCCTGTTTCAATTGAGCTTCAGCTGTTTCAATGCTTACATTTATCTGTTTATCCTTAGCTAAATCATAATTTGAAACAGCTGTTTCATATTGCTGCTTTGCCAATTCACATTGAGTTTTTGCCTGCTCAAAGCTTTGCTCCGATATTCCTCCTTCATCATAAACAGCCTGAATTCTATCTAAATTTTTGGCGGCATCGTCATATGACAGTTTTGCAGATGATACTGCAGCTTCCAACTGAAGCAACTGCTGATCTGCCATACCGTCCTTGGCATTGTCATAATTGATCTGTGCAAGCTCAACTGCAGCAGCAGCCTGCTCCAGGTTTGCATCCATATCACTAATGTCTACGGTATAAAGAACATCTCCTGCTTGTACAATATCTCCCTCTTTAACATTAAATTCTTTTATCTTAACTATCTTATCAGCAATAATTTGCTTTTCATCTTTAGACTTCATATTACCGGAAAAACTGTAATACGTTATAATATCCCCTTTTTTTGATATTTCACTGGTATAATCTGATGATGATGACGAATCCGGCTTGTTATAATAAAACAATATTAATGCTACTATCAAAACAGCCACTACGGAAAGTACAATAAGTTTAGTATTTCTTTTTTTGTTATTGTTGTTCATTTTTCCTCCAAATTAATACATTTGTATATTTCTAAATCTTAGTTATTGTATATTAAATATTACATATGTAACATTTAACAAATCTTAATTTTATCTTAAATTTAAAAGAAATGCAATTATTTTCATTGCATTTCTATAAATACGTCAAAAATTACCTTTATTACCTTGTCATAAATAAAGCAAACCCCAAACATTATTTCATTTTGTTTGTTTAGGGCTTGCTTTATGATCACAAACTTATCCTTCAGCACATACTTTTGGCAGCGGTACGTTTTGTCTGCCTTTATTAAAATTATGGCAGAAATGACATGAAACAAAGTGATTCGGTTCTATTTCTCCCAACACCGGTTCTTCTTGGGAACAAACCGGCTCCGCATAATTGCACCTATTTGCAAAACGACACCCCGAACCCGGATTGATTGGAGACTTAATCTCTCCTCGAAGCAGAATCCTTTTGGGACGATTGTGAATTCTCGGCACAGGAATAGCGGAAAGAAGTGCCTGGGTATAAGGGTGCACAGGATTTAAAAAAAGCTCCTCTGACGGTGCTTTCTCGACCAAGCGCCCTAAATACATAACAGCTATATCATCTGAGAAATGATTGACCACAGAAAGGTCATGGGTTATAAAAATATAGGTTAAATCATTTTCGCGCTGAATTTTTTTCATCAGATTCAATATCTGTGCCTGAATGGAAACATCCAAAGCCGAAACCGGTTCATCACAAATTATAAACCTGGGATTCACCGCAAGAGCCCGGGCGATTCCAATACGCTGACGCCGTCCGCCGTCAAGTTCGTGAGGATAAGTATTAATCAAGCGCTCTGCTAAACCAACTATTTCCATCAACTCAATTACACGCATGAAGCGTTTGTCTTTATCCGGGATCATATTAGCTAAAATAATAGGTTCTTCAATAGTTTGTGCAATTGTTTTGCGAGGGTTCAGAGAAGAAAAAGGGTCTTGAAAAATCAATTGCATTTCTTTTCTCATGTTCCGCATTTCTTTTTTATTAAGTTTTAGTATGTCAATGCCATCAAATATAACGCTTCCGTCAGTTGGTTCAACAAGGCGCAAAATTGCTCGGCCAACTGTTGTCTTTCCACATCCAGATTCGCCTACAATACCCAAAGTTTTTCCTTTTTCAATACTGAAACTTACTCCGTCCACTGCATGGAGAATTCCTTTAGGTACCTTATAATATTTTTTTAGGCATTTTACATCCAATAATATATCGTTCAATACAATTCCTCCTTAAAGCATGTTCTTGTCAGTGTCTTTGTAAAGATGACATTGAACACAATGAGTAGAGCTAATCCATTTGTTCCCCGGCATAACAGAAAAACAAACCTCCATTGCATAATCACAGCGTGGATGAAAAGGACACCCCGACGGCAAATTAGTAGGATCAGGTGTCAATCCCTTAATAGGCTTAAGTTCACTGCGTCTAGTTTCAATATCCGGCAATGCGTCAAACAAACCTTTAGTATACGGATGAAGCATATTATCAAATATATCCTTCAAATTACCATGTTCTAAGATGTTTCCGGCGTAAATAACAGAAACTTCATCACATACTTCGGCAACGATACCGAGGTCATGTGTGATCATAAGCATAGACATGCGATATTTATCTTTCAATTCGTTTATTAACATCAACACTTGCGCCTGGATTGTCACATCCAGCGCAGTAGTAGGCTCATCTGCAATAAGAAGATCCGGGCTGCAAGCTAATGCAATTGCAATTACCACTCTCTGTTTCATCCCGCCGGAAAACTGATAAGGATATTCACCTGCCCTATCACCTGGTATACCTACAAGTTCAAGCATTTCCTTAGCCTGTTTAATTGATTCTTTCTTGCTTATCTTTCGGTGAATTTCAAGGCCTTCTGCAATCTGATCACCAATAGTAAGTACAGGATTCAGCGATGTCATCGGATCCTGAAATATCATTGCAACTTTATCTCCTCGAATATCTTCTAATTCATCTTCGTTCATAGTCAAAACATTCTTTCCTTCCAGCAGTATTTCTCCCGAAACAATTTTGCCCTGAGGTTCAGGAACGAGATTTAAAATGGAAAGAGCGGTAGTTGTCTTACCTGCACCTGTCTCTCCTACCAGGCCGATGGTTTTTCCTGTTTTAATAAAAATATCTATTCCGTTAACAGCCTTTACTATTCCATCGTCACTGAAATATTCAATTTCAAGATTTTTAATTTCAAGAGTATTTTCTTGTGTGTTTACTTTTTTGGCATCCATATTCCGCCTCCTACTGTTTCAACCTGGGATCCAAAGCATCACGCAGCCCATCGCCCAAAAGGTTAAGTGAAAGGATTGTAATAAAAATAGCAAATCCCGGTGCCATAACAATATATGCGTTATCGCGCATAAAAGCACGTCCGGAAGCAAGCATATTACCCCATTCGGGAGTAGGAGCCTTAATACCCAGTCCAATAAAACTCAGCGCCGAAATTGTCAGTATTGCATTTGCAACATATAATGTTACCTGGACTATAATCGGGCCTATACAATTAATCAATACATGCTGTAATATTATTCTTGAATTTGTCGCCCCAATGGCCCTGGCCGCCTCTACATACTCAATATCCCTCACCGTCATAACCGCCGAACGTACCACACGTGAAAACTTCGGCGTAAAAGAAAGGCCGATTGCAATTGTCATATTCACCAGGCTTGTACCGAATGCTGCAACAATTGCAAGTGCCAAAAGCACATCAGGAAGACACAGGAACACATCCATTGAACGCATTATGATACCATCGACTTTGCCTCCGAAAAACCCAGCAACAGCTCCGAATATTCCTCCGATAAATAAAGCGATAATTACCGATGACAATCCCACCAGAAGAGAAATGCGGGCTCCATGTACAATTCGTGCAAAAATATCCCTTCCTATTTCATCAGTTCCGAAAATATGC
Source organism: Firmicutes bacterium UBA4845 (assembly GCA_002399975.1). Classification (GTDB taxonomy): domain Bacteria; phylum Bacillota; class Clostridia; order Tissierellales; family Sedimentibacteraceae; genus Sedimentibacter. Next base: position 7,385 of record DHER01000028.1, on the reverse strand, counting down.
TGGGAATTTGGAGGTGTCAAACGCTCCGATACATTCATTTTTATGGCATCATTTTCATAATCTGAGATTAACGGTGCCATAATAGCAGTCAATACAATAATGACAAAAATGACCAAACCGATAACGGCCAGTTTATTTTTTAAAAACATTCGCCATATTTCCTGCAATCGGCTTTTTTTCTTATACTCTTTGAAAAACTCTTTTTTAGTGCTATATTTTCTTACTGCATTAGTTTCTGTCATTATCCTCGCCCCCCACTGTACTGCGACTTGATTTGAGGGTCAATATATGCATAAATCAAGTCCACAATTAAATTCGAAACCGCAACACAAACAGCCATAATTACCAGGCAACCCAATACGGAAGGCGTGTCCCTGTTATTGATAGATTCAACCAGCAGCCTGCCTGTGCCAGGAATGGAAAATACAGTTTCCGTCAATACAACTCCTCCTAGCAAAGCGCCTATATTCATACCGATTACGGTAATAGTAGGCATCATTGCATTCCGAAGAGCATGTTTACGTACGATGTTGCGTTGGCTTACACCTTTTGCTTTTGCTGTCCGTATATAGTCTTGCCGTATAACCTCTAACATAGAGGACCGTGTAGTCCTCATAATATTAGCCATATAATTTGCACCTAAAGCAATAGAAGGCAGTATAAGGCTTGAAAATCCCTCAATACCGCTGGAAGGAAGCCAGCCTAATTTTACCGAAAATAATAAAATAAGCAAAAGCCCCAGCCAAAAAATAGGTAATGACACACCAAGAAGGCCTATAACCATAGTAATATTTGAAAGTAAAGAATATGGCTTGGTTCCGGAAAATACACCTATGGGTACTCCCAAAGCCACACAAAACAGCATAGCACCTGCTACAACCTTGAATGTATTGGGAAAACGGCCAATAAGCTGTTCAGAAACAGGAGCTCTGGTGATATAGGACATACCAAAGTCACCTCTGATCAAATTACCTACATATCTAACAAACTGGACAAAGAACGGCTTGTCAAGACCCAATTCCTGTTTTATCCTCATGCTTGCTTCCTCAGTGTATTCATTGCCCAATATTACGGCAGTTGGATCGCCGGGTGTAAAGTACATTATTGTAAAAACTACAAATGTCAATGCAAATATAATAGGAATCATCTCCAGCAAACGTTTCACTACATATTTAATCATCTTCTCACTCCTTTAATCGATAATTAATAATGAAGCTTATGAAAATGGTACGGCATTTCAACGTTGATTTCTACGCCTTTCAAATCCTTATTGGCAAGAGCATACATTGTATTTACATATAAATCGCACTCAGGTGCTTCTTCTGCCATAAATTCCTGCGCTTCTCCATATATTTCTGCCCGTACATCATTATCAAATGAAGAGCGGCCTTTTTCTATCATCGTATCCAGCTCAGGATTCAAGTACCAAGTCCTGTTGACACCTCCAATACCTTCGGAACTGAAACGGCGGGACAAAAATAAGTCCGGATCCCAGTATGAACCCCAGCTTGTGATAAACATTGGTGCCCTATGATCAACTATATAAGAAGCGAACACGGAGTTTTCAATTCGTGTAACCTTTGCATCAATCCCAATCTCCTTAAGGTAGGCCTGAACAACAACAGCTATACGCTCAGCCTCATCCCGGAACACAATTATTTCAGTTTCAAAACCCGGGCACCCTGCTTCCGCCATTAACTCCTTTGCTTTCTCAGGATCATAGCTGTACTTGTCTTTCGGATTTTCAACTGCGCCTAAGCAGGTAGGAGCAAATGTAGCATTGTTGTATACAACCGTGCCATGTCCGTTGTGACCCACTTCAAGACATGCCTCCCGGTCAACGGCATAGTTGATTGCCTGGCGGACTAATTTATTATCGAACCATTTCTGTGTATTGTCATATCCCAAGTGCCAAACCGTCTGAGAATAATGATCCCAAAGCTGTACGTTGCTGTTGCTTAAAACACGTTCATAGTCCACTGTGTCAAACACAATGTTTAAATCAGCTTCACCGGTTTCTACGGCAATAGTTCTTCCGCTTCCTTCCGGAATTATTTTAAAAGTTAAACTTTTATTGCAGGCTTTGTCATCCTGATTGAAGTAGTCATCAAAACGTTCTACCACAATGCTGTCTCCTATTACACGGTTTTTTAAAACATATCGGCCGGTTCCCACCGGTTTAGTCCAGTTATCGGCAGAGGCAGTCTGTTCGCAGTAATGTTTCGGTACAATGCAGCAGGCTTGGTGTGTCAATGCTGTAGGCAAAGCCGGATATGGCCCCTTTGTAGTTATGTTTATGGTATAATCATCTACCTTGGAAATCTTATCCACAGATTTAAATAAAGCACCAATTGCCGTGCCCTGCTGTGTCCGCTGCAGCGAGTAAACCACATCGTCAGCTGTCAGTTCCTGTCCGTCATGAGTCTTTATCCCTTTGTAAATTTGAAACTGCCACTCCGTATCACTGATCAATTCATAATTTTCTACAAGCTCAGGTTCAGCATTTAGATCTTCGTCAAAGTCAAACAACTTGCTGTAAATACTGTTAATAACATAGCCGTTAGAAAGATCTGAAGTATTGATGGGGTCGAAAGATATCATATCCAGTGCTTGTACAATAACGATATCCTTATCCAGATTTGCATCCGGTTCAGGCTTACTTACAACTGCAGCCTTTGGTTCATTTACATCACCACTGCCTGCATCAGTTTTTTCATCGGGTGAGCCGCACCCTCCCAATAATGTCAAAATCATCATTAGAACAAAAAAAAGGAAAATACCTTTATAGCTTTTTTTCATAATTTAAATTCCCTTCTGATTTAATTTAATAACTTTTAAACGCAATATTGTTTATGTAATCGTTATCAAAGAAATAATATCATATAAAGAAAATTTTATCAAGTAATATTTATTGTTGCTTATATAAAATTAGAAAAAGGATGGGTAATTGTAATATTATGACAATAACTCATCCTATTTCCTTTCATATTCCTTTAGTTATTATTCGTTTCCCCTTACAAGGCTGCCAGTATGAATAAGCTCATTATCCAGGTATATATTGTAAGATCCGGAGATTGTCATGCTGCCTTTATTCAAGGTGTAAGGATCTGAAATTTTCGGCTCAAACCTAATTTTATCTTTTTCTTCTTCAGTCAACAGATAGCTGAAACTATCTGAAATGAAAACCGGCCTTCCGTCATCCGTTCTTCCTGCAAACTGCCCTGATTCTGTTATCGAATAGCTTTTATAATTTTCAAATGCCCAGTCGAATATTTTATAGCTGTCCTGGAACCAGTTATGGTCATTCAAAACAACAACTATAATTTCAGTACCTTCTTTTTCTGCTGATGCAACAAGGCATCTTCCTGCTGCTTTTGTATATCCTATTTTAATGCCGTTTCCGTATTCATATTGGTGGACAACCTTATTTTTATTATAAAATACAGTATTCATGCTTTCCGCTGTATATTTTTCTGAAGATGATATTTTTTTAAATAAGTCATTTTTCATTGCATAGCGGCTTATTAATGCTAAATCATAGGCAGTCGAATAATGATTTTTATCATTTAATCCGTGAGGATTTGTGAAATTAGAATTATATGCACCTAGTTCCTGCGCTTTTTCGTTCATCATAGCCACAAACCCGTCTTTACTGTTTCTTCCTGCATATACTGCCAATGTTTCTGCTGCGTCATTGCCGGAGCGCAGCATAATCCCATACAGCAAGTCTTTAATTGACACCATCTCCCTTGGTTTTAAGTAGATGCTTGAACCTTCTATGCCTGTACATTCGGCCGGAACCTCAATCTTTTTTTCTATATCATCTGTATTTTCGATGGCTAAAATTGAAGTCATTATTTTCGTTGTGCTGGCTATGGGCAGCTTTTCTGCCGGATTGTTTGAACCTATTATTCTTCCTGTTTCAGAATCAACTACTATGTATGACTGTGCCGATATGTCAGGTATTGCATCTGCCTTATTATATGAAACAGAAAAAAATAAAACTGCGGATACTAATAACAGAATTTTAATTTTATTTTCCACAATCCTTCTTCTCCCTTACTTCTTTTATAAATGACAATATGCTCATAATAGATGATGTCAAGTCCCCTGCTATAGTTTCATTGTTAATATTAATTGTATTAATATCCTTATTTCCTGTTTCATAAATAAGTATCTGAGGATTTAACTGTAGGTTAACATAAGCCGCTCCTGCAAAAGGTTTTAAATCCACAGACCGGAACTTCTTGTCTATATCGCTCCCACCTATGACAAAATTCATATTCAGCTTTGAAATTGCAAGGTAATTAGTATCGTCATAAGAGATTTTGCTACTGATGAGTTTTTCATTTTCAGTTAAATTGTTGATATTATCTAATGTCGTTTTGATGATGTTTTCTATGTCGTTGCTCATAATATCCCCTTTCTTAATAATTTTAAATACAGTATGCCCTAAAGAACACGAAATATCCCTTTTTATCCCTTTATAAAAGGCCTTTTGAGAATATTATTTACAATCATGAACTCAACGGCAAATGATGAAAAATTATCAATACATTCAGGGTAAAAATGTATATTTTTTACTATAAAAAAGCGCATGATCTTTTTTACATATTTAAAATAAGAATATGGACTTTTTGCCACTTTTGATTTTTTTTGTTTCTCTTTACGTCCTCCAATCGCTTTTTTTAATATATTTGTATAATAAATTTTTTTATCTATAACATGTTCTTTTTTAAATAATTTTATATTAACATATATTTTTATAAAAGATGCCGCCAAATTAAATTTGCAGAAAAGTGTTATGTTAAAATATACGAATAACAGCCCCCCAGCTATAAACAACAATATCCATATTCCCATAATATATAAAACAAAAGCAACGATTCTACGTTGCTTTCTTATCCTCCTTAAGCTCTATGTTCAAAGCGGGAAGTTCGTCAATAGAATTCAAACCAAAATGCCTCAGAAATTCTTCTGTGGTGCCATACACAACCGGCCTCCCGGGTTTATCCAGCTTACCTGTTTCTTTAATAAGCCCCTTGTCTAAAAGGCCTTTAATTACATTAGAACATTTAACTCCTCTGATTAATTCTATTTCAACCCTTGTCACCGGCTGTTTGTACGCTATTATAGATAATGCTTCCATTGCTGCAGTTGAAAGGCTTTTATTAACCGTTGTTTGCATCAGGCTCTGAATATATTCAAAATTTTCCTTTTTTGTTGTAATCTGATATGAATTCCCGAACTTTTGTATAATGAGGCCTCTATCCTTATCCTTTGAAAACTGTTCTGCCATTTCCTTTAAAGCAGCTGCAACATTTTTTACCGGCAAATCAAGGATTTTTGAGATTTCGTTTATATTAAGCGGTTCGCCCCAAACAAAAAGCAAGCTTTCCAATATACTTTTTAAATTCATGCCACACTCCTACACAGCAGCTATTATAATATCACTGTACGTGTCAACCTGATAAATTTTTACTCCTAATTTGTTAGAAATTTCCAAGATAGCAAGAAATGTCGTTACAACATATTCTTTAGTAAGTTGCTTTTTGTCTTTGAATGTTGAAAATAACGACACACGATTGTTTCTCCTGAGTTTTTTCATCAATTCTTCAGTACAGCTTTTAACGCTGTAATTTTCTCTGTAAATTTTCAATTTGTCATCTTTGGCAACTTTTAAATTTTGATTTTTAGTCAGAGACACAAAAATATTGCATAGTTCATAAATGCTTATTTCTTTTAAAGAAAGCCGTTCTACCTTAGAATCAGAAGTCAGAGCCATTTCCTCCATAGGTTTGGAAAAATAAAAGCTGCCTTCATCTTCACATTTTTTTAATTTTTCAGATGCATCTTTAAATATCTTGTATTCAAGAAGTTTATCAACCAGTTCTTGCCTTGGGTCATCCTCTTTTTCTTTAACCGGCAGTAGCATTTTTGACTTTATTTCTATAAGTGTTGATGCCATTAAAATAAATTCACTGGTCACATTCATGTTAAACTGCCTCATTTGATCAAGATATTCAATATACTGGTCAGTTACTTCAGATATGGGAATATCATAAATATCGATTTCCTTTTTTTCTATCAGGTGGTACAGCAGTTCAAATGGCCCCTGAAATACGTTTAAATTTACTGAATACATCTTCATTTTTTTATTTTATTAAATTCTCCAATACATTTTCTAAATAAAATTTAAAGAATCCTTCTCTTTCAATATCCTTTTCCGGGTACAGCTCATATTCGCCAAGAACCTGACCGTCCTTTGAAAGAATTGCCTTTCCGATTGGAACATCCCGGCTTAATGGTGCCTTTAAATTATCATCAATTATATATTCTAAATTAAAATCTTCAGCCTTGCAATTACTTTCTGTGAAATAAGCAATATTTTCTTTGCTGATTATATTAAAATCATCTTCTTTTCCGCAATAAACTGCAGAAGTTGAAATAATATCGCCTTTTTTGTGAAATATAAGATTTTTATAGTTTGCAAAACCTTCATTCAGCAGCTTTGTTATTTCATTAAATCTTACTTTTGTATTATCACATCCTAAAACAACCGCTATCAATGTTGTATCATTTCTTTTTGCTGCTGCCGACAAACAATATTTCGCATCTGTTGTATAACCTGTTTTCCCTCCTAACAAACCTTCATAATTGTTAATCAGCCTGTTTGTATTGACCAAAACCTGCTCTGAATCCTTTTCTTTACCTACATATACAGAATCCATCCACGTGAGCATGTATTCATTTACATAATTATATTTAAGTAATTCTCTTGTCATTATCGATATGTCGTGTGCTGTTGTTAAATGCTCCTCTTCAGGCAATCCTGTAACATTAACAAAATTCGTATCTAACATTCCAAGTTCTTTAGCACGTTCATTCATTGCCTTGACACAACTTTCCACCGAACCGTACATAAATTCCGCCATGGCCACGGAAGCGTCATTTGCAGAACGCATTGATATTGCTTTTAACATACTTTCAACCGTCTGAGTCTCGTTGGCCTCAAGATATATCTGGCTTCCACCCATGCTTGCCGCATATTCTGAAATTGTAAGCTCCTGGTCCGAAGTTATTTCCCCACTATCCATCTTTTCGGATATAAGAAGCAAAAGCATAATTTTAGTTATACTTGCCGGGGGCATTTTGTCATTGCTGTTTTTCTCAAAAAGTATCTGGCCGTCATCGCCGTTTATTAAAATTGCAGCACGGGACTGAAGGCCGTCAGGCTCTATTCCGTATGCAGGTACAATTGTTACATTCGCGATTATCAGCATTAATAAAAATATGGCTATATTTTTCTTCATAAAAACTACCTCCTTTTTATGAATTAGAATAACCACTTTTATTTGATATATACAATTTCTTACGTTTCACGG
>DHER01000016.1 GCA_002399975.1 Firmicutes bacterium UBA4845 | reverse complement strand
TTGGAATAGATAAATACCAATTAGAAGGAATCTCGTGGTAGAAAAGTATAGTAGTCACAGTAGTCGCTGTAGGGTTTTTCGGGGATAAATTAGTGGAATCTCGTGGTAGTAGTTGCAGTAGTCGCAGTAGTTGCTGTTGAAAAAGAAAGATAAATGGTATATAAATTGTCTGTATCTCAAAAGAAAGGAGTTCAGACAATGGAAGTAGTAAAAGCTAGAAATAAGGATGGATATACCAGGTATTATCTAAATGATGACAATGGAGAACCTATTGAAGAGATTCTAAGGTTCCTTAAGTTCAAGGACAATACAGGATATGCTAGGAACACATTGCGCATGTATTGTACTCATTTAAAACAGTATTATGACTATTTAGAAGAAAGGGAGAAAGGTTATCAGGATATAAATATTGATGATTTGGCTGGTTTTGTTGCATGGTTGCAGAATCCATATCTGGGATGTAAAGTAGTCCCCCTTAGATATGAAAATGTGAGACTACCACAGACTGTAAACAAAGCAGTTGATACAATAATAGCATTTTATGAGTATCTTGCAAGGCATGAGGAGTATGAAAAAATTCTTACTGCATCACTAGTTAAGTTTGTTAAGGCGCCTGGACGAAATTATCGTAGTTTTCTGTATAGAATCGCAGATAGTAGACCAGTCAAAAGCCATGTATTAAAGCTAAAAACACCAAGGCAAGAAATACGTACAGTGAAAAAAGAAGATATCCCAGCTCTGCTGAACACATGCACGAATTTAAGGGATTATCTGCTTGTGTATATGCTCTTTGAAACAGGGATGCGTATTGGTGAAGCATTATCATTATGGCTAGAGGATTTTGACATGTCAGAAAACACCATCCATATTCGTGACAGGGGTGAGATGGAAAATCTATCTGAAATAAAGACCGTTTCAAGTCCAAGACGACTTGATATTACACAAGAGTTATCTGATTTATTTCTTCAGTATGTATGCCAATACCATACAGAAGAAGTTGAAACAAACCATGTATTCATAAAGCTTCGAGGAGAGGCTATAGGTAAGGCTATGGATTACACAGATGTAGATAATCTATTTCGTACCCTCCGCAGAAAAACAGGCGTGGAGATTACACCTCATATGTTTAGACATACATCACTAAGCATGCTTTACTCTGCTGGGTGGGAGCCAGAACTATTACGAAAAAGAGCAGGTCATAAAAATATTTACACAACGTTAAACACTTATGTTCATCCCTCGGATGAGGAAATTACAGAAGCATTTAAAAAGACTGTAGATACCATTAGATGCCCTCTAGGAAAGGCAGGGGTGCATAATGTTGAATAATGGAGCACTAGCATTAAGAAAACAGGATATAGGCAGATATGGTGAAATTCTTTCTTATCTGTCAGAAGATGGTGGCTACTGGATAGAAAATGATGTATGGGAAGTACAGAATAAAGCATTTACGGATAATGGACTATTCCCAACATTAAGGCAAACCACAGCAAAGATTGATTTCAGCCATTATTCAGAGGAAATAATGCGAAATGAAGTGAAGTATTATTTGATAAGTTCACTTAAAAATGGAGTTCTTAAACTGGGTACTGTGCTGAATCTATATAGTACAGCCGTAAAAAGATTAGGTGACTATTCAAATACATCAGATATCCATAGAATAGAAGAACTAGAAGATGATGAAAAATTCATCAGATATCTGGATCAGCATTACATCAGGAGAAAAGGAAGCTCTAAAAATTGGAATCATTATCTTTCTTTCAAAAATGGTTTTGTAAAATTTATAGAAGATTTTTATGATGAACGCAATGAAATAGAAAAGGATGTCTGGCATGCTGCAAAGCTTCCATGGGTAAAAATATCTGCCTGCGACAAACGCACAAAAAATTCCATGTCTTTTGCTGATATTCCAGAATATTACCGGTCAATGGTAAAAAGGTATCTAGGTAAATTGATTACACGCAGAAGTTGGTCATACTGTATTGAAACACTGATCTACTTGAAATATTTCTTTGGGATATATTACAGGCATGAATACAAGGACGGGTTTCTAGAAAATCTTTGCAGGGAGGATATAGAAAAGTATCTTCTATGGACGATGGAAGAATATAAAAGCAGTAACGCCACCTACAGAAGCAAGGCTGTGTCATTCATAAGGTACTTTCTGGATTATATCCAAATGGCAGAGTTTCCAATGTCACCGAAAAGGCATATCAATAGGCTTATCTTTGATGATGATATCCCAAGGCGGGAACGGGTTTCTGATACCATGGAGAAGGTAAGGTATATACCCGAACCGATTAGGGAACAGCTTGATGCCTTAATCACAGATATAGAACCAAAGGAAATGATGACAGTCTATGTGTTGCTTAGAGAAACAGGCTGGCGCGGTACAGATATATTGAATCTAAGATATGATAATTGTCTTGATTATCTTTGGAATAAAAGTGAAAACCGTTATGTTCCCTATCTTTGCGGAGAAATAACTAAGACTGGTATACCACGACTTAAGATCCCAATAAGAGATGAAGTAGAGAAAATGGTAAAAGAACTTGTATCAGAGGCAATAGAAAAGAGCACAGATGACAACAACCCAGAAAAGTATCTTTACAACACCTATGAAGGAAGGAATATGGGGATGCCCATTAGCAAACAAGGGTTTGTGCAAGCAGTCAGGGAGCTTATACAAAGAAAAGAGATAACAGATGCATCAGGAGAACTTTATCATTTCAAAACCCATGCATTAAGGCATACAAGAGCCCTAGAATACGCGGAACATGGTATGCCAATAGGTGTTATTCAGCAGATACTTGGACACTGCAGCTTGCAGATGACATTGCACTATGCAAAAGTTTCTGAAAATGCCATTTATGAGAAATGGAAATCTACAGAAAAATTGAAACTATTCCATGTAGAGGGAGCAAATCCACCAAAGAATTTCTCTAATAAAGAACAGGAAGAAAGTATACGATATGAATTTGTAAGGAAAACTTTAGATGCTGTAAGAGTTCCTTTCGGGATCTGTTTTAAACCCTCAAAAATAGCTTGTAAGCATCAAATGGAAAAATGCTTGGAATGTCCAAATTTTTGCAGCGGAAAGGATAATATCACTGAGTATGAGGCTGAAATTAATAGAGTAGAGGAACTAATAAGGCTTAGTAGATGTATTAATCGCGAGGATTGGGAGGAAAAGAATACAGAATATTTGGGGTTACTAAAAAAGATGATGGAACGTATCCGTAAAGAAGGTATTGTCCATAAAAACGGGCAATTTCGGGAGGATATATAATGGCTGGAAGTATGAAGGGAATAGTGGCTTATAGAAAAAAGCAAGAACAAGATGCTAGAGAAAAGGCAGAAATAGCTATAAAAGAGCTTCAGCTCATAGGAAAAGCCATAAACTTTAATAGCGTGGCAAAGCAGAGTGGGGTGTCAAAGAGCTTTCTATACGGTGATGAAGAGGTAAAAGAATGTATTGAACAGCTTCGCGAGAAATCCGTGAACCAAGAAATGAATAGAAGGGCGAAATATGATAAGACAGCAAAGTCGCAAGCTGTCATTATCGAAGCAAAAGAGAAACGTATTGCAAAGCTTGAGGAAGAAAACAAGAAATTAAAGATTGAAGTAGAACACCTAAGAGGTTTGCTATACAGTATAAACAAATAACAGCGGATACATGTAGTTGCTGTAAGAAAGCCGTGTTTCAGGGGCTGGACGCCCCTGACCACGAGATTCTTAACGGAGGAGTATTTTTATGTCAAAGGTTTCAAAAGAGCTATTGAGAGATTACGTTAGGGAACAAAGCTTTTCTAACCCAGATGATATTCTGAATGCAATGAAGGAAATGTTTAGAGATGTGCTTCAAGAGGTATTAGAGGCTGAGATGGATTCACACCTTGGCTATGACAAAAATGATTTATCTCAAAAAAATACAACTAACAGAAGAAATGGATACTCTAGTAAAACTATTAAGTCTGAATTAGGACCAGTAAAAATTGATATTCCTAGGGATAGAAATGGAGAATTTGAACCTAAGATAGTACCGAAACATCAGAGGAATATTAATGGAATCGAAGATAAGGTAACTGCCCTCTATGCTGCAGGAATGACCACCAGAGATATATCAGAACAAATTAAGAATCTTTATGATATTGATTTATCAGCTGAGATGGTATCTAACATAACAAATAGGATATTACCTATCGTTGCGGAATGGCAACATAGGCCACTTGAAAGCACCTACTCATTTGTTTTTATGGATGCAATACATTACAAAGTCCGAGAAGATAAACAGATCGTAGTAAAAGCAGCTTATGTAGTATTAGGCGTAAACATGGATGGCGAAAAAGAAGTACTTGGCATATGGATTGGAGCTAATGAGAGTAGTAAGTTCTGGTTATCTGTATTAAACGACTTGAGAAATAGAGGGGTTGAAGATGTACTAGTTTTCTGTGTAGATGGACTTAACGGATTTAAAGAAGCAATTGGTGCAGTATACCCATTTGCTAAGATACAAAGATGTATAATACATCAAATTAGATCAAGTATGAAATATATTCCTTACAAGGACAGAAAAGTCTTTGCAGCTGATTTAAAAACAGTATATGGGGCTGTAAATGAAGATGAAGCATATGAAAATTTACTAAGCATGAGAGAAAAATGGGGAGATAAATATCCTAATGCTATCAATAGTTGGGAGGATAACTGGGATAATCTAATAACCTTCCTTGCATTTCCAGACTTCATTAGAAAGATCATGTATACTACGAACAGCATAGAAAGCCTACACAGCCAATTTAGAAAAGTAACAAAAACAAGATTAATATTCCCAAATGATGATAGTTTATTGAAAATGCTTTATTTAGCGACAGAAAGAGTTAGTAAGAAATGGACACGAGCATATCCAAACTGGGATTTAGTAATAAGTCAGTTAAAGATATTATTTGCTGAAGTATTAAACAAAGGAGCATAATTGGGGACGCTGTCCCCAAACCCCTGAGGTTTACCGCTTTAGTTCTTCCAGGAACGGAAGAAAAACGGACAGCTAATTGTAACTATCCGTTCCTGTATAGAACTCTAATAACCGCTCAGGTTGCTCCTCAGCATAGCCTTATCCTGTTATTAGATAAGAATTAAGTATATTATTCCCAATTATAGGTACAATATACTTAATCAAACGACCTTTGAAAGAGTCGGTTTTAATATTATATTACTTTGTATTCTTTTACCAATTATTAATTAAAGAATGAGAATACACAAAATTATTTACACTGCCAAATATTTTTACTTTCCTCATCTATAAATTGATTTGTATATAGATTGTAATAATAACCTTTAAGCTTTATAAGCTCCTTATGATTTCCGCTTTCCGTAATTTTACCATCTCTTACGACCAATATCCTATCGGCATTTCTTATAGTAGATAATCTATGAGCTATAACAAA
>DHER01000134.1 GCA_002399975.1 Firmicutes bacterium UBA4845 | reverse complement strand
TGACATATTACCAGATTGCTTTCAATGTAGATATAATTTTCAATATATTGAACTTATTTTAACTATACGTCCTATTTTAAAAAATGTCAACGTTTTTTTTCGATGCTTTTTTCTATTTTTTTAGCAAAAAAAAATAATATCAAAAATTATATTTTGATATTATTTTTTCTTTTATAATTAAAAGCTTGGTGGAACCATTGCCCATACTGATACAGACAATTCATTTCCTATATTAAAATATCTGTGAGGAATAGTGCTGTCAAGATATAGACTGTCACCTTCGTTAAGGTCATATATATTATCTCCGGATAAGACCCTTAGCGTTCCCTTCAGAACTACTCCGCACTCTTCACCTTCATGGCTTATAAGTTCTTCAAAATTGGATTGCCCGGGTTCGATTTCTATCCACAGCATTTCAATTTGTTTTTTCAAATCAGGACTTAAAAGTTCATAAACCCTGTTTGCTTTTTTCATCATGATTTTCTTTCGTTCATCTTTTCGAACAACCTGATTAAAATCATCATATTCATCAAAAAAATAATTCATTGTAACATTCAGAGCTTTAGAAATTTTCCACAGGGAAGCAACTGATGGTCCAGTAATATCTCTTTCAATCTGGCTTATCAAGCCTTTACTTAAGCCCGTCTTTTCAGAAAGCTGTTCTATGTTGATTTTTTGTTTTAATCTTAATGACCTTATTTTATTTCCAAGTTCCATGTAAATTCCTCGATTGGTTTTATTTATTTAAAAAGAATTGACTAATGTTGAAATAAATAATAATTTGTTTATTTGTATATTATATAACAAAACAAATTATTATTCAATACTTTCCCACCTTTTTCTACGGTGGGGATGTCAAAAAATGTTAATATTGTGTTTGCGTATTTAAAAAATGTTGACAAATGTACTATATTTATGTATAGTTTTACGTATGATAAACAATAATAAAGTAAATTGAAGCGATGAAAAGAAGAGTAGTTTTTAAAATCACGACAGAGAGAACCGGGGAAGGTGTGAGCCGGAGACTGATTTAAAATGAACATGGCCTTGGAGTTTTATGTCCGAGCGTTTGTTAGGGCATGACGTTTAGTGTACGTTACAATACATGGTCTACTATGACCTGCCAAGGCACATATTGTGAAATATGTGCAAACAAGAGTGGTAACGCGAAATTCGTCTCTTTGCAAGTGCAAGGGGGCTTTTTTAATTTCTAACCTTGTCTTTCACACCGTCAGGAAGCAAATACATTGGTGAACGGGGTTGTACTATAACGTATTTCAATTTTAAAGATTATAAGGAGGAAAATATGAATAAAGGCAAATTTTATTTATCAACGGCAATTGCATATACATCGGGCAAACCTCATATAGGAAATACATATGAAATAATTCTTGCCGACAGTATTGCAAGATTTAAAAGATTAAACGGATATGACGTTTATTTTCAAACAGGTACAGATGAGCACGGAGAAAAAATTCAGATTAAAGCCAGGGAAGCCGGAAAAGAGCCTCAGCAGTTTGTTGATGAAATGGCAGGCGAAATCAAGCAAATTTGGGATTTGATGAATACAAGCTATGATAGATTTATAAGGACTACCAATCCGGCTCATGTAAAAAGTGTGCAGAAAATATTCAAAAAACTTTATGATCAGGGTGACATATATAAAGGTTATTATGAGGGATGGTACTGTACCCCTGACGAATCATTTTTTACGGAATCTCAGCTTGTGGACGGAAAATGCCCGGACTGTGGAAGGGAAGTTCACATGGCAAAAGAAGAGGCATATTTCTTCAGAATTAGCAAATATGCCGATAGACTGATGAAATATATAGAAGATCACCCTGAGTTTATTCAGCCTGAGTCCCGCAAGAATGAAATGGTAAATAATTTTATTAAACCGGGTTTACAGGATTTATGTGTTTCAAGGACGTCCTTTGACTGGGGTATTCCTGTAACTTTTGATAAAGGCCACGTTGTTTATGTTTGGATTGATGCGTTAAGTAATTATATTACTTTTATCGGTTATGATGCTGATGGTAATCATGGTGAATTATACAAAAAATACTGGCCTGCGGATGTTCAAATAATAGGAAAAGATATTTTAAGATTCCATACGATTTATTGGCCCATTCTTCTGATGGCATTGGGAGAAGAGCTTCCGAAACAGATTTTTGGGCATCCATGGTTATTGGTTAACGAGGGTAAGATGAGCAAGTCAAAAGGTAATGTAATATATCCTGATGACTTGGTATCTATTTTCGGGGTGGATGCGGTAAGGTACTATTTACTTCATGAAATACCCTTTGAAAGTGATGGAACATTGACATATGAATTACTGATAGAAAGAATTAATTCTGATCTGGCTAACATACTTGGTAACTTGGTTAACAGAACGATAACTATGTCAAATAAGTATTTTGGCGGTGAAATTCTTTCTCCGTCGGAACGTGAGCCTATAGATGATGAACTTATTAAACTTGCTCTTGAAACACCCCAGAGAGTTGAGAAAAAAATGGATAAATTAAGGGTTGCGGACGCAATAGATGAAATATTTGTGCTTCTAAGAAGAAGCAACAAGTATATTGACGAAACTCAGCCGTGGATTTTAGGAAAGGACGAAAATAAGAGAGCAAGGCTGGGAACTGTTTTGTATAACCTGCTTGAATCAATAAGGATATCCGGGGTATTGCTTGAGCCGTATATGCCTGATACCTCGAAGAAAATACTGAAGCAATTGAATACAAACAAAAAAGACTGGGAATCACTGCAAAACTTTAATGGAATGGTGCCTGGAGAAAAGGTGGGGACGCCTGAAATATTGTTTGCGAGAATTGACCCTAAGGAAATCAAAGAAATTAACAAAACCAAAAATGTGAAGACTGGTGCCGAGGTAAAGACTGACCCGGAAAAAGAGAATACTAAGGAAGAAATTAGTGAATATATAACGATTGATGATTTTGACAAAATAGATTTAAGGGTTGCAGAAATCGTCAAAGCTGAAAAACACCCTAATGCTGACAAACTTCTTATATTACATCTGAAAGTTGGAGACGAAACAAGACAGGTTGTTTCGGGGATTGCAAAATATTATGCTCCGGAAAATTTGACAGGTAAGAAAGTTATACTGGTTTATAATTTAAAACCTATTAAATTAAGGGGAATTGAATCTCATGGAATGTTGTTGGCTGCACAAAAAGGAAAAAATTTAACATTAATTTCTACTTTAGACGATATAGCAGGGGGAGCAAAAATATCATAAGTTGTTTATAGTAGGAAGTTCATGCGTCTATAAGTAAGCAATTAACCAATTGAACGATTAGGACAGCCTGATTTTTTCGAAAAGTTTAAAAAGGATTTGAATTTCTGTGTGATTCAAATCCTTTTATAATGACATACATTACCATGGCAATAAAAAGTATACTGCTATGCTTCTTTTTTCCATAATCCATGAAGATTACAGTATTCATAAGCAGAAACTACTTTGTCTCCGTCGTTCAATGCAAAAACAGCTTTTGGCTCGTCGCCGGGTTTCAGGCACTTTCTTTGAACGCCTTCATTTGTTTCAAGATAAATCCATTGAATATAATGGTTCTCTTTCATTGGATGAGCTACGCTTCCCACTTTTACCGTAACTTTATTTCCTTCAACCTCTATTACAGGAACGTGTTTTTCAGTTGCTGCGTCTACTGTGTTGGGAACAAGTTCTTCCATTTCATTTCCACAACATACCAATGTGCCGCCTCCTTCGTTTATAAGGCTTACTAAATTTCCACAAGTTCTGCAGATAAAAAATTTTATTTTACACATGTTATCCTCCTATAGCTTTATAACTTAATAATTAATGTATACCCACAATATGAGATTTAAAAACATATTATTGATAAATTTATCAAATATTTTTATATATAGATATATGTTTATATATGTTATAATTATCAAAATGCAATTTTGGAGGATAAAATGAAAGAAAAGGAAGTCAAGGTCCTTAATATTGATAAGGATGAAATAGAAAAAAAGCTTATCAATATTGGAGCAAAGCTTATAAAAGATGAAAATCAGGTAAATTACAGGTTCGATACAGATTACGGCTTTCTTAAAAAGAAATATAACGGATATTTGAGAATAAGAGTAATAGAGAATCTTTTGAATGGTGAAACAAAAAATATACTGACTTTTAAAAAAAGCCTAAAAAGAAGCATTTTAAGAATTAATGAAGAAATAGAAACTGAAATATCAGATTGGAAGAACATGGCAAAGATATTGGAAGTTTTGGGATATAAAAAAAAGAAGCCTGGGTACAAACACAGAAGGTCGTATACTTACGAAAATATTATATTTGAAATTGATACATGGGATAAAAATACATACTCGAAGCCATATCTTGAGATAGAAATGTCTTCAGAAAAGGATTTGGAAAGAGCTATCGAACTTTTGGGTTTGGACAGAAGCCAGGTTACAACAAAGTCAATTGGCGAACTGAGAAAATAGTAAAATTTATTTGCATTCTAAAAAAAATGTGGTATAATATCATCGAATTTGTCTTGTATCTGCAATGCAGAACGAGAACAGGAGGATATTATGAATAGAAATACTAAAACAAGCAAACTCACTTTTTTAGCGATTATGCTTGCACTAACAATTATCTTTGTTTCTTTGACGACAGTTCCGACAGCCTCTGCGTCAATGGCCCTTTTTATATTCTTGCCTACAATAATCACAGGTATTATATACGGGCCGAAATCAGGAGCAGCCATGGGATTTTTTTCAGGGCTGGCAACGTTGCTAAAGTCTTTATTAGCTCCGGCATCTCCATTAGACTATCTTTTCTTAAATCCTTTGGTCGCAATTTTACCAAGGATCTTTATCGGAGTAGTTCCCTATTATGTTTTTAAATTATGTATTAAATTAACTAAGTTCAAAACAGCATCCCTATTGATTGCGGGAGTGTCGGGAGCGCTTACCAATACACTCCTTGTTATTTTTATGCTATACTTGGTTTACAGGGAGAATATAATAAAAATGAGTGTGGAATTAGGAATAGGGACTACCTTTGCGGCGTTTGCCATATTTTTAATTACAACAAGCGCATTAATAGAGAGTTCAGTAGCAGGAGTCGGAACTGCTGCAGTCGTTAATGTGTATGACAGAATTAACAAATAGGAGGATTTATGATTTTAGCTGTTGATATAGGGAATTCCAACATAGTTTTAGGAGTTTTCGACGGCGATGACATTATCGGAAATTGGAGAATGGTTACACGCAAGGATAAAACTTCAGATGAATATGGAATTTTTATTTTGAACTCGTTGAAGTACAGCAACATCGAAAAAAATAAAATTAAGAGTGCAATAGTTTCATCAGTTGTTCCAAATGTAATGCATTCATTTGAAAATGCATTAAAAAAATATTTTGACATTGAACCTATAATTGTAGGCCCGGGAATTAAAACAGGAATAACAATATCAAATGATAATCCGCGTGAGGTTGGTGCAGATAGAATTGTAGGCCTTGTGGCTGCATATGATATGTTTGGCGGCCCTTTAATTGTAATTGATTTTGGTACTGCAACCACATATGACATATTAAGTGAAAACGGTGAATTCAAATATGGGGTAACTGCACCCGGGCTTCAGATTACTGCTGATGCTTTGTGGCAAAGGACGGCGAAGCTTCCAAGCGTCGAAATTAAGAAACCGGATTCTATTCTTGCACGAAATACGATAGCTAGCATTCAGGCAGGATTGGTTTATGGGTATATTGGACAAGCTGAGTATATTGTCAAAAAAATAAAAGAGGAAATGGGAATCGAAATGAAAGTGTTGGCAACCGGTGGTTTGGGAAGGATAGTGTATAATGAAACTTCTATGATTGACCATTATGATCCTCAGCTTTTATTTAAGGGATTAAAAATACTTCATGACAAAAATCAAAAATAAAATAATAAAAATTCCAAATTCGGAAAAACCGGGGACATCTTTTTTAGAGTTGACCCCGATTTTTTTATTGACAAATATGCAATATTGTATATAATGAGCATATACAATATTACCATGGTGGTGAAGATGAATATACTTATAAGCAACTCGAGCGGTCAGCCTATTTATGAGCAGATTGTTTCGCAGATAAAGGCACTGGTTATTTCCGGAGAGCTAAATGAAGGGGATACACTGCCTTCCATGAGGCTTTTGGCAAAGGAACTGAGAATCAGCGTAATTACCACAAAAAGAGCATATGATGAGCTTGAAAGAGAAGGCTTTATTATTTCCGTTACCGGAAAAGGAAGCTTTGTTGCAAGCAAGAACGTAGAATTAATAAAGGAACAGCAGCTTAAGGAGATAGAAGCTCATATGCAGGCAATTGCAGGTTTGGCGGCCAGCAGTGGAATAGAGCTGAGCCAGTTGATTGAAATGATGACACTCATATTTGAAGGAGAATGACATGGAATACGCATTAAAATTAGAGAATGTGACAAAGGAATACAAGAATTTCAAATTAGATCATGTAAATATATGCCTGCCCAGAGGAACAATAATGGGTTTTGTTGGTGAGAACGGTGCAGGGAAGAGCACAACAATAAAGCTTATTATAGATTTAATAGGTAGGGACGGGGGGAAAATCACAATTTTAGGCAAGGATAATAAATCCGGCCTGAAGGACGTCAAGGAAAATATAGGCGTTGTAATGGATGAATCATATCTTCCTGAAAGCTTAAACGCTGTGGAAATTAACAGAATAATGAAAAGAATATACAGAACATGGGACGAAGGATGTTTTTATGAACTGTTGGATAAATTTTCGATTTCCCGAAGTAAAATCATAAAAGAATATTCCAGGGGAACAAAAATGAAACTGTCTATTGCAGCGGCACTGTCCCACGATCCCGAACTATTAATACTGGATGAAGCTACAAGCGGGCTGGACCCTATAGTTAGAGAGGAAATTTTAGATATATTTATGGAATTTATACAGGATGAATCCCATTCTGTCTTTATTTCATCCCATATAATAAGCGATTTGGAAAAAGTCTGCGATTATATTACATTTATCCACAAGGGTAAAATAATCTTTTCTGAGGCCAAGGACGGCTTGCTGGATAATTACGGAATACTGAAATGCTCCGAGGATGAGTTCAAAAATATTGACCCTGAAATTGTCAAAGGTATGAGAAAAAATAAATTCGGAACGGAAGCCCTGATATTAAAAAATAAAATCAGAGGAGATTATGTGGTTGACAAGGCTGATATAGAAGACATAATGGTATTTTATATAAAGGAGCGGATACAATGACAGGTCTTATATTAAAGGATCTCTTAAACTTAAAGAAGCAGTTGAAAATATATATTATATATATAATATTTTATTGCATTTTATTTTATTCATCAGATAACTTTGGGATGTTAAGCGGAATGATAATAATGTTTGCGGTTATGATTCCTATAACGGCAATGGGTTATGACGAAAAAGACAAGTGGGATATATATGCTCTTACAATGCCTGTGTCAAGAAATGAACTGGTGCTGAGCAAGTACGTTGTGGGATTGATTTTCCTGTTCTCGTCATTTATTATAACTTTGTTTTTAGGCTTATTATACGACAGAAGTATGTTTAAGGAAAATATCCTTATAAGCCTGGTGGTTTTGTCAGCTGGGATGATACTGATAGCTGTACTGTTTCCTATATTTTTCAAATATGGAGTGGAAAAAGGACGTACTTTTATGATGTTGATACTGTTTATCCCTATTGCAGCCTTAATATTTGCTTCAAAGCTTGGTTTTAAGCTTCATGGCGTTGAAGAATCAGAACTTATTGCATTTTTTCATTGGCTGCCGATAATCTCCGTGGCTGTATTAGCAGTTTCGGTTTTAATTTCAATTTCAATATACAGAAGGAAAGAATTCTAGAATTTTTTAGAACCGACAGACGATATAGCAGCTTTCAATTATCTGCATATATTCAAAAAGCACCGAAATTGACATCGGTGCTTTTAAAATGCTTCGGTCTCTGCTATTTTACAGACGCTGCGGCATTTGCTCCGGCAGTTCTTCCGAATATAGTTATATCTGCCACTGCGTTCCCTCCGATTCTGTTTCCTCCATGAACGCCTCCGGTAACCTCTCCCGCTGCAAACAATCCTTCTACCGGCTCACCTGAATTGTTGAGAACATGGGCCTTTGTGTTTATTGTAACTCCACCCATAGTATGATGGATGGCCGGAGAAATCTCAACCGCATAGTAGGGCGCTGTGTTAAGCTCCAAATCTAAAGAAGTTCTTCCGAAGTCTGTGTCGGATTTTGCTTTTACATGCTCGTTGTATGAGTTGACGGTTTTTTCAAGCTTATCCGGGTCTACTTTCATGAGTTCAGCCAGCTCAGTCAGCGTATCTGCTTCTTTTAAAAGTCCCTGATCTTTATACTTTGCATATGTGGATGCTTTGTCATAGACCTGCTTGTCAAGAACAAGGAATGCCGTCGAATTTTCCTGTGACAATATGGCTTCAGACACCACGTCTCTGGTTTCAAGCTCATTTATAAATCTTTCGCCAGCATGATTAACTAAAATTGCTCCGTCGCCTCTTATACCTTCCGTAATCATTTCATTTATTTTCGGTACAACAGTGGGGTGAGTTTGAATCTGTTCCATATCTGTCAGAGAAATATCCAGTTTTTCAATCATTGGAAATGAATCTCCTGTTGCTCCCGGCTGGTTTGTGGTTCCGAATCCCTCAAGCTCAGGTTTGTATTTTACAACCATTTCCGGGTTGGCTCCGAATCCTCCTGAAGCAAGAATTACAGCTTTTGCATTTATATTGTAGCTGTCGCCATTTTTGGTCTCAACCTGGATACCCGTAACTTTATTTCCTTCCGAAAGTATTTCCACTGCCTTAGTGTTTAATCTTACATCTATGCCTAATTCTTTAACTTGTTTTCCGAATACATTCATCAGGTGTGTTCCTACAGGCATGCCTTCCGGTGCCTTATGTAACCTGTTTACGCTTTGGCCGCCGGATATTCCAACTTCTGACAGATCTGCACCTAGGCTTTCCAGCCAGTAAAGAGTTTCAGCGGAGTTTTCGGTTAAAGTCCTGAGCAGATCGGGATTGTTCAGGTTATGTCCACCTTTCATGGTGTCTTCATAGAATAGTTCAGGAGTGTCATTTATGCCTTTTGCTTCCTGATATTTTGTTCCCGCTGCGTTCATACCTCCAGTGGCATAGTTGGTATTTCCGCCCATAAAACCATTTTTTTCTACAACTATTACCTTAGCACCTGAATTTGTAGCTTCTATGGCAGATGTCAAACCTGCGCCTCCAGATCCTATGATAACTATTTCAGTGTCTGTGTCTTCCGGTTTTTCTGTTTCGGCAGGCGCCTCCTTGGCAGCTAAGGACGCACCGGATTTTTCCACGGCATCCTTGACACTGTTTATGAAGGCAAAACTTGTCAGGGTTGCACCTGAAATTGAATCTGCATCTGTTGAATTTGTGTCAATCATCTGCTTGGTTAATTCAGCAATAACCGGTTCTGTAAACCCGGATTCTGAGCTTTCAACAACATCTATATCCTTAATTTCGGAATTTTCTAAAGTAACTTCAACTTTAAAAGGACCGAATTTTCCTGTGCTTTCTCCCTGAAAAACGTTGCTTACAAGCTTATCGTTGGATTCATTGCCTTCATCAGAAGGTGTTTCTTGATTTTGTCGGCATGCGGCCAGTGGAAGCACAAGCATGAATGCCAGTACGATTGACAATAATTTTTTTGCTTTCATTTTTTTACCTCCCCTACTTTATTATAGTCAATTTGCTGCATTATAGCATAAATTAAATTTTTGTCAAGGTGTGTAAGAACCTCCATTCACCTAAAAAGACATATAATGCAGCTACAAATCAACATTAAAGAAAATTTTTGTCCTTTTTATGTATAAGATTATCTTAATTAAGCTTGTCTTAAACAAGGCAGTAATTGATACTGTGAGTAACTCGAAGGTAAATAAATACCCATAAGTAGTCATATTTTTAGCTCCCTTTGCAGGGAACTAACTGCTAATTAATATGCAATGAAAACTCAATCAACTTCTAAATCATAGTACTATATTTTGCTGAAATTCCAGATTATCTGTGTCATTTCTGCGCGACTTATTGAATCAAGGGGAGCTATAACTCCTCCAGGGCGGCCATTCATTATGTTACTACCAATTGCCCACGCAACTGCATCCTTAGCCCAATCTGAAATTTGACTGCTGTCAATGTAAACAGACAAATTCCCGGATTTTGTCAAATCATATCCTTTAAAACCTGCATAGTTATATAAAAGTACAACAAGCTGCTCTCGAGTAACAGGATCATTGGGGCCCATCATACCATTCCCGTATCCTGCAATCAGACCTTCCTTTCGCGCCCAGTACATGGCATCGGCAAACCACTGGTCTTTACTTACGTCCTTAATGGAATAATCCACATCAGCATCGGATAATAACTGCTTACCTTCAAGATTATAAAGGATTTGAACAGCCATGCTGCGTGTGAGGGTTCCATCAGGGTTAAAGCTCCTTTCAGAAACACCTGTGATAATATCTGCACCATAGGCATAGTTCACAGCATTATAAAACCAATCATTTTCATCTACATCATCAAAAGGAATATCGTGGTTTTCCTCAATTTCACCTGCTACTTCGTCTGTTTCATTCAACTTTTCAAATTTAGCTGTTACTGTCACATTGGAGCTCGGCATAGTAAGAGTACATTTTCCGTTTTTTAATTCAGAAGTCTCAATTAAATTACCTCTTAAATCTTTTACTTCTAGATTGTCCAATTCGTAGCCGTCATGGGCATTAACTGTAAGCTCTACGGTACTTCCCAGTACAGCTTGTTGACGGTCGGAAGTGACGGATCCGTTATCTGTATTCTGAACTGTAATATCATAATATGTCTTGGTTCTACGTCCGGATGGTCGTCTGCCACTGTTGGAACTTTCGCCAAACAAATCTTTAAGTATTTCATCCGCTGACATATGGGCATATTCATCCGGATCCAATAAACCTGTATCATCAAGATTCCAGGAAAACTTGCCGGAATTAGAATTTTCAATAGAGGTGTATTCTTCATAATTCTTACAAATTGCTGAATATTTTTCACTCCATGCAGGATAGTAACGATCCATGTACTCTTGAGCCAGTTTATAAGCCTGGCAATCTTCACTTTCACCTACACCGCTTATCTGTACGCCGCCTCCAGGATTTTCGGTAATACTGTCAGAGGGTGTGGAGTGCATAATTACCAAGCTGCCGTCTTCGCATACTCCTAAGCAGATCCATACATGTCCGCCTAAGCTGAATATATCTCCAGGTTTAAAACTAAAATTATCAAAATCCCGTGTCCAGGTTCCGTAATTATATGTTTGATCTAATGTTTTAGCCATAATGTTGGCGCTTCTTACATATCCTTCTCCTCCACTCTGAGTATTCATTATGTTGTATAAAGCCCAACCTACGTATCCTGAGCAGTCTATACCTGCATAGTAATATTCGTTATACGCTCCGTGAGGATAATAACTTTCAGCATAATTACTGTCGTTTCTATATGTATAGGTATCATCCTGTAATTGAAAAAAATCCAACCATGTTTGAGACAGTCCTATAGTTGTTGCCTGATTGCTTGAGCCTACATCCTGCCAATCCCAAGCCCCTCCATATATATATAGGGCTGTTCCCACAGGTTCCATGGCAGTAGCCAGGAAATTTTTCAGTGTACGTTGGCCGGCAGTTCCTTCGACCGGAGGCTTGTACGGTTCTACCACAAAGGTTAGGTATATAACGTCAGCCGGGTCACCATATACTTTTACAGATTTTCCTACTTCTAAAGATGCAGTTTTAACATCTGCACTTCCAGCTTCCGGAGAAATTTCAAAAATCTTTGTATTTTTAGTAATGTTTATATCCTTTCCGTCCACTTTTATAGCACTTGATGTGGCTGCTTGTACAGTTCCTATTACCGAAGGTTCAGGTATAGAAATATCTATAACTGTATTATCTTTAACAACAAGATCGAAAACATATCCCTCTGCCAGAACATTGTTGATAACGTAATCAGCAGTATTAGATACCTTGTAAATAACTTCATTCCCATCAACGCTGAAACGATATTCGAAATTATCTTTATTATCTGACTGAACAGCACCATAATCTACAACTCCAAGGTATACCGCATTAGAAATTTTTGTCGCCGCTTCTGCAAAACAAGGTACAAACATTGACATAACTAAAAATAGTACTAATAAATTGGATATAACTCTCTCTTTCAATTCAATACCTCCTTATAAATTTATAATAATCTACAAATTCTTTAATTATCAGGCAAGCATAGGACCTACAAATGCCCAAATAATAACCCATGCCCAAAGAGCAGCTGCACCTATCCAGCTTATTTTCATCACTCCTTTCATATTACTGCATCTTGCAATTCCCAGCTGTCCAGCCAGATTTGCCGTGGGATACAGGGAACCTGTAATCCTTGTGGCTGCCAATATAGCTGTTGCCCATATTTCCATAGGAAGGTTTACCTGATTAACTAAGTTTATAAACATTTCATGGACAATATTTATTTCGGCTACAGCAGCAGCTTCAATGCCAAATCCTCCCACCAAGGATGCAACTATAAGCACTCCTGCTTTACCTGCTGCAGATACCAATCCTGTTAACAATTGTCCCAAAGCGTCAAAACCGCCTCCCAGGTCTATCATGCTAAACATAACTTCAAAGAAGATAAATACCAAAAACATGTTGGTCATTTGAGAAGCACCATCTACAAAGATGTTGATGGCAGAATCAATTTCAAGTTTGCTGCAAATGGAAATTATAACAGATAAAATCAGCATTACTATTACAGCATAACTTGTTCCCTGCTTTGTGATTATTCCAAAACAAACAAGCAGTATGAAAGACAATATGAACAATATAGTTGTAAGCTTCTGTTCCTTTGTAATTTCAATGCTGTTAATGTCAACCATATCGTCGGTAATTTCATATACTTCAACGCCTCTATATTTTTTCTGGATTTTTCCGACGGCAAACAAGGTAGACCCAATCCAAACAATGCTGAAAGGAATTACCGCCCAAAGCATCAGTTTTCCATAAGACAGTCCTGTAACTCCCATAGTAGCAATTGTCACCCCTGTAAGAGGTCCTACCATCAAACCTACTTCGCCGGATACTCTCAACAAAGCACAAACCGCTGTTGGAGTTAATCCTACAGCAGCTACAACAGGAATAATAACAGGAGCTATAACTGCATTTCCTCCTGCCAGCGTCCCCAGCAAGCCGCATATTACTATTGAAGAAATAATTATGGCCATCATACCTTTTTTCTCACTGTTGACACCTATACGTTTCACAATCCAATAAACCAGGGTGTGACTTACCCCTGTTTTGTCCATTAAGTATCCAAGGCCGCTTCCAAACATAATAATAAGACCAATTGTTCCTAAGAAAGATCCTAAAGCTGCAGTGAATATTGATGCAAGAGCCTCAAGATCCTGCCCTGTTAAAACTGCAGCAACAATCACACCCGCAATTAAGCCTGCAAGATTTGATTTGTTCCTAAAAACCATTATAAGATACACTAATAGCGGAATTAATGCCAATAGTGATGGTGATGATATTAATGCCCAACTTCCTAATTCCATTTTTTCCTCCTTTAAACTATAGCAAATAGCCGTGTAAGATTTTATGTCATTTCCAATTAATTAATAACATTTTCCTATTGCTCATAATCAAATACCTCCTTGATTTTTTTAATAAAAAACCCAGCAAAAAACAAGTGTTTTAATCTTGTTTTCGCTGGGTTTCATTTACTCCGATATAGTTTTGCTACATCACATAAACAAAGCAGCTTTATAAATAATTATAAGTGTTTTTTATAACGAATCATTATCAGTTTAAGCTATGGATATGTAGCTAACAAGCAGCTGACAAAAATAGTGGAGATAAGGGGGCTCGAACCCCTGACCTCTTGAATGCCATTCAAGCGCTCATCCCAACTGAGCTATATCCCCAAAGTATTACCGGTACAGTCACACGTAGATGATAGACTTATTATAATACATAAGATAAGGTTTAACAATAGTTTATTTAAAATTTTTTAATTTCTGATTTTTAATTTTTTGTTAACCGGTTATGAAGATTAGAAAATTATCTGTTAATTATCTATGTTGTAATAGAAAAATTATGGTGATATAATAATTTGTAATTATTATGAGGTGGGTTGTGAGCGAATTAGATATATTAGCAGTTAATGCTAAAGACAATGAAAATTCAATGAATAGACTTATAAACAAATACGAAAATTTCATATTGAAACGTGCATCCTCGGCAGCTCGCAGATATATTTCAAAAAGTGATGACGAATGGTCAGTGGCAATGGCAGCTTTTACAGACGCAATAAGGAATTATTTTCCTGAAAAGGGCAGCTTTTTGAATTTTGCGGAGTTAATTATCAGAAGGCGAATTATTGATTACGTAAGAAGTAAATCAAGGTATGCTCCTGAAATATTGGTTAAACCATCACTATTTGAGTCAAGTCCTGAGGAAGAGGGAGATTATTCAATGCAGTCGGAAATAGCTGAAAAAGTTTCATCAGGTGAGAATAATTCCTTAAGAATGGAGATATATCTAATAAATGAAGTTTTTTCGGAATATGGTTTTTCATTTATGGATTTGGCGGATTATTCTCCAAAAGCGGAGAAAACAAAAAGGGCATGTGCCAAGGCTGTAGCTTTTATGATAAAAAATCCTATATTGACAAGCGAAATGAAAATAAAAAGAAAGCTGCCTTTAAATTTAATTGAAAAGAACGCTAAGGTGTCCCGCAAATTGCTGGAACGCCATCGAAAATATATTGTGGCAGCAGTTGAAATAATTTCCGGGGATTATCCATATCTTTCGGACTATATGCGATATATTCGAGAGGAGCTGGAAAAATGAGAGCAGTAGTAGTTGAAATTAAAGACAATGATGCAGCAGTTTTATCAGAAGACGGCAGAATATTAAAAATAAAGAACAATGGATATACTATGGGACAGGAAATAATATTAAAAAAAAGCAATAGATATATAAAAATTGCGGTTTCGGCAGCCGGGGTATTAGTGTTGTTTGCGATTTCAGTATGTGCATACCTTATTCCATTTTCCCATGTTAGCCTTGATGTGAATCCTCCTTTTGAGTTTTCAGTAAACGTGCTCGATCGAGTTTTGGAGGTTAAGGCAGTTAATAATGAGGGTGAAAAAGTAATTGATAATATAAGTGTTCAGAACCTTAAAAACAAAAAAATCAATGAAGCTGTTAAAACTGTTATAATCGAATTGAGAGGCCGGAGTTATATTAATGAAGACGAAAAAACCGAAGTGGTTGTCATTACATCAAGTAAAAGTAAGAAGAAAAAGGATGAGCTTACTGCTTCCTTAGAGGCTGTTATTGAAGAAGTGAATTTTAAAGCTGAACGTGCGGATCAAAACAAAGAAAACAAGGTGAATGAAGAAATGGTTCCGGAAATAGAAGATGAAATAAAAATAAATGATAAAATGTTTGAAACTGAAAAAGCATCTGAATCGGAAGCAGTAACTGAACAGGAGATAATGACTGAACCAATTTCTCAGCATATAGAATAAGGATGTGAAAAATAAGTAGTTATGATTGATTTTATAATTAAAAGATTTATAAAGGATTATGAAAATGTAAATGAACCTTCTGTGAGAGAAGATTATGGTAAACTAGGAAGTGTTGTCGGTATTTTGATTAATGTTGTTCTTAGTGTATGCAAAATAGTTATAGGAACGATTTTTAACAGCATTTCAGTTACTGCAGATGGTTTTAATAATTTATCTGATGCATGTTCTTCTGTAATTGCATTTATAGGGTTTAAAATGTCAGGCAAACCTGCAGATAACAACCACCCTTTCGGCCATGCGAGGATTGAATATCTGACCGGTCTTGCTATGGGAGCAATTATATTGCTTTTGGGAACTGAGCTTGTCAAATCTTCAGTAGGTAAAATAAGGTACCCTGAGACGACGGTTTTCTCACGGACTATGGTTTTGGTGCTGGTACTTTCCATTATACTGAAACTTTGGTTAAGCCATTTTAATTCTAAAATTGCTGATAAAATTTCATCATCAACCATGAAAGCGGCTGCGATGGACTCAAGAAATGACGTCATATCAACTGCTGCAGTTCTTATATCTATTTATGTGGCAAAATTTACAGGAATTGAAATAGATGGTTATATGGGAGTATTGGTAGCATTGTTTATTATATATTCAGGTTATTCTATATTAAAGGATATATTGAATCCGCTGCTTGGAGAAATGCCGGATCCGGATTTTATTGATAAGATTGAACAAAAAGTTTTATCATATGACGGTATAATAAATATTCACGACTTGGTAGTTCATAATTACGGACCTAATAAATATTTTGCATCTGTTCATGCCGAGGTTGATGCGAAAGAGGATGTATTAAAATCCCATGACATTATTGACAATATTGAAAGAGATTTTGCAAGAGATTTGAATATTAACTTGGTTATACATTTGGACCCTATTATTACGGACGACAAGGAAATAAATGAGCTTAGATGCATGACAGAAAAGATAATAAAGGAAATAGACAACAGACTCACCATGCATGATTTTAGAGTCGTAAAAGGTGAAACTCATACTAACCTAATATT
Organism: Firmicutes bacterium UBA4845; assembly: GCA_002399975.1. Taxonomy (GTDB): domain Bacteria; phylum Bacillota; class Clostridia; order Tissierellales; family Sedimentibacteraceae; genus Sedimentibacter. The sequence continues at coordinate 73,287 of DHER01000134.1, read as the reverse complement.
TGACGTGGTTGTACCGATTGAGTACGAAATAAAATCAAGCGAACTTGTTAAAATTATAGAAAAAGAAATTAAGAAAAAAAGCATTAAATATTGCCCCGTCATAACAGTTGATAAAAATTATGTTTCCACATATATGAATAAGAAACAATAGGCTGCCGCATTAACAGAAAACAATTAATGCGGTACAGCCTGCTTTTGCTTTAATTATCGCTTGCCGCTGCAGCCTAAGACGTCTCTCATTTTATGTGCTACCATATCTTTTATGGCTGTCCTTCCGGGACCTAAGTATTTTCTCGGGTCAAATTCGGAAGGGTTCTCAACAAAGAGTCGTCTGATGCATGCTGTCATAGCAAGTCTTAAGTCAGTATCAATGTTAATCTTGCATACTCCCATTTTAGAAGCTCTTTGCAGCATTTCTTCCGGTACGCCTGCAGCTCCCGGGATTTTACCACCATATTTATTGCACAGGTCTACAAATTCTTTTGGTACAGATGATGAGCCGTGAAGTACAAGAGGAAATCCGGGCAGCAATTTTTCAATTGTTTCCAGTCTTTCAAAATCTAATTTCGGTTCTCCTTTAAATTTATAAGCACCATGGCTTGTGCCTATGGCAATTGCCAAAGAGTCTACACCTGTTTTTTCTACAAATTCTACTGCTTGGTCCGGGTCTGTATACGTAGCATTTTTGGAGTTTACATTCACCGCATCTTCTACACCTGCCAGTTTTCCAAGCTCGGCTTCTACTACAACGCCTTTGCTGTGAGCATATTCAACAACTTCTTTAGTAATAGCAATATTTTCTTCGAATGGATGTTTTGAACCGTCAATCATAACAGATGTAAATCCGTCATCTACACATTGTTTGCAGATTTCAAAGTTTTCTCCATGGTCCAAATGAAGACATATGTCTAATCCTGTGTCTTCTATGGCAGCATCAACAAGTTTCCTTAAGTAAACCGGATTGGCATATTTTCTTGCTCCTGCTGAAACCTGCAGGATTAACGGGGCATTTTCCTGTTCTGCAGCCTCAACAATGCCTTGGATTATTTCCATATTGTTCACATTGAAGGCACCAATGGCATAATGACCTTCATAAGCTTTTTTGAACATTTCTTTAGATGTGACAAGAGACATTTCAATTCCTCCTATATATTTTATTAACACAAATAGGTTATACTATATGCTATTATTATACTATATTTGAACATAAAAAACACTAATTATTTTATGAAATTTACCCAAATATTAAAATTTAATGATTTTAAAATAAAATGGAAGAAAATAATTAAAAATTAAAGTAATATAGTGAATTTATCCGTGTTATATAGCTTTTTTTACAAAAAACAATCAAAAATTAAATAAAATAAGACTTGAAAACAATTAAAGTTATGGTTATTATATACATTGTAGTGTTAGCACTCTATGGAGTCGAGTGCTAACAACAACTCGGATAAATAGTATATTAAATAAAATAGGAGGAATTAAACATGACAGTAAAACCATTAGGCGAAAGAGTATTGATTAAAATGGCGGAAGCAGAAGAAAAAACTAAAAGCGGCATTGTATTGCCAAGCACCGCTAAGGAAAAACCTCAAGTAGCGAAAGTTCTTGCAGTAGGTTCAGAAATTACATCTGATGAAAAGAAAAAGGAACAAATTAAAGTTGGAGATAAGGTGATTTTTTCTAAATTTGCAGGTACAGAAGTTAAAATTGACGGTGAAGAATTAATTATTATAAAATTGTCTGATATATTGGCAGTTATTGAATAAAAAAATAAAAGAGAGGTATATAATATTATGGCAAAAATAATTAAATTTGACGAAGATGCCCGTCGTGCAATAGAGAAAGGCGTTAACAAACTTGCAGATACAGTAAAGGTTACACTGGGACCTAAAGGAAGAAATGTAGTATTGCAAAAATCATTTGGTTCACCTGTTATTACAAATGACGGTGTTACTATAGCAAGGGAAATAGAACTTGAGGATCCATATGAAAACATGGGTGCTCAGCTTGTAAAAGAAGTTGCAACAAAAACTAATGATGTGGCAGGAGATGGTACTACTACAGCTACATTATTAGCTCAGGCAATAATCAGGGAAGGGTTAAAGAATGTAGCAGCAGGAGCCAATCCGATGATTATAAAGAGAGGCATTAAGGAAGCAGTTGATGCTGTAGTTGAAGAACTTAAAAATTCAAGCAAAAAAGTTGAAACTTCTGAGGAAATAGCCCAAATCGCATCTATTTCAGCAGGAGATGAGGAAATAGGAAAATTGATTTCTCAGGCTATGGACAAGGTTGGTAAAGACGGTGTCATAACTGTTGAAGAATCAAAGACCATGGGAACTGAGCTCAATGTAGTTGAAGGAATGCAATTTGACAGAGGGTACTTATCTGCATATATGGTGACTAACAGTGATAAAATGGAAGCAGTGCTGGAAAATCCGTATATTTTAATTACAGACAAGAAGATTAGTAATATTCAGGAAATTTTACCTATATTAGAGCAAATAGTTCAGGCCGGTAAATCACTACTTATTATTGCAGAAGACATAGAAGGGGAAGCACTGGCAACATTAGTTCTTAATAAATTAAGAGGTACATTTAATTGTGTTGCTGTTAAAGCTCCTGGATTCGGCGACAGAAGAAAAGAAATACTGAAAGACATAGCTATTTTAACAGGCGGCCAGGTAATAACGGAAGAATTAGGCTATGAATTAAAAGATACTAAAATCGATATGCTAGGAAGTGCCGGAACTGTAAAAGTAGACAAAGAAAATACAATTATAGTCAACGGTGCAGGTTCTAAGGATGAAATATCTGATAGAGTAAAACAAATTAGAGCACAGTACGAAGATACAACTTCTGAATTCGACAAGGAAAAATTACAGGAAAGATTAGCTAAACTTACAGGCGGAGTTGCAGTTATAAATGTTGGTGCAGCTACTGAAACTGAAATGAAAGAGAAAAAACTGAGAATGGAGGATGCTTTAAACGCAACAAGAGCAGCCGTTGAAGAAGGCCTCGTATCCGGCGGCGGAGTTGCACTGTTGGCTACATCAAAAGCAGTTGCCAAAGTAGCTGACGGTTTAACAGGAGATGCAAAGACAGGAGCAAGGATAATTGAAAAAGCGCTTGAAGAGCCTGTTAGACAAATAGCTGTAAATGCAGGCTTAGAAGGATCAGTAATAGTTGAAAAAATTAAGAACAGCGAAAAAGGCATCGGTTTTGACGCACTCAATGAAAGATATATAGACATGATTGAAGCAGGAATTGTAGACCCGACCAAGGTAACCAGGTCATCTCTTCAGAATGCTGCAAGTGTGTCATCATTGCTGTTGACAACAGAAGTGGCCGTTGCTGATGAACCGAAAAAAGAAGAACCTGCAATGCCTCCGGCTGGCGGCGGAATGAACGGAATGATGTAAGTAATACGTCAATACCCGTTGCGGGTTTCATATATAGCAAAATGCATTCCAGCATTTTGCAGCACCAGAGGCTTTTTATTAATTCACATTAGAGGGATTTTTAAAAAGCCTCTATTTTTTTCTTTATTAATGATCAAATATAAAAAGCACATTAAATGTTTCAGTGTAAAAATCTATAATTAGTAATTTAACAAACATGCAAGTACGAATGAAAATAATATAAAATTTGATTTGTTTTTCAATAATATGCTTGTGGTATAACTTATAAATAAAATACTAAAGGATAGGGTGAAAATGATAAAATTAGAAGATATATTTAACATTAAAAAAGGTGATATTATTTCAGTTACAGGAAGCGGAGGAAAGACATCTCTTTTGTATACCATTGCTAGAGAACTTAGAAACAAATACAGGGTATTGGTCAGTACAAGCGCGAAGATATCTGTACCTCCTGAGGAAGAATATGATTACATATACACAAGTGCGCCAGATTATGTCAATGATAAATCAAAATCATCAGAAAACGGAGTAACGATAGTAGCCGGAGAAATTGATAAAGATAGAAATAAAATTATTGGTATTAATGATGAAGAGTTGAATTATCTTCATAAATGTTTTGACATAATATTGCTGGAAGCAGATGGATCCAGAAGAATGCCTTTGAAAGGATGGAAACGCCACGAGCCTCCTATACTTGTCAAGACAAATAAAGTCATAGGAATCATTCCTGTAGATGTTGTAAACAGTGAAGTTTCAAAAGACATTATATACGGATTTGATGAATTCAGAGCTATGACAGATTACAGTCGGTACGTGGATTTTGAAGCTGTTGGCAAGATATGTTCAAATGAAAATGGGTTGTTTAAAAACTCGAGAGGGAAATTGTATTTGTACCTTAACAAGGTGGATACGGAAGAAGAAATTATTTTGGCAAGAGACTTAATTGCATATTTAAAGACAAAAATTGCAGGTAATCCGTTTGATTTTAAAATATGCGCTGGTTCCTTAAAAAAAGGTGTATATTATGAATGTTAGTGCAATAATTATTGTAGCTGCAAAAAAAATCTGGAAACAAAAAAATCCGGAAACGACCTTTAATTTAAATAACTTAAAGTTTTGCTTCCGGATTTTGATTTAATATATAATAAAGTATTTTTGTTTATTTGTTCCTGAAGATTTTTTTGAATAGTTCACCGATTACCAGAGGGATGAATGCAAAAGCTAAAACTATTTCCCAGTCGTGAAGCGGTAACGGTTCAATTTTAAATATAACGGCTGCAAAAGGCAGATACATAACAACTAATGTCAATACCAGGGAAAACAGGTTTGCTTTCCATATAGTCTTATTTGAAAACAAGCCTATTTTGGCCAGTGTATAGTCCTGTGACCTTGATGAAAATGACATCAAAAGCTCAGATACGATTAATGTCATAAATATTATTGATCTGGCGTGCATCAGCTGGTCCGGATTTCCTGCATATCTTACCATTCCGTAGTAAAATGACAGCAGAGATGCCGCTGTTATTCCTATAGCGATAGCTGCTATTCCGCCAAACATTTTTTTATCAAGGATGGATTCTTTTGTATTCCTTGGCGGCTTGTTCATCATGTTAGGTTCTGCAGGCTCAACACCTAATGCCATTGCTGGGAAGCTGTCAGACACCAAGTTCAGCCATAGCAGCTGTATAGGCAGAAGAGGTACTTCCCACCCAAATAAAATAGCCATGAATACTATGAGAATTTCGCCAATGTTGCAACTTAACAGGAAGAATACAAATTTTTTGATATTGCTGAATATAATTCTTCCTTCTTCAACAGCATTAACAATTGTTGCAAAGTTATCATCTGTCAGAATAACTTCTGCTGTATTTTTGGCAACATCAGTTCCTGTAATGCCCATAGATACACCGATATCTGCTTTTTTGAGAGCGAGGGCATCATTTACGCCGTCTCCTGTCATAGCCGTAATGTTGTCGTTTTCTTTAAGGGCAGTTACTATTTTAACTTTGTGCTCAGGAGATACACGGGCATATACCTTTGTTTTCTTAACAACTTCTCTCATTTCCTCGTCGGAGAGGTTGTCAAGTTCGGCTCCCATCATTGATTCATCTTCTGATTCAGCCATTCCCAGTTCTTTTGCAATTGCAAAGGCGGTTTCCTTATAGTCTCCGGTAATCATAACTGCTTGGATTCCTGCATTCTTGCATTCTTTTATTGAATCTTTTACCTCAGGGCGAGCAGGGTCAATCATACCAAACAGTCCTAGGAATACCATGTCGTTTTCCACCAGATCAGATGATATTTTTGAAGGTACCTCATCCCATACTTTATATGCTGCAGACAATACTCTTAGAGCTTGCTTTGCAAACTTCGAATTAGCTTCAAGTGCCTGTTCCTTAAGTTCTTTGGTGAAATCTACCATTTCTCCATTTAAGGCTATTTTGCTGCATTTATTTATTACTATATCCGGTGCTCCTTTTGTAAAGGATATTATTTTCCCATCAATATAATTAGTATGGAATGTACTCATCATTTTTCTCGCAGAATCAAAAGGAAGTTCTTCAATTCTGGGATAAGTTTTATTTAATTCTTCAGAGGTCAGTCCAAGTTTTCCGGCAAATGTTACAATAGAGCCTTCTGTAGGATCTCCAAACATTTTATAGCTTCCTGATGAATTTTCTATGTGAGCATCGTTTGCCAGAGTACCTGCACAGATAAGATCATTTAAATCCGGAAGACCGTCAATCCCTATCTTATTCCCGTCAAGCTTTACATCACCTACGGGATCATATCCACCGCCCTCGATGTCCAATACTTTGTCGTCAACGTATGCTTTAACTACTGTCATTTCATTTTGAGTAAGAGTGCCTGTTTTATCTGAGCAAATAACAGATGTTGCTCCCAGTGTTTCTACAGCCAGAAGCTTTTTAACAATGGCGTTTCTCGCAGCCATACGGTTCATGCCTATGGCAAGGACTATTGTTACTATAGCAGGCAGCCCTTCAGGTATTGCGGCGACTGCTAAGCTTATTGATGTGAGAAGCATGTCCAAAACTTCTCTGCCCTGAATCAATCCAACTACGAATACTAAGCCACAAATAACCAGTGTCAAAGTTCCGAGAACTTTTCCCAGTTGATTTAGCTTTATCTGAAGAGGAGTCTGTTCTTCATCGTATGTTTGAATCTTGGTAGCAATATTTCCTATTTCTGTTTTATGGCCCGTTGCTACAACTACACCTTTGCCTCTTCCATATGTAATAACAGTACTTGAAAATCCCATGTTAGTTCTGTCACCTATTCCGGCGGAACCTTCCAGGACAGCTTTTGCATCCTTTTCCACTGGGACTGATTCACCTGTTAAAGATGCTTCCTCAACTTTTAAATTTGAACTTTCAATAAGTCTTATGTCCGCAGGAAGTATATCTCCGGCTTCAAGAACAACTATATCGCCGGGAACAACATCTGACGAAGGGATTTCAACCTGCTGACCGTTTCTTATAATCTTTGCGTTGGGAGCACTCATTTTTTGAAGAGCTTCAACAGACTTTTCAGCTTTACCTTCCTGATAAATACCAAGTATGGCATTTACTATAACAATTGCAATAATAACTACTGCGTCTGATACCTCACCTACAACCGCAGAAATTACAGCAGCAACTATTAAAATAATAATTAGAAAATCTTTGAACTGATCAGCAAGTTTAGCTGCAAAACTTTTTTTGGCCTGTTCTTCAAGTTCGTTTTTTCCGTATTTTTCAAGTCTTAGTGTTACTTCATGATCGCTTAACCCTGACTTTTCATCAGTGTTTAGCTCTGTAAGAATTTCGCTTTTACTTTTGTTGTACCATTCCAAACCTAATTCCTCCTATCTGAATTAATGTGTGAATAAGTATGTGTCTGGACTAATATTGAATATTGGCGTATTATTTAAAAACAAGTATAATTAAAACGCGGCTTTTTTTAAATATATTTTGGATATAAAGTTTATTTACACCATGATCAAATTAACCCAATTTATAATATAATTATAATACAAATATTTGTAATTGCAATATAATTTATTATAATTGCAACATGATTCGAGATGCAATGAAAATTATTTAAAATATAATTGATGAAATTTGTCATGTAATTAAGGGAAATAGAGTTTTGGAGCTTCAGCCGTTAAACTGCTGAAGCTCCAAGTTTGAGCCTGCCAAAGTAAAAATGCAGGAATTATTTAACTTTATATAAATAAGGAACAATTATGGTAGCTACATTTCTGTAGTTTGAAAGTTTGCGCTGTATGAAATAGGTAGTTTGGTTATGGAGTATGTTGTCATACCAATGTATTTCGATGAACTTTATTATTACAACCGATATATCCTGTCCTGGTTTCAGTTTGGACTCTTCTTTCTCTATATATGCTTCCAGTGGGGGGATAATATCTCTATATGGAGCATCAAGTACCTCTAATGGTATGTCTATTTCAAAGTCTTCCCATTTTTCCTTAAGGTATTCGGTTCTGTCGCTATCTGTTGATACATGCAGTGCGATTACGTTTGAGGTCAGGGAATTTGCATAGTTCAATGATTTAAGCAGAGAACGGCTCATAGAATTTACCAATACAATGCACAAATTTTTATCAAGGCTTTTGCTTTTGTGGTAATGATCCACGAAATCGTCTACTTTTAATTGTTCGGCTATAAGATCATAATGTTTCTTTATTTTTGACATAATTAAGGTAAGCATAGGAATAGCAATTATAAGCATCCAAGCTCCACCGGTGAATTTTGTCCACAATACAATTATCATGCCTATAAAAGTCATTACAGCACCGAAACTGTTTATGAAACATTTGTGCTTCCAGCCTTGCCCCTTGATTTTTCTCCATTTTATTACCATGCCTACCTGCGACAATGTGAATGATAAAAACACACCAACTGAATATAAAGGTATCATATGGTGGGTATCTGCATTAAATACAATTAATAAAAATCCTGCTGCACCAAATATAAACATAATCCCGTTTGAAAAACTGAGCTTGGTTCCTCTTTGGGAAAATTGCATGGGCAGGTACCTGTCTTCAGCAAGTATGGCTAAAAGTGTCGGAAGTCCATTATATGCCGTATTGGCAGCTAAAAGCAGTATGAAGGATGTGGCAAACTGCAAAATATAAAATAAAATTCCGTTTCCAAAAACAGCAGCTCCCATTTGAGATATAATGGTACTTCCGGTTACCGGAACTACACGGAGGTTAACAGCAAGCAAAACTGATCCGCCAAAAATAAACACTATAATTCCAACAAGTATATAAAGTACATCCTTAGCTGTTCTCTGGGATGGTTCTTTGAATGAAGGCACTGCATTGCTTACTGCCTCGATTCCTGTAAGGGCGGAACATCCGGAGGAAAAAGCTTTAAGAAGTAAAAAAGATAAAAAGAAGTCGGTGTTTCCCTGAGTAGGGAAGTCCATGTTTCCATAATTTATTGGCGGCAGTTTTCCAAATATAATTTTTGTCAGTCCGGTTAAAATCATTATACCCATTATTATTATAAAACCATATGTGGGAATACCGAATACTTTTGAAGATTCACTTATTCCGCGAAGGTTTATAATTGTAATGAAACATAGGCATAAGAGTGCTATAATGACACGGTATTCCGCAATTTGCGGAAATGCGGCAAGGAATGCCGACGTTGCTGAAGAAAGGCTGACTGCGACAGTCATAATATAATCAATTATAAGTGCCGAAGCAGCCACCAAAGATGTTTTTTTGCCTATATTTTCGGAAGATACTATATATGCTCCTCCGCCGTTGGGATAATGGTCAATAATTTGAGAATACGAGAACGCAAGAACCAATAGAAGAAATATAATAGGCATAGTTACTATTCCCAGATAGTTTATTGATACCATGCCCAATACCGGAACAAGTACCATTAAAATTTCTTCAATTGCATAGGCAACTGAAGAAACAGCATCGCTTGCCATGATGGGTACTCCCCATATGCGGTTGAGCTTTTCCTTGCCTAGTTCATTGCTTTTAAGAGGCTTTCCCAACAATAAATTTTTTATTGATAAATTTTTTTTATCCATATAAATACACCTTCTGTTACGAATTAGTTACAGTTATTAAATATATTCTTTCAATTGTAAATTAACCTGATTTAATTACTATATCTTCATAACATAGCACAAAAGCTATTTATTATCAAGAGATATTTTTATTTTTATTTAAAGTAAAAATTGCAACATTAAATGTCCGCTATTTTAAATAAATTGTTATAGTATAATTATTTTACATATTACCATTTATTTTTTAACGTTTTTATTCTTTTCAAAATCTATTTTAAGATAAAAATTTGCTCGTTAACATGAAAAAAGGTAAGTGATATATTTGTACATATAAAATATAATTTAAATATGGTTGAATACAATATGTAGGTAGGCTGGCATAGGCATATTTGGAGAAAGCTGAAAGAACAGAGGAAATCGCTTCGATTTTGAATTTTCGGATATAATGAGATACATTTTAAATAGAAAATGTGATTATATATTGAATATATAAAATATTTTACTGAAAAATGCAACATAGATTAACCACTAAAAATTAATTTGACATATTGCCCAGGAAATAGCTGGCATTTGTCGAAAAAATGGCATTAAAATAAGAGGGATTGAAGTAGAGAACGACGGTGAAAAAAATATAATTGCATCAGCAGGAATAGTTAAATTGTTCCTGCTGTTATTTTTTATACGATAATAGCTTTAATTTCTACATAGTAGGAGTATCTATTATTAGTTGCGCAAGTGAGCCTAATGTTGCTGATATCGGAAAATTTATCGATGAGAAGGAGTATTTTTACGATTGTAAAATTCTATAAAAACTGGTACAATAGAATTATATTATTATTGGCTTTGAGTATAAAGTTTATTATGGTTTTATGGAAGGATGCTACTATGTTTAAACCGATTAAAAATACGACCATATCAGAAAAGGTTATTGAACAAATAAAGGATATGATATATAAAGGGGCTCTTAAGAAAGGTGATAAGCTGCCTTCTGAAAGGCATCTGGCAGAAAAATTAAAAGTTAGCCGATCTTCCGTAAGAGAGGCCCTTAAAGAATTGGAAATAATGGGTCTCATAGAAATTCGCCATGGTGACGGCAATTTTATTAAGGATAATTTTGAAGATATTTTGTTTGAACCTTTTTCCACCATGTTTTTAATTAAAGCAAGCAGCCCTAGAGAGATATTAGAATTAAGGGAAATTATAGAAAAGGGCAGTGTAGTATTGGCAGCAGACAGAATTTTGGATGAAGAATTAAAAGAATTGAAACTAATTTTGGAAAAGGCTGAAAATACCGATGATGAAGATGAATTAGTGGATTTGGATGTATTGTTTCATTATAAAATAACACAGGCTGGTAAAAATTTTCTTCTGCAGAGTATTTTAAATGCCATATCTTCCTTAATTGAATCCTCTATTCAAGATACGAGGAAAAATATTCTTACAAAAGAAGTTCATAAAGAAAAAATAAAAAAACAGCATAAAAATATATACAATGCATTGGAAAACAGGGACAGAGCAGCTTCAGAAAAGGCAATGACCATTCATTTAAATTATGTTAATAGTGAAATGGAAAAATCTATAAAATAAGAATTTAATATAAAATACAGAACAGAAAAGGGCTATAAACATTTCCATAGCCCTTTTTAACTTAAACTATTTTTCTTGTATCTTTCGGTAATGAATCTTCCAAAACTTTTTTTAACGTATTTGCGGAGACTTTTAATTCCTTTATTTCATTTTCCTGCAATAAAACCTTCAAAGTTTTTTCAGAACCGTTTCTTCCTACAATGGTGGGAACACTCAAGTATATATCGTTTATTCCATAATAACCATCTAACAATGTGGATATAGGCAATACAGATTTTTCATTTCCTAAAATTGCCTTGACTATACGGTTAACAGCTGAAGCTATTGCGTAATTTGTTGCCCCTTTTTTGTTTATTACTTCATAGGCTGCGTTTATTACATTTTTGTGAATTTTTGATTTAATCTTGTCATCAAATTTATAGTTTTGGTTTTTTGCATATTCCTCTAATTTAATACCTTGAATATTAGTTAAGCTCCATACCGGAAATTCTGTATCTCCATGCTCACCCATAATATATGTCTGTACGTCCCTCGGGTCTGTATTTAACCTTTTGCTTATTTCATATTTTAACCTGGAACTATCTAAAACAGTCCCTGAGCCTATTACCCTTTCTTTTGGGAAGCCTGACAACTCATAAGCCTTACAACTTAAAATATCCACAGGGTTTGATACTATTAATAAAATGCTTTCCGGGCTGTATTTAGCTGCTTCCGGAATTATTGATTCAAATATTTTTATGTTTTTATTTACAAGTTCAATTCTGGTTTCCCCGGGTTTTTGCGCAACTCCTGCAGTAACAATCACTATATCGGAATCTTTCGTATCACAGTAATCTCCCGCTTTAATTTTCACTGGATCTATGAAAGCAGCTCCGTGATTTAAATCCAAAGCTTCTCCTTCCGCTTTTTCCTTGTTCATATCCACCAGCACTAATTCATTTGCTAATCCTGATAAAGTCAATGCGTAAGCCGTAGTTGCACCTACTGATCCTGCACCTATTATTGAAATTTTGGTACATCCGTTATTTCTATTCATTATAATAGTCCTCCTATATATTTTATTTATTTAATTATTTAACGGCCTCTTGGTTTGGAGGTCAGACCATTAACATTATAATATCATAATATATTTTAAATGTCTATAATAGTTATTTAATTGACAAACATTTTTTAATTATAATTTGCTGAAAGGTTGACAATGATATATAATAAATGAAATATTTGTTTTAATTCATATGAATGTTAATATTAATTTAAGATTTATGCAATATATTTAAATTAACAGATATCTAAATCTTCTGCGCTATTGGCAGAAAGTTAACTGGAGGAATAGCTTTGAGGATATTAATTGTTGAGGATGAAGTTAAAATCACACAGGCTCTCAGTTATTTGTTTTCTAAACAAAAAATCGATGTTGATATTGCAAATGACGGAGAGGAAGGTCTTATCCTCTCAGAAAAGGATATATATGATGTAATTGTACTTGATATAATGCTTCCGGAGGTAGACGGCATCCAAATATTAAAAACAATCAGAAAAAATGGAATAACAACTCCTGTCATAATGCTTACAGCTAAGGATACTATTGACGACAGGGTATTTGGGCTTGATAACGGCGCTGATGATTACCTGGTAAAACCATTTGCTACAAAAGAGCTGATTGCAAGGGTGAAAGCTTTGGCAAGAAGAAAGAACACCGAATATGTTGGCGAAGTATATGAATTTGAAGATATAAAATATGATGTTAAAAATTATATGCTGTATGTGAACGGCAAAGAAAGTAAGATACCTTTGAAAGAAGCAATGCTTATGGAAATGTTCATTAAAAAGCCAAGGCAGGTTTTTACAAGAGAGCAGATTATAGATAGAATTTGGGGACTTGAAGCGGATATTCTTGAAAGCAACATTGAAATATATGTTCATCATTTAAGAAAGAGACTAGAGAATACAAATGCAAAAATTGAGACTGTACGCGGTGTAGGGTATATGCTTAAGGAGAAATAACATGTTTAGGAAGCTTCATTTTAAATTGACTGTATATATGGGCATTGTGCTTGTTTTATTTATGGCATTTATTTCTGCAGGAATATACAATTTTACTCGTATAGTGTTTGAAGACGGCAGTAAGGAACTAATGCGCTCAGAAGCTTTGAGAATATATGCGTATAGAAACTCCATGCGATTTGACTTTAGAATAGGGCCAAATACCTATCTCCAAAATATGGGACCCAGTATGACCATTATAGGTACGCAAAAGCTTGATGCGAGTCATATTATATATAACGGTAATATGGACAAAATTTACGCCGAAGAAGATAATGCTGAAATTGCAGATGAAATTAAACCATTGGCAGAAAAATCCCTTGAAAAACAGGAAGATTCATATGTTGTAAAAAAAGTGGGCCGATTGAATTATAGAATTTATACAAGGTATTTTGATGATGTTAACGGCCAAAGCGTTGTCCAGGTTTATCAAAATATGATCAATGAAGAAATAATGTGGTCGTTTTTGAGTACTGTACTGCGTATTACCGGATTCAGCGGTACTGCCATACTGCTTGTAATCAGCTTTATTTTTACCGGAAAGTCATTGAAGCCGGTAAGGGAAACATGGATAAGGCAGAAGGAATTTGTGGCGGATGCGTCTCATGAATTGAGAACTCCTTTGACAGTTATTCAGACAAACCTGGATGTTGTGATGAGTGATGATCAGGGTGCTGTTGCAGATAATGGTGTTTGGCTTGACAACGCATACTCGGAAACAAGAGTTATGGCTAAATTGATTGACCAGCTTCTAATATTGGCAAAGGCGGATGCAAATGAGGAAAAACTGGATATTTCGGAATTTTCATTATCTGAGGTTGTAGAAAATGTATGTCAGAATATGGAGGCTATAGCTGAAAAGAAGGGTATTGATTTCCATATGAACATAGAAGACGGCTTTAAAATAAAAGCTGATTACGACAAGATAAGGAGATTGATTGTTATATTGGTGGACAATGCAGTTAAATATACCGAAAAAGGAAGTGTTACAGTCAACTTATTTGCTGATAAAAATAAAAAGAAAATATTCACTGTGGAGGATACCGGGATCGGTATTGCAAAAAAAGATTTAGATAGAATATTTGACCGCTTTTACAGAGCTGACAAGGCAAGGCACAGAGAGGGAGGTACCGGTCTTGGACTTAGTATTGCCAAATGGATAGCCGATGTTCATAAATTTACATTGACAGTGGAAAGTACAATAAATGTTGGAACGAAATTTACCGTAAAAATGCCATAACCTAATTTTATAAAAATTTGTCTTTTATTACATTCCAATAATTGAAGGATCCTGTGGAGAGCCTTTTAATAAACTTTTTTGATGTTCTGAAGTGTACATATTCCAATTCTTCATAACTGGCATCTTCACCGTCTGCCAGTAGAGCAATGTGGTAGTCTTCTTTTCTTTCCGGATAGACCGCTATTTCAAATTCAGGCGGGACTATTATGCTGCAGTCCAGGCATCTGTATGCATTTGATATTATAGGGGACAGAGGTGTTATCTGCAGCGTTTTCAACGAAGGATATACAAGGCTGCCGCCTGCGGATTTGTTATAGGCCGAGCTTCCCATGGGTGATGATATGATAATACCGTCACCGCTTATTTTTTCCAGGTGGTTTGAAGCTATGTAAACGTCCATATGGATTGTTTTCATATCTTTCCTTTTAAGGATAAAGTCATTGACCGCATATATTTTTCTGGAGTAATTTAACGCAAATATTTCGCTTTCAATTAAATTTATTGTATTTATTGTGTAATTGCCTGCTGTATAATCAGATACAAAACCTTCTAAATTATCTGCTGTTATTTCAGGATAAAAGCCCAGGGTTCCGGTATTTATGCCTACGAATGGTATGCTTGAAAAATTGCTTTCTCTTACACTCCTTAAAAAGGCTCCATCTCCGCCTATTGCAATGTTCAGTTCTCCTTCTTTGCTGAATCCGTCATAATAATCATAACCGTATTTTTTTAAGATACTTATTAGCCGTTTTTTTATCTCAAGTGTGTAATTATCGTAGTTGGCAGCTATATTTATTACTTTATTTTTCATAATTTTATCCTCTTTACATTAGATGTAATTTATATTATATTTAATATAATAAATTTTCGGGAGTCTATTAATGAACAACAATACTCTTAATTATACAATACAGGAAAATAATAAAACTGTAAAGAGCGTAATGATGGAAAACTTAAATTTTTCCAGGCGCTTGTCTAAAAAATTAGATATGAATAATAAATTATTTTTAAACGGGGCAGTTACCAGCCTTAACAAAAGTACCTTTAAAGGTGATATATTATCTGTTGAATTTGACGAGGATGAAAATCGATACGAAGCATCTAATATTCCCATAGATATTCTTTATGAGGATAATGATTTGCTTGTGGTAAATAAATCGCCGTACATTGTTGTTCATCCTACCATGTCTCATCAGAATAATACTGTTGCCAACAGAGTTGTTTATTATTTTAAGCAAAATGGCATCAAAAGAAAGGTAAGGTTTGTCAACCGGCTCGATATGAATACTTCGGGAATTTTAATAATAGCTAAAAATCCGTATGCTCACAATAACTTGTCAAAACAGATGAAATCCGACATAGTGGATAAATATTATTATGCAATAGTTGAAGGTGATTTAAAAACAGAAAGCGGAGTTATAAATGAGCCTATTTTAAGGCTAAATCCTCAGGACATAGTAAGAGTTGTGCATCCTTCAGGTAAGGAATGTATTACTCATTACACTGTGGAAAAGAGATTAGGTAATATGACACTTTTAAAACTCAGGCTTGAAACAGGAAGATCTCATCAGATAAGAGTACATATGAAGCATATAGGGCATCCGGTTTTAGGCGATACTCTATATGGCAGTGAGAATTATTTAATAAAAAGGCAGGCGCTGCACTGCTGTGAGATGAAATTTATGCAGCCGGTAACAGGCAAAAGAATAGAAATTACATGCCCTATGCCCAAAGATATGAGAAGAGTAATAGAGGGACGGTTTTAATGTTATTAGGAGGAAAAATGAAAAAGAATATGCTGTTTATCGCTACAGGCGGCACTATTGCTTCTAAAAAGACTGAAGACGGGTTGGTACCTCAGATAACCCCAGAAGAACTACTTGCATATGTACCGGAAATAAAGAATTTTTGCAACGTGGATGCAATGCAGCCTATAAATATTGACAGTACAAATATTCAACCGGAATATTGGGGGTTGATGGCAGAGATAATAGAAAAAAATTATGATAAGTATGACGGATTTGTCATATCTCATGGAACAGATACCATGTCCTATACATCCGCCGCTCTTTCGTACCTGATTCAAAATTCCAGTAAGCCAGTAATTATAACAGGGGCCCAAAAACCTATTGATGCATCCATAACAGATGCAAAGAAAAATCTGCTGGATAGTTTTCGCTTTGCAGCGGAAAAGGATGTGGCCGGGGTGTACCTGGTTTTTGACGGGAAGGCAATAGTAGGGACAAGGGCAAGAAAAATAAAATCCAAAAGCTACAGCGCTTTTGAATCCATAAATTTTCCTGTAGCTGCAATAATCGACGACAACAGGATTACAAAATATATCAGAAATGAAAAATCATCGGAAACTGTTAAGTTTTTTAGGAATATATATCCCTCTATATTCCTTTTAAAGCTTGCACCGGGAATGGAACCGGATGTACTTGACTATATCGGGGGAAAATACGAAGGTGTTGTAATCGAAAGCTATGGCACCGGAGGACTTCCGTTTCAGGATAAAAGAAACTTCATGGAGAAATTAGGCGCACTGACCGAAAAGGGAAAAATTATTGTAATTGCAACACAGGTAATGTTAGAGGGAAGTGATATGGATATTTATGAGGTGGGATCCAGAGCTTTAAAAAAATACAATGTGCTTCAAGCCTATGATATGACTGTAGAGGCTGCCATCACAAAATTAATGTGGATAATGGCGCAGACCAGGGATTTTGATCATGTTAAAAAAATATTTTACACAAAGATAAATGAAGACTTACTTTATTGAAGGGAGCATAAATGTTTAAGGATAAATATGTTTCTGCTGTAATTGCTGCGGCAGGCAAGGGCTTGAGGATGGGTTCTGAAATCCCAAAACAATATATGACTGTAGCAGGCAATACCATACTCGACACTACGCTGTATAAATTTGAGAAAAGTAATGAGGTTGATGAAATAGTCCCCGTTATAGGAAAGTATGATTTGGAGTATGTAAAAGATAAGATTGCTTCAAAATACAGTAAAATAACAGAAGTTGTGATAGGGGGCAGTTCCCGCACTGAATCGGTGTTTAAGGGCATAAAGGCTGTAAATACCCGCTGCGGCATAATACTGATACATGATGGAGTAAGGCCTCTTATATCGTACAATTTAATTTCAAGTTGTGTTGAAGGGGCATATAATTACGGGGCGTGTATCCCTGTTATTGATGTAGTCGACACTATTAAAGAAGTGTCCGAGGACAAGATTGTAAAAAATACATTGAACAGAAAACTGTTAAAAGCTGTACAAACCCCTCAGGCATTCGATTATGCCCTTATAAAAGATTGCTATGAAAAAGCCGTAGCAGATGGTTCATCATTTACAGATGATGCTTCTATAATTGAATACTATGGGCATCGGGTGGTAACTGTTGATGGCCTGAGAAAAAATATTAAAATTACAACACCTTTTGATTTAAAAATTGCAGAAATTTTTTTAAGCACTTATTGAGGTAATATTATGAGAATAGGTATAGGTTATGACGTTCATGCATTTGCAAAGAATAGGAAATTAGTGATTGGGGGAGTTCAAGTACCTTATGCAGAGGGCCTTTGTGGTCACTCAGACGCTGATGTTTTAATACATGCGGTTATGGATAGCTTACTGGGGGCCATGGGCTTAGGGGATATAGGGGCGATGTTTCCCGACAATGACATAAGGTACAAGGATGCCGACAGCAGGTTTCTTTTAGGAATAGTAGTAAAATTAATGAAAAGTAAACGATACAAGCTTGTTAATTTGGATTCTGTAATAATTGCGCAGAATCCAAAAATGAGCCCTTATATTGAAAAAATGAAGAAAAATTTGTCCTGCGATCTGGAAACTAATGTATCAAACATAAATATAAAAGCAACGACAACAGAGCATCTCGGTTTTGAAGGAAAAGGTGAGGGCATAGCTGCTCAAGCGGCTTGCCTCTTGGAAAACAAGGAAAAACAATGAAATAAAACAATAAATTAAATATATCTAATTGAATATGCCTGTGCTACAATGAATGTAAAATAAATGTTCGATTGATTTGTATATTTAACATATCAATCTTATTAGGGGCGTATGTAATGGAGACATATCAAATATTGGCAGTAATTGGTGTTCTGGTTTTTATTGTTTATATTTTTAGGAACAAAAGGTCTGCTCAAAAGGAAATAAACAGTTTAAATGAAATTGAATATTCCAGCTCATCAAGCATGAAATTTGATGATGTGGCGGGAAACTACGAAACTAAGAAAAAGCTTAAGGAAATAGTTGATTTTATTAAAAATCCGGAAAAATACAACAGATTTAATATCAGAATGCCTAAGGGTATTCTTTTATACGGAGTGCCTGGAACCGGCAAGACACTCATGGCAAGAGCTTTGGCAGGAGAAGCGGGTGTACCCTTTTATGCGGTATCAGGTTCTGATTTTGTACAGGTTTATGCAGGCTTAGGTGCTGGAAGAATACGTAATCTTTTCAAGAAGGCCAGGAAATCAGGGAAAAGCGTGATTTTCATAGACGAAATAGATGCCATAGGGAAAAAGAGAATGAACGGAAATTTAAGAGGAAGTGACGAAGGCGACAGGACTTTGAATGCACTGCTTACCGAAATGTCAGGTTTTGCTGACGAATCGGGTACAGTTGTAGTGGCTGCTACAAATAGAATTGACATACTGGATCCCGCCTTATTAAGGCCTGGAAGATTTGATCGGCAAATAGAAGTTATGCTTCCGGACAGAAATGCAAGAAAGGATATATTAAAACTATATCTTTCAAAAAAGAGGGCAAAACCGGATATCGATTTAGACAGTATAGCTGACATGACCGTTTATTTCAGCGGAGCAATGATTGAGAACTTAATCAACGAATCGGCTCTTTGTGCGGTTAGAGAGTCTTCTGAAGAAATAAATGAAGAACATATTAAAAAGGCGTATCTTGAAGTTTTAGCAGGAACAGAAGAAAAGAGCCGTCCTGATAACAGCATACAAAAAACCGTTACATCTTATCACGAAGCAGGACATGCCTTTGTATCAAAATATCTTATGCCTGACAATAAAATCATAAGAGTATCTATTATTCCAACAAGCAAAGGAGCGGGAGGATACACGCTGAGTACACCTGGCAGTACTGAAGTGGTTACTAAAAATCGGATAAGAAATCAACTTGCAGTTTTAATGGCAGGACGAGCTTCGGAAGAAATATTTTTTGGAAGGGATAATATCACCATAGGTGCACAAAATGATATAGAGAAAGCAACAGCACTTGCAGTTGATTATGTAGCAAAATACGGAATGGATGACGATTCGGCATTTATAAATCTTGGAGTACTATCTGAAAAACTTAATATACCACTTGCTTCTGCTGAAAAATCAGTAAAGAAACTTGCTGCTCAGATTTATGAAGAAGTGGTTAAGATTATTGTCAGCAACAAGGGAAAAGTAGAAAAGATAGCAGCTCTCCTCATGGAAAAAGAAGTATTGCATGAAAATGAATTAATCAGCATTATTTGACAGTTGAGTTAGATGTAGAGCAGCAGAGATTACTCAAAAAACCGTAAAATACAGTTGTAAATTTATAAAAATTATGATATAATCGTTTTGAAAAATAGCCTGCGGTGTGCGGAAATCTTTTAATTCAACCGACATATTGTAAAAGGGAATTTGCGTTTAAGTGCCTATGACATGCCCGCTTTGACTGGAAGTCAGAATCATTTAACAGAACTCCCACCTGCTTAGATGCGGGTATGAATTAATGATTTGCGGCTCTTGCGGGTTTTTTTGTATAAATGAATAAATCTTATATATTTTGTATTTTTAATTTGGAAGTTTTTCTGTTATGGCCAGGAAAATTTTTTTGATTTCACAGGAAAATTAGGAAAAAAATAAAAAAAACGATTGCTAAATTTTTAATTTGTATATATAATATAGATGTTAAAAATATGGAAACAACAGATAAATTTCTTCAGGAGGGAAATATGATAACAATAAAGGATGTTGCAAGACTCTCAGAAGTTTCAATATCAACGGTTTCAAGGGTTATAAACGATTCGAAGCCTGTAAGCCCGGAAGTTAGAAGAAGGGTTCTGAAGGTTATTGAAGAAACAGGGTATAAACCGAATGATGTTGCGAGAAGCCTTGTGACAAGAAGATCATATCTGATTGGTGTTATAATCAATAACCTTGCACAAAGCTATGTTGCCGATATAGTAAGAGGAATTGAAGAAATAGGGAAAATGTACGGCTATGACATTCTTCTCTGCAGCAGCTACGGAAGCAAGGAAACCCAGGAAAAATCTCTTCAATTACTTGACAGAAAACAGGCTGAAGGATTATTCCTTGTAGGAAACAAACTTGATGATATAATAATTGAGCGTGCCGAAGATTTAAAAAAACCATGTGTTTATTTTACAAGAGACGTTCATGAAAACATGAATTATATTTCAATTGACTGTCATTCGGCAATTTATGAAATGACAAAATACCTTATTCAAGAAGGACATAAAAAAATAATTTACGTATCAGATTTTGAAAAAAGGACGTCAATTGAAAATGATAAAATTTCAGGATATTTGAAAGCAGTTGAAGACAATGAACTTATGTACTCCAAAATATATGTCATTGGAAGTGAAAAGTATAATAAAGCATATGAGTTTGGAAAAACATTAATTAAAGATGCCGGGGAATTTACGGCAGTTGTTTGCAGCAGCGATGAAATAGCTGTTGGGATTATAAACAGCTTCGTTGACAACGGAGTTAAGGTTCCGGATGATATCTCAGTTGCAGGATTTGGCAATATTAGAGAAGGCAGGTTCGTAAGGCCCGAACTTACTACAATTGGAGAACCATACTACGATGTAGGTGCAGTGGGAATGAGAATGCTGATTAAAATGATAAAAGGCGACAAAACTCAACATGGGTTGATGGAACTGCCATTTACTTTGGAGAAGAGAAAAAGCATAAAAACTTTATAATTGTTGAAATTAAACGAAAAGTTAATTTATTACAGTGACAAATAGCGCTAATAAAATACCTTGTGTCCCTCTATAATATTAAATGAATAATATTTTGGGGGGATTACATATGAAAAAAAAATTTATATGCATAATGCTTATTTTATTGCTTTTCAGTTTCAATAAAATAAGCGGCTACGAGTTTCATGAGGAAATAGGCGATATAGAATTTTTACTGAACAAACGAATAGAAATAATGAATGAATTCCTTTACGGTAATAAGGATATGGATTCTCTTGAAGATAAGCTTAACAAAATTGAAGCGGAGAATCTTCTGAAAAATGACCTTGACATTTTATTCAAGGTGATTGATTGCCCTGCTGACTATGAGCTTGCTATGAATGTAAAGGTTGATAAAATTAACAGCCTGGAACAAATTGAAGATGCAATTTATATCAATGCAGATTTGAATTGGCTAATGAGCGGATATGACGGGGAATTCAATATGGTCAGAAATTACGATATTAAGTACATGGAAATCGAGGATCAAATGTACCTGACATCGTTGATTATAAAAGAATAATGTTAAATAAAAGGGTATGATTTTAGTATGATTTTAATAATAAGAGGAGCAAAAAATGAATACTAATGATAAACTATTTTACAAGAAACACTATATTTGGGAAAAGTTAAACAGCAGTGAAAAGGATGAAGTTTTTAAGTTGGGAGATGACTACAGAGCATTTATAAATGCTTCTAAAACCGAAAGACTTTCAGTAAAGGAAATTGTCAAAAGAGCAGAAGCAAAAGGATTTGTAAACTTAGAGAGCAAGAAAGAAATAAAACCCGGTGATAGGATCTACTGCTTGAATAAAGGGAAAAATGCTGTACTGGCCGTTATCGGCAAGGAAAATATTGAAAAAGGAATGAACATAGTAGGCAGCCATATTGACTCTCCAAGGCTCGATTTAAAACAAAATCCTCTGTATGAAAAACATGGTGTATCACTGTTGAAAACTCATTACTACGGAGGTATTAAAAAATATCAATGGGTTACAATTCCTTTGGCACTTTACGGCACGGTAGTTAAGGCAAACGGCGATACAGTTGAAGTGGCTGTGGGAGATGATGAAAGCGACTCAATATTTTATATAACAGATATTCTTCCTCATTTGGCTAAGGAACAGGAACGCAAAAAGCTTTCCGATGCAATTGAAGGAGAAAGCCTGAATGTTATAATAGGCAGCCTTCCGGCGGATAATGGAGACGTTGATGAAGCAGATGAAGAGGATGGTAAGAAATTTAAACTTAATGTTCTAAAAATCCTTAATGAAAAATATGGCATGATTGAAGAAGACTTTCAGACGGCCGAATTAGAAATCGTACCTGCGGGAAAAGCAAGAGATGTAGGTTTGGACAGAGGAATGATGATGTCATACGGACATGATGACAGAGTATGTGCATATGCATCCTTAAAAGCAATTCTTGAATTAGAAAACCCAGATAGAACTGCTGTGGCTCTGTTTGCTGACAAGGAGGAAATAGGAAGCGTTGGAAGTACTGGAATGCATTCGTCATTTTTCAGCAATATGGTGGCTGAATTAATTGCAATGGAAAGCGGCAAAAGTTACAGCGAACTTTCTCTGAAAAAGGCTCTGGCTTTCAGCAGCATGCTTTCATCGGATGTAGCTGCAGGCTTAGATCCAACATATTCAGACGTATCCGAAATGCAAAATGCTGCTATAATGGGTAAGGGCACGGTACTGGTTAAATATACCGGAAGCGGCGGAAAATCAGGAGCCAATGATGCCAATGCTGAATATATAGGAAAATTGAGAAAATTATTTAACGATAACGGAGTAATATGGCAGACTGCAGAACTTGGCAAAGTTGACCAGGGAGGCGGAGGAACAATTGCATACATAATGGCAAAATATAATATGGATGTTGTGGATATGGGGGTTCCTGTTTTAAGCATGCATGCTCCTTATGAAATTATTTCAAAAACAGATTTATATATGACGTACAAGGCATATAAAACATTTTACAATAATTTCAGATAAAAATAAACAATGGAGGAGCAATGGAGCAATATTTTACCAAAAATCCCGGAAGCAAAAAAGAAATATATAAGTTTGACTGGAATATTGGGCCAGAAAAATTTTATTTTTACACAAGTAACAGTGTTTTTTCAAAAAATGGAATGGATTTTGGGTCGATGCTTCTTGTTGAAACGGTTATAAAAGAAAATAAAGAATTTGCAGGAAACTTGTTGGATTTAGGATGCGGTTACGGTCCAATAGGAATTGCACTTGCCAAATTTTTTAATAAATCAAAAGTTACCATGACAGATGTAAATGAAAGAGCTCTTGAGCTTTGCGCAATGAATGTAAAAGAAAATAAGGTTGAAGGAAGGGCAAAAGTAATCAATTCCTCTTTATTTGAAAATATTGAAGGAAGTTTTGATATGATTGTTACAAATCCTCCGGTCAGGGCAGGTAAAAATATTGTGTTTTCCTTTTATGAGGGTGCATATGAACATTTAAAACAATACGGGAAATTTTACGTCGTAATACAAAAAAAACAAGGGGCTGTCAGCAGCAGAAAAAAAATTAACGATATTTTTGGAAATTGTAAAATAATTGGAAAGAAATCCAGTTACTTTATATTTGAATCAAAAAAATGACAGGCTGTTAATCTACAGCCTTGTTATTTTTGTCTCTATGTCTACCGGCAAAATAATTTACTTCCGCTCCTGTTAAAAATATAATTGATAAAATGAATATCCAGATTAAAAAGATTATCATGATGGATAAATTTCCATATATGGAGTTATAATACTTTGCCCTTGTACTTATATAATTTGAGTAAATGAATGAACCTATCATGAATCCTGCAGTTGATGTGGCAGCACCCGGGAAAACAAAGGAAAAACTTACTTTTTCATAAGTTAGGAATTTATATGCTGCTGAAAATATTAAAAACAAAAGAACAATAGGCAGGCTAAGTCTTAAAATATCAATTAAAAGATAAGTAATTTCAGGAAATTTTACAATATTTTGTATAAATAAAATAATTTCTTTTCCTAAAACTATCAGTGCGAAAACAAGCTGCATTGCTATCATTATGGCTAATGTGAAAACAATTCCTTCAAGTCTCATGAATATAAAACTGCTCTTTGGCGTGAAACCATATGCTTTGTTAATTCCTCTGATTATAGTTGAACTTCCTGCGGTTGCAGACCATAAAGCAACCAGCATACCTGCTGAAAATTTGTTCTTGCTGTAGTTTTCTATAGTATTGTGAACAATATCTGACACTATATTAAATATATCAGACGGCAATATATGTTCAATAGTGCTTAATAGATAAATAATATAGCTGCTGTAATTGCACATAATTGAGATACCCAAAATTAAAAGAGGGAAAATACTCAATATTATATAATAAGAAAATTGAGCGCTTAATGCTATGATATCATCGTCTTTGGTCTTGGATATGAACTTAATAATAAATTCAATTGCTTTTTTCATTAATATACCGTCCTTTCTTCTTTCTGGTGCATATTTTGTCTCATAGCATCATTTAGTATTTAAAAATTTCTTTATATGATACTTCTATTGATATTATGAGCAATAATTATAAATTATACTTATTAAATAAAATGTTAAATTTTTATCAAAATTATTAAAACCACTTGATTAAACTATTTCTTAATGTTATAATTATAACAGGTAAAAGGATATGAATAAATTAATGGGAGGTTCAAATGGAAATTAAAAAAATATGCGTTGTTGGTACAGGTACAATGGCTAAAGGAATTATACAAACATTTGCACAGAATGGATACCCTGTAATAGTTAAAGGAAGACTTGGCAAGACATATAACACTTTGGAAGAAGTAATCGGCAAAGGTCTTACAAAATTAGTATCTAAGGGTAAAATACAACAATCTGAAATGGATGCAACTCTTGCAAACATTACTAAAGTCACAGAGTATGATAAATGCGCTGATGCCGATTTATTTATCGAAGCAATAGCTGAAGATATGGAAATCAAGCATTCAATATTCAGTGAAATTGAGGCTGTTGCAAAGAAAGATGCAATATTATCAACAAATACATCTTCATTATCAATTACGGAAGTAGCGTCGAAATTAAAGAATCCAGAACAAGTCATAGGAATGCACTTCTTTAATCCGGTTCCGGTTATGAAATTGATTGAAGTCATAAAAGGTAAACTTACTGATGAAAATGTTCACGACACAATATTTGAATTAGCTAAAAAAATTGGTAAAACTCCTGTAAGCGTAAATGAAGCTCCTGGATTTGTAGTAAACAGAATACTTATTCCTATGGTTAATGAAGCAGTAGGCATATTGGCGGACGGCGTTGCCACAGAGAAAGAAATAGATACAGGAATGAAGTTAGGAGCCAATCACCCCATGGGACCTTTGGAATTGGGAGATTTGATAGGATTGGATGTTTGCCTTGCAATAATGGAGGTTTTATATAATGAATTTGGAGATCCTAAATACAGGCCTCATCCGCTTCTCCGTAAAATGGTCAGAGCTAATTTACTGGGTAGAAAGACAGGCAAAGGATTTTACGATTACAGCAGATAGACAATTTGTGTTGATATAATATAAAAGACGGCTTATGCCGTTTTTTTTTGAATGCATTTTTTTCTTTGGGTTACTGCCGGAATGTTATTATAAATGAAGGATATAATAAATAGTATAACTTTTAGCTTGAAATAAATATGTTCATTAAGTATAATAAATATAAAAATGCTGTATGCTTACATAAAAACAAGGAGGAAAATATGAATGAGGATAATGCCGATAACATAGAGTCGGTTAATTTTATACAGAAAATAATCAATGAAGATCTAAAGAACGGAACATATGGGAAAAGGGTACATACGAGATTTCCTCCGGAACCCAACGGATACTTACATATAGGTCATGCCAAATCAATATGCTTGAATTACGGACTGGCAAAAAAATATAATGGTATATTTAATTTAAGATTCGACGATACCAATCCTACAAAAGAAGATGATTCTTATGTGGAATCTATAATAAAAGATGTTAAATGGCTTTGCCCCGGATGGAAAGAAAGAATATTTTACGCTTCCGATTATTTTGAACAGATGTATGGATATGCCATAGAATTGATAAAAAAAGGCCTGGCTTACGTTGACGATTTATCGGCGGATGAAATAAGAGATTATAGAGGAACATTAACTGAACCAGGAAAAGAAAGTCCATTCAGGAACAGGACAGTTGAGGAGAACTTAGAATTGTTTGCTAAAATGAGAAATGGAGAATATGCAAACGGTGAAAAAGTGTTGAGGACAAAGATTGATATGGCGAGCCCAAATATTAATATGCGTGATCCGGTAATTTACAGAATACTTCATGAAGCACATCATAATACCGGGGATAAATGGTGCATATATCCTATGTATGATTATGCTCATCCTATTGAAGATGCTATTGAAGGAATAACACATTCATTATGCACCCTTGAATTTGAAGACCATAGACCGTTCTACGACTGGGTTTTAAGAAATTTAAATGACTTTGAAGCGGCTCCAACAAAGCAGATAGAATTTGCTAAATTATTTTTGTCAAAAACAATGATGGGCAAAAGATATTTGAAGAAGATGGTAGAAGAAGGATATGTGGATGGATGGGATGATCCACGAATGCCGACAATTGCGGCACTTCGAAGAAGAGGCTATACATCGGAGGCAATTAATAATTTTTGTGAGGAAATCGGTGTTTCCAAGGCTCAAAGCGTTGTTGACATTGCAATGCTGGAACATGCAGTGAGAGATGATTTAAGTTTGAAGGCACCAAGGACAATGGCAGTACTGGAGCCTATAAAATTGGTGATAACAAATTATCCTGAGGACAAAGTAGAATATGTGGAAGCGGAAAATAACCCGGATAATCCTGATATGGGTTCAAGAATGATTCCATTTTGCAGAGAATTATACATTGAACGTAAAGATTTCATGGAATCACCGCCAAAAAAATATTACAGGCTTTTCCCAGGAAATGAAGTTAGACTAAGGAATGCGTATTTCGTTAAATGTGAAGATTTTGTAAAAGATGAAAAAGGCAATGTAGTTGAAGTTCGTTGTACATATGACCCTGAAACAAAAAGCGGCTCAGGATTTACTGGCAGGAAGGTAAAAGGAACAATACATTGGGTTTCTGCAAGGCACTGCATGAACGCTAAGGTTAATCTGTACGATTACATGATGGAGGACGAAGATTACGACAAGACCAATTTCCTTGAGAAATTAAATTCTAATTCAAAAATGGTGTTGAATGGATGTAAGGTTGAATCCACAATGAAGGACTGCAAAATCGGAGACAGATTCCAGTTTTTAAGACATGGATATTTTATAATTGATCAGGATACAACAAAAGGAAACCTGCTATTTAACAGAATAGTACAATTAAAGAGCAGCTACAAATAATACAGTTGGCAAGGGTTTGTTTCCGGTCCCTGTTATTGAGGGTTTATAATGGACAAAATAAAGTTAGCTGCCGTATCAGCCTTTGGGCTTGAGGCAGTAGTTAAAAGAGAATTAAGAGATTTAGGATATGAAAATGCAGCAACTGAAAACGGATGGATATACTTTGATGCAGAAATTAAAGACATACCGAAATCAAATATAAATTTAAGGTGTGCCGACAGGGTGATGCTTGTAATGGGACAGTTTGAAGCATACAGCTTTGAGGAGCTGTTTGATAAAACATATGATCTTCCGTGGGAAAAATGGATTACCCGAGATGGCAGATTTACTGTCAAAGGGAAGAGTGTAAAATCAAAATTACATTCAACTCCGGATTGCCAGTCAATTGTAAAAAAAGCTGTTTCAAAGAAGCTTTGTGAAGAATATGACGTTGATTGGATGCCTGAAACAGGAGCGGAATTTACAATATTGGTATCAATTCATAAGGATGTGGCAACTATTTCTATTGATACGACCGGTGCCAGGGAAGGATTGTTTAAAAGAGGCTATAAGACCAAATCAACGGAAGCACCCTTAAAAGAAACAATGGCTGCAGCACTTGTGAAACTGAGTTTCTGGAACAAAAACAGAGTGCTGTATGATCCTATGTGCGGTTCAGGTACAATAGCCATAGAAGCGGCACTTATAGGAATGAACATAGCCCCAGGGCTCAACCGTACCTTTGCATCCCAGGGCTGGCCTTTGGTTAAAGAAGAATATTGGAAAAGTGCAAAAATAGAAGCAAGAAGAAAAATAGATTTAAATTCCCACATTAAAATTTATGCGTCCGATATAAGCAAAAAAGCTATACATATAGCAAAGGAAAATGCAATTGAAGCTGGAGTAGATGACTGTATAGAGTTTTTTGCGAAGGATGTTCTGAAAATAAATGAACCTATGTGTCCTAACGGAATTTTAATAACAAATCCCCCTTACGGTGAAAGAATGGGAGACATTGGAGAAATTAAAAAAATTCACAGGAAATTAGGCCATACTTTTGGCAAAGATAAAACATGGTCAGTATATATAATTACATCAGTTGGCAGTCTCGAAAGGGACTTTGGCCGAAAAGCCGACAGAAAAAGAAAACTGTTCAATGGTGATGTGAGGGTGGATTATTACCAATTTTTCGGCGAAAAGCCAAAAAAAACTACTGATAATTTTAATTTTTAATAAAGAAAAAATTAGGTATAAAATAATATTGAAAAATGCCGCACTTTTAAAAGAGTAGGCATTTTTTATTAACAATAAAAATAACCTTAATTATAAAAAAGTTGAAATTTTATTTCTTTTATTATACACTGTAAATATGTGTTTGATTTTTTTAAATATTGTGTTATTATATAGACTGCAATATCAAAGTGGTGGCAGATATGATTGAAGAAGTAAGCGCCGGCGGGATTGTTTTTTTCAAGAACAGCATATTGATGTTGAAAAAATTTAATGGAGATTGGGTTTTACCCAAGGGAAGAGTTGAAGAAAATGAATCGCTTAATGAGACTGCCTTACGTGAAGTTTATGAGGAAACAAAAGCAAAGGTTATTACAATAAAGTATTTGGGTAAAATCAATTATGAATTTAACCGTACCTGCTATACAGACAGAATTCATATTAATAAAGAAGTTCACTGGTATTTGATGATGGCTCGAAATATGAATTGTGTTGCTCAAAAAAATGAAGGCTTTGTGGAAGCTAAATTTCTTCCTTTTAAAAAATCATTAATTATTGCACATTATGATGATGAAAGAAAAATCATAAAAAAGGCTGTTGATGATATTAAATTTCATAGTTACGAGTAAGGTGGGCAATATGACATTTTCTTCTAAAATTAAAGATGAGCTGTCTAGAACTGAAATAACAGATATACTAACTGCAAAGGCGGAAATGTCGGCTTTGACAAGAACCATGGGCTATTTAAGCCTAAAGGGGCTTAATAAAATAGAAGTTGAATTTTCTACAGAAAATGCAGCAGTTGCAAGGCGTATTTTTAGGCTTTTAAAAACAGCTTTTAAAATACCCGCTCAGGTTAGTGTCGAAAGCACCAATAGGCTTAAAAAACGCAATAATTACATTATAAAAATAGGCAATAGTTTATCTAAGAATTTTTTACTGGATACAAGTATAATCAGAAAAGGTGTTTCCAATAATATTATGACATTTGACTTTGGTGTACCCAATGAGCTGATCAAAAATGACGATTGTAAAAAAACTTATATTAAGGGAGCTTTTTTGGGCTGTGGTTCCGTGAGTGACCCGGAAAAATCTTATCATGCCGAATTTGTAAGCGAAAAAGAAGAACACAGCAGAGGAATATGCAGCCTTTTAGATGATTTCTGTATTAAAGGGAAAACTATATTTCGAAAAGGATATTATGTTACGTACATTAAAGAAAGTGAGCAGATTTCCGACCTTCTGGCTTTGATGGGTGCTAATATTGCCGTGCTTGAATTTGAGAACGTAAGGGCAGTTAAGGAAACAAGAAATCAGATTAACAGGGTTATAAACTGCGAGACTGCAAACCTTGACAAAATAGTTGATACTTCAGTGAGACAGATTAATAGCATTAGGGTGTTAAAAAAGTATAAAGTTATAGACAGACTTCCTGACCATTTAAAAGAGCTTGCTTATTTACGGCTTAAGCACACAAATGCAAGTTTAAAGGAATTAGGTGAGATGTTAAACCCGCCTTTAGGAAAATCAGGTGTGAACCATAGATTGAGAAAAATTGAAGAAATTGCTGAGGAATATCAGAATATGAAAAGAGGTGTAGATAAATGAGATCACAAAAAGTAGTACTAAAAAATAAGATTGGGCTGCATGCTAGGCCGGCTGCTATATTTGTAAAAAAAGCCAGGAATTACGACAGTGAGATTATTATAAAGAAAGACGTTCAGGAAGCCAATGGTAAAAGTATAATAAGCATTATGGCATTAGGTGCTACGAAGGGCGATGAGCTTATAATTATTACAAAAGGTCCGGATGAGGATAAATGCATTGCTGAACTTTCTAATTTGTTAGAGTCTATGGATGATGAAGAATAAAAAAATGTCAGTTGAGATGGCCTTTGATTATTACACTGGTTGCGGCAATTGGAAACCATCTCAACTTGCAGCTGTTAAGATTAAGGAGATTAAATGGGAAATAGTGAAAATAAAATAATAGCCAAAGTTGACGGAAGGGAAATAAGAGAATCAGACCTAAATAGTTTAATGAAAAACTTAGGTAAGAATTCAGCATATTTTCAAGGCCCTGAGGGCAGAAAAAAACTTGTTGATGAACTTATAATGCATGAGCTAATGTATTCCGATGCTTTGGAACAAAACTTGGAAGACGATGAAGAGTTCAAAATCGTTATGAGAAATGTGAAAAAATCACTGCTTGAGCAGTATGGTTTACGAAAACTGTTCAACAAGATAACTGTTACCGAAGAAGAAATCAAAGACTATTATGAAAATCACAAAGATAAATTTATAAATGGCGAAATGGTTAAAGCAAGCCACATACTTGTTGATTCGAAAGAAAAAGCAAATAAGGTTTTAAAAAATATTGAAGATGGTATATCGTTTGAAGAAGCTGCTGCTCAATATTCAAGCTGCCCTTCAAAGCAGGCCGGAGGAGACTTGGGCCGTTTTGGGAAAGGCCAAATGGTAAAAGAATTTGATGATGCGGTATTTTCCATGCATGTGGGAGAAATCAGCAAGCCTGTTAAAACACAGTTTGGGTATCACATCATAAAATTAACGGAGCGTATTCCCCAAAAACACTTGAGCCTGAAAGAAGCTTATCAAGAAGCTAAAGATGGATGTTTCATGGAAAAGCAGGAAAAAGTATACGCAGATAAAAAAGTTGAATTGAGCAGGAAATACAGTATAGAAATAGAAAAATAATAAAATCAAATCTACCTTTATTGAAATAAATTGTTCATATGTCATTCTAATGATTATTGAACTTATAAAAAAACCGTTGCTAATTTAAATTAAATGTGGTAATATAGTTCAGTAATTTAAAGTTTTGCGGATGTGGCGGAATTGGCAGACGCGCACGGTTCAGGTCCGTGTGAGAGCAATTTCATGCAGGTTCAAGTCCTGTCATCCGCATTAATCGGACAATCTTGCGCCTGTAAATGATATAGGCGCGTTTTCATCGGAAGCATAGCTCAGTTGGTTAGAGCGTACGGTTCACATCCGTGAGGTCGAGGGTTCGAGTCCCCCTGCTTCCATCGTTAAGACAAATCTGCTTTTATTTTTAATGTTATTTAAAAGTCGGTTTGTTTTTTTGTTTTAATTTATTACAGTGGAAATTATTATGCTTATTTTCCTTATTCAATTATAACTGTACATGATATAATAAATACTCAGAAGAAACAAAGACTGACGTTTTATTAAAGGAGATGTGGTATATTGATTGCTAATAAAGATAAATTAAAGATACTAATTGAATCTAATTTGTTGGGACTTGTTGGTATAAGAAGTGATACCAATTCTAAGTTTGAAAGAAACATAGAAGAATTCTATAAGAACTGGTTCGGAAAAATTGAATACTTTAAAAATAATCCTGGGAATTATGGTTTTTTTGAAATCCCGGGAGATTATCTTGGAAGAAAGATTCCCTGGTGCCTGTTGAAAGGAAAGGGAAATGATACAGTAGTTTTCATAAATCATTATGACTGTGTTGAAACTAGTAATTATGGCCTTCTTGAACCGGTTTGCTTGAAGCCTTGTGAACTTGAGGAAGCATTTAAAAATAAAGGAATAGAACTTTCTAACAGTGTTGCGGATGATCTGCAAAGCGACGGGTGGCTGTTTGGACGTGGTGTAGCAGATATGAAAGGAGGTATTGCTATTCAGCTTGCGCTTATTGAAGAATACAGCAAAGATGATAATTTAAGTGGCAATATAGTTTTTATATCAGTACCTGACGAAGAAAATTTGTCAGTCGGTATGAGGTCAGGTGTACTTAAATTAAAGGAATTAAAAAATAAATACAACTTTAATTATAAATTGATGGTGAATTCAGAACCCCATGAGAGAAAAAATAAAACAAAGCCTGTATTTTATAACGGCTCAATAGGAAAAATTATGCCTGTAGTCTATGTCAGGGGTAGACAAGCACATATTGGGTATGTGTATAAAGGATTTAATCCGATAAATTTACTTTCTGAGATAATCAGAAAAACCGAGTTAAATACAAGATTTATTGAAAAAAAGGGAAATACGGCGACGCCTGCTCCAACTTGGCTGTATAGTAAGGACAGAAAGACAGTATATGATGTATCAATGCCGGAGGCTGCATGCGGATATATGAGTATCCTAAGTTTGAAGAAAACTCCTATGGAATTAATGAAGGAATTAAAAGAAATCAGTATTGAGGCTTTTGAAACAGTGATTAAGGATCTAAATGAAAGCTACAAGAAGTATACTTCAGTGTTAGGAATAGAATATAAAAACATAAAAATTGAACCTAAGGTCTTGTTTTATTCGGAACTATATGAGAAAGTAAAGAGAGATTCTGGAGAAAAATTTGAGCATGCTTATTTGGAGGTTATGGAAGAAGTCAGGAAAGGTTTAAATGAAAATGAAATATCAATGATAGATGCAGCCAACATTATAATTGAAAAAACACTTGATTTTGTTAATGATACAGATCCTTGTGTTGTATTAGCACTTACTCCTCCATATTATCCAAGTGTAAATAATAATATGCTTTGTGAAAAATCAAAGAAAATCGATGAAGTTATAGAATATGTTAAAAATTATTCTGAAAAAAATTTTAACCAGGAAATTACAGTTCAGAGTTATTTTACGGGAATATCAGATTTAAGTTATGCAATGTTTGTATCAAATCAAATGGATATTGACTATATAGAAAATAATATGCTTATGTGGAAAGATATCTATTATATTCCATTGGAAGAAATTAAGGAAATATCTATGCCTGTTATAAACATAGGCCCCTGGGGAGAGGATATTCACAAATACGTAGAGAGGGTTTACAAGGAGGATTTATATTATAAAACCCCGGAACTTATAGATTTGTTTTTATCAAAATTAATAAATGCGTAATTATAATGCAATATACATATTTAATTATTACTAATCATTCCAATAACAAAAATTAACTACAAGGAACTCTTGTTGTAAATATTGAGGATGCTCCATACATCATTGCATAGGATGCTTTGGGTATTGGACAAGGACCAAAGAAAGATCAGAGGGGTTAAAAAAATGGTTATTAATACAAGACTGATAACAGAAGATGAATATATTACGACAGAGTGGTCGGGAGGTAAAACCACACAGCTATTTATATATCCTGAGGAGTCTGATTACAGCAGGCGTAATTTTAAATTCAGATTAAGTTCTGCCACAGTAGAATTAGAAAAGTCAGAGTTTACTAAATTAGAAGGTGTATATAGATTCATTACTCCTCTTGATGGGCAGCTTAAACTGACACATAATCATATACAGTATATTGATTTAAAACCTTTTGAAGTGTATGGATTTGATGGAGATAAAAATACTGTCAGTTTTGGAAAGGCAAGAGATTTTAACTTGATGCTCAAGAGTGGAGCAGAAGGGCAGCTCGATAGCGTATATATAAATAAAGAACTATTACTTTCAGAAGAAATTCGTGGTAACTTTAAGGAATTCTTTTATTTCATATATGCCTGCAACAGTGATGTTTCTGTTGAAGTAGATGGGAAAAATTATAATATCAATCAGTTTCAGACTCTTTTAATTAAAGTGGAAAATGAATGTGTTTTAAATATAAAAATAAGTTCCACAGTAAATGCTAATATTTTAGCAGCGAAAATACTTATATGGTAGTATATATTAGATAAAGTAAAAATTCGTGATGCACAGAAGAAAAGAAATTAGTCTATAATACATTAATGAATCAAAGTATATGAAAGGCAATTTTAATACGGTGATACTGAGCGGATTAATAAAAATCTACTAAAAATTAAGTATATTATTGGATTTAGCATATGGCGCTAACTTAGGTTTAAGAGTAAATTAATATTGTAATATCATAATTATGATATATAATAAAGCTTGAAAAGTTTATTGGCTTCTATACTGATTAATTCAATGTATGGCTGTAGCTGTTTAAATTGCCAGTTGTGCAGCCTTAAAGGGAGTTTTAGATGAGTTTAGAAATAAAGATAATACTTGTAGCAATGTTTTTTATAATATTAGTAAGTATTCAATATACATTAAATAAAATACTTATGACGCTTAGGGAAATTAAATTAATTTTACTAACAAAAAAAAGGAAAGAAGAATAATAAATAATATTTCAATCATAATAATCTCATAACTTTAAGTTTAAGGAGGTACTTATGGCTGAAAAGAAAAAGGGAAAAAAGAAAAGAAAAAAAGAGCTTACCCCCGATGATTTACTAAAATTAGAAATAGCGAAAGAGATAGGATTGATGGATAAAGTAGATGAAATAGGATGGGGAGGTCTCACGGCTAAAGAAACAGGCAGAATCGGCGGTTTGATGACCGCAAAGAAGAAACGAAGGAAAAAATAGATAAAATGTTTAACAAAAGCTACAGAGAATTTTCACAGATTTATGATTTGCTAATGGTTGATATAGATTATGAAAATTGGACATCCTTTATAATAAATAAAATAGGCGGCAGCAGAAAAATTTTGGAGGCAGCCTGCGGGACCGGAAACATAACTCAAATATTGGCTGATAAGAATTACAAGGTTACAGCCTTCGATATTTCTCAGGACATGCTTGTTAGAGCATACAGCAAACTTGGAAGAAGTCCAGGAGTTAAGCTGCTGAACTTGGATATGACAAATTTCAAGATTGATGATAAGTTTGATGCTGCCATATGCTGCTGTGACGGTATAAACTACATTGATGAAAATGAAGCAAAGCGGTTTTTTAAAAATATTTACAACCACTTAGCCAGTAATTCTAAATTTATATTTGATATAAGCACCAAGTATAAGTATGTTACAATGTTTAATGATACTTATGTATATGATGACGGTGAAATTTTTTATGTCTGGGAGAATGAAGCTTATGGACAAAATAAATCTGTTAACATGGAAATAAATTTTTTCGTTAGGAATGATGGTAATAAGTATATTAGAATTAATGAGATTCAGACACAATATATACATAATACTAAAGTTTTAACAAGGCTTTTAAAGGAAGCGGGATTCAGCAAAATAGAAATATATGATGATTATTGTGAAAAACCTCTTAGTGAAACATCATTACGGGCGGTGTTTTGTTCGGCAAAAATATCAGAGGATGACTGTTAGGCAGTAAAGCCGCAAATTATTTATTATTTATGGAAGGTGAAAAGTTATGGATTATATGATAAGAGCAATAGACAAGAAGAATACATTCAGGATGTTTATGGTTAGATCCACCGAAACTGTGGAGAAAGCCAGGAAATACCACAACACCACTCCGACGGCTTCAGCTGCATTGGGAAGGACGCTTACAGCAGGGCTTATGATGGGATATATGATGAAAAATCAAAATGACAGGCTTACGATCAACATAAACGGCGGCGGGCCAATAGGTGCTATTTTAGCTGTTTCCGATAACAGCGGCCATGTTAAGGGTTATGTTGATAATCCAAATGTGGACTTACCTCTAAAGCAAGACGGCAAATTGAACGTAGGAGGTGCCGTAGGACTTAACGGCAAGATTTCGGTAATGATGGATGTAGGGTTAAAAGAGCCTTATGTTGGAAGTACCGATATAGTTACCGGAGAAATAGCCGAAGACATAGCAATGTATTACTTACAGTCAGAACAGCAGAATTCTGCTGTGGCACTTGGTGTTCTTGTTGACAAGGATCTCAGTATTAAATCTGCAGGAGGTTTTATCGTTCAAGAACTTCCATTCATTGAAGAAGAAGATATTAAAAGGCTTGAAGATACTTTAAACAGGCTTAAATCTGTTTCCGGTTGTTTTAATAATGATAAGGATGTTGAGGAAATTGCAAAGGACCTTTTTTCTGATTTCCAGATTGAAATAACAGATAAAATACCGGTAGAATTTTTATGTGATTGTTCAGAAGAACGTATGGAGGCGGCGCTGATGACAATCGGCAGGGATGATTTGAAACAGTTGATAGAGGAAGACGAGAAGATAGAGACTGTATGTCATTTTTGTAATAAAAAATATTTATTTCAGGGAAAGAAATTAAAAAATATACTTAATTATATTGAAAATGATTAATTCTATTGTCATGATACAGAAAAAACGTGGAGGTTTGAAATAATGTTTAATGTGCCACCAAAGTGTGTAGAATTGATTTTTGAACAATTAGGGGTTGCAGCTATAACCGATCAAAAAGCCAGATATATATATGTGAACCGTAAATGGCAGGAGGATACAGGGATATCTGAAAAAGATGCAATAGGCAAATATAATCACGACCTTGTTGCAGGTTCCAGAGCATTATCGGCAATAACCTCCGGTAAAACCATAAGTGGGGACATATTTGCAAGAAAGAAGGATGGAACTGAACTTCCAGGTATAATGTCATATATACCGATTATTGATCATGGAAATACAGTTGGCTGCTTTATATGCTCTTCATTTTTAACTATGGACCAGGCTTTGGATTTTACAGAAAAATTAGAAGAGGTGACTGCAGAATATGATTTTTTAAGGAAAGAAATGAAAAAGAGAAGTGGAGTAAGATATAATGTAGATGATATAATAGGGGAAAGCGATTCCATAAAAAAATTAAAGGAACAGATTTATCAGGCTGGAGCTTCAAATTCTACAGTCCTCATCGAAGGTGAAACCGGCACAGGAAAAGAACTTGTCGCTCATTCCATTCATGCATGCAGCCTTAGAAACATTTTTCCCTTTGTTAAGGTTAATTGTTCAGCAATTCCGGCCTCTTTAATGGAATCGGAATTTTTCGGATATGAGGAGGGAACTTTTACAGGGGCACAAAAAGGAGGTAAAAGGGGAAAATTTGAGATAGCTCATTTAGGGAGTATATTTTTGGATGAGATAAATCAGATGGATTTGACAATTCAGCCCAAATTGCTTAGAGTGCTGCAAGAAAGGGAAATAGAACGAATAGGTTCCAGCGAAAGTATTCAGGTTGATGTTCGTATAATTTCTGCTTCCAATGTTTCTTTGAGGGGAACGGTTAAGAGGGGTGAATTTAGAAATGACCTGTATTATCGTTTGAATATTATCTATATTCTGCTTCCTCCGTTGAGGGACAGACGGGAAGATATACCTTTGCTGGCTGATAGCATCATTTGGAAATTAAACAGAAAGATGGGGAGGGATATAGAAGGTATTTCTAAAAATGCATTAGACTATTTAAAGAATAGAGAATGGCCCGGGAATGTGAGGGAATTGCAAAATATTTTAGAAAGAGCTATGAATATTTGTGTTGGAAAAAGTTTAAGCTTGGATGAATTCAGAAAAGTTGACATAGCAGCATTCCCTCCAGCTAAAGAAAAAATTTTAAATAATTCGGCTGAAACCATAAATGATAAATCATTGACAGAAAAAAAATGTACTCTTGAGAAAGAAGCAATTATACAGTCCTTACAATCATGCGGGTACAACAAATCAAAAACAGCAAAATATTTAGGTATATCAAGAACTCTTTTATATCAGAAATTAAAAAAATATAAAATTAAATAAAGAACATAGTGTAAATAAAGGTTTACAGAAGTGTGTAAATAAAAGTTTACAGTGTACAAAAGTGTTACACTGTAAACTTTTTTATTTTTTGAAATTTTAAAATTTTTCAGGAGGAAATATAAATAAATAATTTTTTAACAATTGTCTAATTTGTAAGGGTTACCTCAAATTTAAAAATTAATTTTTTAACAATTTATATAATTTGTCGAATTAGTTGGCATATATATTGCTTATTATATTATCGTGTTATTAAATTAACAATAAGTTTGGAATTTTTAAAATTTGTTGTAAAAGAAAAGAAAGGAAGAAATAGTATGTTTGATTTTACAGACAATCAGCTAAAACTTCAAGAAAAAATTCGGGCGTTTATTGCAGAAAGTGTTACCCCAAGACTTGATTCAATTGATAAAGGCGAATGTCAAAAAGAAATTTTTAAAGAATGGTGTAAAACCGGTCTTGTATGTCTTGTAGCACCAAAAGCAGTCGGCGGAATTGAATTGGACACAAAAAGTTGTGCCATTGTAATGGAAGAATTGGGCTATGGAGATGTAGGTGTGGCTACAGCACTGGGAGCTAACAATCTTGGTTCCTATCCTCTTATAATAGCAGGAACATTGGAGCAGCAGAAACAGCACTTTGGTGCTCTTTTACAGGGAAAATACGGAGCATTTGCATTGACTGAAAAAGGCGCCGGATCTGATGCCGGTGCTGTAGCAACGACGGCAGATAGAAAAGGTGATGAATACATATTAAACGGAAGTAAATGCTTTATTACTCAAGGCGGTTATGCTATTGATATGGAATCGTCCCTTATTATTTTTGCTTCGACTGACAGGACAATGGGAAGCAAAGGACTAAGCGCATT
This sequence comes from Firmicutes bacterium UBA4845, assembly GCA_002399975.1. Taxonomy (GTDB): domain Bacteria; phylum Bacillota; class Clostridia; order Tissierellales; family Sedimentibacteraceae; genus Sedimentibacter. The sequence goes on along the minus strand of DHER01000134.1, from coordinate 33,915 downwards.
TCTTGTAAAGGGAGGCACTCCAGGTTTAAGTGTGGACAAAGTTGAAGACAAGATGGGAATCAGAGGATCTCAGACTGTTGAACTGAAAATAGAAAATCTGCACGTACCTGTATCTGCACGTATAGGTGAAGAAGGACAAGGTATGAAAATAGCCATGAAGACCTTAGATTCCGGAAGGTTGATGGTTGCAGCACAGGCAGTTGGCTGTGGACAGAAAGCGCTGGATTTAACCATAGAATTTGCTAAAAACCATATGGAAGGTAACAGGCCTTTGTCCAGGCAGCAGGCTGTTGCGTTCAAAATTGCAGAAATCGAAGCAATGGTTACAGCTGCAAGGCAGCTTGTCCATAGAGGTGCGTTCTTAAAAGACAGTAAACAGCCATATTCTCATCATTCAGCAATTACGAAGCTGTTTGCCACAGAAACAGCATTATATGCTGCAAATTCCGCTATGGACATAATGGGCACTTATGGTTATACAGAGGATTTGAAAATTGAAAAAGTTTTAAGAGACGCAAGAATCCTTACTATTTACGAAGGTACTAACCAAATACAAAGACATGTTGTTTCTGGCGGATTGCTGAGAAATAGAAAGTAGAAAGGCGGGAGGTACAAAAAATGAATATAGATTTGACTGAAAAGCAACAATCGTTAAAAAAGAATTTTTCTGATTTTGCCAAGGCGGAACTTGAACCTATTGCTTATGAGGATGACAGATATGGAAAGTTTCCGGAAGGTATTATTAAAAAAATAGCAGGAAAAGATTTCTTCGGGTTGACTATACCAAAAGAGTATGGCGGATGTGAAGGCGATTTTGTCAGTGTAGCTGTTTTGGCAGAAGAATTTGCAAAATCAAACGGTGCAGCAGCTGCAATAACTATGTCACACTTAGTTATGGCAGAACAGACAATATTAAAATACGGAAATGAAGAACAGAAGAAAAAATACCTGCCTGATATGGTTAAAGGCAACAAGTTGGGTGGATACGCATATGAGGAGCCGGGTGCTTCATTAGCATCAGGTGAAAATAAGGTAGTTGCGGCGAAAACAGGTAGTTCTTATGCCCTTACAGGGGAAAAAACCATTGTGGCTAATGGAGGTGCTGCCGATGTATATGTAGTAATTGCACAGACTGATGAAGCAGAAGGACTGAACGGCCTTTCAGCATTTATCGTGGATGCGGGAGATATTGGAGTTGTAAGAAAGGTTGGCAAATTAGGGTTAAGATCATTTCCAACGGCAGAGATAGAATTTAAAGGAACAAAAGCTCAGTTGCTGGGAAAAGAAAATGAAGGCATAAATATTGTCAGAGAAATTCAGGCAAGGGTCGACATAGTTTGCGGTGCAATGGGTGTAGGTATTGGCAGTACTGCATTGAAAGAATCTGTTGAACACAGCAAAACCCGTATACAATTTGGTTCTCCCTTAAGCAAGCTGCAGGCTGTTCAGTGGATGATTGCTGAAATGGCGGAAGATCTGCATGTTTTGAACACGCTTACTTATGAGGCAGCATGCTGTGTCGATTCTAAAAAGGACTATTTACTTGATACCGCCTATTTAAAAATGTTTGGACATAAAGCAGTATTTGAAATTGGAAGTAATGCAATCCAGGTATTGGGAGGAACCGGCTACAGCCGAGAATCATCCGTTGAAAGATATTTCAGAGACTTAAGAGGATTATTTAATTATGCAAGCATAAATGAATACCCTCAAAAAATTATTGCAGGTAATTTATTAAAATAAAATACATTTAAACTAAAGGAGGTGCCTTAATTTGAATATTTTACATGAATTTGAGTATTTTAAACCAAAAAGTAAAGAAGAAGCAATGGAACTAGGAAAAAAACTTGGCAGTAAGGCAAAGTTTTTAGCAGGTGGAACAGATTTATTGATTATGATGAAGGAAAAAATGATAAAACCGGATGCCATAATTGATATAAGTGATTTGGAAGAATTAAAAGGTATTAAGTGCGAAGAAGGTAAAGGTGCAGAAATTTGTGCATGTACTAAAATAGCAGATATTGAAAGTTCTAAAGAGCTTAAGAAAAAATATCCTGCTTTGACTTACGCAGCAAGCCAGTTAGGTTCCAACCAGGTCAGGGTTATGGCTACTTTGGGTGGAAACAGCTGTCACTCATCACCTGCAGCTGAAACACCTGCTCCATTATCAGCATTGGGAGCAAAGGTTGTTGTTGCAGGGCTTGATGGAGAAAGAGAAATGTCAATGGAGGATTTTATACACGGGAATCGTAAGAATGATTTAAAAGAAGGGGAAATATTATATAAATTTGTACTCCCCGAACCTGCTAAACATTCTGCATGCCGTTATGGACACATAGGGCTTAGAAATGCAATGGAAATAGACTGTGCAAACATGGCAGCCAATATCGAATTGGAAGATGATAAGGAAACTATAAAAAATGTTAAGTTAGTTATGGGTTCAGTAGCTATTAGGCCTCTTGTATCACAAGCAATTCCAAGTTTACTTAAGGGTAAAAAATTAACTGATGACTTGATTACCAAAACCGGTGAGGCTGCTCAAAATGAGGCAAAGCCGATTTCAGATGTAAGAGCTTCTGCGGAATACAGAAAAGATGTAATAGGTGCTTTAGCACGCAGGCTTGTTAAGGAAGCTTATGAAGCTGCAAAGGAGGCGTAGGAAATGAGCAAGAAAGTTGTTAAATTAGATATTAATGATCATATATATGAAGTTTTGATATCTCCCACAGATCTTCTTGTTGATGTAATAAGAAAAAAAATTGGGTTGACTGGTACTAAAAAAGGCTGTGGAGAGGGAGACTGCGGAGCATGTACGGTTTTAGTAGACGGCAAGGCTCAATTGTCGTGTTTGATGCTTGCAATTGCATGCGAAGGCAAAAAAATAACTACAATTGAAGGAATTGCAAATCAGGAAACGGGCGAATTGCATCCGCTGCAGAAGTCGTTTTTGGATAACGGTGCAGTACAATGTGGTTTCTGCACGCCGGGTATGATTTTATCATCAAAAGCACTGATAGATCATAACCCTCATCCTACTGAAAAAGAAATAAAACATGCATTGGAAGGAAATCTCTGCCGCTGTACAGGATATGTATTAATTCTTAAGGCAGTTGAATCATATGTAGATGCCCTTTCTAAAAAGGAGGCGTAAAAAGTGGGAAAATTATATGAAGTATCAAACAAATATAATAATTACAAGGAATATAAAAGAGAATTTACAGAAGTAGGTAGAAACATACCGCGTTTGGACGGCCCTGCAAAAGTTACAGGCAAGGTTCAATATACTGACGATTTGGTTTTGCCAAGAATGGTTTATGGGAAAATTTTAAGAAGTCCATATGCCCATGCGAACATTAAAAGTATAGATTACAGCGAAGCTTTAAAGCTGGATGGAGTTTTAGGTGTTATTACAGGTGAAGACTGCCCGATACCTTATGGTATAGTTCCTCACAATGCCAATGAACATGCTTTGGCTGTAGGTAAGGTTCGTAACTGGGGAGAAGGAGTTGCAGCCGTGGCAGCGGTTAATGAAGCCACAGCCGAAAAAGCACTTGAACTTATAAAAGTTGAGTATGAAGTGCTTGAAGCAATAGTAGATCCAAGAGAAGCGGTAAAAAGAGATGATTTGAGAATTCATGAAGATCATCCTAACAATATAGCTTATGAAGGTACTCAGCTTTATGGCGATCCGGATAAAGCTCTGGAAGAATCAGATTTTGTAATTGAAAAAGAATTTTATTCTTCCTATGTAAATCATGCATTCATTGAACCTCAGTGTGCTATATCTGATTATGATCCGAATACGGGAAAATTACATTTGTATGCTACATGCCAGGTACCTCATTATACTCATCAACAATTGGCAAAAGTATTAGAAATGCCGATGAATAGAATAAGGATAACAGTTCCTTTAATAGGCGGAGGATTTGGAGGCAAAGGTGTTGCTTCTCAGGCTGATTTTTGTTCGGCACTGCTTTCAAGGAAAATAGGCAGACCGGTAAAAATCACTTATGAAAGAAGTGATGTATTTGCAACTAACAATGGACGTCATCCATGCTATATGAAATTCAAAATGGGATTTGATAAAAACGGCAAAATTACTGCTGTAGATTTTGACAACTTAATGGATGGCGGAGCTTATTCGGGCTGGGGTGTTGTAGTATTATTCTATACCGCATCAATGGTACATCTTCCCTACATAGTTCCTAACGTAAGGTTTACAGGCAAGAGGGTTTACACAAATAAACCTACTTGCGGAGCTCAGCGTGGACTTGGCGGTGTTCAGCCCAGATTTGCAATGGAACAGTTAATGGATGAAGCAGCGAACCACTTTGGCATAAACCCTTATGAAATAAGGAAAATGAACTCAATTGAATCCGGTTATACAGCTAAGAGCATGATGTATGTACCTCATACAGAATATAAGAAATGCTTGGATGAAGTGGTTGAAAAGTCCGGATTCCTTGAAAAATACGGGAAACTCCCTTATGGTAAAGGTATTGGATTGGCAGGAGGATACTATATTTCAGGTACTTCATATACATTGTATCTTTCTTATAAACCTCATACAATTGCTACAATTAAAATAGATGAAGAAAACGGAGCTACACTATTTTGCGGAGCAACTGACATAGGACAGGGTGTTGACACAATTATGGCTCAGATGGCTGCGGAAACTCTTGGGCTTAAATCAGAAGATATTAATGTTGTGCCGAGAGATACGAAAATATCAACTTTTGACCTTGGTACATTTGCCAGTCGATTGACTTTTGCCACCGGCTGGGCCATCAGGCAGGCTGCTGAAAAAATAAACGCCGAATTATTCCCTGTTGCTGCTGCAATATTAAAATGCAGAGGGGATGAAATAGCTGTAAAAGACGGAATGTTCTATTCAATATATGAGCATTATGATAGACACGGAAATCCAAGAAAAGAAGTGTCATGGAAAGATGTAGTTGAAAGATACATCGAATCCAACGGTCCGCTTACATGCTCCGGTCAGTTTACTCCTCCTAGGCGCAAGGGCATACAGCAAGGCGGCAATATCGGTCATGCTCCAACATTTGGGTTCAGTGCACAGGTAGCGGAAGTTGACATTGATCTTGAAACGGGAAAGATAAATGTCATCAATGTTACTGAGGCAGGTGACTGCGGACAGCCTATCAACCCAATGAGTGTTGAAGGACAGGTTGACGGTTCTATACAAATGGGCTTAGGCCAGACATTATATGAAGAAATAAAAGTTGCACCAGATGGAAGATTATTGAATCCATCACTTCATGATTATAAAATGCCCACAATCGAGGATATGCCAAAGGTTAATGCTAATATAGTTGAAGCCTATGACCCGTCGGCTCCTTATGGTGCTAAAGAATCCGGTGAAGGTCCAATTCAGCCTGTGGCGCCGGCAATATACAATGCTGTTTTTGATGCTATAGGTGTTCAATTTACCGAAATGCCATTAACACCTGAAAAAGTGTTAAATGCTATTAAAGCTCATAAGGCAGGTAAATAAAACAATATAAACTTAAGTTAAGTATGTTAAGAAAAGAAAATCCATGTTATACGGCGGCAGCATATGCTGCCGCCGCATTAGTACAACTAAATATACAGAAAAAACTAAAACTGCAGCGAGGAAATAGTTATGAGAGAATTTAAATTCAGGGCCTGGGATGATGAAGCTAAAAAGATGTATTCGCCTGAAGATTTGGAACAGCCTGAGGTAAAAGAGGATACGAAGAAGTCAATTTACGGTTATTTATCATTTGGGGTTTTACTGATTTATGATTTTAGGGAAAAGGAGCCTATTCAGTTTGTTCCCATGCAATCTACAGGATGGTTTGATAAAAAACAAAATGAAATTTATGAAGGAGATATTGTTCAAATAAAAGACGACATATATCAAATTATATGGAGTGAAGAAATTTCAGGTTTTATCCTTTTGTCAACGGACGGAGTGATAATGATGGGTGGGGACTATATTACCGATGATATAGAAGTTATTGGCAATATATACGAGAATCAAGATTTAATAAATTATAAATATTAGAAGGAATGACAATGAGATTATGAAATTAAAGGATAAGGAACTTCTATTAGACATTATAGACGGAAAAAGACTGGATTTCTATTTAGAAGATGATATGTTCGAGATTGAAGGCAGAGCTAAAAAAGAAAACGGAGAAATAGTCGTGGAAGTCCTGGATGCAGTAAGGCATGTACTTGAAATGACAGGAAAATACCTTAAGATTTATTTCAGGTATAAAAAATTATTTGCAGAAAGGACTGATAACGGCAAGACTTTTGAGATGGAAATAAACCGGGTCTATGATTTATTGACGGATCCCAATGTGGAAGATTTTACAAATATGAAAAATTCAGGTGTTGAGCAGTTTTTTAAAAAGCAGACTGACACATTGGTGTGGAATGAAAATGATAAATGGGCTATAGAATTGAACAAGGTAAATATGTATTTCAGCGGAGATAGGCATTACTATGATTCATTAAAAGAATTGTTTGATGCCAATTCTACACAAATGGGAGGAAATTGGCAGGCTGTTTACTATAGTTCCGAACCGGAATTGGATTAATTATTTTAGAAATTTAACAGGAGAGCATATCATGGGAAAAATTGTTGTTGAAACAAATTACAGTAGGTTTACACCGGTGGGACAAAGTGAAATGTGCAAATCATGTCCTTCAGCTTGTAAAACCTCCTGTGCCAGGATTTTGATGAAAAGTCACGAAATAAATGAGGAAAAAGATTTTGAAAATTTCAGAGATGACTTTGTTTCTGAAAAACAGGATAACGACTTGGATATTTAAAAATTTTCAAAATTTATATACCAATATTTTGTTGTAATCTTGATTGTTAATTATTATACAATCTAAATAAAGGCTGAGGAGGTTAATATGAATCTTAATAAGAAAAGGTGGTTTGTTCTTGGAGCAAGCTTGTTAATCAATTTATGCATTGGTTCGGGTTATGCCTGGAGTGTTTATGCAGGACCGCTGATTGAGACCTTTGGATGGACAGCAGCAGCTACAGCACTAACATTTACAATTTCAAACGCAATCAGTCCTGTTTGTATGATTACCGGCGGTAAAATACAGGATAAATTTGGTCCTAAATGGGTTATTTTTACCGGCGGAATTATATTTGGGGGCGGAATTTTCTTTTCGGGTTTAACTAATTCCCTTCCCTGGCTATATATCAGCTATGGTATATTTGCCGGATTTGGAATGGGATTGGTGTACAGCTGCACAATTGCGAATACAGTCAAGTTTTTTCCTGATAAAAGAGGGCTGGTGGCAGGCCTTGCTACTGCCGGTTATGGTTTTGGACCTGTTTTGTTGGCTCCAATTTCTCAGAATTTAATTACTGCTTATGGGATTTTATATGCATTTAAAATATTAGGCGCTGTATATTTGATTGTAATATTGATAGGCTCACAATTTATTGTAAGAGCGCCGTCCGGATATAAGCCGGAAGGTTGGGAGCCACCTGAAATAACACCTACATCCGCAGCTACAGGCAATGATAAAACCTGGCTACAGATGCTTTCAGATGCTAAGTTTTATTTGCTTTTAATAATGTTGACCATAGGAGCCACTTCTGGATTAATGATAATTAGCCAGGCATCACCTATAGCTCAGGAGATTGTCGGAGTCAGTGCTGAACAGGCAGCTTTTGCGGTAAGTCTAATAGCAGTGGCAAATATGTTCGGACGTATTATATGGGGTGCACTTTCTGATAAAATTGGGAGATATAATGCATTGCCGGTGATGTATATCATTTTGGCTGTTTCCATGTTTGTATTGACAACTGTTACAGCAGGAGATTTTACTTTGTTTTTGCTGGCAGCTATGATAATCGGATTTTGCTTCGGCGGGTTCATGGGAGTTTTTCCGGCTCTTACGGCAGATTGTTTCGGAGTAAAAAATAATGGTGTTAACTATGGCATAATGTTCAGCGGATTTGCATTAGGTGGTTATATCGGGCCTGTTATGGCAGCAAGTATTAAATCAGCTAACAAAGGTGATTATACCAATGCGTTTTTAATTGCAGCAGGGATGAGTGTATGTGGTATTTTGATAACTTTTATTGTAAGAAAGATGAATAGCAAAACAATAAAAAGTTCAGCATTGTAACAACTTCATCCGGGTGACTGAAGTAAATGAAGGATGTGAAATAATGAACGAGATTGATAAAAGCAGAAGAATTGAATTCACCATACTGAAGGTCGACAGCATACCTTGCAGCTTAAACGGGCAAAAGGCAATTTTTACTTATGATGGAAATAAGGTATCAGATCCATGGGTTTTAAAATGGCCGATGCCTTGGGTTGATCGTGAATTAAAAAAAATTACTCAAAAATATGATTTCGTTTCAAAAAAGGAAAAGAGAAGAATATATAACCCTGATGAACCTGACCAATGGATTCAGGTATTGATACGAAGCTACATTGATTTGACAGTACCTGAACTGATTGACAGCACCGCAAAAAGATACCCTGAAAAAGAAGCATTGGTGAACAGCACTGGAAGCAGGCGCTTGAAATATAAAGATTTTGTAAAATCAGCAAACGACTTGGCAAAAGGCCTTATTTATATTGGGGTGGAAAAAGACGAAAAAGTAGCTGTGTGGGCTGTTAATTCGCCGGAGGTTGCCATATGTGAGTTTGGAGTAAGCAAAGCGGCAGGAATATTTGTTCCTATGAATGCTTATGAAAAACAAATAAATATGGAGAAGTTGTTAGAGCAGTCAGATATTCATACTTTAATAATGCAGACAGGGACCAAGGGAACTGAAAATATAGAATTGCTTTATAAAATTTGTCCTGAATTATGTGAATCAGGACCGGGGATGTTAAATTCAAAAAAATTTCCGAAATTGAAGAATGTTATTATAATAAGCGGTGAGGAATACCCAGGTACCTATATGTGGTCAGAAGTGCTGGCGCAAGGCGAAAAGTCAAGCGATGAAATACTGGCTCAACGTCAAGGCCAAATCAATATAGACGATGTTGCTCAAATTATTCACACGTCAGGAAGTACGGGAACTCCAAAAGGTGTAATGTTAAGCCACAGCAATATAATTGAAAATGCAAAAGCAATGTCAGATTTAATGGAGCTGTCGGAAAAAGATATCATGTGTGTTCAGGCACCTATATTTCATTGTTTTGGAAGTATTGCATGTGTAATGGCAGCGGTCGTGGGCGGATGTTCAATGGTTATGGTAAATAGATTTAAGACGAAAATCACCCTTTCATTGATAGAAAAAGAAAGATGCACTGTTTTATCAAGTGTACCTGCATTGTTTATTTCCTGTTTAAAAGACATACAAAATGAATATTATGATATTTCTTCACTGAGAACCGGAATAATAGCAGGAGCTTCATGTTTACCCGAAGTTATTGAAGATATAAAGAATATGCTTGGCATGGAAGACCTGATTTTGTCATATGGGCTTACTGAAGCGTCACCATGCGTAACTGCCACTAAGTGCTATAGTGAATTTGAGGAAAATACGGTGGGAAAACCAATCCCAGGCGTTAAAGTTAAAACAATAGATTTAAATACTAAAGAAGATTTACCTCAAGGACAGAATGGAGAAATATTAGTTAGAGGATACAATGTAATGAATGGCTACTACAAAATGCAGGATGAAACAGATAATGCTATAGACCGGGAAGGGTGGTTTCATACAGGTGATATTGGATGCTTAACAGAAGAAGGGTATTTAATGATTAGAGGCAGATGTAAAGATATCATTATACGCTGTGGAGAAAATATAAGTTCAAATGAAATAGAAGGCTTTCTCAGTACTCACAAAGATGTGGAAGAAGTGCATGTTGTAGGAATACCTGAAGCTTCGTCAGGAGAAGAAATAGTTGCTTTTATTAAACCCAAGGGGAACATTAAATTAACGGAAAAACAAATAAGAGATTACTGCAGAGGTAAAATAGCAACTAATAAAGTTCCCAGGTATATTAAATTTGTTGAGGAATTTCAACTTTCAGATACAGGAAAAGTCCTAAAAAAGGATTTGAAGAAGAAGGCATTGAGTATCTTTGGGCATAATGCAGCAAAGGTGCAAGTCTTAGAAAATAATTTATAAGGAGTATGAAATGGCAAAAATAATTACAGCAAAAGAAGCTGCCGAATTGTTTAAGGACAATATGACAATTTGCACAGCAGGTTTCGGCTTGTCAGGATGGCCGGAAGAAATAGCTATAGCAGTAAGAGAAAGATTTGATGAAACAGGTCATCCCGGTAATCTTACTCATACCCATGCTGCGGGATTAGGAAACTGGGGGAAAGGTTCAAAAGGAGAAAGAGGAGAATGTGTTTGGGCGGTAGACGGTTTAATGACAAAGTTCATAGGGTCTCATGCAGGTTCGTCGCCCGCTGTTATAAAACAGATAGCAGAAAATAAAATGATGGCCTGGAATTTTCCCCTTGGAACACTGTGCCAGCTTTATCACGAAGAAGGTAGAAAGGCTCCAGGGCTTTTGTCAAAAACAGGTCTTGGAACATTTATTGACCCACGTTATGACGGAGGGAAGTTAAATAAATTAACTAAGGAAAAAGGTGAAGAATTAGTTGAATATATACCAGATTTCAGGGGAGAGGAATATCTGTTTTACAAATCAATACCTATTGACATCGGATTTATGAGAGGAACCAGTGCAGATGAAAATGGAAATATTACCTGTGAAAAAGAGGCTTTGAATTTGGAGATGCTTTCAGTGGCACAGGCAGCAAGAGCATGCGGCGGAATCGTAATTGTTCAGGTAGAATCACTTGTAAAAGCCGGATCACTGAACCCGAAACTTGTTAAAGTACCGGGAATATATGTTGATTACATAGTCGTAGCCGAACATCCTGAAGATATAATGCAGACTCAGGGCACCTCATTTAACAGAGCCTTTACAGGAGAAATTAGAGTTCCTCTTAAAGGAAGCATGGATCCTATTCCTTTGGATCATAAAAAGGTTATAATTAGGAGACTTGCCACGGAGATAAGACATGGCTATAAATGTAATTTTGGCATCGGAATGCCTACTTATACCGGAAACGTTATCTCTGAAGAAGGGTGCGAAGATTCAATTACCATGATTTCCGAATCTGGCAGCATAGGCGGTGTACCCGGCGGCGGAAATGATTTTGGCGCTCACTGGAATATCGAGGCGTCCTGCGATCAGGGAGATCATTTCAGCTTCTTTGACGGAGGCGGATTGGACATGGGAGTTTTTGGACTGAGTGAGGTAGATAAGGACGGCAACGTAAATACCAGTCTGCTGAATGGTAAAATAATGGGAGTAGGCGGATTCTGCAATATTGCTGCTACTGCAAAAAATGCCGTGTTTGCAGGGACATTTACAGCAGGGGGTATTAAATGCAAGGTTGAAGGTGGTAAAATTATTATATTGCAGGAAGGCAAATATAAAAAGTTTGTAAATAAATGCCCTCAGCTTACATTCAATGCAGAACAGTCGTTAAAAGCAGGAAACCGCATACTTTTCATAACGGAAAGGTGCGTAATAGAAAGAACTGAAGAAGGAATGATTCTTAAAGAAATTGCTCCCGGAATAGACCTGCAGACTCAAGTACTGGACCAAATGGAATTTGCTCCTATTATACCTGAGGGAGGACCTAAATTGATGAATCCTGATATATTCCTTCCAAAATGGGGTAAGTTAAAAGAAATAGTAGAAAGTAAACAAATAAATTTTTAAATTGTTTTAACAGTCAGAAATCCCATGATCATAAATGGAGATTTCTGACCCCTTTACGTCTTCATGATGTACTTGACAAACTATCCGTTGAATATATAATATAACAAAAGATTGATTAATGTTTTCGAATCGTTATATTTTTTAAAAAATAGTGAATGGAGCTTGCTTTAAATGAGTAAATTTTATGATTCACGCAGTATCTATCTTGTAAGGCATTGCAGACCCCGGTTAAAAAAAGGAGCTCATATGTGTATAGGCAAAACGGATATCCCGTTAGGAGAAACAGGAAGACGGCAGGCGGACAAATTAAAAAACTATTTTTTAAATTTAAATTTGGATCATATTTATTCAAGCCCTCTTAAAAGAACAAAAGAAACTGCTGAAATAATTGCCGGCAAAAAAATTAATGTGGTTTTGAAAAGTAATTTTGCAGAGTTGAACATGGGAAAATGGGACGGTTTATCTTTTGATGAAATAAAGCGAAAATATCCGGAAGAATATGAAAAGCGGGGGAAAGATTTGGAAAACTATATTGTAGAAGGCGGAGAAAGCATGGCAATGTGCAGAAAAAGAGCTATGGTCGGGCTGCATGAAGTTATAAATGAGTTGGAGGGCAATATCTTGATTGTTACCCACGCAGGCGTTATCAGGGTAATCATATCATCAATATCACACATTGATATAAAAAAAACATTTGATTATCATATTGAGTATGGGAATATCAGCTTGTTGAAATTTAATGAGAGGGTATTGAATTTAGATAAAGTATATTGTAATAATTAAGGAGGGCTAAATGGATTTTTTTAAAGTTGTGTCGGATTTGGATAAAAGCAAGGATAACATTGCTATAACTATTGTTTCCGGTAGTAATATCAATTCAAAGATTCTTTTGTCTGATGGTGAAATTATCTATAACAACAATGAAAATGTAAATTGGGAACCTATTATAAAGGCAGTTCCACAAAACAGAAAGAGCGGATTAATAACTTTCGGCGGAGAAAAAATATATATTGAGTTTATGGGGCAAAAGTGCAAAGCTGTTGTTTGCGGCGCAGGTCACATTTCAATTTCGATTATTAAAATGTGTAAATTGATGGAATTGCCGGTTACAGTAATTGATGACAGGATTAAATTTATAAATGATGCGGTAAAAGTAGGAGCAGATGATGTAATCTGTGACTCTTTTGATAATGCTTTAGAAAAAATAAACGGAGATAACGGTACGTTTTTTATTATAGTTACAAGAGGGCACCGTTACGATCGAATATGCCTGGAGAAAATTATTGAAAAAGAAAATGCATATATAGGAATGATCGGAAGCAGAGTCAGGGTAAAAAAGGTATTGGATTATTTAGAAGAAAACGGCGTTTCACGATCAAAATTAGATAAAGTTTATACTCCCATAGGGTTGGACATTGGAGCTGAAACACCTGCAGAAATTTCAGTATCAATAATGGCACAGATTATTGAAGTGAAAAATAGGAAAATTAATTTCGGCACATATACTGATGAACTGTTAAAATGGTTGGATGATGAAAAAAATTCAGCTATACCTAAGGCATTAGTTACTATTGTTTCAAGGAAAGGTTCTGCTCCAAGAGAAATAAGCACTAAGATGGCTGTCCTGAAAGACGGTACCATGATAGGCACAATTGGCGGAGGATGTGTAGAAGCGGACATACGACGTGTTGCATTTTCCTGCATTGAAAATAATGAATGCCGTTTGGTTAAGGTTGATATGACAGGAAGAGAAGCGGAAGATGAAGGAATGGTCTGTGGAGGAATTGTTGAACTGTATGTTGAGCCTCTGCCGTTATTAAGCAACAGTACTGCAGCGGATGTATGATGGAGGTATTATGAAATATTGTATATTAATTGGCAGTCCTAGAAAAAACGGAAATACAGCATCATTGCTGAAACCTTTTATTGCTGAATTAGAAAATCAAGGCGAAGAAGTTTCCTGCACGTGGCTGTATGACAAGGAAATAGGACCATGCCAGGCATGCAGAAACTGCCAAAATGAATGGAGCGGATTCGGATGTATTCAAGATGATGATATGCAGGAAATATTCGATACTGTGTATAACAGTGACTTTATAATACTTGCTACTCCTATATATTCGTGGTATTGTACTGCTCCTATGAAAGCAGCCCTTGACCGTTTGGTTTATGGAATGAATAAATACTACGGCAAAAAGAATGGGCCTTCTTTATGGGCGGGGAAAAAATGTGCTATTGTAACTACTTGTGGATATAAACCTGAAAAAGGTGCAGATTTATTTGAACAGGGTATTATCCGATACTGTAAACACTCATCATTAATATACTGCGGCATGTTGGCTGTGAGAGACAAGGGGTATGATGCGGAATTTTTAGATGATGAAATAGCTGAAAAGGCTAAAAGTTTTGCAGATAAATTAAATTCGGAACAGGTGGCATATGAGTCAGAGGTATGATATGAGATGCAGCAAAATTGGAGTGGTGATTGTAGCCGGAGGGCTGTCTTCTCGTATGAAAGATTTTAAACCGCTGCTGAGTATCGGCAAAAGAAGCATGATTGAAACTACAATAAATAACTTTCGGTCGGTAGGTGCTGATGAAATTGTTGTAGTTACAGGATACCGTGCAAATGACATTGAAGGCAGGCTTAATAACAGCAATATCAAATTTGTAAGAAATGAAAACTATGAATTTACTCAAATGTTTGATTCTGTATGCATTGGATTGAAGGAACTCAAGCAAAGAGTTTCCATGATATTTGTAACACCAGCGGACAGTCCCTTTGTACAAAAATTTACGCTTAAAAAAATGATAAAAGAAATGGGAAACAGTGATTTAAAAGCACTGCAGCCTTCATATAAAAACATGAATGGTCATCCGTTATTGCTGAGCAGCGATGCAGTAGGCGAAATTTTGAATCATGACGGCACAAATGGACTGCATGGAGTGATTGATAAATTTAAGGACAGTTATGTAAATTTATCATTTGTCGATCCTGGTATTATTTTGGATGCAGATACACCTGAGGATTATTTAAAACTTATTGAGTACAACGAAAACAAAGATATACCAGATGTAGAATTATGTTTGAAAATTCAAGATTATTTTAATGTCCCGGGAAATGTCAGAGAACATTCCATCAAAGTTGCCATGACAGCAGTTGGAATTTGCGGCCATTTATTAAAAAAGGGAGTTGTATTAGACCGCAAAATTATAGTAGCGGCATCTATGCTTCATGACATTGCAAAAGGAATCCATGATCATTCAAAGGTTGGTGCACTGAGGCTTTTGGATATGGGGTATGACAGGGTGTCCGAGATTGTTCGAACACATATGAAGCTTGAGTACATACCTGAAATTATTACAGAAAAAGAAGTTGTATACCTTGCGGATAAAATGGTACAGAGAATAACACCTGTTTCAATTGAAGATAGGTTTGCAGCTAAAGAAGAGTTTTATAAACATGATGAAGATATATTAAGCAATATTGAAGAAAAGAAAAAGCTTACTGTAAATTTATATAATAAAATTTTTAACAACTAATTTTAAATTTTCAATTTTAATTTTCATAATAATTTAATTTCGAGGAGAACAAATGAAAGAAGTTAAAACGGTAGATGCGGTTGGGCAGGTACTCTGCCACGATGTTACACGAATTGTAAAAGATGTAACAAAGGATGTACTTTTTAAAAAAGGACATATAATCAGGGAGGAAGATGTTCCGGCCCTTCTTTCCATAGGTAAGGAACATATCTATATATGGGAAAAAAAAGAAGGCATACTTCACGAAAACGAAGCTGCTGAAATTCTATACAATATCTGCAAAAATGATTATATGAAGCCTTCTCCTGTTAAAGAGGGGAAAATAGAAGTGATTTCAGATATTGACGGATTATTTAAAGTAGATGTAAAAAGGCTTTATGAAATTAACAGCCTCGGCGAGATGATGATAGCAACAAGGCATGGCAATACTCCTGTCAAAAAAGGCGATAAATTGGCCGGGACGAGAATTATACCTTTAGTAATTGAGGAAAGCAAAATGAAAAAGGCGCATGAAATAGGCGGCGAAAAACCATTAATGGAAATATTGCCTTATGTTCATAAAAAAGTCGGAATAATTACTACAGGAAGTGAAGTTTTTCATGGAAGGATAAAAGATACCTTTGGCCCTGTTGTTATGGAAAAGTTTAATGAATTTGACTCTGAAATTATGGGACAGAAAATAGTAGATGATGATAAAGACGCTATTGTTGCTTCAATTATTTCGTTTATAGAAGAGGGTGCGGATATTGTTGTTTGCACCGGAGGCATGAGTGTTGATCCTGATGACCGTACACCTGGAGCTATTAAGGATACGGGAGCGGAAATAGTAACATACGGAGCGCCTGTGCTTCCCGGGGCAATGCTTTTGGTTTCATACTATGACCATAATGGCAGAAAGATACCTGTTATAGGACTTCCCGGCTGTGTTATGTATTCAAAAAGAACTATTTTTGACTTAATCCTGCCCAGGCTTATGGCTAATGATATTTTAGTTAAGTCAGATATAGACAAGCTGGGGCAGGGCGGTTTGTGTTTGAACTGTGAAGTATGTACATATCCAAACTGCGGATTCGGAAAGGGAATGTAAGTGTAGGATATTATTAACTGATGCTTAAAAAGTAAATATGTAATTGAGGATGAAGGTAAATGAGTTTATCAGTTTCAATAAAGAAAAGTTTTAAAGATTTTAATTTAGATGTAAAATTTGAAACCAGCGGGGAATATCTGGGAATTTTAGGAGCGTCGGGAAGCGGAAAAAGTATAACGTTAAAATGCATTGCGGGTATAGAAACTCCCGATGAAGGGCAAATAGTATTGGACGGCAGGGTCTTGTTTGATTCTGAGAAGAAGATAAATATAAGACCCCAGGACAGGAATGTAGGTTACCTGTTTCAAAATTATGCTCTGTTTCCAAATATGACAGTTGGGGGAAATATAGGAGCAGGGATGAAGCTTCCTAAAAGTGTGAAGAACACAAGGATAAGTGAGCTTGTAAAAACATTCCATTTAGACGGTATGGAGTACAAGTATCCCCTGCAGCTTTCAGGAGGACAGCAGCAAAGAGTTGCGCTGGCACGTATTTTCGCATATGAACCGGATGTGCTGATGCTTGATGAACCGTTTTCTGCAATGGATACACATTTGAAAGAAAAACTGCAGTCGGAAATCTTTGAATATCTTCGCCTTTATAAAGGTGAAGTGCTGATGGTTACCCACAATAGGAGTGAAGTGTTCAGATTTTGCAAAAATCTTGTTGTTATAGATAATGGAAAATCAGTTCTCTTAGGAGATATGAAAGAAACATTTAGACAGCCCGGGCTCATGTCTGCAGCTAGGCTGACAGGTTGTAAGAACATTTCAAGGGGCCGTGTTTTATCTGCTCACAGCATTTATGCACAGGATTGGGGCATTACATTGGAAACAGAAAGAGAAATAGATGAAGATATTAGTTATGTGGGAATACGTGCTCATAATTTTAAGCTGGCAGACAGCAAGGAAGGTAAAAATACGGTGGCCTGTAAAATCAATAAAATAGTGGAAGAATTATTTGAATACACCATAATAATGGAAGCGGAAAATCATGACGGGCAATGCAGGCCCGAAAATCCTGAAATATGGTTTAAAATAAAAAAAGCGGAATGGAACAGCAGAAACGGCGGAAATAACCCGGGAAAATTATACATAAGAATCCCCGAAGATGCCATTTTGCTGCTAAAGTGATTCAATTTTCAAATTTTCCTAACCTTATATTTTAATTTTCTTACAATAAATTATGCGAAATTATGCGCCTTTTTGCCATGGTGTTTTGCGGGAAGGAGAGGTCTTCTTTTTTCCTTGCAATAACAACAACGTTCGTATTAATGGAATTGTCATGAAACATCTCGTTGATTGATTTTTCGATTTTACCGGTATCTGACATACATTCGTCAAGCATGTACAGTGCCGTTACGGCGGAATCCCCGGAAATTTCCATATTATAGTCAAGTACGGAATCATAGGCGAATATCACCTCGTCAAGCTCGATCATATTTATGTGCCTGCCGCCTTCAAAGCATATGCGGTTGCCGATACGCCCCTTTGAACGCTTTAGGGTTTTTAAAAAAGTACCGCATTGGCATCCGCTCGTTTCAAAGCAGCCCCAGTCTCCCGTGCGGTACCTTATTAGGGGCATGGCCTGTCTTTTTAAGGTCGTGATTGCTATTTCTCCCCAGCTGCCGTCTTTCAGGACATTGCCTGTTTCAGGATTTACTATTTCCAGGTATATATCATTTTCTCTTATATGATAACCATTTTGTAGATTGCATTCTACGGCGCAGCCGTAGCCTGCTTCGGTCATGCCGTAATGGGTGAATACCTGGCATCCGTATTCGGTTTTCAGCTTTTTTATTAATATTTCAGGGACATAATCGGCACTGAGCATTACCCTTTTGATATTTTGCAAAAATACGCTTTTTTTGATTCTGCTTAAAATCATGGTCTGCACGGGCATTGCTACCAGCGTGTTTATATTGTTTTTCGCTATAAAATCTGCGGCGTCGTCTGAATTCTTCAATGGACCGTATATAAAGTTTCTGATATTAAGGTGGTCCAGGCTCTTTTTAATAATTCTGCCTACGCTGCCGTATGTATTTCCAGGCATCATTATCATTACCCTGTCATTTTCATCGACCATTGCCTTGAATCCATTCGTGAAAAAATCCACAGTCATACTCAGGTCATGTTCGGTGAAAAAAATTCTTTTTTCGGTCCCGGAAGTTCCTGAAGTCTTCAGAGTTACGATTCTTTTGACATATTTTTGCGGAATACACAAAAATCTGCTGGGAAAACCAGCAATATCTTCAGAGTATGTGAAGGGAAGCGATTCCATATCATGTAATGATGAAATACCGGTGGTGCATGTATTCCTGAAATGATCCCTATAAAATGAGCTGTTGTTTTTCACATAATTAGTTATTTCTTTTATTCTATCTGCCTGGTATTTTTCCATAGAATCTCTGCCGTTTATTGAGGCATCCTCCATAATCCATTTTTCCAAAGGTGTTACACTCATAAGTTTTCACCTTCCGATAAGTTGGTTTCCCTGGAGCATCTGCAATGATGAGGATTTATCATATATATTTTTTTAATTTCCATTTCTGTCTCCGAAACAGTAACCGGTTTTATTCAGAACCTGCATGACCTTTTCATAGCTTTCTACAATTATGTCTCCGCATTTAACCATGTAGCTGTTTTCGCCGTCTCCGAACTGCTGAACCCCGATAATATCCACACAGTCAATACTTTCAAATTCGTCCTCGAACCAGTCCGTGAATTCACGGACTAAAATTCCGAAGTTATCTTTATACATTTCCGCTTCATTTCCCCTGCCGGCATAAAGCCCTATAATCATAATTCCTCCTGTCAGTATGCCGCAGGTTCGCTGCCTTCCTCCGATGCCGTTGCACAATCCGTTTGCGCTTTTTATTAAATCTTCATTTTCCGTTCCTTCCACATCCAATGCCATTTTAAGCATAACCTGGGTGCAGCAGTACCCCGATGCTGACAGCTTAAAGACTTCAAAAGCCGTATCATTTGACATAATTTACCTCCTTATACAGGCTTGTTTTTGGCTATTTGTCCTCCAGTGATTTTTCTACTTCCAAAATTTTACCCTTAGCTAGTTCTTCATCAATGAAGACCATTCCGCATTTAGGGCATTTCAGCAGTTCTACCTGAAATTCGGCGCCAAGATAAGCGATCCTTGTTTTCCTCAATTTCAGCTTTTCATTACATTTATCGCATATCCATGGTATATCTGCTTCATTATTATTGGCTTTCATAATTCTTCTCCACAACTTCCATTCGATGGCTGTAAACATTAGTAACCAGGATTTTTTCGTTTTCTGTTTTATATTTAACCCAATAGGTTATATTTTCTATTCTCATTCTGCACAAATATGTGTTTTCTTCAGGATTAAAAAATCTCTCTTTTTTTTCGATGGAATTAATAACCGTATTTTTGATATCGCTTAGGACTATATACATTTCTTCCATCTTTTCGATTACATTTTCTGTTATCTGGTATTTCTTGTCATCCTTGTCCATTTCAGTACCTTCATTCCAAATTTTCCTGAGCAGTTGGTTTTTCACATTGATTCTGTTTTGCTGCCTCTCCGAAAGCGTCGGCATCTTCTGTTTGCATGAATCGTCCAAATTATCGCTGAACAATAAATCCAACAGATGAAATGTCCTCTTACCTCTGCTTGTAAACAAATCTTTGCACATGGTGCAGTACACGAGCAAATCTTCTGAGCTTTCGGCTATCCTGTCGTCAATAAAATCATTTGATTGTTCACGGTTTGCAAAATATACCAGTCCACCGTATCCGCAGCATTTTGTTAATTCTTTTGAGTATTTCAGCTCCGTGATTTCGCATTTGAGCTTGGAAGCTATGCTCCTGATACTTTTTTGCATGCTGCTCATGTGCCTTGATGTGCATGGATCGTGTATATTTAATTTCATACCGGGATTTGCAGGGCAATTGTCGGGCAATCCCCATGAATCTATAATTTCCCACAGTGAAATAAATTCAATTTCATCCATGTACTTTTCAAAGTTACTTATGCAGCTTGGGCACACAAGTATAAAAACAGGTTTGCCCAATTCCCTCCATGCATTTTTAATTAAATTAACGGTTTCATTCATCAGTTCGGCACGTCCGCCCCAATCTGCCGGAGCACCGCAGCATCCAAGCATCAGACCGACTCCCGCATCTGAATTTTTCGTTAAATACGAATATATTTTTTCGATATAGCCAGGATTTGACGCTGGAAGCTGGCACCCGGGATAAAATACATACTTAATTTTTTCTTTATTCAATTCTCTCCTGTAGGTGAAGAATTTTTCGCTGTTGCTGAATTTCATATCTCTTAATGCAAAATCGTGGGCGGAAGGCGGCATCTTGCCCCTGAGGGTCATGCTCTCTCTTGTCTCACGGATTACATTCTTCATGTTTATGCCGTAGCTGCACTTTTCCTTGCATAATCCGCACTCGGTGCAGGACAGAATCATTTTATTGGCATAATGAGAGCCCTTTATTATTCTTTCGTTATGATTGATATTTCTTATATAGGATTTCGGCGCAATATTGAATTTGCAAAGATGCGCACAAGACCTTATACAATCCCTGCATTGGCACTTAAAGCATCTGGATGATTCCAATATTGCTTCTTTCTTTGAAAAAAACTCATTCGTTTTATGAACCGGCTGTCTGTATTTCTCCTCCTCTATATTATAATTTAAAGAAGAAATATAGCTGCCTTCATTTTCTCTCGAGGCTGTCATAGAAACTTTTTTAATATGCCTTTCTATTGAAACGGCGGCTCTTTTTGCACTGCTTGCGGCAAAAATAAAAGAATTTTTCCTGTCCTGCTCAGCTGCGGAAAATAAAGAGGAGTTACCAACCTGAAACGTTTCCCTGCTGTAATCATATGCGGAAATTAAGTCGTCTGCCGTCAACAGTACTGCATCATAGCCTGTCATTATTTCATTTAAATCGCTGCGGGTGATATTTCTGTTCAGAAATATTTCAATTTGTTCGTTATTATCCAGAAAAGACAACTCTTCTCTTATCATATGGGCGGTTAAAGACTTGCACTCATAATCCCATATTCTGCCTCCTATAAAGCTGTTCTTCTCATAAATATCAATACTGATTCCCTTGTTGGCAAGGTCATGTGCCGCAATGATGCCTCTCAGCCCTCCGCCTATTACGGCGGCTTTTTTGCCGGCAGGGCGCGGGGGGTAGCTTTTTTTCGGCCCGGAATATCCGTAAAGCACAGCCGATTTTTCCAATTCTCCTATTAAAATAGGGCCGCCTTTCTTATTTCTTGTACAGGACTCTTCACAGGGATGATCACATATCATCCCTGTTATTCTTGGCAACGGCATCCTCTTTTCTATTATTTTATAGGCATCTTTGAAATCGTTTTTTTCGATAGCTTCGACGAAAGCTTTTATGTCTATGTGCAGCGGGCAACAGGCGCTGCATGGCGGAGGTGCTTCATTTATGCACCTTTCCCCGGTTTGCAGTAATTTGTCTAGGTTCATAGGGCGCCCTGTTCAATTTTCTTCAGCCCCGCCAGCACTTTTTCCGGCAATGCCGGCAATTTCGTAATTCTGACTCCGCATGCGTCATAAATTGCGTTCACTATTGCGGCATGTGGCCCAGAAAGAGGCATTTCACCCACGCCTGAAGCTCCTGCAGCCCCGTTGGGTCTTGGGGTGTTCTGGTAAATTATCTGTATATTGTCAGGTATATCTTTTATTTGGGGGAATCCCGCTTTTGTCAGAGTATTGTGGTAGTGGATATCCTCATAGTCCTCTGACAAGGCAAGACCTACACCCTGAGCCAGCCCTCCGTATATCTGTCCGTCGAATAGCAGCTTGTTTGTGATATTTCCGCAGTCGGTGACAATGGTAAGTTTCTCTACTCGGGTTTTTCCCGTGTTTATATTTACCTTAACCTCGGCTAAGAGCACACCGTACATGTAGCATGGGAACGGATCTCCCTGTCCGGTCACAATATCCTGGTCGGTTCCCGTTGTGGACCATTTGCCCTCATACTTTGTGGGAAGTCCTTCATTTACCATATCTTCATATGTCCTGTAGGTTCCGTCGGGTTTTTCAAGGGCTTTTACAAGGTTCTCGCAGGCGACTCTGGTTGCGTTGCCGGTTGTAACGGTAGACCTGCTTCCGCCTGCCGGCCCGCTGTTGGGCGTTTTTTCCATATCGTTCATGACCAGGCGTATCTGTTCCGGCTTAATTCCCAGAACCTTCAGAACATCATAGGCGTATGTCAATGTTCCCATGTCCGCCCCCTGGCCGTGGTCTTCCCAGGAATTTCCCACCGCTATGCCTTTTGGAGTGATTTCTGCCCACGCTTCTGATGTATCTACGCCGCCAAGACCCGAGCCATATATAAGCAGTGAAACACCTGCACCGTACTTGTGTTCACCGCTTGATTCGTTCTTTTCCTTCGCTCTTCTCTTAGCTTCCTGATAATAAGGCCTTAATTTGTCCATTGCATCCGGCAGGCAGTAAACATCAGGGTGGCATCCGTTAGGAGTGGTGTCTCCTGGACGGTACACATTCATATACCTGAGTTCAAAAGGGTCAACTCCCATTTTTGCGGCCAGCTCGTCAATCAGCACTTCCGATGAAAATAAGCTCTGAGGAGAACCGTATCCTCTGAATGCAGAGCCCCATTCGTGATTTGTAGCTACGGTGCGGCCCTTGCTTCTTATGTTGGGGATGTTGTATCCTGCTCCCATGAACTGAGTACCTCTTACTGTCAGCAAATCTCCGAATTCGCAGTAGGGACCGTGGTCAACCGAGAAGTCTCCTTCCATTGCCTGGAGCTTTCCCTTTTCATCTGCAGCAAATTTCACATTCATAAAAAACGGGGATCTTTTGCCCGTATAGGCAAATTGCTGAGCAACGTTGAATTCCAAATAAACAGGTTTTCCTGTTACAAGTGCAGCGACTCCCAGAAGCCCTTCCATTGTGGGGCTGAACTTATATCCGAATGTACCTCCGGAATTGTTCTGAACTATTACGTACTTTTCAGGTGCTACACCGATTCCTTCTGCGGTCATCGAATGATGGAAATGAAGCGCAACACTTTTTGAATGTACGATAAGCTTCCCTTCTTCGTCCATATATGCGAATCCCACATCCGGTTCAAGGGGCATGTGAGGCTGTCTTCCAACATAGAAATCATCTTCCGCAGAATATTTGGCATTTTTGAATATGGGTCCGGTTTCTTCTCCTTTAATAACGCCGCATTCAAAATACACATTGGGAGTTCCCGGGTGAATCTCAATAGCATCTTCCGCCATTGCTTCCGGAGCACTCATGTATTCAGGCAGCTGTTCAATCTCCACCTTTACTTTTTTGGCTGCTTCTTCGGCTAATTTCGGATTGGTGGACAGGATCATTGCTATGGGGTCGCCGTACTGGAATATTTTCTTATCTGCCAGTATGGGCCTTTCTCTTCCGTCGCCTTTGTTCTGAGGAAATGCCAATCCGTTTATTCTGTTCGTACCGGGCACATCCCTGTAAGTAAGAATTCTGTAAACCCCTGGCATTTTTTCAGCCTCGGAAGTGTCGATGGAAATAATATTGGCATGTGACACTTCAGCCTGGACCAGCTTAATATGAAGTGTGCCTTCAGGAAGTTTAAGTCCCAGGTCGGCGCCGAAGTCCCAGGTTCCTGTTACTTTACCAAGGGCCGAAGGTCTTATATATTCCGATCCCATAAGCTTAGAGCCTTCGGGAAGTCTGAACCATAAATCTTCTTTTTTTATTTCACCTCTCATCAGCTTTGCGGCATCCATTACTGCATCTACTATGGGCTTGTATCCCGTACATCTGCATAAGTTTCTGTGTTTCTGAAACCAGTTTCTTGCTTCTTCACGGGTAGGATTGATATTTTCTTCCAGCAATGCTGCGGAAGATACAATAAATCCTGGAGTGCAGAATCCGCATTGGGCGGCACCGTGAACCATCCACGCCAGCTGTACGGGATGGAGGTTTTCTCTTGTACCAACACCTTCAATCGTTATTATTTCAGAATCTTCCTTGACATTTTTCATTTTTGTTATGCATGACCGCACAACTTTTCCGTTCAGAATTACTGAACATGCTCCACATTCTCCCTTGCTGCAGCCAACTTTTGTTCCTGTCAGATGAAGCTGATTTCTGAGCAGATCCGACAGCATGGATTTAGGATCCGCTACTACTCGGGTTTCCACGCCGTTGATAAAAAACGTTTTCTTTAACATAACACTAACCTCCATTATTTTTAACAAATAATAGAGCAATTTCTATGCCAATATTAAACGTTGAAAATTCAAGCGCCTGAATTTTAAAGTGTTCGATTTTTGATCAAAGTTAATGTAATCTTGTTCGTTTTTTAGACAAAGTGTCTATTCGAATATAGCTGCTACAGCTTTATGTTGTATTTTTTAATCTTGTTGTATAGGGTGTTTCTCTGGATTCCCAGAATATCAGCGGATTGGCTTATGTTTCCATTGCATTTTTTTATGATTTTTTCTAAATGGCCTTTTTCAATTGACTCCATATCTAAATTTGAATCTTTATATTCCGTATTCCCGGATTTGTAAATTTTTCTGATGAAATGATTGTGAGGAATATCTCCCGTATTTATTATCAGCTCTACAATATTCTGCAGCTCTCTGATATTTCCGGGCCAATTATATTTTTCCATCATGGATAAACGGTCTTCAGAAATTGTCACTTTCGGTTTTCCAAGGCTGTGGGACAGTTTATCCATAAAGTATTCAATCAGCAACCGTATATCTCCCTTCCTTTCCCTTAAAGGCGGTATATACAGTGGCAGCACGTTGAGCCTGTAGTACAGGTCTTTCCTGAATCTGCCCGTTTCAACGGCTTCCTCCAGGTTTTTATTGGTTGATGCAATTATTCTGACGTCAATGGGAATCGTTTTCTTGCTGCCAAGCCTGGTTACAAATCCTTCTTCCAATACCCGTAGAAGCTTTACCTGCATATCGTAAGGCATATCTCCGATTTCATCAAGCAGAATGGTACCGCCGTGAGCTAATTCGAATTTTCCCGGGTTTCCTCCTTTTTTCGCACCGGTGAATGCTCCGTCCTCATAGCCGAAAAGCTCAGATTCAATGAGCTGTCCTGGTATGGCCCCGCAGTTTAACGCAATCAGCGGCAGTTTTGCTCTTGAGCTGTAATTGTGTATTGATTGGGCAAAGAGCTCTTTGCCTGTTCCGCTTTCTCCCATTATAAGAACCGTCGAGTTGCTGTCAGCTATCTTTTTTGCATATTCGATTAATTTCAGGAAGCTTTCATCTTTTCCGACCATTTCGTCAAATTTATAAGTGTTTTTATGATGAGTTATATTTTTTATCCCTTCGCTTTCATTAAATAAGTGCATTATTTCAAATTCGTTTTTTTTGTCGCAGTACATTCTTCTTGCTTCTAGTTGGCAGGTAACGTTTTTATTTAAAGGCTTAATGTTAATCTTTTTCGATATATTTTCATCGCTGCCCAGACATTTCTTCACACCTTCCCAGTCTTCAATCAAGGTGCTCATATTGGAGGAATTCAGCTTTTTGCTTGTGCCGAATATTTCTGCCGCGGCATCATTGAAATAATTCACTTTGCCGTTTATATCTGTTGTTACGATACCCTTGTCGATAGAATTTAAAATACCTTTTAAATGATTGCAGTTTGCGGTATTTGTTTCATTGATATCTTTTGCCTTAAGCATTTCTTCGATTGCCTTTGAAACTGCAACTACAATTCCCAGCGTGTGTGGATGGACATCTTTTATATATCCGGTTAAATCTATCACACCAATCAGTCTGCCGTCCTGGTCTTTTATGGGTGCTGCTGAACATGTCCACCTGTTATATGAGGTAATGTAGTGATCTTTGCCCGTAAGCTGCACAGGTTTAACATTTTTTATTACGTAGCCCATAGCGTTGGTGCCAATGCTTTCTTCATTCATGTATGCACCCGGAATCATCTTCAGGCCGAATGCTTCCGTCAGTATTTTTTCGTCTCCCAATGCATTTAATATGCAGCCTTCACTGTCGGTCAGCAATACAAAAAAGTTGCTTCCTTTGGTAAAATTAATAATGTGTTCAATATACAACATGGCTGTCATAATCAGCTTCCTTTTTTTAAAAAGAATATCTTGCAAATTTACATCACTGATTATTTTTTTGCTGTACTCCTGCTCTTTTCTAATCCCAAGGTTTATGCATCTTTCATGGGATAATTTTATGGCTCTTTCATAATCATGCTGCGGCATATTTTTCTCCTTTCTTTGAATTATGGAATTTTATAAGATAAAAAATATGTTCAGATTGTTATTGAGCTGTAAAAGTATATTATTTATAAGTATACTATATTTTGGCAGGGCATACAAGAGATTTTAAATATGTAGGAAAAGCAAAAATAAATTGATATCTGGCAGGGATTGTACTATAATAGGAAAAGGAAAAGTTTTACTTTAAAATGCGTTATGTTTTATAACAGTTAACGGTCATATGAAAATGATAAAGCAATTATAACTTAATATAATCTTCGTTATATTTTTAAATAACGAATGAAAAATGATAATATAACATTGAATGTGTTATAAAATAAAAAATAAATGAAGGATGGATATTATGAAAAAAAGGATTTGTTTTATTTTAGCTTTTTGTTTATTAGTGATCACAGCGGCAGGATGCAGCAATGGAAACGATTCTGATAATGCTGTAAACAAAGAAACAGATGCAAGTAATCTACCTGATGAAAAAATTCTTCTGGCTGCAGCTGCAAGCTTGAAAAACTGTATGGATGATGAGTTGATTCCAATGTTTGAAGAAAAAAATTCTGGTGTTAAGGTTGATGCTACATATGACAGTTCCGGGAAATTGCAGGCTCAGATAGAAGAGGGAGCTGATGTTGACGTATTTATGTCTGCGGCTATAAAGCAAATGGATGAGCTGGATAAAGAAGGGCTGATGGTTTCAGACTCAATTGTTCCGCTGTTTGAAAATAAAATAGTACTTATAGTTCCGAAAGGAAGTGATAAGGATATAAGCAGCTTCGAAGATATATTAAAGGCTGAAACTATCGCAGTAGGTGATCCTGAAAGTGTACCTGCAGGGCAATACGCCAAAGAAGCCTTTGATAATCTTTCCATGTGGGATGATGTTGCTAAAAAAGCAAGTTTGGGAACTAATGTAACAGAAGTTTTGAATTGGGTTGCCGAAGGCAGTGCTGATGCAGGAATTGTTTATGCAACGGATGCCGCTTCTAACGATAAGGTTTCGGTTGTTGCTGAAGCTCCGGAAGGAAGTGTATCCAAAGTTATTTACCCGGTGGGAATAGTAAAAGAAACGTCAAAGCAGGAATCGGCAAAATCATTTATTGAATTTTTAAACAGCGATGAGGCTCTTGCAATTTTTGAGAGATATGGTTTTACACCAAATAAATAGGGCTGTTATGGATTGGTCACCGTTTTTTATTTCTCTAAAAACTGCTTCGCTGTCTATTTTGATAACATTTTTTATCGGTATTTTTGCTGCTAAGTGGGTTGCAAATATGAAATCTGATAAAGTCAGAATGGTAATTGACGGGATTTTTACATTGCCGTTAGTACTGCCTCCTACTGTTTTAGGTTTTTTTATCTTAATGGTTTTAGGCGTAAAAAGGCCGGTTGGAAAATTCTTGCTTGAGTTTTTTGGCGTTAAAATAATATTCTCCTGGATTGCCACAGTTGTGGCTGCTGTTGTGGTGTCTTTTCCACTGATGTACCGTTCCGCAAGAGGTGCCATTGAGCAGATTGACAAAAATCTTATAATGGCAGGACGTACTCTGGGAATGTCTGAAAGGAAAATATTTTGGAAGATTGTAATGCCTGCAGCAATGCCCGGTATAGTGTCCGGAGGAGTTCTTTCTTTTGCCAGAGGCTTGGGAGAATTCGGTGCGACTGCAATGGTTGCAGGAAATATAGCAAATAAAACAAGAACACTGCCGTTGGCTATTTATTCGGAGGTTGCCGCCGGGAATATGAATGGGGCATATGGATATGTGGCCGTGGTAGTATTGGTTTCATTTGTTGTGCTGGCGCTGATGAATTATTTTACAATAAAAGAAAGAAAATAAAGTGTCTGTGCAATTGACGAAAAAAAGATTCTAAGATATAATAAATACGGCAGAGGAAATAAAACCTGACGGTTTTATCTGATTTGATGTATTTATTGTATCGGTGTGAAGCAAGCCGATAGGCGGCTTGCACTTATGATATAATAAATGCCATAAATGAGACAAGACCCATGGGGTTTTGTCTCGGATATATTTATTGTATCTGTGTGAAGCAGGCCAGTTTGCGTCTGCAGGTGAAATATAATAACCATTAAGCAAACGTTACCGGCCAATAAGCAATATCGGATGTGAAATCATGGGAAACTTACTTTTATAAAATGCGGCATGATTTTTAAAATGGCGGCAAACGGCAAAGTAACAGTGCCAAAGCCCGGTTCGGAGGAATAATTATGATGGATAAGCATACTTTCAGTTTGTGCCCCGTGTGTCTGAAACGCATAGAGGCCGAATACACGAAAGAAGGAGATACGGTATATCTCATAAAGGAATGTGAAGAGCATGGAAGATTTTCAACAGCAGTATGGAGAGGCTCCCCGGATATGCTGCTGTGGTGTGGCAATGTTACTGAAGGTGAAACTAATTCTAGGTGTCCGGAGCTTTGCGGGCTGTGCGGATATCACCTGCGTGACACTTGCTGTGCATTATTGAATGTAACGTCAAGATGCAACCTTAAATGCGGCTATTGCTTTGCAGGCGATTCAAGGGCCGAAGACCCTTCCATGGATTATATCAGGCACTGTATCGGAGATATGGCCTCCAGAGGAATAACCCATCTGCATTTAAGCGGCGGAGAGCCTACCGTGCGTGATGATATACCTGAAATTGCGGAATATGCGGTGAAGAGCGGCTTTAAATATATTCAGCTCAATACTAATGGCATGAGGATCGCCGGGGAGAAGTCTTATGCGAAGGAGCTGGCAGACTCGGGCGTCAGTTCGGTATTCCTGCAGTTTGACGGTACCGACGACAAGGTGTATGAGGCTATCAGGGGGAAACCCATATATTCGGAAAAAATAAAAGCCATAGAGAACTGTGATGACGCACGTTTGGGCGTTGTATTGGTTCCCACGCTGATTCCGGGAGTGAACGATTCTCAGATAGGAGAAATTATTAAATTTGGAATCAGGCATATACCCGCTGTTAAAGGCATTCATTTTCAGCCCGTGACTTACGTGGGCAGATATCCCGGCTTGCCGGCTGATTCGGATAGGATAACAATTCCGGAGGTGCTTCTTGCAATAGAAAACCAAACTGAGGGTATGATAAGAAAGGAGCAGTTTTCTCCTTCATGCTGCGACCATCCTATGTGCGGTTTTCATTCAGAATTTATTTACGAAAATAATAAACTCAGGCCTCTGATTAAATCACGGGCAAAAAAAAGCTGCTGCGAGGACAGGAAGACATCAGTAAGGAAAAACCAGAACTATGTCAGCGTGCGCTGGACCCGCTTAAAAAGCTGCTGCTCTCCGGAGAGACCGTATTCCATAGACGCTTTGCTTGATAATTTAAGGAGAAACAGCTTCTCCATAACCGGCATGGCGTTTCAGGACGAGTACAACGTGGATCTGAACAGGCTGAAGCATTGCTCCCTGCATGTGTATGACAACGGGAGGATCATGCCGTTCTGTGCCAAATATATATATCATGACAGGGTAAGGCGAAAATTGGAAAGTGAATGAATGCAGGCTGTATTCAGCGGGAGGGCTTATGAATTTATATGAAAGCGGTGCAATGCAGAAGGTTCTTGGAGAAACACTGAGGCCTGGAGGAACGGAATTAACAAAGAGAGCTTTGGAGTATTGCAGGTTTAAGTCAGGCGACAGGATTCTGGACTTAGGGTGCGGCACCGGTGCCACCATCAAATGTATAAATGATTTTTATGATTTTCATGTTACAGGGCTTGATATATCTGAAAAGCTTGCTGCTCAGGCAGGAAGACTGAACCCCGGAGTGGATATTGTTGTGGTTTCTGCAGAAAACACAACATTTGAGAATAGTGCTTTCGATGGTGTGCTTGCAGAATGTACACTGTCCCTTATGGATAATTTAGAAAAGTCGATAGAAGAAATAAACAGAATAACCAGACGCAAAGGTTGGCTGATAATATCGGATGTGTACGTTAAAAATACAGAGTATATGGATGAATTAAAAAAGCTTTCAGTCGGAACCTGTTTAAAAAGGCCCCATGATTTGAAGAATCTGAGAGAATTGTTAAACAGGAATAGATTCAACATGTTGATTTTGGAAGAGCATGACAATTTACTGCTTCAGCTTTTGGCAGACATAATATTTGAGTATGGAAGCATGGATAAATTTTGGGAGTATGCTTCAGGTAGCAGTATTGACGGCAAAAGCTTTCAAAACATCCTGAAAAAATCAAAACTCGGTTATTTTTTGCTGATTGCTTGCAAGGAGTAAAATCGTTATCATATTATATATATTTGTTAAGGTATTTTGTAAACATCATATCTGCATTTTTCTTAGTTTCACTTTCAAATTTTTCATAAAGATTCAAAAAATCAACACATTCAGGTGTTAACGTGGACCCTCCTCCGTTAGTACCTCCTATTTTTCTGTCCAGCAGCTTGAAGCCAAGCTCCTTCTCTGATTCTTTTATCATTTTGTAAGCCTTCGAATAAGACATGCCCATGCTTTTGGAAGCAGCACTTAAAGATTCATATTTTCCTGTTAATTTCAATAATTTTAAGACACCGGGGCCGAAAAATATATTTTTTTTAGCTAATCGTATTTGTATAGTACAATGTAATTTATTGATGATAATCCCCTCCATGTAATTATTTTACCAAATCTAAGTAAATTATCAATGCTTTTCTGTACATATTAAATAATTTAAAAATTTAAACTTAGGGTTTATTGTCGTGTAAACGGGATGATTTACAGAATTGTTTCAGCAGTAAAAGTATAAAGTAATTAAATGTGGAAAAACTCTAATTAGAAACTATCCTAATTATATAGCATATAATAAATCAAGAATGGGGAGATATGCTGTGCATAACAGCATACAGACCGGATTTTAAGGTATTATTTGGAAGAAGTAAGCATTGAAGAGAAGTCTGTGACAATGATATTTTAAACAGATTAAAAAAATTTATCCTGCTTACAGGTTATATTTATGATTTCAAATGTCAAATAATAGATTTAAGATCACCGACACCAATAATTGACCTCCCTGAAAGAGAGGAGTGACTGAGTGGAGCTTTTATCATTGGAATTAAATGAAAATGAGAATCATGAAATATTTAATAATATTAAAATAATCACAGACTTGGATGAAAGTGATATAGATATAGAAATATCTTCAACAGTTGAAGGGAATATACGTATAAGTTACTTTACTAAAGATAAAATAAATAAAAGAAAGTACATTGAAAAAATAACGGCAAAAGTTATAAAATTGCTAATTGAATATACAAAATTAGAAAGCATAAATTGTTTAAAAGAAAGTTATTTTTATTTCGATGAGAGTGAAGTTGGTTCAATTATAGAGGACATAAAAGATGAAATTGACAATGATGTTAAAATTCAGCTCATAATTAAAAATAAATTTAAAGAAATATTAGAAAGATCAAATTCCATAAATTTAAATGGATTCATCAATTTCAGGATGAAATTTATAAAATTGTATGCTGTACAGGTTGTTGAAAGGTGCATTGATAGCTATCTTATGAAAAAGGAATACCTTGATTTTATTAGTATAGTAAAATTAATTTCAAATATTGATGAAGATGAGCACGATTTAGTTAATGTAATGTGCAGCAATCAGAAGCTTCAGGTTTATGACAAAAATATGAGGAAGTTGACTTTCGTAAGCAGTGTGGAATTTTCCGACGAACTGACGGACAAAGCTGAGTACGATGAGTCGGTAATTAATATACTATTAAGTTTGTCTCCTAAAAAAATTGTACTTCATGAAGCAGGCATAGATAAAAAAAATAAAGAGACAAAAAACACGGTTGAAATTATACAGAAAGTTTTTGAAGGTAAAGTTGAAATATGCAAAGGTTGTAAATATTGCAGCCTGCTTTAAGTTAAGGGTGCTTAGGCACTCTTAACAAATTTTATTTTTTATTTTAATATTTAAGGAAAACGCAAGGTTTGTACAGTAAAATACTAAAAAAGGGGAAATAGGGAGGAATACATATGTCATTTTTAATATTGGTAGTATTGATAGCTTTAACAGCTGCGACAACAGTTCATTTACTGAACATAAAAGAAGCCGAAGCAAACAATGAACAATAATATACAATATAAGGCAGAAATGCCTTACGTATGTACATTAATAGAATGCCCTGTTGATTACAGAATAATTTTGGTAGTCAACAGGTATTTATATTTATTTGGCCATTATCTCGGTCCATCTTTCAGTGTATAATTCTATAAATTCTTTTGGATCACGGAACATTTCCATTTTATTGATTTCTTCTTTGGAAATGTTGAAAGCGTTATTGTTCAGTAACTCTTCATCAACCTGTTTCAAGGCTTCTGTATTAACTGTTGAATATCCTACCTCATCGATATTTTTCAGTGTAGATTCTGTGGAGCAGAGGAAGTTGATGAATTTTTCAGCCAGTTCTTGATTTTTTGCTGTACTTGGAACAAACATGGAATCAATCCAGATGTTGCTTCCTTCTTTGGGAATTACAAAGCCAAGATTTTCGTTTTCGGACATTGCAGAAACAGCTTCACCGGACCAAACTAAGGCCATATCCGCTTCTTCATTTACCATTATATCAGGAGCTCCGTCGGTTACGTAGGCCATAACAAGAGGCCTTTGTTCAATGAGCAGTTGTTTTGCCTTGTCAAGTTCATTTTCATTTACCGTATTCAATGAATATCCCAGAAGTTTAAGGGCGGCTGCAAATGCATCTCTTTGAGAGTCCATCATTATTATTCTCTTTTCATGATTTTTGTCCCAGAGCATTTTCCAGCTGTCAGATGATGCATCCACATTATTTTTGTTGTATAATATTCCTAATGTTCCCCAAAAATACGGGACTGCATATTCGTTATCAGGGTCGTAAGGCTGATTCTTAAAATCTTTGCCTATATATTTATAGTTAGGTATATTTTCAAAATTTAATTTATTTGCCATTCTTTCGCTTATCATTCGCTCAATCATGTATTCGCTGGATATTATCAGATCGTAGTTTGAAGCACCTGCTTTGGCCTGAATGTACATTTCTTCAGGAGTTGCATAAGTGTCATATTTAATTTTAACATTATTTTCTTTTTCAAATTCCGAAATTAAACTTTTATCAATATAAATGTCATAGTTTAATATATTCAGTGTTTGTTTTTCTTCGGAGCTGCAGCCGGTTATCAAAATTAAAATTAGGCTTAAGGCTGCTATAGCTGCAAAAAGCTTTTTTCTTTTTTTCATACTTATACCTCACTCGTATAATATGTTTAGAAC
>DHER01000061.1:1889-2947 GCA_002399975.1 Firmicutes bacterium UBA4845 | reverse complement strand
ACTTTTTTATGCGATTGCCCTGAAAATTTTAAGGAAGCTCTTGTTAATAACAATAATATGTGATAAGCTTTAAGCAATCGTTCCCACCAGGCCTCTATAGTGTTTTTGCACTAAACGCATAAAGTGGTGGGCCTTTTGCTATATTGGAGTAATTATGGATAATAAACCATTTAAAACGATATCCGAACAAATAGATATCCTAAGACAAAGAAATCTGATTATTAACGATGAAAAAGCTGCAGCAAATATATTAGTTCATGTTAACTACTATAGGTTAAGTGGCTACACTCTAACCCTAAGAAAAGATGATTATTTCTATAATAATGTATCATTTGAACAGGTAATGCAAATCTACAATTTTGATATGGAATTACGAACTATTCTTCTATACGCGCTAGAGTACATAGAAGTGTCCTTTCGTTCATATATTGGGTATTATCATTCTAAAAAATATGGTCCTTTAGGGTATCTAGATAAGTCTAGTTTTATAGATGAAAAACGTTGGGATAAATTCGATGGAGAAATTAAAAAACTTATTGTAGACAATGAACGAAATGAGATTTTCATAAAACATCACAAAGAAAAATATAATAATCATTTCCCCATGTGGGTAATCGTCGAAATAATGCAATTTGGTTGTTTATCTAGACTTTTTAAAAATCTAGATGAAGATTTAAAAAAAGAAATATGTACGGCATTTTATGCGCCCATCCCATATACATATATCGAAAACTGGCTACAGGCATTTGTTGTTCTTAGAAATATTTGTGCTCATAGAGGTAGGCTATATAATAGATATATAACATTCGCACCAAAAATATCTAATAAAGATAAAAAGTTATTTAAAAAGAACAATCTTAATTTATCAAAGGTAGGAAAGCAACTTTTTACTTTTGTTTTTGTTTTGAGTAAAGTAATCGATGATAAAAATGTATGGAACAATTTTATTGATAAAATAGATCTTCTATTTAAAAAATATCCTTTCGTAAATATTTCTTTTTGTGGTTTTCCGAAGAATTGGTGGGATATATTATATAGGAGCATTCCTGTAATGAACT
>DHER01000061.1:0-1861 GCA_002399975.1 Firmicutes bacterium UBA4845 | reverse complement strand
GTAGGTGTAGACATTGCTAAGAAGAAACATTACGCCAGAGCCTTTGATTACAGGGGCATGGAACTTGATAAGGTAATTAAATTTAAAGCAAACGGTGGAGGGTTTGAAAGTTTTATTAATTGGACAGAGAGCGTAGCTAAGGCACATGGTAAGAAAAAAATTGTTGTAGGGATTGAGCCCACAGGGCACTATTGGTACACCTTTGGTCGGGCTGTTATAGACAGAGGATTGATGTTGGTTCAGGTAAATCCCTACCACGTAAAGAAAACAAAAGAACTTGATGATAATACCCCCAGCAAGAGTGACTATAAAGATCCCAAAACGATTGCATTTTTAGTTAAAGATGGGCGATACCAGATACCCTACATGCCCGACGGAAAATACGCAGAACTGAGGAAAGCCAATAACCTGAGAGAAGAATGGGTTCAAAAGAAAATTAGAGTGAAGAATAAGGTAACCAGATGGCTGGATATACACTTTCCGGAGTTCTTAAACGCATTTTCAAGCTGGGAAGGAAAAACAGCCCTAATGACTCTGGGGAAAATAGCATTACCGGAGAAAATAGCATCAAAAACACCTGAAGAAATTCTTTGTATATGGCGCAAAGAGGTCAGGCGTGGAGTAGGGATAAAGAAGGCAGAAAAGTTAGTAAAAGAGGCTCAGAACAGTGTTGGCATAAGAGAAGGGGCTCAAATGGCTGAATACGAAATAAAATTGTATATAAAAGAGTACATGGAAATCAGAGAAGTGCTGGAGGATATGGAAAGAAAGCTTGAAAAAATTGTACTGACCATACCGGGAGCAAATCGTTTTCTTGAAATAAAAGGAGTTGGAATTAAAACAGTAGCAGGCTTTTTTGCGGAGATTGGCGACATTAAAAGATTTACGAGTGCGAAGCAGATTATCAAGCTTGCTGGGCTGAATTTAAGGCAAAACAGTTCAGGGCAACATAAAGGTGAAACCACAATTAGCAAAAGAGGACGAAGCCGGTTAAGAGCGTTGCTGTTCAGAGCGATACTGCCCATAGTGGCGACAAACGAAGTGTTTAACAAACTGCATCACGACAATATCAGCCAAAAAGAGAGACCAATGAAAAAGATGCAGTCACTGATTGCCTTGTGCTGCAGATTGATACGGATAGTATACTCACTAATCACCAAAGATCAAGAATTTGACCCAGACAAACTGATTAGGGATATTCATAGAGATGATGCATTACAGGGTGCAGCTTAAGAATGTCTAACGGGTCACGACCTGTCAGGAAGTCGTTTCTTGCGGGTAATCCATCTGACAGGTCTACAGCGTGTGATTGAAGCAACTGAGCGATGGGCAATGGAGATGGGGATGTATACATTAACCCATCGCAGTAAAAACAATTGTATCACACGCTTGCTAACGGGTCATTGCTGGGGTCGATGCTCACGGGTCATGAGCTCAAGAGCGCCGAAAACAGGGATGTATGAAAAGCTTTTAAACAAGCGGTAATGGTTTACCGGAATTCAGAAGAAAAAAATGCGTCTCCGTCAGGCGGGCTTCTGGATAAAAGTATACCAAATCGGTTGTTTGAAGATATATTTAACTCATTAAGAGTTTGAACTTTGACAAAGAGAGCTTGATAGTCGGCAGGAATTTTTTCCATTAGGGCGCANNATGGGAGGGTGAGCCACCTGAGAATTTGTGGAGATAAGAAGGGCCATCATAAACTGAAAAAATGACGTAGTTTATTAAAGTAACCCTTTTTTCCAGAATTTCAGGCATAAAGCATATTAATGCATGTATCCGTGAGGTGTTCTCTTTAAAAAAGAATGAAAAACTAAGAATGAGTGAGAAAAACGAAGTATTTGAAAGTATAATGAGGGAG
>DHER01000154.1:876-4722 GCA_002399975.1 Firmicutes bacterium UBA4845 | reverse complement strand
AATGAATGTTGGTAAGTGTTTTTATTTTCTAGTCGAGCTCTAGTCGAGCAAAGTTCAAAATTATTAAGTAACAACCAAAAATTACAAAAGATATTCCCATGATATTTGTTCTTTCACATACATTTTTAGAATGTTCAAACTCAATTCAAGCTTAAGAATTTGAATAAGATTACCAAAATCTGAAAAAACACTTTTAATTACACAACTCTACCAATCAGACAAATCATCAATGTTGTACGATAAGAATTGCCGTCGTATTCTCCTCTATACACAAAAAACCTGCCTTGTCCCAATTTTGTCAATTGATATTTTAACTATATTTGTATTAAATGCGCTGTAGGCCATTATTTTCAGATGATCATTATTTTTTGCATAATAGTTTTTGTCCGTTTTTTGGTTGAATAGAAAGGCATTATTAACACACTTCAGCAAATAGGGTTTTGGGCACTCGGTGCCGACTTCTGAACTGCATTAACAGAGAGTTAAGCATTGAAAATTTTATTCAGAAACCATTCACTTCACACTAATAAAATGGTTATGAGAGCGAAAGAATACCTTGAAATCAACAGAAAGAAAATTTGTCATTACGAACTGGTGAAAAAATCCATTTACGATCTTTACCCCTTAAGAACAGACAAGCACCAAACAGAAGAGTATTTTAACCGTTATCTTTTTGCCGATATAAGATACCGGATACATCTTCAAAACAATAAATCCGAAACAGAGTTCCGGGAAGAAGAAGACGAGATCAACCGGTCCATAGCCAATCTTATCAGGCTAAAGATATTAAATGCCATTTATCGAGATGAAACATTTATTTACGCATACAACATCATTATAGAGGAAGAAACCCAAAATGACTATCCCATATTGATGTCCTACAAAATCAAGGAAGAAAATTATTCTACGCCTTTCAGGATTGAACTTGAGTGTAAAAAGTATAAAGAAGATTATCCAAAGACTAACCTGGCCGATTATTTACTGGATGATGATAATCTTGAGTTTTACAACCATAGAAAATTTGAAATCTTAAAAGATGAGGAATGGTGGTTGAATGCTTTCAATATGTCGTATGAGTTATTCGACCGTGCTCGTGTACTAGCCAGTGATCCCTTTAAAACCCAGTACATGGTCAAAAATATTTATTTCAACGATAAGCAGCTCGAGAAAACCGTCGTAGACATTTTCCAAAACCTGCTTGTTAATTACACATACGATCTGACTGATGTACAAAATAAAAAATTAGGAATGTTGTCCGATAAAATCTATGAGTATGGAGATGAGCGATTCATGAAGATTGATGACGCCTACCTGAAAAACATCGAGAAACTAGATCTCCGTGAATTGAATTGGGTAAAAGCTACCAGACTTTTTAATTACGAAATAATATACCTTTGGGCAAACCATACAGGTTTCAACCAGGAGCAGAAGCTGAATGTTATTGATCTTATCCAAAAACGCTATAATATAGAAAGACAGAAACATCCCGAAATTTTCATCCATGATCTAGGTCGGTTTTTCACATCACTGCGCGAATTTGTAAAATTCAACTATGTATCCGAACGAAACGAGGGTTATGCAACAAAGATCAAATTAAACAAGCAGGAGCTTGAAGAACTCAAGAAAAACATCATACAAAAAGAGATTGAGATTGAAAAACTCAAAACTGAACTGGCAAAAATAACCGAATCAGTCACGATAAAATCCAACAAGATTGAATTGCTCACAAAAAAACACCGTTCAGAAACCGATCAACTCAGAAAAAAAATTAACGATCTGATACAGGAAAACACAAGTAAAGGAATGACCATGCCGCAACAGGTACTCGCGTTTTACTACCTCTTCAATGAGCTGGGCATAACTTTTAATAACTCAGATAAAACACAGTGGGCAAGATTCATCAACGCATTCACAGGGAAAAATTACCAGAATATCAGGACCGAACTGAACATCGATTTCGATAGCCACAAAACGCAAAAAAACCTTAGGATAATCAAAGACATTTTCTCCGAATTGTTCCCCAGAATAGAGCATCAAATAATTAACGATAGCAAAGAATAAATATGTAGCACTATCGGTAGTAGGGAGTGTAGCCTACAACTCCTACTACAACGGTATTTTTGCTGGTAATATTTGCACCACTGCCTCAACAAAGAGGCGGTGGTTTGCTTTTCTATTGGCACGAAGCAAATCTAGAAGCCTGAAGAAAATGACCGAAAAGACAATCACTTTTAACGATGTGCCGGAGGCGATCTCTTCTCTGATTGCTAAAATAAGCAGACTGGAGAACCTGATAAGCGATGTTGTATCTTCAATTCCCGATGAGATCCAATGGTTGGATATCAATGCACTTTGTGAATATCTGCCAGACAAGCCCGCAAAACAGACAGTCTACGGCTGGGTATGTAATAAATCGATTCCTTACCACAAAAAAGGAAAGAAGCTGCAGTTCCTGAAAAACGAAATCGATCAATGGTTGCTTTCCGATGGAACCGAAGAAGAGGAACCGATAGAATACAACTTTATTCGAAAACAAAGAAAAATCTACAAATGATAACAGATAAAAATCAAACCGACATCCTA
Organism: Firmicutes bacterium UBA4845; assembly: GCA_002399975.1. Classification (GTDB taxonomy): domain Bacteria; phylum Bacillota; class Clostridia; order Tissierellales; family Sedimentibacteraceae; genus Sedimentibacter. The sequence continues at coordinate 2,139 of DHER01000154.1, read as the reverse complement.
TCCGAATGGGTTGACTGGATCGATGCGCAAGACATAATGCAGAAACTCCATATCTCACCCCGGACGCTCCAGACCTGGAGAACGAACAACATTCTACCCTTTTCGCGAATCCAGGGAAAGCTCTATTACCGGAAATCCGATATCCTGGCCTTGCTGGACAAGAACTATACGGAGAAAAAGGAAGATCCTTATGACTGCAAACAAGAACAATAATCCCCAAACACCTCAAATAGAAATGGAGTCCAACAATGGTTTTCCTTCTCAAAGATGGGGATTTATCGAAATGCTGGAAATGGACCTGCAGGAATTCAAAAAGCAATTCCAGGCCAATGAAGAGGCACTGAAAATTGATCATTCACAGATACTAAATTCTTTATTTGAACAGATAGATGAGGTGGATTTCCGTCGGGAAGCCGATTTCACGAACGAAGATCAGAAACTCACGAAGAAGCACTACCTGGTTACCTGTATCGAAAAGATTCTGAAAACAGCGAACCGGAACAACTGGGGTATCTGTCGAAATCACGATTTTATATATCTCTATAACGGCGAGTACTGGAGCCTCCTCGATAATATCGAATACCAGACTTTCTTGGGTATAGCTGCGGAGAAAATGGGGGTAGATAGATTTGATGCCCGCTTATACAGCTTCCGAGAACAACTTCTCAAGCAATTCCTGGCCGTGGCAAATTTACCAAATCCTCCTAAATCCGACAAGGTACTGATTAACCTGAAAAACGGAACGTTCGAGATTGATGAGGGAAGATTAAATTTACGTAAACAGGACAGGAACGATTTTATCACCTACCAGCTGCCGTTCTGTTACGATAAAAATGCAGGATGCCCAATATTTATGGATTATCTCAACACTGTTCTACCTGATATCGAACGGCAACAGATCCTGGCCGAGTACCTGGGATATCTGTTCATCAAACCATCGGTGTTGAAGCTCGAAAAAGCATTGTTACTCTACGGCAAAGGAGCAAATGGTAAATCGGTTTTCTTCGAAATAGTCAACTCACTCCTGGGAAATAACAACGTAAGCAGCTATTCACTGCAAAACCTCACCAATGAGAATGGTTACTACCGGGCTATGCTGGCAAACAAACTGCTCAACTATGCCAGCGAAATAAACGGAAAGCTTGAGGCATCCATCTTCAAGCAACTGGTATCCGGGGAGCCGGTAGAAGCACGATTGCCATACGGAGAACCATTCACACTCATAAACTACGCGAAATTGATATTCAACTGCAACGAACTTCC
>DHER01000154.1:0-826 GCA_002399975.1 Firmicutes bacterium UBA4845 | reverse complement strand
TGCTGAACCAAAAGAATTTTACACAAAGCAATGTAGTGGATAATGTCCTCAAGAAGTATATTAAAGAATCCAATTCGGTCGCGCTGTTCCTCGAAGAAGAGGATTATACAGAATCATATGATGAATATGTGCCTTTAAGAGAATTGTATGTCAAGTACAAATCATTTTGTTACGACGGGAGTTATCACCCAGTATCCAAGCGAAACTTCAGCGAAAGGCTGCGAAACTTGGGAATTGTGCTCGAGAGAAAAAACTTCGGGATGGCAGTCGCTGTTAGAAATACTTTTTTTTAAATGTTACACCTTGGGCACTTACTACACTAATTTCATGTATTTTACCCAAAAAAGGTGTAGCAAGTGTAGTTAGTGCTCCTTTAAAAACTAAATATTATTCTATGTCATTGTATAAAAGGCCCTATCTTGAACCTTATAAAGGGAAATCCACCCGGCACACCTGTCCTGTTTGTAAAACCAAACAATCATTCACGGTCTACCTGGACGGAAACACCGGTAAACCTATTCATTCTGTTGTTGGTAAATGCAACCGTGAAATCAAGTGCGGGTACCATTATACACCGCGACAATATTTCATTGATCATCCTGAACTGAAACACAATCAAACAAAATTCCAACTTTCCAATAACCGTTCACGTCAACAGATAACGGATAAGCCATGTCAAAACCCATCCCAAATTTCACAGATTCATCACAATCTAACACGATCAAATCACCCGCAGAAAATGAATTTCATTCCCTACAAATACGTAGAAGAATCAGTATCTTATAACTCCAACTTTATTCAATTCTTATGCCACCACTTTCCCATT
>DHER01000062.1 GCA_002399975.1 Firmicutes bacterium UBA4845 | reverse complement strand
TGATTGCATCCTATTTCTGCAATAACCTTTGGTTTTTTATATACTATTTTGCTCATACGTCTCTCCCCTTGTATGTCCTATATTCTTATTTAAAAATAAATTTATATTTTTAAAATACTTTTCGTTCTCCAATGTAAGCCTTTCAAGCAATTGTCTATTTTCTTTCTTCATATTATCTAAATCACTTAAGCTTCTCTTTGTTTTTTCTAATAGTCTGCTCCCAAAATCAGGCTCATCCGAGATTACTAATCTATCCTGCATACCAATGTCTTCATATAACATTTTGTGCTTTGGCAAGTTTACAATTCCAATTGTCGGAGTATTGACTGCAATTGAGCAAACATTTGAATGATAACGCATGCCAATCGTCAAAATACATTTTCTATATAAGTCAAAAATATAGTTGCCATCCGTTATCGTTCCATTTAAATAAGGTGCTACACTTATTCTTGTACGTAAAATATTATCCTTTACCTTACCTAATACTTTTGAGATGAGTTCCAAATCCTTACCTATGTGAGGAATAAACGTTATAAAAATATCTTGGTATAAGCTTAAAACGGTATCAATGTATTGCGTAAGCTCTTCTATAAACTGTTCCTGTGTAATTCTTCCATCGCTGCCGGTTTCAGAAAATCTTACCTTTGGCGCATCTCCCGCCAAATTAATTCCAATTATTTTATATTTGTCTGGAATCTCAAGATGAATATATTCTTTAGGAGAAACAAAAAATCCACCATCCGGTATCTTGTGTATACACTGGATAATCGAATTTTCAAAATATTTCTCTGCAATTTTTAATGATCCGTCATTTCTTACCGTAACGAAATATTGATCGGATGAGGTTATCACTTTTAAAAAACGCCCAAACTTCTTAATGTTATCCCTATTTATCGCACCGTTTTTATCATCAATACCTAAACCATTAAAAAGAATAGGACATTTTATTTTATTAAGAATTTCTTCTGGTATATCGATCGTAGTACCAGTTGAAGAATAGTCCCAGCACATTTCGAAAAAATTACCGCCGCCAAATATCAATAAGTCAAATTGATTTGCTATGCTGACAAAGTTATCATCAAATTTTCTCATATTCCATGATTTATAGAATTCGCGTATTTCTAAATTCGTGTATTCGATCTTACTATTTACATAATGTTTCATACACCTTCGAAAACCACTGTGATTCGCATAATCTCCAATGTTTCCGTTAAAACTTGCTACATGAAGAACCTTCATATCAAGCTCCTTTTTAAGAAATCTTTATAGAATTATATATTTGCAACAACGGATGCATTTAGACCGCCATAGTATGCTTAGAATTGCATCATATAAAGCGCTAGTGTTATATTTTAGTTATAGCAAAGTTTCGTATTTATGTATCGAATTTTCCAATAGGGGAATTACCCATTCACTTGCTTCAATCATATTATGAAATATTGCTTTTGCATTGCTTAATGTGATTTCCTCATCCATTTTTTTGTCATTTGTAACAAAATATAAGCCTGCAATTTCATTGGCACCTTTCCCCATAACATACTCATCTATTAAGGAGAATATCGGCATTTTCTCAATTTTTCCATTGATCTCTGCTATACTCTTAATTAGCATTTGTCCATTATTTTTTCTATTCGTTTCATATAAACTAAGTTCTTTTATCGCCTGCTGCGATAATTCTATGATCTCGTCCAAGTTTCCCCTGCTTTTTACCAAGTAATCATAGATCCCACTTAATTCCTTCTTATGAAAGGTTGGTGTTTGATTATCTATGATGCTTTTACAATCAAATTCCCTAGTACAATATTGATCAACAACATCTTGTAGTGGAAGAATACGCGTCCCCTTAATTCGTGCGCCTCCTTCAGTTGCATCTATAATATCGACATTTGATAATTGTTGTATTGCATTCTCAAAGGAACGCAGAAAAACATACCAGTCATGCCTTGTCCTGACAGTATTACCATGGATGTCTTCAACATACAAATCAATCGCTTTTTTCTCGTCATTACTTACGTTTCCACTTGTTTGTAAATCCGCATGTGATATATTCCCTAAATATGCCAAATCCTGCCCAACAAATACAATTCTGCCAAAGCCAAGATTTACACATATCGAAAAAGCAGCAGTCGCAACAGAGGCTCCCGGACTTATATTGAAGAATTTCTTCCCCAGCTTTTTGTATATACTTACAATAAAATCATTGCAATTATAGATAATTTTTTTACCGCCATGATTGTCCAAGATATCAGGACTTGATTCCAGTTTACATAATAAGGTGTCTTTAAATCCTCTCCGATTACCACAATATTTCAGCTTTTTATCTGCATCAAGTGTAACTATAAAATCCGGTTCTATATCATGTTCCAATAATGTTTCATAGGACCGGTCAACAGCGAATATAATAGATTTACCCTTTGCTTGCTTTAAGATTTCTACGTTTTTGTTTAAAGACGGTCCTGCAGCGACTACGATAGCAGGTATATCTTTAGGTAAGTCCTTATCTAAATCCCAGATAGAAACAGAATCCGCCAAGTATAAAAGATTATGAAAAGCATTCTCTGCCGTCGATTTTCCCTTAAATCCATATGTATTTTTAGTCAAAAAATTATTAAAGGTATTGTCTTTGATAGCATTTTTAAAGTCCAAAAAGGAAGTCTCAAACAGTTTATCATAGCCCGGATGCACACACTCCACTTTTGAGAATAAATTCATCCACGTTAATGTAATAGAAAGTAAATAAGGAAATTCAAATTCATTTATTCCTTTTATTACGATACCGACTCTTTTATTTTTAAGAATATCCTCTACATCATATTTTTCTAATACATGCAAAAATATTTTTAAAGAAGGTTCATATACGATTATCAGATTATCATCATTTAATTTATTCATCATTTCTCGTGCAAATATACCGTTTCCTAAGCCGAACATTAACACTACTGTATTTAAATTTTTAATATGATACTGTTCTGCCCATTTACTTGCTTCTTCTTTCGGATTATATCTACTATTAAGACGAAACTGATGATTGTCCTTCTCAACAACTAATGCAAGTTCACCTGTCCGGGTGGATACGGAATGAACAAATGCATCTGACGCATCTGTATTTTCTATTGTTTGCTCTTTTATCAGTTGATATAGTTGTTCCCTATATTCTTGTAATATCTGCATGTTTTTCTCATAATACATATTACATTTGTCCTTTGATTTTATTCAAAATATTATCCAATGAATCTGTTATGTCATATTTTAGAATATCCGCAAGCAATACGGTATCTTTATTAACCATAGCCTCTGTAGCCTCTTTAAGGCTCGTCTCCAAGTCAAGGCTTTCCTTACTTATTTCATATCCTGCATTGATTTTTTCGATAGAAGTTACAATTTTTGATACAACATCGATAACTTCAACCAAATTTTCAAAACCTTCCTGGTCTCTTTGTTGATAAAACGCTTCTGCAACCCCTTCTATATCCTTCTTTGTCTTGATTACCATTTCTTCTAAATGTTCCATAGCTCTCCCATCTATCACAATTATTTTTCTGCTCGAAACAAAAAAGACTTTATTATGAAATAAGACCGACCAAACTGGCCGGTCTTATTGTGTTTACTGGATTAAATTACTGTAATAATGCAAGTACACCTTGTGTTGATTGATTAGCCTGAGCAAGCATTGACTGAGCTGCCTGCTGAAGGATATTATCCTTAGAGTACTTAACCATTTCTTTAGCCATATCAACATCACGGATACGAGATTCAGCAGCCTGTAAGTTCTCAGCTGTATTATCTGCATTATCAATGGTGTGCTCTAATCTGTTCTGAACTGCACCAAGAGTGGATCTTTCTGTGGAAACTTTCGTAATCGCATTATTAATGGTGGTAATTGCTGCAGTAGCGCTATCATAGGAAGTAACCTTGATATCATTTAAGCCAGTAAATGCTGCTGCTTGCATATCACCAATTTTTAATGCAATGTTCTGTTTTTCATTAGCTCCAACTTGGAAATTCAATTCTGAAATGCCTGTTTTACCTGTACCAGCAAACTTACCAGTCATCAGTGTCTTCGTATTAAACTCTGTCTGAGTTGCAATACGATCGATCTCTTCGGTTAACTGATCAAGCTCAGCTTTAATAGCATCGCGATCCTCGTCAGCATTCGTATCGTTAGCTGCCTGAACTGCTAGCTCTCTCATTCTTTGAAGAATAGAGTGTGTCTCGTTTAAAGCACCTTCTGCTGTCTGAATTAAGGA
>DHER01000048.1:1557-3020 GCA_002399975.1 Firmicutes bacterium UBA4845 | reverse complement strand
GCTAGCTTATGCTGGCTCTTTTTGTTTGTAAAAGGTTATTGACTTTTAATTATTAAATTTCATATTAGACTATTGACATTTATGTATAAAAGAGTTACTATACTTATATAGACATATACCCATATGGGCATATAGGCATTACACTAGAATTAAATTATAAGGAGGCAAAACTAATGGAAAATAAAACAAAACTATATTTACTTACAGGTTTCTTAGGTGCAGGAAAAACAACCTTTCTAACCAATGTTCTTAATGACTTAACAGGAAATAAAGTAGCAGTAATAATGAATGAATTTGGTAAGGTAGGGATAGATGGAACCATAATCCAAAAGGAAGGAATGGAACTTGTAGAAATAAATAGAGGCTCAATATTCTGCTCCTGTCTACAACTTAACTTTGTATCTGCTTTAACAGAGATGGCAGATAGAAACATGGAATATGTTTTCGTTGAAAGCTCAGGACTTGCGGATCCATCAAATATAGGAGAATTTTTAGAAGCTGTAGAAATGGTAAAAGGTAAGGTATATAACTACAGTGGGGCAATTTGTATAGTAGATGGAGTTAACTTTTTAGAACAGGTAAAAGATATAGAAACAGTTGAAAGACAACTCAAATTTTGTCATTTAGTAATTTTATCTAAAGTAGATTTAATAGATGATAATAAATTAAGCGAGGTTAAGGCAAAAATTAGAGAAATAAATGATAAAGCAGACATTGTTGAATCTGTAAATGGAAAAATAGATTATAATTTCTTAGAAAGAGACCTTATGGAAAAACAGTGGATAAAATCAGAGGATACTACTAATACTCCTGAAAACAAGCCAAAGACATTAACCCTAACTTATGATGGAGATTTGACTAAAGAAAGGCTTTCTCAGTTTTTAGATATTATAAAAAAGGATAGTTATAGAATAAAAGGATTCTTTAAATTAGAAGATGGATGGAATCAAGTAGATGTTGTTAATAAGATAATTGACTATAAACCAACTGATAAAGGAGAAAATGTATCTGAATTGGTAATAATATCTAAAATAGGACCTCAGATAATTAGACCTATATTTAATGCTTGGGAGGAAGTAGTAGGTAAAGAGATGAAATTAAGATAAAGGGTTTTATAGAAAGGATGTAAATATGTATAAACTAACGAATTATTTTAAATTACTTTCTGATGAAACAAGGCTAAGGATTATGGTACTTTTATTTCACAATGAGTTCTGTGTATGTCAGATAACTGGAATAACAGGAATATCGCAACCTAATGTATCAAAACATTTAGCTAGACTTAGAGATATGGGATTAGTAAAAGATGAGAGAAAAGAACAATACACTTTTTATTCACTGAACATTGAAGAAAAATTATTTGAAGATATACTCGAAAGAATAGTTTCCAATGTAAAAGATTATCCAATTCTAAAATCTGATATAGAGAAAAGTAAAGCTGCAGCAAAGTATATTGAATTAAC
>DHER01000048.1:0-1523 GCA_002399975.1 Firmicutes bacterium UBA4845 | reverse complement strand
ATGGAAAGTAGAATAGGTGGAAGTGTTCACTTCTTCATCTATGATGTTATAAAGATTTTTATACTATTATCTGTACTTATATTCATGATATCTTATATTCAAAGTTATTTTCCACCAGAAAGAACTAAGAAGATACTTGGTAAATTTAAAGGCATAAAAGGAAATATATTAGGTGCATTACTAGGAACAGTAACACCATTTTGTAGCTGTTCTAGTATTCCTATATTTATAGGATTTACTTCGGCGGGATTACCTCTTGGAGTTACATTTTCTTTCTTGATATCTTCACCTATGGTAGATATTGCTTCTTTATTATTGCTAATGTCCTTCTTTGGTGCGAAGATAGCTATAGCTTATGTAGTCGTAGGCTTGGTACTTGCAGTTGTAGGAGGAACTATTATTGAAAAATTAGGTATGGAAAAACATATTGAAGATTATGTGTGGGGAGCTCAGAATGCTGATATTGAACCAGATAATATGACAACTAAAGATAGAATAGACTTTTCAAAGGAACAAGTTAAGGAAATATTCAAGCAAGTTTGGATATATGTTTTACTTGGAGTAGGTATTGGAGCAGCTATTCATAACTGGATTCCACAATCATTTATAGAAAAAATCTTAGGACAAAATAATCCATTTTCTGTTTTAATAGCAACATTTATTGGAATACCAATATATGCNNTTAGCGTTTATGATGGGAGTAACCACATTATCACTTCCTTCTATAACAATGTTAAGTAAGGTAGTAAAGCCAAAGCTATTAGGGACATTTATAGCTATTGTAACAATAGGCATACTAATTATAGGATATTCATTTAATGCTTTTTCATTTCTATTTATATAAATAAGGAGGAATATAAAATGATAATTAAGATATTAGGTACAGGATGTAGTAAATGTAATAAATTAGAGGAAAATACAAAATTAGCTGTAGAAGAGCTGGGAGTTAATGCTTCTATAGAAAAGGTGACCGATTTTAAGGAAATAATGAAATATGGAGTTATGCAAACTCCTACTCTTGTAGTTGATGAAAAAGTTAAGGCTGTTGCTAAAATTCCATCTATAGAAGAAATAAAGAAAATATTAACAAAATAAAGATAGCCAAATATCTTCATACTATGTAAATCATTTTTAAAAGGGGGGCAATCAAGATGAAGCCAATTATTGGCATACTAGCTACTAATTGTGAAGGCACTCAAGGTAACTATATACGGGCTGTTGAAAGAGCTGGCGGTTGCCCAGTTGTGCTTAGTAGGGTGGAAAACCTGAGCAATATTAAGTCGATTATTCAAATAATTGATGGTATAATTTTTACTGGTGGAACGGATATAAATCCACTTAATTATGAAGAAATGCCTTATGCAGGGTTGGGATTAGTAGATCCTATTAGGGATAACTTTGAGATTGATTTAGCTAAATCAATTTTATCAGATACGGATATTCCAGTTTTGGGAATATGTAGGGGGATGCAGATTTTAAATGTGGCTACAGGAGGAAGCCTATATCAAGATCTATTAAGTCAG
>DHER01000001.1:2892-3074 GCA_002399975.1 Firmicutes bacterium UBA4845 | reverse complement strand
GGTGGATCTGCAGTAGCTGCCATCAATCTCTTAAAAAAGAGAGGCATTACTAAGATCCATTTTCTATGCCTAATTGCAGCTCCGGAAGGTGTTGAACGCCTAACCAGGGAACATCCGGATGTTGATGTCTTTATCGGTAATTTGGATGAAAAATTAAACGAAAACGGTTATATCTTACCCGG
>DHER01000001.1:0-2717 GCA_002399975.1 Firmicutes bacterium UBA4845 | reverse complement strand
GCGGATCCTTTCTCATAAACCGCTCCACCCTTACTATGCTTCACCGGTGTCAGCATATTGCTTGTATAGACCTGCATTCCCGGCAGATCTGTAAATACCTCCATCACTCTTCCGCTTTGGTCATCCACCAGTTCGGCCACCTTTTCCACATCATTTCCGCTGACATCCAGAACATAGTTATGATCATAACCGCCTGCAATACGAAGGGGTTCGTAATCGGAAGTAATATCCTGACCAATTCTCTTTAAAGTTCTAAAATCCATCGGCGTTCCTTCAACGCCCGCCAGCTCACCGGTAGGAATCAGATCCGCTCTCGTCGGGGTAAAGTAGTTCGCCTTGATGCTTACCTTATGATCCAGGACAGAGCCCGAGTTATGACCGGACAGATTGAAATAGCTGTGATTCGTGAGATTGATAATGGTATCCCGATCCGATACGGCATGGTATTCTATCATCAATTCATTCGTTTCTGTTAAGCTATAGGTTATGGTAACATCCAGATTTCCCGGAAAGCCTTGTTCCATATGCGGACTTAATCTGGAAAATTCTATACTCGTGATATCCTCGTCTTCAAAGATTTCGGCTTCATAAATAAATTTATTATACCCTTTGCTTCCGCCATGCAGGGTATTCTCGCCGTCATTTTTCTCCAGGTCATATGTTTTCCCGTTTAATTCAAATCTTCCATCACTGATACGATTCGCATATCTTCCGATAAAGGATCCGAAGCCGGGACCATTTTCTTCGTAACCCGCAAGATCTTCAAACCCTAATACAACATCTGCTTTATTTCCTTTTGCATCCGGAACGATTATGTTAACGATACAGGCCCCATAGTTTGTAAAGGTGGCCTCCATCCCGTTCTGATTTGTTATGGTGTATAGATGCGCTTCTTCCCCATTTTGGGTCTTCCCAAATACTTTCTGATTAATCTTCATTTTAATAACCATACCTTTCTTCAAAGCCTGCAAGAAATCTAAGCTCCTTATTTTCTTGTCTTTCTAATCGAATAAATTATAGCATATCGTTACATAATTTCAAATATTTTCTTTTCTTGAATTTTCATTAAAAATTGTTAATTAGTAGAACATGATTTTCAAAACTTTGACTTCTTTAATCGGGACCGCCAAGTCAGGAGCAGTTATTTTTTATGCTTATTGTTCCTATTGTTTAAGTAGTGCAATGACTACAATACAAAAATGAATAAATCACTATATGTAACATAATTCGTCGACACCACACTCCCTTCCGGGAGGCTAACTAGGTCAAGGGACTTGATCTTACCCTGTCTCGATTACTCCTAGATTTCCTAGATTCTCGGCCTAACATAACGAGACCGGGAATCTAGGTTGTTAATCTCAATCATTAAGCTATCGCGATTTAGTGAATAACCAGTTGGTGACGTGAATACTAAATTTTCAAGTTCCTTAACAAGTTTCCTAAAATTTTTTACATATTTCTTCTTGCTTCAGTTTCCATTCAGCAAGTAAAGAACATATGAGCTCCATCATCGGCACATCTCTCTTTGAAGTTTTTGAATAATAAATATGAATTCATTTTAATACCCTGTTATGTAACAGTCAAACTTTAAAAATTCTATCAATACTCCATTAACTTATTGAATTGCCGATTAATTTATTTTAAGCCATAATCGATCACCCCTTCTTTATAAATCCATTATATACGTACTTAAATTTACAAAAACTGCGATAATAAGTATGAAAAATTACCATTTTAGCAATTTATGTAATAAAAGTCCAAGTATGTAAATTTATGTACTGACAACTTATGGTAACTGTCCTACAATGAATGTAATAATACATAGATTAGAAGATAAAACTTGATGTATTATTAAAATTTCGGAAAGGAGAGAGATTATTATGAATGCTAAAAAACAATCAACTAAGACAGAAAAAAAGATAATTACAGTTAAACCTTTAGAATCTGTAAAACCTTTAAAAATCTGTCATCATTACTAAAAAGATGGCCCACAAATATATCATTTGTGGGCTACTTTTGGTTCATTGAATTTAAAACTGCAATGTAATTGATAATTGAAACACAGCCCATGACAAAATATCCAATGCAAGGTAAATTTAAAGGAAATCTCATGGCAAACGACATGACTGACGGGCAATCAGTAATCCTCAAATTTACATAAGTCGTTCAAAGTGTTTCAATTGTAGATTTACAAATAGTAAAATTCTTGATAGGTAGTGCAAGACAAACATTATTATCTATTCAAATCAATAAGCTTGTTTGATAGAGACTATTGTACAGGTAGTACAGGGATAGAACGGTCTAAGTATTGTAATTGACAAAGCAAAACAGGTACAAATTGTAAAATAGTCAAACCTCAGCTTGCACTTATGGAAGAACAGTTGTATGAGAGGACTTTGTTGTTTAGTTATTGTAAGAATTCCTATTTATTCTATTTGAAAGGAGCAATTATGAAATTAACAATAAATAATATAACAAAACCATTTCTTTATTATAATGATAAAATAATATTTAGAAAAAATAATACTTTTTTTGAAATTAACAGAATCGATCTAATAGAATTTATTATAAAAGAATTTGAAGACAATACAATAATTGAAAAACTTCTGTTAAAAAAAACCATAATGGTAAAATTTCACATTAGTAATAATGAATGTGAGGATATAATAAATGAACTTATGGTAGCGGGAATTATAACAGAATATATAGATAAAGAT
>DHER01000129.1 GCA_002399975.1 Firmicutes bacterium UBA4845 | reverse complement strand
CAAGAGCAACTACCACCGACTAAAGTCAGTGGTAGTTGACAATTATATTAATTAGCCCTTTCTCATGTATTCTTTTGGGGACATACCGGTAACTTCTTTAAACACTTTATTAAAATATTTCGGATCTTTATAGCCGATTTTTTCACCAATCTGATACATTTTAAAATTAGAAGTCTGCATAATCTTTTTAGCCATATTGATCCTATACTTTTTTAGGTAATCAGAAAAACTTATTCCAACATCCTTGGTAAATAGATGACTTATATATTCTGGGGTAACTTTAAGCTTTTTTGCAATCTCTTCCAACGATACTTTTTCAACATAGTAATGTGCAATATAATCAATGGTTTTTTTCACCAAAATAGAGTTTGCATAAGTTTGGTCAGGTAAAATAGTATGATAAAGCAAAATTAGCTGGTCTAAACAATCTAACATTTCGTTCTGTGTACAGCTATTTCGAATAGCCTCAAATAATTTTATTCCCTGTACTTTCTCAATTGTATCTACATTAAATTCTCGATAGCACACAAGGATAGAAAGCGCATACTGGGTACAAATATTTCGGAACTCTTTTGGAGGGCAAATCTCATTTGTCAAAAATTTTAGTAGATTACGATTTAATTCCTTCAGCTTTTCTGGCTTCCCTCTTTTAACAATTGACAATGCCTTCATATCGATCTGTCTGATATAATTATTTTCTTTTTTAAAGTTCCACTTAACCTTTGGAATTTTATCGAGTAAAAGGACCTGTTTATTCCCGAGCGATAAACCCCATTCATTAAGCTGTTGAATAGAATTTAGTTTACCGACAAGAGCATCTAGCGAATTGACAGGAAACAATGATAGTGTACTGTCAGAGAAACCGTTTTGGCGAAGAATGGAAATAAGATTAAAATTTAATGTATGTATCATTTCTTCTTTTCCAATCTTACTATTTATCAGCACTACCATAAAACGGTTTTTCGGAAAAGTCGTTATAATTACAGCATTCTCAAGTTTCTGATTTCTGCTATAAGTCTGGAAACAGATTTGAAGTTTCTTAATGTCATATTCTCTTCTGAAATAGATATTAAGAAGATAAAGATTTTTTGGCACAAGTGTCTTTCCAAGTAACTCAATTGCTTTCCTGGAATTGTTTAATCCTAATAATATAGTTTTTAGCAGCTCATTTTTAGGGATTATCCTTTTTTTAGATTTTGTAGGACTACGTCCTAACTGTTCTATGTTTTCAATAACATGGATTAATTTGTCATATGAAATTGGCTTAAGGAGATATTCGCTGACTCCATATTGAATAGCTTTTTGTGCATATTTAAATTCGGCATATCCGCTCAAGATTACGAATACAGACTGCAAATGCTGTTCTCGTAGTTTTTCAATCATTTCTAAACCGTTCATTTTAGGTAACTCAATATCCACGAAAATTAAATCAGGCTCCTGTTTTAAGGCAAGCTGAAGACCTTCTTCTCCATTACTAGCTTTACCACAAATTTCATGCTGTGGGCACATCCTCTGAATTATTGCAGCAAGTCCTTCTCGGGCATTAAATTCATCCTCAACAATCAGTATTTTCATTGTTCTCCCCCATTATTACGCATTATGAAACTAGAGGGATCTTCAGAGTTACTTTCGTACCTTTCTGCTGTTTACTGTCAATATGCATTTGTGCAGAATCTTTGTAATAAATTTTCAATCTTTCTTTAACATTAAACAGCCCGACCTTTTTCTTGCAAGTGACATCAAATAAATGTACTAATTTTTCTTCTGGTATACCAACACCATTATCCTCAATTTTTATTTGGAGAGATTTCTCGTTCTCTTTTCTAATAGTAATTAATAAGGTTTGCTTATGATCACATTCTTTAAATCCATGCACTATGGCATTTTCGACAACTGGTTGTATAAGCAATTTATAAATTTTATAACTAAGAATATTATCATCTATATTCCAAACTGTTTGAAAACTATAGTTTAAACGAACACTATATAAGTATAGATATTTTTTAAGCCATTCTATCATTTCATATATTGTTACTTGTTCATTTACTCCATGAATACTGTATCGAAGAATATCAGCTAAATTTCCAATCATCTGGCTTATTTTAAAATTCTCATCCCGGATAGCAATCCAGTTTATACAGTCAAGAGTATTATACAAAAAATGTGGATTAATCTGAGCAACAATCGCATTAATTTCCGCTTCCCTTTTCCTATTGGAAATCTCAAAGATGTATTCATTCTGCTGTTTTAGGTTTTCTACTAGACCTTTGATTTTCAACATCATATCGTTAAATTCATTTCCAATAAAAACAAGTTCGTTTTCTCCTTTAAGTCGGAGGTGAGCGTTAAAATCTCCTGATTTTGCCCGCTTTATAGCTTCTATTATTGTCTTTACAGAACCGTAGAACTTATTTGTGAATAAAATAATAAAAAGCGAGCAAAATATAACAATTAAAAAAGTGACAATTATTGTAAATTTTCTTAATAAATTGATCTCATAGAACATACTTTCTTTATCAACTAAATTTATTACCTTCCAGTTTGCACCAGGTATTGAAACACTATTAACAAGGACCCCATTTTTCAAATCAAACGGAACTGACTGCATAAGAGTAGCAATGCCATGTTCTGTTTGGTCAAATTTTTTGCCAATATAATTTTTATCAGAAAAGGATAAAATTTCATTTTTGCTGTCAACAATAAACGAATATTCTTTTACTGAATTGTTAGTTGCGGTGTCAGACTGGATATTGCAAATATTTTGTAATCTCTGTTCATCGATGCTGAGCAAAATGATTCCCAAATCCTCCCCCGTTTTAATATTCCATACACGAATCCCAACATTATAAAGACAACTTTTTTCATTATTATAATAATGATTTTTTATGTTGAAAAAAACAACCCGGTTGCTATTGTGTACATTATTATAAATTTTTTCTTTTTCTTCCGAACTATAGGAATCCCAAATATAATTTGTTGCGCTCATATTCCGTTTGTCATAGAAGACGTCTTGATTTGAGCTGCTAATGTATGTGATCCCAACTATTTCATCTCGTATGTCTGCATAGGAAGCAAGTAAATCTCGCAATTTGATGCCATATGATTCTCGGGTAAAATCATCTCCGTTTTTTACTTTAACTTCATCATCCGTGATGGCATCATCTGCGGCGATTCTATATAAAATTCCTCTATAATACTCCAAATCAGATTCAATACTAATTTGTATGTAGCTCAAATTCTTATTGGTTAAGGAATTGATTTTTTGTTTGATATAACTTTCACTCAAATTGTAAAAGATCATCTGCATGATAATTATTGGAACAATTGAAATTAGAAAGCAGACAGAGAGGAGCTTGAAACGAAGGCTGTGATAAAAGCGATGCAATATCCCATCCCCTTTTTTATTTCTTATCTTATTGTAATGTTTTCAGATCAATAAGTCTACAACATTAACGAAATTTTTGGGTAGTGTCAATAGAAGTTTGCA
>DHER01000096.1 GCA_002399975.1 Firmicutes bacterium UBA4845 | reverse complement strand
GCCCTATCTTGAATCATTGGAATGCTGCTCATTAAATGATCTCTGATACTGTTGCGATTATAAAAACAATTATCTATCTTTTTTATCATATCATCTGCAACTGGATAAGATACATATTCAGATAGTCCGACAATTGATGAAAAGCCTAATATTTTAGTACTTTTTGATCCTTGACCATGCATGATAAATACTGTTGGCACATTCTGTGTCACGGAAGCTACGGATGCATGCACCCTCCCAGTAACAAACAAATCAAATTGTCCAATGATTGCTTTTGTTTGGGATGGTATATAAGCATGATCAATGCACAAGACATCCTCCATATTCTTTACAATTCCTCGTTTAGCAACAACTTTCTGAAGCTGTTTTACGATCGGATAATCTCTTCCCGGCTGGAGCTTAAAATTGGGTTCTTTAACAAACCCATTACTATGTGACATCAAAACTACCCTGACATTTAAATCATTCACCATATGTTCTATTGCCAGAGCAAATTGAGTATATTCTTCATCCATTCTTGGCCACTTATCATAAGGAGGTTCGGTCATATTGAATCCGCATACCACCATTCCTATGGTAGGCTTTAGTGAATTTGATATTTTTTCATTCCTATAGATTTCTTGCATATCACATTCTTTTGCTGGCTCAAACAGAAAGGAAGGGCATGGATATTCTTTCACATGTTTTACTTGAAAACCGTTTTGTTTTAATAATCGTGTAGTTTCCTGTTCCCGGCTTGTGACTAGTGTATAATTCTCAAAAGTTATTTTTGCAAGTTCATTGGTTCTTGGTTCACTAAACGGACCGGCAGAAACAGCAAATAAAATCGTAGGTTTGCCAAATAGTTGAGCAGTCCTCATTTTAAGCAGATTAACTAACATTCTGTCTTTTCCTACCGGACTGGCGTTATCCCCCCACATGTCACCACTCAAATCAATAATCATATCACTTATCAAAATTTGATCGATATAAGGGGTTATTTCTACGATTTGTCCCGTTTTATGAAATAACTCCGCTATTGCGTACTCTTTTAACGCTTTATCTAAATCGTCTTCTGACCATGAATAATAATAATCCATCGGCAAGCACGTAATTTTTTCCCTTTGGCTGAATTCATCCGTCATCTGAAAGGTTGTAAAAATATTTGCATCCGGAAATACACGATGAAGTTCTTGAAAGAATGGTTCTATGATGTAATAGTTTCCTACATTCCCATATTCCAGCCTTCCCCAATGAAGGGTGCATAATCCAGTTACTAAAATGTACATTCCTTTTCCCTCATCTTTCTAATTGCTATTTAAAAAGTTTTTATTCTAACAATTTGACTGCTTCCTCAAGCATTGCTTTTGTATTATCAAAAAAAACGTCCAATCCACGTTTTTTTCTTATTTCCAATGCTTTCATCGATTGTTTTTGGTAAAACTCCTGATCGTAAAAATATTTTTGAATCAAATCAAACATTTCTTGAATGCTATCGCAAGTGTCCTCCGGTTCCAGGCTATTTGCTACATCGCAATAATTTAAGGTTACAACCGGCACTCCATTATACAATGAATAAACCGCACCAGCCCCGCCCCCCTGCCTGGGTGGATTTAGGAACAAATCCATAATACCTAATATTCCAATAAGATCCTCTTGATAACCCAAAAATCTAGTTCTTGTGGCGAAAAGTTCATCTTCGTTTCTAAAGGAAGGGTAACTCTCGAACTTACCAATAAAAACAATATATATTCTGGAGTCAATTTGCATGATTTCTCTCAGTAATTGCTTAAATTCATTATTAACCTCTGTATCTAATCGATTTCCAACCACGGTGATAGCAAAGTCTTCATCCCCCATATTAAAATCTATTCTGCGATATGTTTTCATTGATGGAGTTAATGGAAGTCTCAAACCATATTGTAAAGATTTCTGCCCGACTTCCCTAAAATAAGCCTCCATATCCTTAATTTCATCCGATTGACTATTTAAATAAGCGCACATAATCTGAGCTTCCGATATTGCATAGCCATCGGTAAACGGCATAGCCATAACTGTGGTATATTTTCTAAACAAGTCGGCAAATAGACAAGGATTCCCCATATGCCATATAAACATTGGATTATAATTATAAATAATATTTATTAGTTTTTTTGCAATTACCAGGTTTCTATGATTCATAATAAACTGAAAGCCATTTATTTTTTCTCCTTTATATTCAATCGTAAAGCTTCCGTCATAATCCCGATTATAGAATAATAATAAAGGATTATACCATATCTGAGACAAAGCTTCATCGTACATATCATCAATTGATACAATTAGAAGCACTTCATAATGAAATTTATTTTGTAAAATATAACAAATCTCCTTCAAAACATAGGTAGGTGCATGAAAATCTCCTAATAACTGACCTGTTGTTATGACTATTCTATTTTTATTACGAAACTTATAAGGTTTATAGTCTAAATTCACATCAATTAAATTTTCTAATTTTGTAAGCAATTGCTTATGTAGACTTCTTCTATTCCTATAATGCCGACTTAAATTACTATTTCGAAATATGCATGTCTCCAGTTGATCTCGTATATAAATTTGAGACAGCAGATTCATATCACTATGCTGTAATAAATAAAAAATCTCATAAAGGCTTCTGTCATCTCTTACAACACCATAAATAATTGACAATACTAATGTTAAAAGTTTGGGATCAGAACTAAATTCAGATCTCAGGCTCTCATAAAAGCCATCCAGCTGTTGATCTTCTTTCAATGACATATAGTTTTCTCTAAACAAATCGGAAAATCGCTTTGCATTTTCGCTATTCTCTTGTATGGCTTTTACATATATATTTAAATTTACTAGTAAGCTATTAATCATTATTTGCATTTTTTACACCATAAAAAACCTTATTAATATGCCATCTACCTTATAATAATATTATATTGTTTCTAGACAGATCATCAATGTATCGCATGCATTATTTGCCACCAGAACTTTTTCGTACTGCTCATTAATTTCTGTATCATTTAGAAACTCGTATACAAATTGCCCTCCGGGCTTTCCTTCTGACAGCCAATATAGATGATTTGCCAATGGATATCTTTGAATCTGTCTGGACCAAACCACATTGAAACCGGATTTTTGGGCTAATGTCTCCAAATTACGGATATTGTATAAAAAGATATGGGGACTCCAATAAGTAAAGTCTGCAAATGCATTCGAATGATAAATATTTAATAAAGCATCATCTGCATTTGGTGTTTCTATAATAATTTTCCCTCC
>DHER01000072.1 GCA_002399975.1 Firmicutes bacterium UBA4845 | reverse complement strand
AATAAATTTAATTATGTTATACTAAAGTTAATTACGCACAGATTTAGATTATGCAGGAGTTGTGCCGAAAGGTCTTTTGCATGAAATGAAAAATCTGGAGGTAAAAACAAAAGGAGGAAAAATTATGTCTATAGTAAGCATGAAAAAATTGCTTGAAGCAGGTGTTCACTTTGGTCATCAGACCAGAAGATGGAACCCGAAAATGGCAGAGTATATTTTTACAGAAAGAAACGGCATCTATATAATTGACTTACAGAAAACAAGTGATAAGGTAGATGAAGCCTACAACTTTGTTAAGGAAGTTGTTGCAAACGGAGAAGATATATTGTTTGTAGGGACTAAAAAACAAGCTCAGGAATCCATAAAAACCGAAGCATTAAGATGCGGGATGCACTATGTAAGCCAAAGATGGCTTGGTGGTATGCTTACAAACTATGAAACAATAAGAAAGAGAATTGACAGATTAAACTCACTAAGAGTGATGGAGGAAGACGGAACATTCGACCTATTAACAAAAAAGGAAGTCATTAAGCTGAAACATGAAACCGAAAGACTTGAAAAATTTTTAGGTGGAATAAAAAATATGAATAAGCTTCCTGGGGCATTGTTTGTTGTGGACCCGAGAAAAGAAAAAATTGCTGTTGAAGAAGCCAGGAAATTATATATTCCGGTTGTGGCAATAGTTGATACAAACTGTGATCCTGATGAAATTGATTATGTAATTCCCGGAAATGATGATGCTATAAGAGCCGTAAAGCTTCTGACAGCCATAATGGCCGATGCTGTCCTCGAAGGAAGGCAGGGCGTTCAAATGGAAGAAGAACAAGAAACAGAATCAACGCAGACAACAGAAACATCAGCAGAAGCAGCAGGTACAACTAAAATAGCAGAAGAAACAAAAGAAACAAAAGAGACAGAAGAAACAAAAGAAACAAAAGAGACAGAAAAAACAGAGGAAACTAAAAAAACAGAAAAATCTGAAAAATCTGAAAAACCGAAAAGCAATGAAAAAAGCTCGGCAGAATAATAAATAAATTAAAGTAAGGGGTTAGGAATTTTTTCCTTACACCTTGCTTTTTTAAATCTGGAGGTTAAAGAGGGTTAAAATGAAAATAACAGCTTCATTAGTAAAAGAACTGAGAGAAAAAAGCGGTGCAGGCATGATGGACTGCAAAAAAGCATTACAGGAAACTGGCGGAGAAATAGATAAGGCAATTGATTATTTAAGAGAGAAGGGGCTTTCGAAGGCGTCTAAAAAGGTAGATAGAGTTGCCGCCGAAGGTTTAACTTTTGCATTGATTTCAGACGATGGGAAAAAAGGTGCAGTTGTAGAAGTAAATTCTGAAACAGATTTTGTTGCTAAAAATAAAGAATTCAGGGATTTTGTAGCAACTGTTGCAAAAACAGCTCTAGACAGCGAACCTGAAAATATTGAAATGTTAAAAGAAAGTAAGCTTGAAGATGGGAAAACACTTCAAGAAGCTTTGACCGCTAAAATAGCAAAAATAGGTGAAAATATGTCAATAAGAAGATTCGCCGTAAAAAAAGTCAAAGAAGGAAAAGTTGTTTCTTACATTCACGGGGATGGGAAAATTTCTGCTATAGCAGCTCTTGAATCTGATGCAGATAGTGAAACCCTTGAAGTTTTGGGAAAAGATATTGCAATGCAGGTAGCTGCTATGAATCCTAAATATATATCTACGGATGACGTGGATACAGAATTTATTTCACATGAAAAAGAAATACTTATATCCCAGGCATTAAATGAAGGAAAACCCAAAAATATAGTTGAAAAAATGGTTCAAGGACGTCTAAAAAAAGAGCTTAAAGAAGTTTGTCTGCTTGAACAGGCATTTATTAAAGATTCAGATATATCTGTTAAGAAATATATTGAAAATACAGCAGCTAAATCAGGTAAGTCAATAAAAGTAACTGGAATTCAAAGATTTGAAGTAGGCGAAGGCATTGAAAAGAAGTCCGAAAACTTTGCCGATGAAGTTGCGAAACAAATGGGTAAATAATCCTGAGATAAAATAGAAAGTAATGGAGAACTGCACAGTTCTCCATTAGTCAAATAACAATCTTCAGGAGGAAAAGATGAACTGTAAATACAAAAGAATAGTTTTAAAAATAAGTGGAGAAGCATTGTCGGGAAATTCCGGTCACGGAATTAACGAAGAAATTATAACAAAAATTTCTCATGTAATTAAAGATGTTAATGATATTGGTGTTGAAGTTGCTGTTGTCGTAGGCGGGGGAAATTTCTGGAGAGGTGCAAGTGCTAAAGAAATGGACCGTACAACATCTGATTACATGGGAATGCTTGGTACAATAATCAACGGTTTAGCTTTGCAGGATGCTCTTGAAAAATTAAGCGTGGAAACAAGATTGCAAACTGCAATTGAAATGAGGCAAATAGCTGAACCTTATATCAGAAGAAAAGCAGTAAGGCACTTAGAAAAAGGAAGAGTTGTTATTTTTTCAGGCGGTTCAGGAAATCCGTTTTTTTCAACTGACACAACTGCCGCATTAAGGGCGGCTGAAATAAATGCCGATATAATCCTTCTTGCCAAAAACGGTGTTGACGGAGTATACAGCGATGATCCCAATAAAAATCCCAATTCGATAAAATATCATGAGTTGAAGTATATTGATATTTTGAACAAGGGCCTTAAAATTATGGATTCAACCGCAACATCGCTGTGTATGGATAATAAGATTCCTATTTTGGTATTTGGAATTGAGTATCCGCAAAATATTATAAAGATTGTAATGGGAGACAATATAGGAACAATAATTAAGGAGGTATGAAAATGGATAAAGATTTGATGAAAAAATCAGAAGAATCTATGAAAAAATCAATTAATTTTTTGAAAGAAGATCTTGCAACCATCAGAGCAGGTAAGGCAAATCCTAAATTGGTTGATAAAATTCAGGTAAATTATTACGGTGTCATGACTCCTGTTAATCAAGTGGCGAATATTTCTGTACCGGAACCCAGATTAATTGTTATTCAGCCATGGGATGCAAGCCTGGTAAAAGAAATTGAGAGGGCTATTTTAACATCTGATTTAGGTATTAATCCAACTACCGACGGAAAGGTTATCAGGCTGATAATCCCTCCATTGACGGAAGAAAGAAGAAAAGAACTTATTAAGCAAGTTAAGAAAGAAGTTGAAAACTTAAAGATTGCTGTAAGAAACGTAAGGAGAGATGCCAACGAAGAATTTAAGAAACTGGAAAAGTCCGGAGAAATGCCCCAAGACGAGCGTAAAAAAGCAGAGGACGAAATGCAGAAACTTACAGACAAATACATAAACATTGCAGATGATCTTTATAAGGAAAAAGAAAAAGAAATTTTAGAGTTTTAAGAGGTTTAAATGAATAATTTAATAGGCTATCCATTAAAGGATGCTCTTGAAATTATTGAAGAAAAAGACGGTAAAATTGTAAACATAATAAAAGTAAAGGGAACAAACAAAAAATTTAACAACTTGGACAGACCTTATATAATAAGGCAACAGTCAGATGACGGCTATATTACTTTGTATGTTTCATACTTTTAGCCCAATGGAGGCTTATGGCTGGGCCCATAAGCCAGAGGTACAATTTTCACATACAGAGAGAGGCAATATGAATTTAGAAGAAAAGGTTCGTGCTAATATTATCCCGGAACATCTTGCTGTTATTATGGACGGAAACAGGAGATGGGCGAAAAAAAAAGGTCTTTCCACAAGTGAAGGTCACAGAGAAGGAGCCATGAGGGTTATTGACCTTGTAAGAAACTGTGCCGACCTGGGTGTAAAATATTTGTCCATTTATGCTTTTTCAACTGAAAATTGGAGAAGAAACAGGAAAGAGGTGGACTATTTGATGAACCTGCTGGTTGAATTTGTGGCGAAGGAACTTGACTACATGAACAAAAATGGCGTCAAAATAATTCTTATGGGAAATATTGAAAGCCTGCCTGAAAAAACAAAACATGAAGTAAAACAATCAATTGAACTTACAAAAAACAACAAAAAACTCAACTTGAACATAGCCTTAAGTTATGGTTCAAGAAATGAAATAGTAGGCGCAGTCAAAAAAATAATTAAAGACTATGAAAATAAAAAAATTAAAATAGATGATATAAATGACGAAAGTTTTAAAAATTATTTATTTACCAGTGGTATGCCCGATCCGGACTTGTTAATAAGAACAAGCGGTGAAATAAGATTAAGTAATTTCCTTTTATACCAGATTGCTTATACTGAATTTTATTTCAGTGATGTTTTATGGCCGGATTTCAAAAAAGAGGAATTACTGAAAGCCTTTGACAGCTTTCAAAACAGAAAAAGAAGATATGGTAATTAGGCGGTTATTTATGACAAAGAGGATTATTACCGGAGTTGTGGGTGGAATATTCATTGCCGCTGTAACATATGTCGGTGGCGCTATATATGATTCTATTTATTTTGGTATAACTTGCATAGCAATTTATGAACTTTCAAAAGTATTTTTTGACAGCGGCCTTGATTATGGTGCTATTGTTAATTATTTGTTTGCAATTGTATTGTTTATAGGAAAAATGTTAGGATACAGCAATTTTTTAGTTTTTTCTCTATTTTTGTATATATCATTGAATTTACTTTTATTCGTTTTTGATAAAGAAACCGATGTAAAGAAAATCTCTGAAATTATTTTCATAGGGATTTATGATGTATTTTTTATGTATCATATGTTGCTTATGAATGATACTCCCTATCCATGGCTTGTATATATCATAGCTTTCGGTACTGATACATGTGCGTATTTTTCCGGTAAAATGTTAGGAAAACATAAGCTATATCCTGAGGTTAGCCCGAATAAAACCATAGAAGGCGCTATTGGCGGCATAATCGGGTGTACCATATTATCATTGGTATATTTTTATTATTTAAGAATAAATAAATATATTTACATTATAATATTTAGTGTAAGTGCATCTGTTTTTTCCCAGGCAGGTGATCTTGCGGCTTCAAAAATTAAGAGAGAAAATAATATAAAGGATTTCGGCAGACTTCTGCCCGGTCATGGGGGAATACTGGACAGATTTGATAGTGTGCTTTTTGTAGCACCTGCCGTATATTACTTTATATGGTATTTTCTATAACGGAGGTAAAATATTGCTGACATTAATTGCATCTGTGCTTGTTTTTTCGGCTTGTATCCTTATACATGAATTCGGCCATTTCAGGGCTGCCAAGAGTGTAGGAATTAAAGTATATGAATTTGCAATAGGAATGGGTCCTACGCTGTTTAAAAAAGAAAAAGGCGGAACTATATACTCTATACGAGCTTTGCCCATAGGTGGTTTTGTGCAGATGGAAGGTGAAGATGAAGATGTAAAAACCAACACAAGCTTTAGTACAAAATCAGTATGGCAAAGGTTTAAAGTAGTTGTTGCAGGGCCTTTGATGAACTATGTTTTTGCGTTGATTTTATTTTTAATAATTGCTTTTTCATTTGGAGTCTACGGCAGCCGCATAGATTTTATAGCTGAGGATTCAAATGAATACAAAGCAGGATTAAGAACAGGAGATAAAATAGTATCCGTTAACGGTGAAAAAGCATATATTTGGGAAGATATATTTTATGAAATAACTAATCCTGATAATAACCGTTATGCTGTTGAGTATGAAAGAAACGGAACAATAAAAGAAGCTGAAATCAATAACAACTATAGAAAAATAATAGGGATTGCTTCCAAAGTAATAGACGGAGAAATGACAACAACAGTTTCTCCTGCAGACGTAACGTCTCCTGCATATAAGGCAGGAATTAAAGATGGAGATAAAGTAATAAAAATAAATGACATATCTGTAAATACGTGGGACGGACTGACTTCACAAGTTGAGGGAACCCCTGATGGCGATCCGGTTAAGGTAACAGTGGACAGAAATGGAAAAATACTTAATTTTAACATTCTTCCAAGTACACAGATATCTGTAAGATTCAATACTCAGCTTGAAAGATCAGTAGTAACGGTACTGTCGTCATCCGCCTATAAGACTGTTTACTATATAGAACTTATGTTTAAAACCATAAGTCAGCTGATAACAGGTAAACTTGGCAGCGATGCGCTGGGTGGTCCTGTAATGATTATTTCCATGGTTGGAGAAGCAGCTAAAAACGGCATACTTTCAGTGCTTAATTTAGCAGCATTTATAAGCATAAACCTTGGATTTATGAACATGCTTCCTATTCCGGCACTTGATGGAAGCAAATTGCTGCTTTTAATCATTGAAGCTGTAAGAGGCAAAGCAATACCCATAGAAAAAGAAGGGTATATCAACTTTGTAGGTTTTGTTGTATTGATGGGCTTCATGATATTTATAACATATAAGGATATATTAAGGTTATTTAGAATATAATTAGTTGATTGATACAGATACAGTAGCCGGTGTTCGTGCCGTCATGTATCTGTTTGTCAATTCCTAACTACTGTTACGGAGGTTTTATGGGGCAAATACTAAGAAGGAAAAGCAGGGCAGTCATGGCAGGTGATGTACAAATCGGAGGAGGAGCTAAGATTACCGTTCAGTCCATGACCAATACATTTACAAAAGATATAGGCTCCACTGTGACACAGATATTAGGATTGGAAGAAGCAGGCTGTGAGATTGTAAGAGTTGCAGTGGCAGATAAAGAAGATGCAGAAGCCATTAAGGAAATAAGAAAACAAGTACATATTCCCATAGTCGCAGACATTCATTTTGATTATAGACTGGCTTTAAAAACTATCGAAAGTGGTGTTGACAAGTTAAGAATAAATCCGGGAAATATCGGCAGCGCCGATAAAGTAAAAAAAATCGTTGAGATGGCAAAGCCTAGGAATATCCCTATAAGAATAGGCGTAAATGCAGGCAGTATTCAAAAAAATATATTGAAAAAATATGACGGCAATGTAACGGCAGAAGGCATGGTAGAATCAGCGCTTGAACACGTAAAAATTTTGGAAGATCTGGACTATGAAAATATTGTTGTCTCAATGAAGGGAACAGATATTAAAATGACCATAGATGCTTATAGATCTATTGCTAAAAAGGTTGATTATCCTCTCCACCTTGGGATCACACATTCAGGTACACTGTTCGAAGGCAGCATAAGATCTGCTATTGGCGTTGGAAGTTTGCTGGCAGACGGTATTGGTGACACCATAAGAATATCACTTACAGATGACCCGACAGAAGAAGTGAAGGTGGCAAGGGAAATTTTAAAAAGTCTCAATCTCAGAAATTTCGGTATTAACTACATTACCTGTCCAACCTGTGGAAGAACCAAAATAAATATTATTGAACTTTCCAAGAAAATTCAGGAAGGGTTAAAGAATGTTAATAAGCCTATAACTGTTGCAATAATGGGCTGTGCTGTTAACGGCCCGGGAGAAGCAAGGCAATCAGATATTGGCATAGCAGGCGGTTCTGGTGAAGCTCTTCTGTTTAAGAAGGGCAAAATAGTAAGGAAAATAAAAGAAGAGGAAATTGTCCAGACCCTGCTTGATGAAATTGAAAAAATGTAACGGTATTGACATATTGTCAATTTCAGGTATAATACAAATAAATAAAGTTGAATTTTACAGTGAAAGAAACTATAACATAAAATTTTAGGAGGATATGCGATGTCAGAATTAGTAACACTAAATGTTGAGAGAAGAAAGGTTTCAAATAGCAGAGCCAGCAAAAAGCTTCGTAGAAACGGATATATACCTGCAAGTATTTCATGCAGAGGAAAGGAATCAATATCGGTTGCATTAAAGGCGGATGAATTGAAGAAGAACCTGTCTTCTTACGGAAGAAACGCTCTTTTCAATCTTTCTTTAGATAAAGACAATCCTATTGTTGGGATGGTTAAAGAAATTCAACTATCACCTATTAAACGGGAAATGATGCATGTGGATTTGCAGCAGGTATTATTGGATCAAGAAATCAAAACTAATGTATCTGTTAAACTTAAAGGACTGGATGTTTTGGAATTTAATAAACTTATTGCACTTTTGCAGTTGGATGAAATACGTGTAAAGGGACTGCCTCAGGATATTCCTGACGAAATAACAGTTGATGTTTCAAAAGTTGATAAAGTTGAAAGTATCAATGTGGCAGATATAAAATTTCCTGAGGGTATTGTGCCTGAAATCAGCCCTGAACAGTGTGTAGTTTCCATAGTTGAAGCAAAAATGGAAGAAGATATTGATGAGAATGCTGAAACTGGTGAAAGCGAAGATGCTGAAACTGCCGAAACCACCGGAGAACAAAACGATTAATTTTGCTTTCTGAATTGGAGTTACTGAAACTATAATGCATAGTATTGTACAATTTAAAAAGGGGTCATTAGGGCTCTTTTTTAAATTGTGTCAGGAAGCCATGCCTGGCTATCTGTAACTTTAATTTTCATTAACCTGCCTTGGTCCTTATTATATTTTGTCTGGTGATATTTGAATATTAATTCGTCATTCCCAATACTTCCTATTATTTCAATTTTACCTGTAGGATGGCTCATGGCATACTTGAAACATTTACTTATCCCGTCTAACTGCGCCTTTGTATCATCAATTATTTTAATTGCCTTTTTAAATGGAACTTGAAATTGATTTTTAACTCCCGACACAGGTCTGCACTGAAATACGTAATATGGAGTAATACCGATTTTTGTAAGGCCTTTCATTAAATTTGTCATTGTACTAGGATTATCATTTACACCTTTTAATAAAACAGTTTGATTCCTTACTACAATACCAATATTGCGAAGAGATTTTACAGCTTCCGTTGATTCATGTGTAATTTCATTTGGGTGATTAAAATGGGTAACAATATAAATTTGTTTTATTTTGTTATAATAATCAAGTATATTAAGGAGTTCGTCATCTTCATAAATTCTTTGAGGTAGAACTACAGGGACCCTTGTTCCGAATCGTATGAAACTCAAGTGGTTAATTTTGGTAAATTCACTTAATATTTTCGCGATTTTTTCGTTGCTGTTCATAAAGGAATCGCCGCCTGAGATCAGAACATTATTTATTTCCCTATGTTCTTTTATATAATTTACAACATCATCAAATTGTTTATTTATTTCAGCATCATTAACGCCTACAAGGCGCTTTCTGAAACAATGTCTGCAGTACATTGCACACCTGTTTGTAGACAAATACATACCGGTCTGCTTATATTTGTGCTGAAGACCGTTAACTACCGTGTTGCTTGCTTCGTTGCTGGTATCAAAGCTTCCGTTAATATCGGTTTCTAAAATTGAAGGTACACAAAGTTTTTTTATAGGATCCTCAGGGTCATTCTTATTAATTAATGACAAATAATATTTAGGTATTGACATAGGATATCTGTCAATTATATTTTTAAATTTATTTTTTTCTTCTTCTGTTAAATTTAAGTTTAAAGCATCATTTACCTGGTTTGTTGTTGTAATATTATTTTTAAGTTCTGTTTTCCAATCCATAAAATTACTCCTATCATTAAAATTTAAATCATATTCAATTTAATTTATAGTATTCAAAAAATAGTTATGTTTAATAACGAGAATAGTTATAACTCTTTACGCATACAAATAATTTCTTTAATTATTTTTATAATAATATAATTATGAAATAGTTTTAACAATTTTCGGTTAATGTGGACTGAGATATGAATTATTGTAACATTTTTTACGAAAATTAAATTAGACAAATTAATTGATTACGCTTATTTAAATAATATTAGCATATGTTTAGAAATTAGTAAAGCGATTACATAGAAATTTTTGAAGTTTTACGAATCGTAACCTGACGAAACGTCATTATTAATGGCAAAAGTGTTGCATATCTATGAATTTAGAATTTGATGGTGATTAACTACAGAAAATAAAAAAAAAGAAGTATTGTATTTTTTGATAACATTTTGAATACGGATTAATAGAAAAATATAAAAAACATACGTTATCATGTGGTAGCTGCCATTTTGTCTTTTGGTATTTTATTTTTTTACACTTTTACAATTGAGGGGAGTTTAAAAACTTTTGAATATCTGGAAATTTTATTTGATTAATAGTTAAAAATATGATATAATTCAAAAAAGATAGGAATTTTGACGGAAAGAGTGGGTTAACCCACTCTTTCTGATTGTATGTCCTAACCTTGTAATTCTACTGCATAAGAGTTATATTAAAAGCTGGGTATAAGGAGAAAATATGAAAAGGAAATTTATAGAGTTATCAGTTCGGGAAATGGTTGAGAGTATAATAAAAAATAGCGATATTGAACTGGTTGATGTCGAATATGTTAAAGAGGGGCCCTTTAAATACCTAAAAATTTATATTGACAGGCCCAACGGGATTACGGTAGATGATACTGCAGATGTAAGCAGAGCATTAAACCAAAAATTAGATAAAGCAGATTTAATCAAGGAACAATATTTTTTGGAGGTATCTTCTCCGGGAATTGAAAGGCCTTTTAAAACAGATGATGATTATCAGGAAAATATAGGTAAAAAAGTAGAAGCCAGGCTATTTAAGCCGGTAGAGGGCAGAAAAACCGCAGCAGGTGTTTTATTGGGAAAAAACGAGGACAGTGTTGTAATAAAAAGCGGCGAAGAAAGCATAACGATTAATCTTAAAGATATTTCAAAAATAAATAAAGTGTTAGAGGATTTTTAACGGAGGTTATGATGAACAAAGAAATATTAGATGCGTTAAGCGAATTGGAAAAAGAGAAGGGGATTAGCAGGGACATTGTATTGGAAGCAATTAAGACCGCATTAGAAACCGGATATAAGAAAAATTTCGGCAAAGCAACCAACTTTAACATAGATATTGATGAGGAAAATGGAGAATATAAATTATTTCAGGATAAAAAAGTAGTTGAAAAAATAGAGGATCATAACCAGGAAATATCTTTGGATGATGCTAAGGAAATTGATTCGAAGTACGAACTGGGTGATATTGTAAAATTTGAGATTAAACCTAAGAAGGACTTTGGACGTATTGCAGCACAAACAGCAAGGCAGGTAATACTTCAAAAAATCCGCGAAGCTGAAAGGGAGTCTATATTCAGCGAATTTTATGGACGAGAATCGGATATACTTACAGGCGTGGTACAAAGAGAAAACAGAGGCAATGTTTATGTGGATTTAGGAAAGGTTGAAGGAATTATTAATGCAAACGAACAGATACCCGGCGAAGTTTATCACCAGGGAGACAGAATAAAAACGGTCATAACAGAAGTTAAGAATTCAAGCAAGGGTCCAAGCATAATGCTTTCAAGAGCTCACCCAAATCTTATAAAAAGATTGTTTGAGCTTGAAGTACCGGAAATCCATGATGGTATAATTGAAATACATTCAATTGCAAGAGAAGCCGGCTCAAGAACAAAAATAGCCGTTTTTTCCAATGATACCAATGTTGAACCCATAGGTTCTTGTGTAGGAAACAAGGGTACACGTGTAAACAATATTATTGATGAAATATGTCAGGAAAAAATCGACATCATAATATATGACAAAGATCCTGAAGTATTTATTGCAAATAGTCTTGGTCCTGCAAAAATAATTAAAGTCACTGCTGATGTAAATGAAAAAAGTTCGGTTGCAGTAGTACCTGATAACCAACTCTCTCTTGCTATCGGTAAAGAAGGCCAGAATGTCAGGCTTGCAGCAAAGCTTACCGGTTGGAAAATTGACATAATAAGTGAATCCCAGGAAAAAGAAAAGGAAAACAACACTTTGGAGGAACTATGAAAACTCGAAAAATACCTATGAGAAAATGTATTGGATGTATGAAGAGCTTTCCTAAAAAGGAATTGTACAGAATAGTTAAGAATAAAGATAATGAAATATTCTTTGATAATACTGGGAAACTTAACGGCAGAGGCACATATATCTGCAAAAAAACCGAGTGCTTTGAAAAAGCTGTAAATTCAAAAAGATTATCAAAATCTCTTGAAGCTGAAATACCTGAACAGGTATATGAATCAATAAAGGCGGAAATTGCAAAAAATGAATAAAATCTATTCTATTTTGGGAATTGCTAAAAAAGGTGGGAAAATATCTATAGGTTACGATGCAGTTTACACGGATGTAAAAAATAAAAAAAGCAAATTGGTTTTAAGTGCGGCAGATGCTTCGAACAACACAAAGAGAAATATAAAATTCATATGTGATAAATGCGGCATTAAGCAGATTGAATATGGAGAAAAAGAAATCCTTGGAAAAAGTTTGGGCAGAAAGGTGGTGGGTGTTTTGTCTGTTAATGATAAAAATATTGCATCATATTTATTAAAAAATATATAACGGAAATAACGGAGGTGCCTATGAGAATATATGAACTAGCCAAAGAATTAAAAATGAGCAGCAAAGATTTAATAGCGCTGGCTGAACAGGAATTAGATGTTACTGTTAAAAATCACATGAGCTCTGTTTCTGATTTGGAGGCTATAAGACTTAAAAAAGCATTAAATAAAATAAATAAGAACAAAAAAGCAAAAACGGCAAAAAAGACTAAAAAAAATAGAATAGATAACGATGAGCCGATTATTGACGAAAACATAGATTTAAATCAGGCAAAGCTGAAAAAAGTCGATAAAAAATTAATTACACCTGATAAGAAAGAAAAGCCGATACAGAATAAACAAAAAACAGATAACAAGGACGGCAAAAACCTTAGCGGAAACAACAGAAACTTTAATAAAAAAAATCACAGGAAACAAAAAAATAAACAAACTCAACAACAAAAAACCACTGAACCGAAGAAAACGGAAAAAAAGGAACATCAACCTAAGATTAAAACTATCCGAATTAAAGAACCTATAGTAGTCAGGGAATTTGCGGACAAATTAGGTGTATCTGCTAATGTTGTTATTTCCAAGCTTATACTTTTGGGAGTAATGGCAGGTGTGAATCAGGAAATTGATTTTGACATGGCACAATTAATCGGAGAGGAATTAGGTGCACATGTTTCTAAAATAGAAGTGATTGACGAACTTCAGCAATTAGAAGAATCCTTGTCTCGTGATGATGAGGATGATCCCGGCGAACTTAAGCCCAGACCCCCAATCGTAACTGTCATGGGACATGTAGACCACGGAAAGACATCATTGCTTGATGCTATAAGAAATACGGCTGTTACGGAACATGAAGCAGGAGGGATCACTCAGCACATCGGAGCATCCCAGGTTGAGATTAACGGAAAGAAAATAACATTTCTTGATACGCCGGGACATGAAGCTTTTACTGCCATGAGAGCTAGAGGAGCCAAGGTTACAGATATAGCGGTAATAGTTGTTGCCGCAGATGATGGAGTTATGCCTCAGACAATAGAAGCAATCAATCATTCCAAGGCAGCAGAAGTTCCTATTATAGTTGCCGTAAATAAGATTGATAAGCCTATGGCTAACATTGACAGAGTAAAGCAGGAACTTTCCGAACAAGGAGTTATATCTGAAGACTGGGGCGGAGATACTATATTTGTACCTGTTTCTGCAAAAAAGCACAAAGGTATTGAAAATTTGCTTGAGATGATCCTTCTGGTATCAGAAGTACAGGAATTAAAAGCAAATCCCAACAGACCTGCAAAAGGTGCTATCATTGAATCAAAGCTTGACAAAGGAAGAGGACCGGTTGCTACAGTCCTGGTAAAAAAAGGGACGTTAAAAAAAGGTGATGCAGTATTGGTAGGCAGTGCTCATGGAAAAGTTAGAGCTATGTTTAATGACAAAGGCAAAAGAATTAATCAGGCAGGACCTTCTGTACCTGTAGAAATATTAGGCCTTAACGAAACTCCTCAGGCAGGAGACATTTTGGTTGTAATGAAAAATGAAAAGGACGCTAAGAACATTGCTGAGAAGCGTAAAAGCAGAAAACACATGGAATCCATGAATACTACTTCCAAGGTTTCTTTGGATGACTTATTTGATAGAATTCAAAAAGGCGAAGTTAAAGATTTGAATATTATAATTAAAGCAGATGTAAGCGGTTCTATCGAGGCAGTAAAGCAATCACTGCAGAAATTAAGCATGGATGAAGTAAAGGTTAATCCAATACACGGCGGAGTTGGCGGCATTAATGAAAATGACGTTATGCTGGCATCGGCTTCTAATGCAATAGTAATAGGCTTTAATGTAAGGCCTTCCGTAGCAGCTATGGAGCTTGCAAAAAAAGAAAATGTGGATATCCGAACCTACAATATTATTTACAACGCAATAGAGGATATACAGAAAGCCGTAAAAGGAATGCTTGCGCCTATATATAAGGAAGTTGTTCAGGGAAGAGCAGAAGTTAGACAGACGTTTAAAGTTCCAAACGTTGGAATTGTAGCAGGTGTATATGTAACAAGCGGCAAAATCACAAGAAAGTCAAAAGTTAGATTATTAAGAAACGACGTAGTTATTCATGAAGGTGAAATAGCTTCGCTGAAAAGATTCAAGGATGATGTATCTGAATTGAATACAGGATTTGAAGGTGGTATAGGCATTGAAGATTACAACGATATTAAAAAAAGTGATTCAATGGAAGCCTATATTATGGAAGAAATAAAGAGGTAGTCATTAGAAAAGAGGTATGGAATGTCAAACAGAAGAAACAGCAGATTGTCAGAGGAAATGAAAAGAGTTATATCTGAGATAATCAGAGATGAGGTCAAGGATCCTCGAATATCAGAGCTGTTGAGTATAACCGATGTTCATGTTACAGAAGATTTAAAGTATGCGAAGGTGTATATTTCTGTATACGGAGATATTGAACCTTCTTTAAAGGCGTTGGAAAGCGCAAAAGGATTCATAAGGACGGGAATTGGTAAGAGAATCAAAATGCGCATAATCCCCGAGTTATTGTTTGAAAAAGACAATTCTATTGAAAGGGGTATATATATGTCAAAGCTGATTGATAAGGTCATTGAAGATGAGAAAAACAGGAAGGCTAAAGATGAATCTGAAAATGAATAATATAGAGAAAGTGTTTGAATTAATAAATAATTCTCAGAATATATGCATTTCGGGTCACAAATCCCCTGATGGAGACTGTATAGGGTCCGTAATGGCCCTGTACAGGTTTTTAAAACGCCTTGGCAAGAGCAAGAACCTTACCGTTTGTATTGAAGGTACAATCCCATTTAATTACAGGCAGTATGTTGATGAAGATGTTATTATAAAAGAATATGACAATAAAAAGTTTGATCTTTTGTTTATCTTGGATTGCAGTGATTTAGAAAGACTGGGGAAATTTAAAGATGTTTACAAAAACTCAAAAAAATCTGTTTGTATTGACCATCACAAAACAAATAAAAGCTACGCCGACATTAATATTATCGATTCATCTATGAGCTCTACAGGAGAAATTCTATATGATGTTTTTAAGGCATTAAATGTAAAAATTACTAAAGAAGAGGCATCGTTAATATATATTGCTATTTTAACCGATACTGGCAAATTCAGTTATTCAAACACAAGCAGTGACACTCACAGAAAGGCTGCAGAATTAATTGATTTAGGAGTGCAAGTTGCGGAAATTGACAATACAATCTATAATTCAAAACCGTCTAATATTGTGAAGGCATTTATTGACTGCGTAGGCGGTATAGAGCTTTATTATGGCAATAGATTAGGTATTGCGTCCATAACAAAAGGCGTTCTTGAAAAAAATAATGCAGATATGGGAGATATAGACGGTGTTGTTGAATTCATAAGAGAAATCAAAGAGGTGGAAGTTTCATGCGTCTTGAAAGAAAATGAAAACAAAACCAGAGTAAGCCTCAGGTCAAAAAATAATATAGATGTGTCGGAGGTTTCTGTAAAATTTGGTGGAGGCGGCCATGCCAAGGCTGCAGGATTTGAAGTAAATAAAGATGTAAAAAATACAAAAGAATTATTAATAAACACATTTAAAGAATATTTTGGAGAACAATGACAGGAATATTGAATATATTGAAACCTACCGGTATGACGTCTCATGACGTGGTAAGCAGTGTACGAAAAATATTAAATGTTAAAAAAGTCGGCCATGCAGGTACCCTTGACCCTAACGCAGCAGGAGTTATTGCTGTTTGTATAGGCAAGGGAACAAAATTAAGCGATTATCTTATGAACGGGGATAAAGAATACGTGTGTGAACTGATTTTAGGGCAAAGCACAGATACACAGGACAGCTACGGAAATATAATAAATAGCGTGGCTGATGTTAATGTAAATTTGAAAGATATAACAGGAGCACTGAAAGATTTTGAAGGGGAACAGACACAAATTCCGCCTATGTATTCTGCAGTTAAACTAAAGGGTAAAAAATTATATGAGTACGCCAGGCAGGATAATATTGTGGAAAGACAAGGCAGATTGATAACCATTAAAGAAATTGAACTTATAAAGTTTGATAAAAACAGGGTTTTAATGCGGGTGAAATGTACAAAAGGAACGTACATGAGAACTTTGTGTAGCGATATAGGTGAAAAGTTGGGAACTTATGGGCATATGGGCGTATTAATAAGGACCGAGGCTAAAGGTCTTCGTATTGAAAATTCCATAACCCTTGACAGATTAAAATTTTTATACGACAATGACCGATTAAATGAATGTATTTTGCCTGTAGATGAAGCATGCCCTTTAAAAAAAGTAACTGTCAATGAAAAATACTACGACAGGATTATAGCAGGAAACGGAGTATATGCAGATACTTCAGGCTTAAACAGCATCAAATTTTATATTTATTGCAAAAACCAATTAATAGGCATAGGAAAAAAATCAAATACTACAGATAATTCAGTTAAAATAGAAAAATTACTCATGTAGGCAACAGGTGGTACAGATGAATAATAAAAACGCGTCATGCATTGCTGTCGGTAATTTTGACGGCATACATATAGGTCATGACACATTGATAAGAAGAATGATTGAGCTAAGCCATGAAACAAACCAGGACAGCATAATAATCACTTTCAGATATGTAAGAAAAGACCTAAAAAAATCAAATTATAATACTAAATATATAAATAGTAGAAATGTCAAGATGGAATTATTAAAATCCTATGGGGCGACAAAAGTTGTTGAAATTCAGCTTGATGATGTTGTTTCAAAATACACTCCCGAACAATTTATCCATGAAATCCTTATTGATAAATACAATGCAAAAAATATTGTTGTAGGATATAATTTTACATTCGGGTACAAGGCCAGCGGAAATATAAAGACTTTAAAAGAATTTCAAGATAAATATGGCTATAAGGTAGAAGAAATTTACCCGGTCAAGTATAACGGGATAGCAGTAAGCAGTACTTTAGTGCGAAATTTGCTGAAAGAAGGCAAAGTTCGTGAGGCAAACAATCTTCTAATTAACAACTACACTATGTTTAATAGAGAAATTAATATAGATTTAAATAAAAATGCAGCTTTTGTAGATAATAATAATAGTACTATAATAGTACCTGCAGACGGTAAATATAAAGTTATGGCGGGCAATAGGAAAATGACTTTGACCATAGTAACTAATAAGACGGGGTATGTTTTGACCTTTGATAAGAAAATAGAAAATAGTGATGACATTGTTTTTTTGGACAGGGTCGAGCATAGCTTGAAAAGTAAATATAGCTAAATTGATCTTGAGTGTAAAAAAATTTTTGTTTACAAAAATAAAGTAATATGGTAGAATTTATTGTATTTCCATAGTCTAAGTTTTACGAATCCTCGACGTAATGCTTGGGTTGTGGTGAAATAAAATGATATAGGAGGAATAATAAAATGACAAAGGAACAAAAAACACAAATTATCGAACAATACAGAATCAACGACAAGGACACCGGTTCTCCAGAAGTTCAAATAGCGCTTTTGACCTATAGAATCAATAATTTAACCGAACACTTGAAAAGCAATAAAAAGGATCACCATTCAAGGAGAGGTCTTTTGCAGATGGTTGGACAAAGGAGAGGGTTTCTTAACTATTTAAAAAATAATGATATCGAAAGATACAGAAGTATTGTTGCAAAATTAGGTTTAAGAAGATGAGCAGACGACCCAAATCTATGATTTGGTGCAGATACTGTAAATGAAATAAAGGAGCGGGGAAATCCCGCTTCTATTGTTTATCTTCAGAACTAAAGGAGGTACTAATGGAAGAAAAAAATTTTAAATATACGCTTGCCGGAAGAGAGTTAAAGGTTACTACCGGTAAGATTGCTGAACTTACTAATGGCTCATGCATTGTTCAATACGGCGATACAGTAATAATGGCCAATGTGGCAATGTCTAAGGAGCCCAGGGAAGGCATCGATTTTTTCCCCTTAAGTGTAAATTTTGAGGAGAAACTTTACTCTGTAGGAAAAATTCCCGGAGGTTTTATTAAAAGGGAGGGAAAACCAGGAGACAAGGCTATATTAACGTCAAGGCTTATAGACAGACCCTTAAGGCCACTATTTCCAAAGGGATTCAGAAATGATGTAACGGTAACGGTTACCGTATTGTCCGTAGATCAGGACTGTTCACCGGAAATAGCAGGAATGATAGGTTCTTCGATAGCTCTTTCCATATCTGATATACCATTTGACGGACCTACCGGAGCGGTTAATGTAGGGCTTATAGATGATAAGTTTGTAATTAATCCCAACAGTAAAGAACGAGAGATGACTTCATTGAACTTAACGGTTTCCGGAACAAAGGAAGCCATAATGATGGTTGAGGCAGGAGCCGATGAAATATCAGAAGATAAGATGCTGAACGCAATACTTACAGCTCATGAAGAAATTAAAAAAATTTGTGATTTTATCACCGATATCCAAGATGAAGTGGGAAAGGCGAAAATTACCGACTATGTTAAATTTGTATGCGATGAAAAAATAGAACAGGAAATCAGGGAATATTCCGAACCTATAATTAATGAATCCATAATTGTAGAGGATAAACTTGAACGAGAAGAAAAAATTGATAATTTTAAGGAGCGTGCAAG
The DNA here is from genome assembly GCA_002399975.1 of Firmicutes bacterium UBA4845. Taxonomy (GTDB): domain Bacteria; phylum Bacillota; class Clostridia; order Tissierellales; family Sedimentibacteraceae; genus Sedimentibacter. The sequence continues at coordinate 55,791 of DHER01000072.1, read as the reverse complement.
GGAAATATTTTTAGAAAAATATTCTGAAAATGAAGCCGATATAGATGACGCTCTTTACACAATAGTAAAAGAAAAGGTAAGAGAAAATATTCTCGAAAGAGGAATAAGGCCTGATAACAGAAAGATAGATGAAATAAGAAAAATTACATGTGAAGTTGGATTGTTACCCAGGGCTCATGGTTCGGCACTTTTCACAAGAGGCCAAACTCAGGTTCTTACGGTTGCAACACTGGGTGTTTCCAGCGACGAGCAGACATTGGATGGAATTTCCGAAGAAACTTCAAAGAGATATATGCACCATTACAACTTCCCTTCTTATTCAGTAGGCCAGACTAAGCCTTCAAGAGGACCCGGAAGAAGAGAAATAGGCCACGGTGCATTGGCAGAAAGGGCATTAGTACCTGTGATTCCATCTGCGGATGAATTTCCATATACAATAAGGCTTGTTTCTGAGGTATTAAGTTCCAACGGCTCAACCTCACAGGCTTCGGTGTGCGGCAGTACTTTATCATTAATGGATGCCGGCGTTCCTATAAAATTACCTGTAGCAGGAATTGCAATGGGCTTAATGAAGAAAGGGGACAATGTGGTTGTCCTTACAGATATTCAGGGGATGGAAGATTTTTACGGAGATATGGACTTCAAAGTTGCAGGAACTAAAGATGGTATTACTGCAATTCAAATGGATATAAAAGTTCATGGAATTGACAAGAGTATTTTGGGAAGCGCTTTGGAAAAAGCAAAAAAGGGAAGGCTATTCATTCTTGATAAAATGCTTGCATGCATTGACAAACCCAGGCCTGAAGTAAGCAAGTATGCTCCAAAGATTATAAGTATGATGATTGACCCTGAAAAAATAAGAGATGTTATAGGTACCGGCGGAAAAGTTATAAATAAAATTATTGAAGAAACCGGTGTAAAAATTGATATAGATGATGATGGCTCTGTTACAATAGCTTCTGAAAATGTGGAAAATGCATATAAAGCCAAGGAAATTATCGAGGGCATCGTAAGAGAAATTCAAGTTGGTGAAATTATACTTGGAAAGGTTGTAAGAATAACTTCTTTTGGAGCGTTTGTAGAACTTACAGAAAGTAAGGACGGACTTCTGCACATTTCTCAAATATCTGACAAAAGAGTCAAAAGTGTTGATGATGTTTTAAAAATAGGTGATAAAATACTTGTAAAAGTAATTGAAATTGACAACCAGGGAAAAATTAAGCTTTCAAGGAAAGAAGCTTTAAAGGAAACAGAAAAGAAAGAATCCAAAAATTCTAAAAATACCAAGTATAGAGAAAAAAATAAATAACGTTGTATAAAACTGATGTAAAACCCGAAGCCCATACTGGGCTATAAGATAACAATGTCAAGGTAATGACCGAGATTTTGTTATTTTTTATTGGCAATTAAGGAGGCTGCCCTTCCAATTATTTGATTGTAATTCTTTTAAAAATTTGATATTATAAATTATAATATTTCTGCTATCATAAATAGTCCATTTTATTAATACATATAAGTATAAGGGGGATTTTTATGAAATTTTTTAACTGCAACGCAGCTTTTGTAAGAAAACTCATAATAGTAATTTTAGTTATGATTATTATTATATTGCTTATTGCCGGCAGGTGCAGCACTATGAGACAGAGAATATTCTGGTGAAATGACATCCTTAGTTAAATATTACTTACGGAGGAAAAATGATAAAAAAATACACTTTAGAAAACGGTATAAGAGTGGTAATGGAAAAAATAGATTATGTAAAATCAGCATCAATTGGTATTTGGGTAAATATTGGCTCAAATAATGAAACTGAAGAAACAAACGGATTGTCCCATTTTATTGAGCATATGCTTTTTAAGGGCACAAAAAACAGAAGAGCAAATGAAATTGCCGAGGACATGGATAATATCGGAGGACAGCTTAATGCTTTTACAAGCAAGGAATGTACTTGCTTTTATGTAAAAGTCTTAGATGAAAATATTGAAGAAGCAATGGATATACTTTCGGATATGTTTTTTAACTCATTGTTTCAGCAGGAAGAAATCAACAAAGAAATATCTGTTGTTGCGGAAGAAATAAAAATGTATGAAGATTCTCCGGAAGATGCTGTTTATGATAAACTTACGGAAATAATATTTAACAATACATCTATGGCTTTTAATATTTTGGGAACCAAAGAAAATTTAAAAACATTTACAACTCAAAAAGTATTAAACTATATGAAAGAAAAATATTCTCCTTACAATACGGTAATTGCCATAGCAGGCAGTTTTAATGAAGAATCTTTCATAAATTTTGTAAATAAAAAATTCGGGCATTGGCAAAATTCACGCATTATGCATATAGATGAAGAAGGAGAATACGTACGAAAAGTTGTTGGAATCAATAAAGATTTGGAGCAGCTTCATATATGCATAGGCAATAAAACAATTGGCAGGCATGATGATAGCTATTATCCTTTGCTTGTTTTAAACAATATATTGGGTGGTACTATGAGCTCGAGGATTTTTCAAGAAGTAAGGGAGAAAAGAGGACTGGTCTATTCAATTTATTCCTTTGTTACTAATTATTCAAATATAGGAATTTTTGGTATTTATGCAGGTATGTCATATAAAGACGTTGAGAATGCAATTCGAACAATCTTAAGGGAAATGACGAGCATTAAAAGTGATAATATTACCTTGAAAGAATTCAACAGAGCCAAACAGCAGATTAAAGGAAATTATATTTTAGGCCTTGAAAGTACCTCAAGCCGCATGTCTGCTATAGGAAGAAGAGAGCTTCTATACAATGAAATCCAATATCCTGATGAAGTAATAAAAAAAATTAATAATGTTAAGTTGAAAGATGTTTTGAATGTTGCGGATGAATTATTTGACATTGATAAATTAAGCGTTACTTTTACGGGAAATTTAAATAAACATAAAAATATAGAAAAAATAATATATAATGTACTGGGAGAAGAATATGAAAGTAAAAATAGTAAAAAACAATCCGTTTAAACTTCCTACATATGAAACAAAAGGATCAGCAGGTGTTGACCTGCGTGCATATGTGGAAAAGCCTGTCGTATTAAAACCGCTGGAAAGAGCATTAATTTCCACCGGCATATTCATAGAATTGCCTGAAGGCTATGAAGCTCAAGTTAGAGCAAGAAGCGGTCTTGCTATAAAACATGGAATTAGTTTGGTAAACGGTATAGGAACCATTGATTCCGACTATCGTGGAGAAATAAAAATTATTTTAATCAATTTAGGCAGCAAAGAATTTACCATCAACAACGGGGACAGAATTGCACAGATGGTATTTATAAAGCATGAGCAGGCTGATTTCCAATTAGTCCAGGAATTAGGCGGGACTGAAAGAGGAACAGGTGGTTTTGGCCACACCGGGGTGTAAAAACTCATATATTTATTGCAGTAAGGGGGATGCATGATGAAATTAAGCGAATTGTACAGCAAAGAAATAATCAATATCGATACCGGGGAAAATCTGGGAATATTCGGTGACTGCGATTTGGTTATAGAAGAAAAAACCGGAAAAATCGTAAGTTTTATATCCGGTAACAACTCGCATTTTAATATTTTCAAAGAACCTAAGAAAAAAGAAATAATGTGGAAGAATATTAAAAAAATAGGCAGTGACATGATAATTATCGAAAATGATTAAAACGCGCATAAAATAATTAAAACTCCAAAGAATAATCAGGAATACCTGATTATTTTTATGTGGAGGAAAAATGAGAAATATAGATCATAATATAAATAACGTAAGGCAGCCAATCGGCAGCACAGGTGGAAACAAGGATTGCCAAATTGATCAAAACAACAGTGAACTACAAGATGGCAGCATACAAAAACAAAATTTTAACGGCAATTCTGAACCGGTTAATCCCTTTTTATTCAGCGGAAATGTAAATAACGGTGATAATAAAAATTCAGATCAGTCTATAGAAAATGTTAAACAGATGGGAAGCGTCACAAATATTAATCCTGTTAAAGACGTATGCTTTATAAACATAATAGGAGAAATTGAAGGACATACATCATTGCCGCCCCAAAGCAAGACTACAAAATATGAACACATTATCCCCATGATTATAGGAGCAGAAATGGACCCTCAAATAAAGGGAGTACTTATGTTGATTAATACTATGGGCGGAGATGTTGAAGCTGGGCTTGCAATATCTGAATTGGTGGCCAGCATTACAAAACCTACAGTTTCTTTGGTTTTGGGAGGAGGCCACAGCATAGGTACGGCTTTAGCTGTATCAACTGATTATTCATTTATTGCTCCTACAGGTACAATGACAATACATCCTATAAGAACAAACGGTCTTGTAATTGGTGTTCCCCAGACTTTTAGGTATTTTCAGAAAATGCAGGAACGCATTACTAATTTTATAGTAAGCAATTCAAGAGTTAATAAAGAACAGTTTTTGAAATATATGTATGATACCGATGAAATTGCAAATGACGTGGGAACGGTTGTTAATTCTGATGAGGCAGTCCAAATAGGACTTATAGATGAAATAGGCGGATTTAGTTCCGCTATGCTTGAATTGAGAAAATTAATCGACAAAATGGAAGATAAAAATCCGGAAAATGAAAATCCCATGCCTATAAATAAATATCGTTAATAAATATCATTGCGATTAAACAGCCTGTTATGTTATAATAACAAGGGAGGGCATAGGCCCTCCCGGAAGTATACATAAACACAAGGGGATGTTGTATTAAATGGCAAGGACAAAAGGCAGAAGCAGAGCCAAAAAAAAGACAACGAAAAAAAACAGTACAAGCTTAAGTACAAAAACCGTTAACGATGCATCCAAAAGAGAAATTACCGGAATATTTACAGTTGCGTTTGCAGTGTTTTTAATTGTTGTTACAGCGGGGGAAAATCAGACCGGCATAATCGGAAAAACAATTAATGTTTTTACTCATTCTGTTTTGGGAAGAGGGGCAGATATTTTGCCGTTTTTTATTTTGGCAATAGGTATAATGAGATTGCTGAATGTTGAAGTACTGAGTCATAACAGTCAAATTGATGCAATAGCAGGTTTTTTTGTATGTTTTATTATTTATTTTGCATTGGCTGATATAAATATTTTAAAAGAAAGCACCGGCTTTAAGTCATTATTTAAATCATCCATGGAAACAGGTCTTCTTAAAAGAGGCGGTGGAATCATAGGAAATACTATTACATACATTTTCTTGAAACTTTTTGGTAAAAACGGAACGTATATAGTGCTAGGAGCTTTGATATTTTCAAATTTTGTACTCTTGACAAAACAAAGTATCATAGGAATATTCAGGATAATATCAGGAGCTTTAAACAAAATATTAAGAGCAGTCTACAGTTTCATATTCATTGAGGAAGATGAAGAAGAATCTGAGAGTGAAACAGGCTCAAAAAAAGCAGTGAATAATCAAACAAAAGCGGAAGAAAAAATAAAGATATACGATTATGTAAATATTCCTGAAAACAAAAAGGCTGAAATAACTCAGATGAAAATTGATGATGACGATGATATAAAAGAAGAGGATGCAGCTGAAACAAAACATGAAGCAGCTATAGGGTTAAATGGTAAAAAATTTGAGCCTCAAAAAATTACTGATGATATAATTAATATTGCAGGGGTAAAAAACACCAACTATAAGTTTCCCCCCACATCACTCCTGGAACCTGTTCCTCGGCATGTGAAAGGAAGAGATAAGGAGAATTTAAAAAAAGACGGGGAAAAATTGATTGAAACATTGAATAACTTTAATATTCCCTGCAATATTCTTCAGATTAATAAGGGGCCTACCATTACAAGATATGAAATTCAGCCTGCTCCAGGAATTAAAGTCAGCCGAATAACAGGACTGTCAAGTGATATTGCACTGGCTTTGGCGACATCTGATATTCGCATGGAAGCTCCTATACCCGGAAAATCTGCCATAGGTATAGAGGTTCCTAACAAAATTAAAACAAGTGTATCTTTAAGAAGTTTGATTGAATCAAAAGAATATAAGAATGCCGATACAAATATTCCATTTGCTCTAGGAAAGGATATTGCGGGGAAAAATATTATATCCTCAATTGATAAAATGCCTCACCTGCTTATTGCAGGGGCTACCGGTTCAGGTAAAAGCGTATGTATCAATTCTCTTATTATGAGCATATTATTTAAGGCAAAACCGGAAGACGTAAAACTTATTTTAATTGATCCGAAGGTTGTGGAACTTAGTGTTTACAACGGACTGCCTCACTTGTTAATTCCAGTTGTAACCGATCCGCGAAAAGCTGCTAACGCTTTGAACTGGGCAGTGTCTGAAATGACAAACCGCTATAAAATATTTGCTCAGAACAGCGTTAGAGATTTAGCATCATTTAATGATAAAATGGATCAAAAAGGTAAAGAAAAAATGGCCAAGATAGTAATTATAATAGACGAACTTGCTGATTTGATGACAGTTGCTTCATCAGAGGTTGAAGAGTACATAACACGTATAGCTCAGCTTGCAAGAGCCTGCGGCATGCATCTTGTAATTGCTACCCAAAGACCTTCAGTTGATGTTATAACGGGAGTTATTAAGGCAAATATTCCTTCTCGTATTGCATTTGCTGTTTCTTCGCATATTGATTCCCGTACCATACTGGATACAGGCGGTGCAGAGAAACTCCTGGGTAAGGGAGATATGCTTTATCATCCTATGGGGTTGCCCAAGCCTATACGTATTCAAGGTACATTTATTTCGGATGATGAAATAAAAAGGGTGGTTGAAAATATAAAAGAGCAGCAAATAGAAACAAAAAATATGGAACAGACAGATATAATTAATGAAATAGAAAATGTACAGGTTAAAGATGAAGATGTTGATGAATTTTTGGAGCAGGCAATAGAAATAGTTGTCAATGACGGTCAGGCGTCGGTATCCTATATTCAAAGAAAATTTAAAGTAGGATATGCAAGAGCGGCAAGAATAATTGACCAGCTTGAAGAAAGAGGAATTGTCGGCGGCCATGAGGGAAGCAAACCCCGAAAAGTGCTTATAACAAAAGAAGAATTGGAAGAGATGAAAGGAACCTCAAATTGAAAAAAGTTTATATACATTCCCTTGGTTGTTCCAAGAACCTTGTTGATTCGGAAAACATGATGGGAATATTGAAAGAAAATGGATTTATAATTACAGATTATGCGGACAATGCAGATTATATTATAATTAATACATGTTCTTTCATAGCGGACGCTCAGCAGGAATCAGTCAATGCAATATTGTATGCGGCAGATATTAAAAATAAGGTTAATAAAAAAACTAAAATTATTGTAACAGGATGCCTTTCGCAAAGGTTCGGCAGCGAATTGGCAAAGGAAATACCGGAAATTGACATTGTTGCAGGTACCGGTGGATTTGAAAAAATAGACGAATATATAAAAGATTATGAAAGCAGCGAAAGGCTAATAGTAGATACAAATGTGAAACCCCAATTCGAAGAGAATCTTCCAAGAAACATATTGACCGAAAGCTGGTATGCATATTTAAAAATAGCAGAAGGATGCAGTAACAACTGTACATACTGCATAATCCCACAATTGCGCGGTCCATACAGAAGCAGAAAAATAGAGGCAATAGTCGAAGAAGCAAAGATATTGGCAGAACATGGCACCAAGGAAATTATAATAATAGCCCAGGATACGAGTAAGTATGGGCTTGACATTTATAATAAAAGAAAACTTCACGAGGTAGTCAAAAGAATATCTGAAATTAAAGGTATTGAATGGATACGGATACACTACCTGTACCCGGAAGATATTTATGACGAGCTCATATACGAATTTAAACAAAACACCAAGCTTTTAAAATATTTTGACATACCTATTCAGCACATTAACGATGGAATATTAAAAAAAATGCATCGGGGTACGAACAAAAAACAAATTACAGACTTGATAAATAAAATAAGAAATGAAGTTGAAGGAGCAGTTATCAGAACTTCATTGATAACAGGTTTTCCGGGCGAAACAGAAGAAGAACATGAAGAACTAAAGGAATTTCTCAAGAAATATAGGCTGGATCGTGTAGGTATTTTTAAATATTCAAGAGAAGAAGGCACTCCGGCATATAGCCTCCCGGGACAAATAGATGAAAGTATCAAAGAGCGAAGGTATGGCGAGCTTATGGAGCTTCAGCAGTGTATATCTTATGAAAATAATTTTAATAAAATAGGAAAAATCTACGATGTTCTGATAGAAGAAAAAAATGCCGAAAATATATGGGTAGGAAGAACCTATATGGATTCAATAGATATAGACGGATGTGTATATGTAACATCTGACGAAGAACTGGAATTAGGCGGCATTTACAAAGTAAAAATAAATGATGCTTTAGAATATGATCTGATTGGAAGGAGGTGTTGATTATGGAGTGGTTTAAAAATATGAATTTGCCTAATAAACTTACTGTTATAAGAATATGTGCAATTCCTATATTTTTGATATTCTTGTATATAAGCAAGGGTATGTTCAGGTTCCTGCCTCTTCTCATATTTGTAGCGGCAGCGTTAACTGATTCTATAGACGGATATATTGCAAGAAGAGATAATTTAATAACGAACTTTGGAAAGTTCATGGATCCTTTGGCAGATAAACTCTTGACGGCCTCTGCATTCGTTGCATTTGTGGAAATCGGATATTTAAGAGCATGGGTTGTTGTTATAATAATTTCAAGGGAATTTTTGGTTTCAGGTTTTAGGACCTTGGCAGCTTCCAAGGGCGTTAAAATTGCGGCAAATCCCTGGGGCAAAATTAAAACTGTATTTCAAATGGTGCTGATTGTAGTTGTACTGTTGAATTATACAGGATATGCAGAATTTATAACATCGTGGATTGCGCCTCTTACTGCCATAGTTGTTCTTTTAACAGTTATATCAGGTGCAACATATATTTATGAAAATATGGATGTAATAAAGCAATAATTATTGACAAAATCTTCGATTACTTATAAGATTAAGAGAACAAATGTTCTTAAAAGGAGTATGAAATGGAAAAAGATAAGGACAAGGCTAAGGATAAAGCACTTGAGGTTGCTATTGCTCAAATAGAGAAACAGTATGGAAAGGGTTCCGTAATGAGGCTTGGAGAAAATGCAAAGTTGAATATAGATTCTATACCGACAGGTGCTCTGCCTTTGGACATTGCTACCGGCATAGGCGGAGTTCCTAAAGGAAGAATTATAGAAATATTTGGACCTGAATCATCCGGGAAAACAACAGTTGCGCTTCACATAATTGCGGAAGCACAAAAATTGGGAGGTATAGCTGCATTCATAGATGCCGAACATGCCTTGGATCCAGGTTATGCTAAAAAACTGGGTATTTTAATAGATGAGCTTATTATTTCTCAGCCTGACACAGGAGAGCAAGGACTGGAAATTGCGGAAGCATTGGTAAGAAGCGGTGCTGTGGATGTGATTGTAATAGATTCTGTTGCGGCTTTGGTTCCCAAGGCGGAAATTGACGGAGAAATGGGAGATTCACATGTGGGTCTTCAGGCAAGGCTTATGTCTCAGGCGCTTCGAAAACTGGCCGGTGCAATCAATAAATCTAACGCTGTAGCCATATTCATTAATCAGCTGAGGGAAAAAGTAGGTGTAATGTTTGGCAATCCTGAGACCACCACAGGTGGAAGGGCACTTAAATTTTATGCTTCCATGAGATTTGATGTAAGAAAGATCGAAACCCTTAAAAGGGGCGATGAAGTATTCGGCAGCAGAACAAGAGTAAAGGTAGTTAAAAATAAAGTAGCTCCACCTTTTAAAAAAGCTGAATTTGACATAATATACGGAAAGGGAATATCCCGGGAAGGATGTATCCTTGATACAGCGGTAGAAGCTGAAATTGTAAACAAATCCGGGTCATGGTATTCCTATGGAGACACCAGAATTGGTCAGGGAAGAGAAAATGCAAAAGACTTCCTAAACGCAAATCCCGAAATTATGAATGAAATTGAAATAAAAGTCAAAGAAAAATTTGGAATCGGAGGGACAGATTCAAGTTCAGACGATCCTGAAAAAGAAAGCAAAGATAAATAGCCATTTATTAAATAATAGATATGAGAAAGCTGCCATGTTGATAAGTATTATCCATAAATATACTTAACATGGCAACTTTTTTTATTTTTATAACATCAAATTTTTATTTACAGAAACAAAATTATGTAAATATAAGTCAAAATTACTCGGAATTTGACAGAAATGTTTACCCTAAAACAATGTCTTGACATAAAGCTAAAAAAATTATAAAATATTATATATTCAAGTATTTAGAAATAATTTTAATATTTCAAATATATAAAAAATGAACACCTTTACAATATGAGTAAAATAGATGTTTATTTCGCAACTTGAAAATTTAATAATGGGAGGTGCTGAATTGTATTATGAAGTAATAGTAAGTATTATCTGCGCAATAATAGGTATAATCATAGGAATAATAATTCGTAAAAATATATCTGAAAGCAAAATAGGTAGTGCTGAAGAAGAAGCCAAAAGGATAATAGATAATGCAACAAAAGAGGCTGAAACGAAGAAAAAGGAAGTTCTTGTTGAAGCAAAAGATGAAGCCTACAAAATAAGAAATGAATATGAAAAAGAAAACAAGGAAAGAAGAAGTGAACTGCAAAGATCCGAAAAAAGGTTGATTAAGAAAGAAGAAATGCTTGATTCCAAGAGTATAATGGTTGAAAAGAAGGAAGAAACCTTTCAAAGAAAACTGAAGGAAATTGAAAACAAGCAAAATAAATTAGAAGCAATTCATGGGAAACAGCTTGAAGAACTTGAAAGAATAGCCGGGCTTTCAACGGAAGAAGCAAAAAATATGCTTATTGATAATATAAAAAGAGAAGCAGAACAGGAAGCTTCAATAGCTGTAAAAGAAATCGAAAGAGAAACAAAGGAAACTGCAGAAAGAAAAGCACGTGAAATTATTACATATGCAATACAAAAATGTTCTGCAGATCATGTAGCTGAAACAACTGTATCTGTAGTTGATTTACCTAATGATGAAATGAAGGGCAGAATAATAGGCAGAGAGGGAAGAAACATTAGGGCACTTGAACAACTGACAGGTATAGATATTATAATAGATGACACACCTGAAGCGGTGGTTATTTCCGGATTCGATCCTATAAGAAGAGAAGTTGCCAGAATAGCCCTGGAAAAATTAATTGCTGATGGAAGAATCCACCCTGCAAGAATTGAAGAAATGGTGGAAAAAGCTAAAAAAGAAATTGAGCAACAAATTAAAGACGAAGGTGAACAGGCAACCCTTGATACCGGTGTGCACGGACTTCATCCTGAATTGATAAAGCTATTGGGAAGATTGAAATTTAGAACAAGCTATGGGCAAAATGTATTAAAACATTCCATAGAAGTTTCATATTTAGCAGGAATTATGGCGGCGGAATTAGGCGCTGACGTTAAGATAGCCAAACGTGCCGGATTATTACATGACATTGGAAAGGCAGTGGATCACGAGATTGAAGGTCCCCATGTGACCATAGGTGAAGAATTGGCAAAGAAATACAAGGAAAGCAAAGCCGTAATTCACGCTATAGCAGCTCATCACGGGGATATTGAACCTCAAACAGTAGAAGCTGTATTAGTTCAAGCTGCGGATGCTATTTCAGCAGCAAGGCCCGGCGCAAGAAGGGAAACATTAGAAACTTATATTAAGAGATTAGAGAAGCTGGAAGAAATTTCAAATTCATTTGAAGGCGTGGAAAAATCTTTTGCTATTCAAGCAGGAAGAGAAATACGTATTATTGTTAAACCTGAGGTCACCAGCGATTCAAGTATCATTTTAATTGCAAAGGACATAGTTAAAAAAATAGAGGAAGAAATGGAATATCCGGGACAAATAAAAGTTAACGTAATAAGAGAAACAAGAGCAATCGAATACGCAAAATAAATACAGAGATAACGAAAATTGACGAAAATGAACGAAAGTAGACAGAAGTAAACAATTACAAATTAATTGTTTACTTCTTTTTAATTTAGATATAGAATAAAGATTAAATAGAATAATCAATAACAATGTTGGAGAGGTACAGAATGGCAAGATATACATATGAAAATCCATTGATAACAAGATACGCAAGCAGAGAAATGAGTTACATATTTTCTGATGAAAGCAAATTTACTACGTGGAGGAAGCTTTGGGTTGCATTAGCCGAGGCTGAGAAAGAATTGGGTCTTAACATAACGGATGAACAAATAGATGAAATGAAAGCAAATATTTACAATATAGATTATGATTTAGCAGCTCGTAAAGAAAAAGAATTAAGGCATGATGTAATGGCTCACATATATGCATTTGGTACTGTATGTCCCAAGGCAATGCCAATAATACACCTTGGTGCGACTAGCATGTATGTTGTTGACAACACAGATGCCATTTTGATGAAAAAAGCACTTCTTTTAATTAAAAAGAAGCTTGTGAACGCAATAAGTGTACTGTCTGAATTCTGTATGAAGTATAGGGACATGCCCACATTGGGATATACCCATTACCAGCCTGCACAGCTTACAACAGTAGGAAAAAGAGCTGCCCTTTGGCTTCAGGACCTGTATTTGGATTACGAGCAGATAAACTACGTATTATCACATGTTAAACTGAGAGGAGTCAAGGGGACTACGGGAACACAGGCAAGTTTTATGGAATTATTTAACAACGACGAAGAAAAAGTAAAGAAGCTCGAGGAGCTTGTGGTAAAAAAAATGGGTTTCCAAGAAGCTTTTAAATTAACCGGTCAGACATATACGAGAAAAGTTGATTTTTATGTATTGTCTGCTTTAAGCGGAATTGCACAAAGTCTGCATAAAGCAACAAATGATATAAGGATCTTGCAGAGCCAGAAGGAAATAGAAGAACCTTTTGAAAAAAGTCAAGTAGGTTCATCTGCAATGGCATACAAAAGGAATCCTATGAGAAGCGAAAGAATTGCATCTTTGTCAAGATTCATTATTTCTAATGAAGCAAATATGGCAAACACAGAAGCTACTCAATGGCTTGAAAGAACATTGGACGATTCGGCGATTAAAAGATTAAGCATACCCCAGGGGTTTTTAGCTGCAGATGCTGTTCTCGATATTGCTATAAATGTATTTTCTGGTCTAGTTGTAAACCATAAGGTTATCGAAAAACATGTTAACGAAGAACTTCCTTTTATGGCAACCGAAAATATTTTAATGGAAGCTGTAAAAAATGGCGGCAACAGGCAGGAAATTCATGAGGAAATAAGAGTATTGTCTATGCAGTCGGCAGAGCAGGTTAAAAAATTCGGAAAACAAAATGATTTAATAGAAAGAATGTCTAAAAGCAAAATAATAAATATGACAAAAGAAGAAATTGAAGAAACAATAAGTCCTATAAATTATGTTGGAAGAGCGCCTCAGCAAGTTGAAGAATTCTATAATGAAACAATTAAGCCCCTTCTTGAAGAAAATAAAGATTTACTAGGTGTAAAGGTTGATTTGAAAGTATAAAAAGTATAAATCGATGAATATATAGATTATTAGTAATTAAATAATTATTGGGAGGAATAAATGAGATTCAATCCTGAAGAATATAAATACACATCAAAAAGAAATGTAGTTTATGGACATAAAGGAATGGTTGCTACATCTCAGCCTTTGGCAGCACAGGCAGGTTTGGATATATTGAAAGCAGGAGGCAATGCCATAGATGCTGCAATAGCAACAGCAGCTTGCCTTACAGTTGTTGAGCCTACATCAAACGGTTTGGGCAGTGATGCTTTTGCACAGGTTTGGTTTAAGGGTAAACTTTACGGTTTAAACGCCAGCGGGTATTCACCATACGGCATTTCTATCGAAAAACTGAAAAAAAGAGGATTAAGTGAAATCCCTAAATATGGTGTAATACCTGTTACAGTTCCGGGAGCACCAGCTGCATGGGTAAACCTATCTGAAAAATTTGGAAATCTGGATCTGGAAGAAGTGTTAAAACCTGCAGTTAATTATGCGAGGAACGGATTTACAGTTTCGGTCAATGTAAAGCAAGCCTGGGATGAAGCATATAATATTTATAAAAACGAACAGGGTGAGGAATTTAAATACTGGTTTGACATATTTACAAAAAATGGTAAAACTCCTAAATTCGGTGAACTGTGGAAACTTCCATATCATGCAGACACACTTGAATCAATAGGCAAATCCTACGGAGAATCATATTATAAAGGGGATATAGCCGATAAAATAGATTCATTTTTCAGAAAGTATGATGGATATTTGACAAAAGAGGATTTAGAAAATTACAAGCCTCAGTGGGTTGATCCTATAAGTGTTAACTACAGGGGCTATAATGTATGTGAGCTGCCGCCAAACGGCCAGGGCATTGTTGCATTAATAGCACTCAGTATATTGAAGGAATTTGATTTTGTACATAAGAACAGTGATACATACCATAAACAAATAGAGGCTTTAAAGCTTGCATTTGCCGACGGACTGAAGTATATAACAGATAGATCACAAATGAATGTTGAAGTAAATAAATTATTATCTGATGATTATGCTTCCGAAAGAAGAAAGTTGATTACAGAAAAAGCTTTAATTCCGAAAGCAGGCAATCAATTCGGCGGCGGTACTGTTTATTTATGTACTGCAGACGGTGATGGAAACATGGTTTCATATATTCAAAGCAATTATATGGGATTTGGGTCCGGCATGGTAATACCTGAAACAGGTATTGCGCTTCAAAACAGGGGACATAATTTTAATTATGACACTAATCATGATAATTGCCTTATGCCGCACAAAAGGCCATATCATACATTAATTCCCGGTTTCCTAATAAAAGACGGAAAAGCTGTAGGGCCTTTTGGTGTAATGGGTGCTTTTATGCAGCCCCAAGGTCATGTGCAGGTTATTACAAATTTAATTGATTTTCACATGAACCCCCAGGAAGCATTGGATGCTCCAAGGTGGCAATGGATTAATAATAAAGATGTTGAAGTCGAACCAAACGTACCCCTGTATATAGTAAATGACCTTATTAAAAGAGGTCACAATGTTAAAATACAACCGAACTTTAATGGATTCGGAAGAGGACAGATGATTATAATAACAGACGAAGGAACTTTATGCGGCGGTACAGAACCTAGGACTGACGGTTATGTAGCAGCTTGGTAATTTACGCTATACTTTATCAGTTATACTAAAGTGTGAGGTGTTGTAATGAAGAAATATTTCGTAATTTATTTAATTATTGCCGTAATGTTACTGAACGGATGCAGTGTGGAAGTTAAAACCGAAAATAATCCGGATATGTTCATATCACCTGCTGAGTTGAATGAAACCGAACAAAAAATCCTGAACCTGGTAGGTGAAGGTAAAACAAAGATATTTAATTTTTCAATTAATGAAGATGTTAAAAGTATGAAATTCAAAGTAACAGATTATTCCGATGCTGACAATCCGAAGGTAGTTGATTTATTTGGTTTTAATAATGAATCAGGAAGTTTAAAAGGCAGATTATCCGTATCTTTCAGTAATGAAAATGAAATAAAAGTAGCAGTCGAAACTGGAGATTCAACAATTCACGGTTCAAGTAGAACAGATAAAATAGATGAAAACATTGCAGATAAGTCATCAGGAACATCATTGTGTTATCTGCATGATTCCTATGAAATATCTATAGAAAAACCTGTTCCCCTTGCTGTAATTTTAAAAACAGATTCAGATGTACGCTCAACATATTTCGTAGAAAATTATATCAGCAACCCGAATCTTTTCAAACAATATGACAATTCATATCTTTTAACTGTAACATTTTATGATAAACACTTAAACGAACTGCCGGATTAATTTAGAACATACGAATATTGATAGGGAAATAGTGAAAAAGCGACAAAATTTATTGTTTTATTTCATTTATTGTACCAATCACATATTTAAATAAACTTAATTAAAATGCTCTTGCTGAAATAAACAGTCCAGAATGAACAACTGTTTAGCTTGAAGAAGAGTATTTTTTTTTACATGCTTTTCGGGCTAATATTTGATAAAGGTCAAAATAGTACCGAAAAATCCCGCAATCATCCAGAGACAAATTATGGCTTATGAAGTAAAATTATAAATACAATGTTGCAACGTTTTATTTGTTAAGCCTTGTGGACAATATTTTAAATGGAGGTTAAGTATTAAAATGAGGAATAGTTATAGTAAATTAGCGTATTCAAGTTTAAATGATTTTGTATACGGAACCTGTCCGAAACCAGTTCGTACCAAAAGTGGACTTGTTATCGGAGGAGGTACGGTATACCCGGAACTAAACTTTACTTTAGACGGAATGAATGTTAATGAAACTACTGTCAAAGAAACATATAAGACATACTCAGAAATAATTAACGATGCACTTAAAAAAGCCAAAGAACTGTATGCACCTGGAGTTGTACTGGAGTATGAAACTTTACCTGATTTTACAGAACATCCGGAATGGGCAATCGAAGTAAACAGAATTATAATAGAAACAATGAAAGAATATAGTGATAAATATGGATTAAAATTGGCTCTAAGAACTACCTTAAATGATATGAGAGAAATGGAACGTCCCCCTGTAATGAGAAGTGGCAGGTACTGGGATGCAATGCTCAAAGGATTTGAAGGGTGTGCCAAAGGAGGAGCAGATTTTCTATCTATAGAATCCACAGGGGGCAAAGAACTTCACGATGACGCGCTTGTAAATGCTGAAATAAAACAGGTTATATTTTCTTTAGGTGTTCTCGGAACCAGAGATATGAAATTTTTATGGAAAAATATTGTTGATATAGCTGAAGAAAATAACTGTTATGCTGCAGGGGATAGTGCTTGTGGATTTGCTAATACCGCAATGGTTCTTGCCGAGAAAGGATTCATTCCAAAATCTTTTGCGGCAGTTGTACGTGTAGCTGCTTTCCCAAGATCTCTTGTAGCATATGAAATGGGTGCAGTAGGTCCAAGCAAGGACTGTGCATACGAAGGCCCATATATAAAGGCTATAACAGGAGTACCTATAGCAATGGAAGGCAAGACTGCAGCCTGTGCACACTTCAGCCCTATAGGCAATATATCAGCCGCTGTGGCGGATCTTTGGAGCAACGAATCTGTTCAAGAAATAAAACTGCTTTCCGGTATGGCACCTACAGTATATATGGAGCAGCTTATATATGACTGCAGGCTGATGAATATAGCAGCTGAAAAAGGTAAAATTTTAGAATTCAGAGATTTTCTTGTAGATTCCGATAAAAAACTTGATGTACAGGCTTATGTACTGAGACCGGATGTCGTGTTTGAAATCAGTAAAGAAGTAATAAAAGAAAAGAGCCCGTTTATCAGAACTAAATTAGCGGCTCAACTTGCAGTTGAAAAAATAAAAAAGGCTATAGCTAATAACGAGGTGCAGGCAGATAAACGAGATAATAGATATCTGGATATGATGGCAGAACAAATTGAAGAAATTCCGGACGATGAAGAGAAGTTTTACCATGAAATCAAAGATGAAATTAACGAAAGCAAATTTTTACCGAAGGAATATGAATTAGCATAAATCATAAGCCTTAATTTAATTTAATTAAATAGGAATAATAATATCATTTTAAGGAGGAACAAAATGGCAAACTTAGACAGTATAGCTCAGAATGTATTAAACGGAAATATTAAAAAGGTTTCCGATCAAGTTAACGAACTTGTAAATGGAGGAACTGACCCTATAGAAATTATCAACAATGGACTGATACAGGGAATGAACTTGGTGACACCTCTGTTTAAAAGCGGGGAAATGTTTGTACCGGAGGTAATGAGATCTGCTAAAGCTATGAATACCGGTATGAACCTTTTGAAAAAATATATTTCAGATGAGGATATACCAAGCAAAGGAAAAGTGGTAATAGGTACAGTGGAAGGAGACCTTCACGACATAGGCAAAAATTTAGTGGGAATGATGCTTGAAACCAGCGGATATACTGTTATTGACTTGGGCGTGGATGTAAAAAAAGAAAATTTCCTGGATTCTATCTCCAAGTATAATCCTGACATTATCGGAATGTCTTCGCTGCTTACAACAACAATGATTAAAATTAAAGATTCAATTGAATACCTTAAGAACAAGGGAATTCCTGATCAGATTAAAATAATAATCGGCGGGGCACCAGTAAGCCAAAAATTTGCAGATGAAGTAAAAGCAGACGGTTATTCAGAAGACGCATCTTCAGCTGTAGCGTTATGTGATAGTTTGCTTGCGGTGGCCAAATAATCTGGGAGGATGCAGATGATAATTGTAGGAGAATTAATCAATACAAGCAGAAAATCCGTTAAAGAGGCAGTAGAAAAGCAAGATGCCGATTTTATAAAAAAACTTGCTCAGAAGCAATGGGATACAGGTGCAGATTATATAGATATTAATTGCGGTACAATGATAGGAACTGAATTGGAAATGATGAAATGGCTGGTAAATTGTGTTCAGGAGGTAATCGAAGCACCTTTATGTATAGACAGTCCTGATCCGGCCGTTTTAGACGCAGGACTGTCATTATGTAAATACGGGCAGCCTATGTTAAATTCCATATCAGACGAAGAAGGACGTTTTGATTCCACTCTGCCGGTTATATTAAAACATGAGGCCAAGGTAGTAGCATTGTGTATGGACAGCAAAGGTATGCCTGAAACATCAGATGATAGGATCAGAGTAGCAGGAAATTTATATAACAAACTTACTGGTGCAGGAGTTGCAGATGAAAATATATTTTTTGACCCGTTGATTAAACCTGTAAGCAGTGTTGGTACAGCAGGTATAGAAGTGCTGGAGTCAATCAGAAAAATCAAAGAAAAATTTCCAAAAGTACATTTTATGTGCGGGCTGAGCAATATTTCTTACGGCCTTCCCAACAGAAAGCTGTTAAACAGGTTGTTTGTAGCACAAAGTATGGCTATAGGAATGGACGGCTATGTACTTGATCCGACAGATAAAAAAATGATGGGTACGGTTTATGCATCCAGAACATTACTTAATCAAGATGAATATAACGGAGATTATTTATATGCTTACCGGAAAGGAATTTATTCCTAGCTATAAAAACACAAACAACAAAAACAAGGATTTTTCCTTGTTTTTGTTGTTTGAAACGTTAAATATAAAGGGGCATAATAATAAAACAAAATATAAAAAAAGCAAAATAATACCGAAAACATTAAAATAATACCTATGAAAGTACTTAACAATAGTGTAAAATAAAAGCAAGCAAATATATTTTTAAATATAATTAAAAAGAGGGGGCTTTATGGAAAATAGCAGAGAGAATTTACTGAAATTTTTAGATAAAGGCTTGCTCAAAAAAATATTGAATGCTTTTACCAACGCCACAGGATTAACTGCAAATATAGTAGATTTGAACGGAAGATCCATTTTCTCCAGGAAAGATGCACAAAGCAACTGTAACTTCTGCAAGCTTATATGGGAAAAACAGAAAGAAAAACATTTACATAGGTGCGATGCTGCATATGCCAGAGCCGGAAAACAAGCGGCTATTTTTGGAGAAGCATATATTTTCAGGTGTCCAGCCGGATTAATAGAGTGGGCGGTGCCCCTCGTTATTGATAAAAAACATATGGGTTCCATTATATGTGGGCAGGTACTGATGTGGGAACCTGAGGAATTTTTTTGGATTGAACTGAGAGAAATGAACAAGGTGCTGTTTGATGATTTTGATTCATTGTTTCAGGCTGCCAAAGAACTGGATGTTATTTCAGCCGAAAAGGTGCAGGCGGCAGCGGACTTACTAGGTATAATAGCTACATATATAATGGATTAAACTCATTCGTTCAGCAAGCGTAATACTGCAACCATAAACAAGGAGCAAAAACAAAGGTTTGAGATTAACACATTTTCTATTTGATAAAGTCTACAAAGTATTATAAATAAAGACTTTCAAGCATTTCTCTTTCATACTATGTCAATGCAAAACGAACAAATGAGATTCGGTTTATTTGACCGATATTTTATATTGTTTTTCTTATCAAAATAAAGAACGTAATACTATTATTATACTATTTATTTTAGGGGTATCACAGGATGAATCCAGATAACCCACATTTAATTTTAGGATTAAGGATATAGAAAATATAGGTAATCAAATTAAAATCAATCTGGGGTCATTCTGGTTACTCTGGGGATTATCATAAAAATGGATGATCGGTAATTACATGGAAAGATAGAGAAAAAGGTTTCAAATACCTATGTACTTATTCTGAAAGATGTGGTATAATATATATAGTTAAACAAGTACAATAAAATCAATATTCAGATGAATAATAAAATAATTTAGAATGCTTAGAAGAGCGAGTGGCCAGATGGATTGATTCTGGTAACTGGCTCTTTTTGTCGTCTAAAAACATAATCAGAATGGAGGTGGAACAATGGGAGTAAAGAAACTTCAAGGCGCGGACGGAATGAACTTTGAAATGCAAATGACAGTTGCAGGATTAGAGGGTGCAAAGTTCAATGAGGAACTAAAGAATAAAGAAGGAAACGATATTGTCAAGGTAAATTGTTGGGGTGGTAAATTATCAGCCTTTGTGAATCTTCCCCATGCTGTAAGACCCAATAACGTGCAACCCTTTCAGCTTTCTGACTGTATCAGTTTAGAGTTGGTACGAAACCAAGTTGTAGAGTTTATGCGTTCATGTTTGCAAAAGCATTTGAAAGATAAATATTCAGAGGAATTTCTATCACAATTGACTGTGACAAAACTTGAATGCAATCTAACCATAAAGTGCGTTGGTGACTGCAAGCCAAAAGATGTAATCAAGCTATTTGAAAAAGCATTTCCAAAGGTTACTGTGTATAAAGAAACCGATGATAAGGGAAAACCGCACAAGAAACCAGAAAGAGGAATCACTACAACCAAAGCCCATGAATGGGTGTTAAAGGTATATGACAAATCTTATCAGTTGAGAAAAGATGGAGATTTGAGTGTTGAATCCGATTTGATTCGTGTTGAACTGGTTTTCTTAGACAGAATGCTTGACCGTATGTATTCTAACAAAAGGTCGCTGGAAGATATTTTGACGAGGAAAGCAATAAAAACGCTGATAGACCAGTATCAAGTGACCTTTGATGAAATATGCGAAAATGAGCTAAAGAATGTGCTGAATGCTTGTACCCAAGAAGTATTTGAAAGTCTTACTTACTCTACTTCTGGTAACGAGGTAAGCGATACAGTAACAAGGTGCAAAGAGTTTATTCTTGATATAGAAGTGCTACGCAAAGCCCTACAACGATGGTATAAGTTTCGTGGTATGGCAGATAACTCAAAGCGAATGGTATTTTACTATCGTAATGGTAACTTCGGTATTCCAAAAGATGTGCTTAAAACGGTAAAACTCATGCATAATTCAACAGGTTAAAACAGGGTTAAAAAGTATCAATAATTGTTACCCTGGAGCCCCAAACTTTGAAAACTGAAAATCTCAAAATCATGGTGTTAAACAACATTTTATAGGTGTAAAAACCATTCTACAAACGATTTGGGCATTTTTCAAGAATCAAATTCTGTCCATAATTACATGAGACAGAACAGCACAATATTATCAATGCAATAACAACCAAAGGAGGTAGAGCAATGCCAATAGCTACAATAATCCAACGTGATATTAAATTAAAAAGCAAGCCTACAAGTGGTTTACAAGCTTACAACCTTTTGATAGAAGCTATAAACGAAGAAGTAGAAGAACTGCAAACTATCCTATCCGAACTATCTGAATCAGAAGCTAAACAATGCTTCATCAGAGAATGGAATCCAAATATTAGGAGTGTTTCAGTTCACGATTAAGCAAAGGAGCGTGATTAAATGGCTTTCAAGAAAGGAGTGAGTGGAAATCCAGCAGGTAGGCCAAAGCTAACAGCAGAACAAAAGGAACAAAGAGAAGAATTTAAAGAACTACTACAGGAAGCCACAGTCGAAGCTCTACAAAGTATTATCTTAATTGCCAATGACAGGTACAACAAGGACAGGTTTAACGCTTGTAAGTTTATCATAGAAAAAGCATATGGAGCAAATACAGCTTTTCTGTTGGACGGTACAGAGGACACTTCCCCTATTGTGATTGAGGTTGTGCCACGCAGAACAGAAGATGACGATGATGAATGGGACGAAGTAATGAAAGCTTCACCTGATGACGATTTAGAAGATTATGAATGGGAGGAATAAAACAATGCCAAAAACAAAAACAGTAGCAAATAATGGATTAAGTATTATTGAGAACTACAACAATCTCTTTACGCAGATTAACGCTGCCAAGACTGCTGATGATGTGAGTGTACTTCTTGCAGATGTCAGAACATTTATTGCGATTTACAAGAAAGTTGACAATACTATGGCTAACAGAGTCTACGAGAAGTTTCAAAGCAAACTGCAAAGCTTACTTGAAGAAAATAACTTTGTGTATGAACGCATGAACAACAAAGTAAATGAAACTCGTGATTGGGCTTATGACTATGCAGGAGAAAAGGACGATTCACAAGCGGTACAAAGCAAGGTGCTTCAACTCATTGCAAAACTACCAAAGAGCAAGACAACAGCCAATGAGAACGGAATCACAACAACTATTTCAAATACCATTAATTCTGGTGTTATAGGTAGTAAAGCAGTATTAGAGTTGTTAAAATATCCTGCTTATGCTGATATGGTATCTGCAAGATTCAGAGAAAAAGCATTTGATGGTAGCAAGACCCCAGCACAACAAGCATTTGAGCGGATGAAAGAAACCAGTCTGAAAGAAGCTGAACAAGCGCTTTCTTCTGTGTATTTGCAAGGATTCCACTTTAGGAACGTAGAGAAACAAGCCAATGCCTTAAAGAAACCTACTCACTGGAATGCAACCGAGGATAACGCATAACAGATATACGCCAGAAGAAACCAGAGCCACCCAGATTTAATTTAAAGTCATAAGGTAATGATTCCTATAGGTATAGAACAAAGACCTTCCAGAGTCAACCAGTGACTCCAGAGGACAAACATAAAATTGAGAATAAATATAAATAGGTCGCTATGATTAGCCCAGTTTCCGAGGACGGAGCAAATACAAACATGGGTAATCAGTACAACAGTTCAGTCGAATATGTATTGGTCCCTCTAAGGAAAGGGAGCAATCATAATGAAAAACGTAAATACTACAACTAATAATATTGAGAACAACGAAGCTATCAGCAACGTTACAGAGTTAAAAATACCTCGTATGGTACCTATTCAGACAGTAGCGGATGAATGTGGCTTCTCATATAAAACGCTGTGGAAGATGTGTAAAGAAAACCAGATTGTGTATATAAAGGCCGGTAATAAGTATCTTATTAACTTTGAAAAGTTTATTGAGTTCCTCAATACCGGAGTGCAGGAATAGGAGGAAAATCATGTGTGATTTAGCGATAGAACGAGACAACGGACAGCCAATCGAATGGGAGCAAGCCGAAGGATTCAGCAAATACCTTATTTCTTCCGATGGAGATGTTTATAGCTTGGAACGAGATAAAATATTATCTCAGTATGATAATGGTTGCGGATATATGCAAATTGTCCTTAGGAATGATGAGGGTATTCCAAAAAGTATGCGAGTACATAGATTAGTGTTTATGGCTCATAAAGGGGAAATACCTAAGGGGCTTGAAATTAACCATAAAGACGAATGCAAGACGAACAACTGCATTGAGAACTTAGAATTGCTTACTCGTGCCCAAAATAACAACTACGGCTCTCATAATGCAAGAATATCAGAATCCATGAAAAAATATAGAGCTAAACAGCGTGAAGTGACAGCTTGTTGATATGGTATCAGAATTTATACTTTCTGAACCTATACAAAAGATACTTCATAGGGGTATCAAAAAGTCAAAGAATAAACTTTTGATAATTATCATAAAGAGTGTGTACTTTTTGATACCCGCCTGATACGATAGATACATCAACAAACACTTGTTCGATAATTCTTAGGAAAGAGGTGTATCTATGAAATATGTAGCGTATCACAGGACAAGCACCAAAGAGCAACACTTAGACAGAGGAATAGCAGAAATCAATAAGTTCTGTTCTGACAGCAATATCAAGCTGTATAAGAACAAGGTTTACACAGACCAACAGACAGGAAAGAACTTTGACAGACCACGCTATTCTATGCTAAAGGACGAGATTCTAGAAAGTGGTGATATTCTAATCATCACAGAGCTTGACCGATTAGGACGGAACAAAGAAGCCACACTCAAAGAACTGCGTTTATTCCATGACAATCATATCCGTGTGATGGTGTTAGAATTGCCTACAACATTGCTTGACCTATCAACTATGGAAAATGCAATGGCTCGCATGATGTTAGAAACTATCAACAATATGATGATTGAGTTATATGCAAGCATAGCACAAGCAGAAATTGAGAAGAAGGAAAAACGACAACGTGAAGGAATTGAAGCTAAAAAGGCTCGTGGTGAATGGGACGATTATGGTAGACCAAGAGTTATGAGCCTTGAGGAATTTGCTACTCACTACCGCTTAGTACAGCAGGGAGAGAGAAGACCGTTTGAGCTTATGCAGGAGTTGGGAATGTCCAAGCCCACCTTTTATCGTTACAAAAATCAAATTGAGAAAGGGTGTTAAAATATGGCCTCAGTAAAGAGAGTTGAACATAAAAGCGGTAGAGTGGTATATCGCATTGTGATTTGTCAAGGATATGACAAACAAGGCAATAAACTGGTGAAGAATCTTACATATTCAGTAAATCAGTCTGCCACACCCAAACAACAAGAAAAAGAAGCGTTCAAATATGCCCTTGATATGGAAGATAAAATCAAGTACGGTTATGACTTTGACGCTGAAAAAATGTCATTTGAAGATTTTGCATACAAGTGGCTTGAAAATGCTAAGGATAACATTGCCTACGGAACTTATATCGGATATGAGCAGTTGCTCAAAAATAGAATCATTCCGTATTTCAAAGGCTACAAGTTAGCCCACATAAAAACCCCTGTTATTGAAGCCTTTTATAAAACGCTGGTTGCCGATTATTCCACAGGAACAATTAGTCGTTACGCCAACGTATTAAGTTGCATTTTTAAGACTGCCATGCGGTGGAATATGATTGAGCATAACCCTTGCCGAGAAGCACGAAAGCCAAAGAAAAAGCAAGAGGAAACAGGACTAAAATACCTCACCCCAAAGCAAGCATTGATGTTTCTGAAATCGCTGAATCTGTCATATGATGTGACCTACAAAGGCCATAAGCGGATTGATGATACAGGTAAGCCCTATTATGTCAACGAATATACAGGAACACATACAGTCCCAACGCAATATAAGGTATTCTATTCCCTATCTCTTTTGTGTGGTTTTAGAAAAGGTGAAACACTTGCCTTGCGTTGGGATGACATTGATTTTGAAAAGAAAGAAATCTCAATCTCAAAATCCATAGGACGAACAGAAAACGGCTTTGACTGCAAAGACCCCAAAACTTCTACTTCTGTCAGAACGGTACCCTTTCCTGATGATGTGTTGCCGTTGTTGAGGGAATACAAGAAAGAATATGCATTGTTGCGTTTCCGTCTTGGTACTGCATGGAAAGGTGATAACAGCTTATTCATACAAGCTGATGGGAAGCGTATGGGAAATAGCACAACATATCAATATTTCATTGCTCACCTAAACCGCTATAACAAGTGGGTAGTGGAGCATTCAGAGAAAGCAAAGGTTGAGGGATTTGAGGAACTGCCGATAATACCGCTTCATGGTTTAAGACATTCATGTGCTACCCTACTGAACTACCTGGAAATGAACATCATCGACATCTCAAAGATTTTAGGTCATGCGAATTGCTCCACCACCATGAACATCTATGCACACAGCTTTGAGGAACAAAAGCGAGTAGCAAGTAATAGGCTCAATGACTTTTTGCGGGAGAACGCTTAAAATGAGTAGAGAGCCAGAGGACAAAATCCAAAGGCTCTCTCTTAATTACTACACATATTCTACTCCTCGTCTTTGATTATCATGTTGTCGAGAGCATATCGCAAAGCCATGCTAATCAATTCATTTCGAGAGCGATTTGTTTTTGCAGATAGTTCATTGTATTCTTCCTGCAAAGTCCTATCTATGCGGATTGTCATAGTAACTGCCTTATCTTCCTTGGGTGTGATTATAAATTTATCATCCATAATGTCTCAAAAACCTCCATACATTTTGAGTACATTATAAGTTGAAACACTAACCTAAAACTATAACACAATAAGATGTGTAAACTCAATCCATAAATGCATTGAGTTTTGAGTTGAAGTCTGGTAAAATGGAAATGTCGAAAACTTTATAGTTGTTGATATATCCATAGACTCGTAAAGGAGAAACCAGATGCAACCTGTATTTACAATGCAGTATGGAGAATTTGCAGTTGCAGATTATCTATCAAAAAGATTAAAAGGTGCTTCAATATTTATTCCAGCTTCAGCACAAGAAAAAGGAATTGACTTGTTGCTCTATCGTCACGATAATGGATGTAATAAGTCCAATACGATACAAGTTAAAATGTCACGAACATATTACAGTGAAAAAGCTAATGCAACATATCCATATTATTTATGGTTTAATCGGTTCCCTATTCAACAAAATGCAAATTGGTACATACTAGTGGGAATATATGCAAAGCACCCTGATGACAAATCAAAAGGAAGAGCCAAAAGCACCGTATGGGACACAATCATGCTTGCTTTCACAAATAAGGAAATGGCTCTATTTATGTCAGAAGTTAAACAGAAGAAAGACCCAACAAAGGACGATAGAATGTTTGGATTTGGGTTTGATTCAAGCAAGACGATTTATCAGACCAGAGGATATGCGGAAGAACGTGATATGAGCTACTACCTTATAGAGAATCGTTTTGAAGAAATCAGCAATTCATTTGTCTGAAAGGGGTGATGTTTAATGGGTGTCTATAAATCGTTGACAGACTATTTGCCCAATATTGAAAATGATAAATTAGGAAAATGGATAATTGACAAAGACAGCAAAGGTACTTTAGAAAATCCTATGCAAATTCCCTATGTATCATATTCAGACATGGTACGACATTTTACCGATGATGTTTATGCTTTCATGGATGAGCACCCAGAATATGAACTAAATCGCTATAATGACATTTTAGAAGAAAACAATATTGTATGGGGAATGGAATCCACGCAAGAAAAAGACGTATCTGCTTTAGATGGTAAATGTATAATGGCCTTGCTTGTGGGTGCTGTTCGTTCCGAAAGATTTTCTGATGGTGCATTGCTTACGTTCTTCGATAGTGGGACCATTACTAAATGGCTAAAGCGACTTAAAGAAATAGATGGCATGACGATGGAAAAGAGTCCTGACTAACGAAATGGTCAAGACTCTTTTTATTTAATGCTACGTTATACTATGGTGATACTAAACCTAGGGAGAGCTATACCGAGATATGGGGTAATAGGGAAAGTCTAAGTTCCTAAAAGGTAATCAGAGTATTACTTGTGCCGAGCTATGCAGAGATAGGGAAAGTGCTATATAATATATCCAGGCTGTTCTTGACAGCAAAGAAACTAAAAACAGAATGGTAGTTTGTGATATTAAAAATTATATAAGAAAAAACTTTGACAAATCTCCTACATTAAACGACATAGCCTGCAGTGTGTACCTCAGCCCAAGCTACGCCAGCAGGATTTTTAGGGAGAATCAAGGAATTACAATATCCGATTATATTGCAAAAGTAAAGTTGGAAGAGGCAAAAAGGATGTTGCATAATAATCCTGATTATACGATTGAATATATTTCTCAAATATTGGGTTATAATGATTCAAGTTATTTTTCAAAGGTATTTCGTAAAAAAGAAGGTATGTCGCCAAGCGAGTATAAACACAGCTACATGGTGTAGGAGGGGATACAAGTATATGAATAAAAATATAATTAAAGAAATTCAATCCGGGTTAATAGAAGGGAAAGCTCAAAGGGTAAAGGAAAAGGTTACGCTGGCTTTATCTCATGGAATAAAACCCGAAGTTATTCTTGAAGAAGGCTTGATTTCGCCTATGAATGCCATTGGAGTGAAGTTTCGCAGCGGAGAAATTTTCATACCTACGGTTCTTATGTCCTCGAGAGCCATGCATGCCGGTTTGTATGTATTGAAGCCTGTGTTCCACCAGGATTATAAAATATATAAAGGTACAATTGTTATCGGTACTGTTGCCGGAGATTTACACGATATAGGTAAAAACATGGTAAGCATGATATTGCAAAGCGAAGGATATTATATAATAGATCTGGGAATCGACGTACCGGCTTCAGATTTTGTAGATGCTGTAGGCAAATATAAACCAAATATTTTGGGCTTGTCTGCTCTTCTAACAACAACAATGAATGAACAGGGGGAAGTTCTGAAAAAATTACAGGAGGCAGGGCTTAGAGAAAAAGTAAAGGTAATGGTAGGCGGAGGACCGGTAACGAAAAAATATTCTATTGAAATAGGTGCTGATGCTTACGGAGGTGACCTTTTTGACGCAGTTAAGATTGCGGATAAACTAATTGCCCAAAATTGCAAATTAAATGAAGTTTCTACTGCATAAATTTTTTTCATTTCTATTTTTAAGTTTATTAAAAAGAAAAAACATAATTATTTCAAAAAAATACAACGTTATGGACAGTAAATTGGTTATACAGTAGGTATATATAATAAAAAATCCTATAAAACCAACTTCTGTCCTTTTTATATGCTTTAAACTTTTCATGCTGCTTACTTTCCGATATGATTAGTATAAATTGAATGCTTTTACATTTAAATTAGGAATTTATTAAAATGCTCCTAAGGAAAATAGTTGAAAAACACTGCCGTCCAATGTATAATTAATGACATGATTACAATGTGATTTTTGGAAATGCAAATATTGATGGGGAAATAACGAAATTATGACAAAGTTTCCCTGAATCTAATAAAAATCGACTCAGTATTTTCATATTTAGAAAAAAATATCACAGCCATAATAGCTTTAAGGAAAGTTTAAGTTCAATTTGATATAAAATGTCCAGAACTCAGAACAAAATGAAGGTGAAAGTTAATAGTAATAACAACTATTAATAAAATATGAGAAAAAAAAGTACAGGGAAAGATATAAAACGATTTATATCTGTGTTTTTGTTAACAATTGTTTTTTTGTATTTAATTGCAATACACTCCAATTTTCCGTTTATATCTAAATATAGAAATCTGTATATTGAAACAGCTATGTCAACCATGTCACATCAATGGCTTGCTACTAAATTTATCCCCAAGTCTGTTATTGATAAAGCAATAGGTCAAAGAGATAATACAGACATTAAAAAGGGAAATGGAAATTCCTTAATAACAAAAGTTAAAAACCTGTTTCATTTAAATGGGAAAGAATGGTTTGCAGCTGAATTTGATGAAATAAATATGGAAAGTTTTGAAAAATACGTAGAAAATAATCCGGATACATTAAAAGACGGGTATGAGAATATAGTTATTGATCAAAGCAAGGTAGGAAATGCAAAGACCGGAATAATTACAAATCAGGGGGACAATGTGGTAGCCATAGATGCTGTAAACAAAATTCTTATACTGGAAGTCAAAGGTGAAGGATATAGCGGCAGACTGGCTATTGCTAAAGATGCAAGTAAAGTAAGAGTTGGAATGGCAGAAGGCCTTAAAGAAAATATAAAAGCCCCTGGCAGTCAAATAGATGAATTGTCTGAATACAACAATGCCGTACTTTCGATTAATGCCAGCGGTTTTGTAGATTATGGCGGAAACGGAGACGGGGGACAGCCTATTGGAGGAATAATTGAACAAGGAAAAATAATAAACCCATTCGTAGGCGGAAACTGGTTTACAATTGGATTTGATTATGACAACTGGATGTTCGTAAGAAGAAATACCGGAGATGTTGAAATAAGAGACGGAGTAGAATTTATGCCGGCTTTGATAATTGATGGAGTAAAGCAAGTTGATGGATCTGCAGGATGGGGTATTCAACCGAGGACTGTTATAGCCCAAAAAGCAAATCAGGAAGTATTAATGTTGGTTATTGATGGAAGACAATTAAACCACAGTATTGGTATAACAGTAGGGAAATGTGCGGATATCCTGGAAAAATATGGTGCTGTTCAGGCATGTAATTTAGATGGTGGTGCCAGTTCAATAATGTACTATAACGATCATCCGGTAACAATTCCTGCAATTAAATATGATGTGGGTAGATGGATTCCAAACATTATAATGGTAGAAAAATGAGTATATCAGAGGCAATTATAAAGTTGTTTAAAGAAACAAATAAGCATTAAATGATTGACAGTAAATACATGATGCAAAAAAGATGAATTGGATTTACGTTGAGAATTAAGGGTATATTAGAAAAATAACTATATGTATAAATCTAAATAAATATGGAAGATAAATATGGAAGGAAAATTATATGAAATGGTTAAATAAACTTGAAAGAAAATTTGGTCGCTATGCTATTCCTAATTTAATGAATTACATAGTTGGTATAACTATGGCAGTGTATATAGTACAATATGTATTAAATATATCAGCTTACCGGTACCTAGCTTTTATACCCGATTTAATTATGAAGGGACAGGTTTGGAGAATAATAACCTTTATTTTTATACCGCCTGCTTCGTCAATTATTACCATTGCATTTGTTATATATTTTTATTACCTAATGGGTACCACCCTTGAAAACGAGTGGGGAACATTTAAGTTTAATATTTACTACCTTTTTGGTATGATAGGTACGATCATTGCAGCATTTTTAACAGGGTCAGGAACAAGTGTTTATTTGAATTTATCATTATTCCTTGCATTTGCTTATTTGTTTCCTGATGTAGAAATACTATTATTCTTTATACTTCCTGTTAAGGTTAAATGGATTGCATATCTGGATTGGGTATATTTCATTTTAAGCCTGATTTTTGGGACTATGAGTACCAGAATTGCTGTTACAGCATCATTAATCAACTTCTTTATTTTCTTTGGAGAGGATTTAATTAATTATATAAAATATCAAAGAAAATACGGTGCAACAAGAAGAAATTTTAAAAGAGAAATGCGAAAATATAAAGATGGATGGAAATAGAACTGGTTTTTAGCTAACGCTTATATTTCCATCTATACAGGGAGTGTAAAACAATCTGTGTAAATGGAATATATTAAATTTAAAAAATTAATACTGAGTCAAAATTTTTTGAGAAAAGCCATATTGCGTAAATGCCATTGAGTGCTTACATTATCAAGTATTATATCACAGGTTTAAAAAATTAAACAAATTTAGAATCCCTTCCGCATAAATCATTTCATTTTAGACTTGATATTTTTTTATATTTTGGCTATAATAATATTAAATATTAAATTAGTCGGAGGTTGTAATGAAATATATAAAACGTAATGTTGAAAGTACTATAATTAAGGGGGCCAAAATGTTTCCGGCTGTTCTTGTAACAGGAGCAAGACAGGTTGGCAAAACAACTGTGTTGAAACACGTTACGAAGGATATTTCATATGTGACATTAGACGACCCCATCTTGCTTCAAAGTGCTAATGAAGAATCAGGAAGTTTTTTTAAAACAACACCTCCGCCTGTAATGGTGGACGAAATACAGTATGCCCCTGAATTATTCAGATATATTAAAATGATTTCCGATGAAAGTGGGAAAAGAGGTCAATTCTACCTTACTGGTTCACAGCAATTTAAAATGATGAAAAATGTCAGCGAAAGCCTTGCCGGAAGAATAGCAATAATCAATTTATTAGGGCTGTCACTCCGTGAAATTATGGAAGATGATTTTAACGAAGCTTTTATACCATCTGAGGATTTTATAAATAAAAGAAGTCTTTTAGCAATAGAGTTAGATTATAAGGAAATATGGGAAATTATTTTTAAAGGCTCTATGCCTGCCATGTACGCCAACGAACTTGATTGGCAGTTGTTTTATGGTTCATATGTAAAAACATATATTGAGCGTGATGTAAGAGAGCTTACAAATGTTGGTGATGAATTGAAATTCATCAGATTTATGACTGCAATTGCGGCTAGGACTTCGCAGATGCTTAACATGACAGCTGTTGCCAATGAGATTGGCATAAGTGTACCTACTGCTGACAGATGGCTTTCTGTTTTAATTTCATCAAATATAGTCTATTTGCTAAAGCCATATTATAATAACATTATGAAAAGATCTGTAAAGACACCTAAAATATATTTTCTGGATACAGGTCTTGCTGCATATCTCACCAGGTGGAATTCTCCCGAAGTGATAGAAGCCGGAGCAATGTCCGGAGCATTTTTTGAAACATTTGTTATATCTGAAATACTTAAGAGCTATTATAGTGCAGGAATATTAGAACCGCCGGTTTATTACTACAGGGATAAGGACGCTAAAGAAATTGATGTATTAATAGAAGAAAACGGCACATTATACCCGGTTGAAATTAAAAAGACCTCCAACCCAGGCAAAGAGCATATTGAGAACTTTTCGGTGCTTGACAAAATAAATGGCATGAATGCCGGAACAGGATGCATAGTGTGTATGTATGATAAGGGTATTCGTATTAATGAAAAAAATATAAGCATTCCTGTAACATGGCTGTGATAATGCATTAAGTATATATTAGAAAAAAGACTATGTATGAATATAAATAAATATGGAAGGAAAATTATATGAAATGGTTAAATAAACTTGAAAGAAAATTTGGTCGCTATGCCATACCAAATTTAATGAATTACATAATCGGCATAACTATGGCAATATATATTGTACAATATGTATTGAATATATCAGCTTACTATATTTCCATCTATACATAAAACAAAGCCTGTTGTTGAAACAAATACAGGCTTTGTTTGTAATTGCGGTTAAATTAATCTATATCATAAAACACATCTTCTAAATCTATTATCAAGTCATCAAACAAGCTTGTTTTAAATTTAGTTTGTACCTTTTGCTTATCATCATCCGCCATTTTCTCCAATATATAATCCGGGTAAATTGAATAGACCAAATCTAAGACGTATTTTCCATCCTTCAATAAATATACATCTATAGACTTGCTTAAAATATCAATAATCCAATATTCCTTAACGCAAAACTTTTCGTATAAATCTTTTTTATATCCTTTATCATTTGTTGCAGTACTTGGAGACAAAACCTCAACTATTAAATCCGGAGCTCCATAAATACCGTTACTTTTAATTATATCGCGGTTGCAGGCAATCATTAAATCAGGGATAACATTATTTTTTTCATCTAAGTACACATCCACACCATCAGCAAACACCCTGCACTTTTTCCCTCTTAAATAATTTCCAAATATAATCGAAAGATTGACTATCACTGTATTATGGTTTGGAACAGGTCTTGGGGTCATATAAATTATTTCACCGTTTAATACTTCATAATCCCTATTATCATTATTAAAAGCTAAATCACTCATATATCCAACTCCTTGTTCTTTTTAATGTTATTATAATTCATAAGCTGTAAATTATCAATAAAAANNAAACGGTTCTTCGGTGCTTTCAGTCTTATAATGGAACATATTTATACAATCAGGTATAAAAAATATAATTGTAAAATGGGAAAAAAGATAGTAAAATAATTATATTGATGAGTAAATTACATGTTAAATCAAAAAAACATCTCAAGTATTAATTAAGGAGAATATATGCCCAAAATTAAAACAAAAGAAATACAGGAGCTTAATGCGTATTTTTTGCCGGAAGGATTTGTAATTGATGAATTCTCGGAGCAGCAGCCGGATTGGCTGAAGACATGGAAAACATCTTTTGATAATGATAAATATGCAGCTTTATTCCATCTTGGTTTTTCAAATAAAGAGGTGTGGTTTTCTCCTTCTATTGAATACCTGTGGTATATAGCCGAACTTCTTATAAAAAAAATAAGCCGACAGCCTGATATTGAATTAAGCAGGGAAGACGTGCAGGTAGAACTTACAGAAGAAGAAATAAGCCGGTTAATAGATGAGGTTCCCTTTGCTGTTGGAATGGAATATATTGACGCTGACTGGCTTTTAGAATTATGGAAATCTTTATTGAACGTTTTTAAATCGGAAATTAAAAAATATGATGGTACAGCAGCAAGATATTTTGCTGATTACAGTTCTAATATAAATGTTGCAGGCAGAATATTTTTTCACCTGGTTGAAAATAAAGATGAGCAATATCCTTTTGCATTTATGGCTACCTATTCTACAAAGGCAGTCAAAAGCAAACGAGCTATACATACTCCGTTAAAAAATGCTCTGTCTGAATTTAAGGGGGATGAAAAGAAGTTGATTTCTCTTATTTCAACAGTTATAAAAGCTGCTGACAAAAGTACGTTTGTTTCAGGGCTTCTTGAAAGCGGTGAATTATTTTCTCCTATAAGGCTGACAGCAGAGGAAGCATACACGGTATTAAAGGAAATACCTGTTTATGAAGAAGCCGGAATTATGTGCCGGGTTCCGGACTGGTGGCGTAAAAAGAGTAACTCCATAGGTATGTCGGTGAAGGTTGGTGAAAAAGAACCTGCTAATGTAGGTCTGTCTGCAATTATGGAATTTTCTCCTTCTATCACTTTAGGCGGGGAGCAGGTAACTGAGCAGGAATTAAGAGAGTTCTTGAAGATGTCTGAAGGGCTGATTCAATATAAGGGTAAATGGATTGAAATTAACAAAAAAAGACTGGAGGAAGTGCTTGACGCTTTTGAAAAAATTAAGGATCTTCCTGAAGATGAAGATTTTACGCTAAGCGATGCTATGAGGCTGGAATTAAATGCAGTTGAATTACTGGGCTTGAAGGATGATGAGATTGAAATATCTGTATCAAATGGTCAGTGGCTAAAAGGACTCAGACAAACAATGCTTCATCCTGAAAAGTGCGGTAAAGCGGATATAGCACCAACCTTTTACGCAAAGTTAAGAGAGTATCAGGAAGACGGATACCACTGGCTTAATCAGATGTCTCAGTTTGGTTTCGGCGCCTGTCTCGCAGATGATATGGGATTAGGCAAGACTGTTCAGATGATTGCTTTTTTAGAGTATCACCGTGTAAATGAAGGGGGACAGGCATTGCTTATTCTTCCTGCTTCGCTGATAGGTAACTGGCAGAAAGAAATTGAAAAGTTTGCACCGGAAATGCCATACCAGGTGCTTCATAAAAGCAGTTTAAAAGGTACGGAAACAATTCAGTTAAGAGAAGGTGGGTTTTTATACATCACAACCTATGGCATGGCTGTAAGGCTGGAGGAATTAAAAGATAGGCAGTGGGATTACCTGATTCTGGATGAGGCCCAGGCTATAAAGAATCCCGGAACAAAACAGACAAAAGCTATAAAGTCAATTCCTTCAAAGATGCGGATTGCCATGACGGGAACTCCTATTGAAAACCGGCTGAGTGACCTTTGGTCTTTGTATGATTTTCTGAATCAGGGGTTGCTGGGAAATGCCAAAGAGTTTACTAATTTTACAAAAGAGCTTAATGACAATTACGCAGGCTATGCTAAGCTCCGCAGGATGATTCAGCCCTTCATGCTGAGAAGACTTAAAACCGATAAAAGTATTATTTCTGATTTACCGGACAAAATAGAAATCAATGAATATACAGACCTTACAAAAAAACAAATTGTCCTTTATAAGCAGTTGATTAATCAAATTCAGGAAAAACTTGAAGAAGCTGAAGGAATTGAACGCAAGGGACTTGTTTTATCAAGCATAATGAAATTTAAACAAATTTGCAATCACCCTGATCAATACCTGGGCAGAGAAGAGTTCAAGGCTGATCAAAGCGGAAAATTTGAAAAGCTGAAGGAAATATGTGAAACCATATATGAAAAAAGAGAAAAAGTTATAATCTTTACTCAGTTTAAAGAAATGACAGAGCCTATATCTGAATTTTTAAGTGGAGTGTTCCACAGGGAAGGCTTTGTGCTGCATGGAGGTACACCTGTGAAAAAACGTAATGAAATAGTTAAAGAATTTAACAGCGAAAAGTATATTCCGTACATGGTTCTGTCTCTTAAAGCCGGCGGAGTAGGGCTTAATCTGACCGCTGCCAATCACGTTATCCATTTTGACAGATGGTGGAACCCGGCTGTAGAAAATCAGGCAACAGATCGTGCTTTCCGAATTGGACAGAGCAAGAATGTAATGGTTCATAAATTTGTAACAAGCGGTACAATCGAAGAAAAAATTGATGCAATTATTGAAGAAAAACAAAAATTATCAGGAGATATCTTAACATCTGCAGGAGAACAGTGGATAACAGAATATAATAACGATGAGCTGATGAAAATATTTGCATTAGGCGGTGATATTAAATGAGTTATGGAGGATTTGACAAATATGTATCGGCAGCAGAAAAAAGGGAAAAAGCAAATAAATCCCTGATAAAACTTAGAAAGAAAAATCCGGATATTGAACCCATAATAATTGAGGGAAGAACACTTGCCAAAAGCTGGTGGGGTAAAGCGTGGAATTTAAATTTGGAGAGCTACGCAGACTATGAAAACAGAATAGGTAGGGGCAAAAGCTATGTTCGAACTAACATGGTGTTAGATTTAAAAATAACTAAGGGTATTGTGACAGCAAAGGTTCAGGGCAGCACAGCAAAGCCGTATGATGTTGAAATTTTAATTGATCCACTATCGGATGAAAAATGGAAACAGGTCATTTCTTTGTGCAATAACAGGATTGACTCCCTGGAGCAACTGCTTGAAGGAAAATTTCCTGAAGAATTAGAGGTATTGTTCAAGGATAAAAAATATGGATTATTCCCTTCACCAAAAGAAATACGTTTTGACTGCAGCTGCCCTGACTGGGCAAGTATGTGCAAGCATGTGGCTGCTGCTTTGTACGGTATAGGAGCAAGATTTGACACCAATCCAATGCTTTTCTTTGAACTTCGAAGCATTGACAGTAAAGAGCTAATAAAGAAATCAGTGGAACAGAAGCTTGACAGCATGCTAAAAAATGCAGGAAAGAAAAGTAAAAGAGAAATCGCCGAAAAAGATGTACAGGATATATTTGGACTGTAATGTAATAAGATCCAATTATAGTTGGTTACTAAAGGAATTTTATGTCTTTACCAAACGTAGTTTGTCTCAAATTAAAGATTTAATTTTACAGACACTGGAACAGGAAGGAAATCTTTCATCATACGAACTTGCAGTTACTATGGGATATACCAAGGTTACGGCTACTGTATTAAAAGCAATTAAAGAGTTAATGAATGAACAAAAGGTTGCTTATCTCGAACCAAATAAAGTACGCACAAGAAATCAAAAAATATGTTTAATTTAAATTCATGATTAGTTTCTATTACTGAGGAAATAGTGAAGAATTGACAAAATTCGCATTCTAAATTCTCCGGTAGATGTTTNNTATTTTGCGACATAATAAGAAAAAGCAAGAGGGGGGACCTAATAAGTATAAATTTATATGGCTATTTAAAAAATTCGGGGCTATAAAATGCGTTTTAACGAAAGATATTTCATTAATCGACTATTTATATGGCTATTAAAACATTTCTTCTAAAAACATAAAAATTTAACTGTCATAAGAAATCTTTAAATTTTTATTATTTCAGCCCTTTCAAGCGCGTTATAATGTGTGTAACCGGCAATATGAAGAGGCGTATCACCCAATTCGGAATCTACATGCATGTCACCGAGACATGGATAGCTATGCCAGTATTTTGCAACTGTTTTTTTGGCTTCCTCTCCAAGGCTTTTGTTTACCAGATGCTTGGCTATATTATATCCGTTGCCGCATGGCGCAGATATAATAACTTGTGCTTTTTTTATTTTATTTTTGTTATCCACATACAGCCTAAATTTTGGAACACCCATTTTAAAAGTATCTATAAATTCGTTTATAAGGGGAAACTTTCCATAAGCTAACGTACAAAATGGTTTTGGGAATGCATACTGTAAATTATATTTTTCACATTCTTCCACCATTTTTTCTCTTGTCCATTGGGACATCCATGCTCCACTTTCGCAAGGAGCTATCAATGCTTTTCCGCCGCTGTTATACAATAGCTTCGGAATCTCAACAATTATGTCTTCATGTATTCCCAGCAAAACAGCCAAATCATGTTCTTTGAATTTCCTTGGAAGATATTTTAACGACTCATCTTCAAATTTCATGTATAAATCAGGAAGCTTTATTATTTCGCTTATACTGTCACTAAAATTCAATTTATATTTACCTCTACACCATATACAGTCTTTACCACATACTGTACAAACTTTTTTATTATTTTTTATATTGGGTATAAATTTAGAGTTGGCAAATCTGCTGTCGGTTTTCATATAAAATTCATTTTCGGGTAATCTATTACTTTTTTCGGAACAAATAATAAGTATTTTCATAACTACTTTCCTGCCTCCTTTAGAATATAAGTTGTTGCCATCCTTATTATTTTTTATTTTATACTACATTACAATAATTTTCAGTAACATTTATTACAAACACTAGAAAAAAATATAAAGCTTGTCTTGCCTTTTGTTCTGTTTTTATATATAATTTAGTTATAAAGATTTTGCGACATTTTATTTTTATTACTAAGGAGAAATTATGTACATTAATTATAGCGGCATATGCCCCTCTCCCATGAGCGACTTTTTAGAATATATGCTATCTGTAAAAGGTAAATCGGAAAAAACAGTAAGCGAATATTTTCTTGACCTGAGGACTTTTTACAGATTCCTTGTATTAAGATTCAAACTTAGTTCTAAAACTGAGGTGTTTGATAATATTGATATTTTTCTTGTTTCAATAGAAGTTTTAAAAAAAATTAAAATTATGGACCTCCACGCTTTCATAGCTTTTGTTGACAGGGAAAGAAATAATTCAAACAGGACTAAGGCACGAAAAATTGCATGCCTGCGCTCTTTTTTCAAATATCTTTATTCTATAGTAAAAATAATTCCTGAAAATCCTGCATTGGATTTGGAAACTCCAAAGAAAAACAGCCGGCTTCCTGTTGCCTTGACTCTAGACGAATCAAAGAGCGTTCTTTCATCCATAAGCGGCCCTAATGAAAAGAGAGATTTTGCAATTATAACTTTATTTTTAAACTGCGGGTTGCGTTTATCTGAACTTATAAGTATCAATATAGATAAAATCAAGGGTGATACATTAACTGTTGTAGGCAAAGGAAACAAGGAACGGACTATATATTTAAATGATGCATGCGTAGAGGCCGTTGAAGAATATCTTCAAGTTCGTCCTAAACCAAAACCAGGACATGAAAATGCTCTTTTTATAAGCAATCGAAAAACGAGATTCACACAAAGAGGGGTACAGCATATGGTGGATAAATATTTAAATAAAGCGGGTTTGTCAGGCAAGCACTACTCTCCTCACAAACTGCGGCATACTGCTGCAACTTTAATGTATCAATACGGCCATGTTGATATTCGAACATTGCAAGAAATATTGGGACACGAAAGTGTATCAACTACACAAATATATACTCACATTAATAAAGACCAGCTTCGTGATGCAGTTAAACACAATCCTTTAAATAAATAAATTTTAAATTAAATTCTTATTACTATATAAACTTATGACATAATAATTTTGCTATTATATTCACTATGAATTTGGAGCTTGATTTCAAACAAATGTTTGATTATTTTTCGGGATTATGTTAGAATATTAGGCGGAAAGAGGTGAACTCTATGAATTATGAAGGTTTAAGTGACAAGCAGATCAGCATATTAAAATACATAAAATATGAATTAAATTTAAAAGGATATCCTCCATCCATTCGTGAAATCTGTAAAGCTGTGGGTTTAAGTTCTACTTCTTCGGTGCATTCTCACTTAAACACGTTAGAGAAAAAAGGCTATATAAAAAGAGAAAACAATAAGCGAAGAGCTATTGAATTAATTGACGTTGATGACATATGCTGCAATATGCCTAAAAAGGAAATAGTAAATGTTCCCGTTGTAGGAACTGTAGCAGCAGGACAGCCCATTCTTGCAGTTGAAAATATTGATGACACTCTACCTATTTCCATAGATTTCGTAGGAAACAAGGAATCATACGTTTTAAAGGTAAAAGGTGAAAGCATGATTGAAGCCGGAATATTGAATGGTGATTATGTCATAGTGAATTCACAGAACACCGCCGAAAATGGAGACATAGTGGTTGCACTGATAGACGATGAAGCGACAGTCAAAACCTTTTACAGAGAAAAAGATCATATCAGGCTTCAGCCGCAAAACAGTTTAATGGACCCTATTTTAATAAAAGAGCCATATATTTTAGGTGTTGTCAAGACTGTTGTAAGAAAGTACTAAATTGTAATTTTATACTAAAGAAATATCACCGGCTTATTACGGCGATATTTCTTTTTTCATTTTTTATTAAACTTTTATTTTTTTCTTTATCCCCTCAAACTCAGATAATTTTTCAAGTGAAAGCATTGCTCCCAATTTTGCATGATCGTAAAACAGCCCTCCTTGTATATATGCAATATATGGAAGCCTCATTGGAGCGTCTGCACTTAATTCTACGGATGAGCCGGATACAAATGCACCTGATGCCATTATGACTTGGTCACTGTATCCCGGCATATTCCACGGTATCGGTGATACATGAGCATCAACCGGAGATGCGGACTGGATGGCTTCACATATTTTTACAACCATGTCCATGTTGTTGAATTTTATTGCCTGAATTATGTCACTTCTGTCTTCGTCCAAAGTAGGAGTTATTTCAAATCCCAGTGAACTGAATATTCCTCCGAAAAGCAAAGCTCCTTTCAATGCTTCGGAAACTACATGGGGAGCAAAAAATAATCCTTGCAGCGTATTCCTTGATGTGCCATAGGTAAGTCCGATTTCTCTTCCTACTCCGGGAGCAGTAAGACGGTTTGCAATCCTGTCTATAATTACCCTTCTGCCGGCAATATAGCCTCCTGATAAGGCAATTCCGCCACCGGGGTTTTTTATTAACGAACCTACAGTTACATCAGCTCCTATGTCTGAAGGTTCAATTTCTTCTATGAATTCACCATAACAATTGTCAACCATTATACAAATATTAGGATAAATCTCTCTGATTTTTTCGATAGAATGTTTTATCTTGCCTAAGGTCAATGCAGGTCTGAAACTATACCCTGTTGAACGCTGAATCATTAACAGCTTTGTTTTCATTGTAACTGCTTTTACAGCACTTTCCCAGTCAATATCATTATTATAAAGCGGAATCTCCTTATAAGTAATTCCCGTTTCTTTTAAATTGCAGGGCTCATTGCCTTTTTGCCCCAACACTGTAAGCATTGTATCATATGGTTTCCCTGATATGGAAATCACCTCATCTCCGGAGGTTAAAATCCCGGACAAAGTTAAATACAGTGCATGTGTTCCTGAAGCTATGGAAGGCCTGACCAGTGCATCTTCTGTATGAAATACAGATGCAAATATTTTTTCTGTTTTTTCTCTTCCCGGGTCATCATAACCATAGCCTGTGTTCCAGTAAAAATTTGTATAATCAAGTTTGTTTTCCTGCATTGCGGAAATAACCTTATACTGGTTGTATTCTCTTATTTCTTCTATTTTTTCAAAATAATTTTCCTTAATAGATTTTTCAACTTTCGTTACATATTCAAAAACAGGCTTGCTTATTTTAAACCGTTTACATAATATATTTTCTGTTAACATCCTAACCCTCTGTCACATCATTGCTAAATATCCTTACAGGCCTGGAAGGCAGTATGGACGTTATTGCATGTTTGTAAATCAATTGCTGCCCTTTTTCC
Organism: Firmicutes bacterium UBA4845; assembly: GCA_002399975.1. Taxonomy (GTDB): domain Bacteria; phylum Bacillota; class Clostridia; order Tissierellales; family Sedimentibacteraceae; genus Sedimentibacter. The sequence goes on along the minus strand of DHER01000072.1, from coordinate 13,923 downwards.
GTTTCAACAAAAATTACGTAATTATCAAATCCTGCCACTGTACCTGCTACCTTATGTCCGTTATTTAAAAAAATTATAATAGTAATTTTTTCCTTTCTTACTTTATTTAAAAAAGAATCTTGCAGATTGATACTGTTCATTTCTTCTCCTCCTTATATTTTTGTTTTCAAATAATCATATATGCTGTCAATGGTAGAATTGATTAGATTTGTATCTTCGATACAAAACCATTTTACGTTTTTATCTTTCTTAAACCATGTGTATTGCCGTTTTGCAAACCTTCTTGTGTTTCGTTTCAGCACTTTCACGGAGTCTTCAATGCTCATCCTGCCTTCAAGGTAATCAATTATTTCCTTATAGCCTATTGCCTTCATCGAAATTAAATTCCTGTCATACCCTTTATCAAGCAAATCTTTGACTTCATCTACCAATCCTTCTGAAATCATTTCATTGACCCTTTTATTTATTCGTTCGTAAAGTGTTTTCCTATCCATGAATAATCCTATGAGTATACATTCATACTTGCTTCCAGGTTTTCTTATGTTCGAATTGATCTCTGAAAATTTTTTGCCTGTAATATCATAGACTTCCAATGCACGTATAACTCTTCTTATATTATTTCTGTGAATTTTTTCGGCAGACTCTGGATCAATTTGCTGCAGCTTTTCATAAAGTGCATCTTCACCGTAAGTTTTGCAGTAATTAGCATAATAAGATCTTATTTTTTTGTCAGATTTAACTTTTCCAAAATCCAGGTCATATATAAGGGAATTTACATATAAGCCGCTCCCTCCTACAATAATTGGAACTTTATTATTTAGAAGAATGCTGTCGATAATTTTTTCTGCATCTGATTTATAGTCGGAAACTGAATAATTTTCATTAGGATTTACAATGTCAATCATGTAGTGCGTTATCCCTTGCATTTCGAAATCAGATATTTTGGCTGTTCCGATATTCATGCCTTTGTAAACCTGCATCGAATCAGCCGAAACTATTTCAGAATCAAGCATTTTAGCAAGTTCAACAGATACGTGAGTCTTTCCAACAGCGGTAGGCCCTATAATAACAATTATTTTATTGATCATATTCTGAAGTCCTTTAATAATTTTTGTTTAATTTCAATTTTGTACTCTTTCAAACATTTTTTCGATTTCATATTTTGTCATTTTAATTATAACCGGTCTCCCATGAGGACATGTGTATGGATTTTCAGTTTTATTAAGATCTTTTAACAAAGCTTTTACTTCCTGTGGATGAAGTTTATCACCTGCCTTAACTGATTTTACGCAGGCATTCTTAATTATTTTGGAAAGCTCTAAGTTCAAATTGTTTTTGTCGTTATTTTTTATAGAATCAAGTATAGTAAAAAAAACATCCTTTATATTTGAATTTCTGAATAACACAGGTATATTATTTATAAGTATAGCATTTATACCAAAATTTTCAACGGAAAAGCCCAAATTATCAAATATTTCCAGATTTTCCATAGCAATATGGTAGTCTTTGAAAGACAAATCAATTACTTCAGGCACTAAAAGCTCCTGCCTTATTATATCCTTGTTGTTAAACTGATTCAAGAATCTTTCGTAGTTGATTCTTTCATGAGCCGCATGCTGGTCTACCATGTACATTTCGGTTTTCGCCTGATTTTCACATATAATGTATGTATCCATTAAGATCCCTATGACCGATAATTCCGGTATCTTTCGCTCATAATCTTTGATTTCGATAAATGACTGCTGTTCAGCCTCCTGTTGTACAGATTCACTTTCTTCTTTTGCAGTATTTTTAATTGCTTCATCAAATATATTTTTTGTGTCTTCTGTGTCTTCTGTGTCTTCATTTAGATTAATTTCTGTAAGTCTGATATTGGTGAAATCATCTTGCTTGGCATCCTGAAAAATATCTTCTTCTTGTCCATTTCCGTATTTGTCAAATTTCTCATATATTGATAAAGATGAATTACTGTCTTCTACTTTGTTTGAAGAATAATCGCCTGTATGTGTTAAAGTTTCTTTTTTTACTTCCTTTATTATATTATTGGAATGCAGTGCTGAAAAAATTGCTCTTTTTATTTCATTCAGCGTAAACTCCTCATTTTGAAATCGAATTTCTGTTTTAGCAGGATGAACGTTAACGTCTATCAAGGAAGGGTCTGTTTCTATTTTTAAAAAACATGCAGGGTGTTTGTTTTTTGGCAAAAGTGTATTATATGCGGCATCAATAAAATATCCTATCCGTTTATGCTTAATATATCTTCCATTTACAAAAATAATCTGCTGTTTTCTGTTTCCTCTGTAATAGTTTAAATTAGTTGTAAAACCTGTGATTTTTATATTGCTACCTGTATAATAGACTTTTATGAGTGAATTATACAAGTCCTTTTCAAACAAGCTTGAAATAGTGTTTAAAAAATTATCAGTTTTTGGAGTTCTGAATACAACCTTGCCGTTGTTAATATATTTAAACGAAATATTTTCTTTGCTGAGAGCCAATGAAAGTACTGCTTCACTTATATTGCCGCTTTCAGCATTGTCGCTTTTTAAGAATTTCTTTCTTGCAGGAACATTATAAAAAAGCTTTGTGATGATAATGGTTGTCCCAACAGGACAGCCTATGTCTTCCTTTGATATAACTCTGCTTCCGTCAATGATTATTTTTGTTCCTGAAGAATCAGATGAGGTTCTTGTAATCATTTCCACATGAGCAACAGATGCAATACTTGCCAGAGCCTCTCCTCTGAATCCAAGTGTATGTAGTGAATTCAAATCGTCGGAAGACAGAATTTTACTTGTTTGGTGCCTTTTAAAAGCATTTTCTGTTTCATTTCTTTCGATACCGCTGCCGTTGTCCGTAATACGAATAAAACTTTTACCTCCATTCCTGATTTCAGCAATGATTTCATCAGCCCCGGCATCTATGGAATTTTCAACTAGTTCCTTCACGATCGATTTAGGATTTTCTATAACTTCACCTGCAGCTATTTTATTAATAGTTTCATTATCCAATAAATGTATTTCAGCCATATTATACCTTCTTGCTTTAAATGTGTTTAGCTTTTTCTACCAATTCGTTCAGAAGCGTAAATGCCTTGACAGGAGTTATATTATTGATGTCAATGTTTTTAATATTATCGGCCAATTTTTTATATTCTTTGTTCTGGATTTTTTCCATGGGATCCTCTTGAAACATGGATACTTGAAAATTGTCGTCTATCATATTTTTCTTCTTTTTAGCAAAGGGGTTATTTATATCGCTGTTGTCAAGTTGCTTTAATATTTCCTTTGCCCTCACAACAACCTCCTCAGGCAATCCGGCAAGATTTGCCACTTGTATGCCGTAGCTCCTGTCTACACTTCCTCTTGCTATCTTTCTTAAAAATATTATTTTATCATCATTATCTTTAATTAAAATACGGTAGTTTTTCACGCTTTTCAATTTGCTTTCTAGCTCCGAAAGTTCATGGTAGTGGGTTGCAAAAAGGGTCTTTGCTTTTATTTTTTTAGCAATGTATTCAACCACACTCCAAGCGATACTCAATCCATCATAAGTGCTGGTGCCCCTTCCTATTTCATCAAGAATCAATAAGCTGTTTTCAGTAGCATTGTTTAATATATTTGAAACTTCGCTCATTTCAACCATAAACGTGCTCTGTCCACGGGACAAATCATCAGATGCGCCCACACGAGTGAAAATTTTGTCCAGTATACATATATTGGCACTTTTAGCAGGAACAAAACTTCCTACGTGAGCCATAAGCGCTATTAATGCAACTTGCCTCATATATGTTGATTTACCAGCCATATTAGGTCCTGTAATGATTGACATGCGATGCTCTTTGTTATCGATATACGTATCGTTAGGCACAAAGATTTCATTTCTCATTATTTTTTCAATTACAGGATGCCTTCCGTCCTCAATTTTAATATAACCCTTGTTATTCATTTCGGGCTTTATATAGTTATTTTTTACAGCAGCTACTGCCAGTGAATTCAATGCATCTATGACTGCGATGTTATGGGCGGTATTCTGTATTCTTGCAACTTGTCCTTTGATATGCTGCCTGACCTGGAGGAACAATTCATATTCAAGCTTCATCATCTGATCGTCAGCATTTAATATTTTGGCTTCCATTTCCTTTAATTCAGAAGTCACATATCTTTCGCAGTTGGTAAGTGTTTGTTTCCTTATGTAATAATCGGGAACAAGTCCTAAATATGACTTTGTTACTTCAAGATAATATCCGAATACCTTTGTGTACCCTATTTTTAAATTTTTAATGCCGGTTGTTTTCCTCTCCTTTATTTGAAGTTCCGAAATCCAATTTTTGCCGTTTACTGTTATTTCCTTTATTTTATCAATTTCATCGTTAAAGCCTTCCTTAATGATTCCTCCTTCTGTGACAGAAACAGGAGGTTCATCTACTATTGATTTGTCAATTAAATCATGAATGTCCTCCAAGGTGTCAAAGCTTTCGTAAATATCGGATAACATTTTTGAACTAAGCTGTGAAATTTCTATTTTTAAATCCGGAAGGCTGGACAAGGATTGTTTCAAGGAATTTAAATCTCTTCCGTTGCAGTTTCCATATACAATTCTACTAAGGAGACGTTCAATATCATAAACATTTTTTAAATATTCTCTTATATTATTAGAAATCATTAAATTATTATAAAGCTCTTCCACAGCATCAAGCCTGTTGTTGATTAAGTCTATATTTTTAAGAGGTTCTTCAATCCATTTTTTAAGCTGTCGTCCGCCCATTGCAGTATTTGTGCAGTCCAATACACCGTAAAGTGTCCCTTGTCCTTTTTTACCACGCACTGTCTCTGTAAGCTCAAGGTTTTTTCTTGTGCCAGAGTCTAAATACAGATAATCTCCGGTATTGTAAAAATGTAGTTTTTTTAGATGTTCCGGTGATGTTTTCTGAGTTTCATAAAGGTAATTTATAAGCATCCCAAGTGATATTACCGCATAGTTGTTGTCGGAAATCCCGAAGGAATCCAATGATATCACATTGAAATGCTTTAATATTATAGATTTATATTCATTGAAACTTAGAATTTCAGTACAATTCATTTTTTCATCTATAGAATCATCACCTGTAAGTTTATTTGTAATTATTTCTGAAGGGTTAATTTTAGATATTTCTTCTTTTAACAAATCATATTTTTTGCTGTTGTCTATACCGAAATCACTTAATTGAATATTTTCCGTAACGTACAAATCACCAGTTGAAATATCAGCGTAGCACATTCCGAAACCATTGTCCAAATACGTGCAGCACAGATAATTGTTGCTTTTTTCGTCGAGCATGTCTTGGTCAATTATTGTGCCGGGAGTTATTACTCTTATAACATCACGTTTTACAATACCTTTTGCTTTTGATGGATCTTCCAGCTGTTCGCAGATTGCAACCTTGTATCCGCTTTCTATAAGTTTGGGTATATAACTGTTAACTGCATGGTATGGAACCCCGCACATAGGTGCCCGTTCTTTCTGGCCGCAATCACGGCCAGTAAGGGCAATTTCCAAAATCTTGGAAGCGGTTATGGCATCATCAAAAAACATTTCATAAAAATCACCCAGCCTGTACATAAGTATGCAGTCCCGGTACTGATTTTTAATGCCCATATACTGTTCCATCATAGGCGTATATTTCGCCATTGCAAAACCACCTCCTTTAATTATAAAGCAATTATTCCTAATTGTTCATCATTGCCAAAAATTAATTACATCCTGTACAGCTAATGCTATACTATTTCCCCTTCCATATGGAAGGTCTTTACACCGGTTATTCGTACATTAACAATCTTGCCTATCAACTCTCGTTCCCCTTTAAAATGAACAAGCCTGAAGTGTGATGTTCTTCCTGTCAGATAATTTTTACTGCTTTTACTTACTGACTCTACCAATACAGGATAAACTTTGTTTATACACATGTTGTTCTTTTTTAACATTATAGGGTACAAAACATCAAGCAGTCTGTCAAACCTGTTGTGCTTTATTTCATCAGGCACCTGATCTTCCATTTCAGCAGCTTTTGTGCCTTCTCTTACAGAATAAAGAAATGTAAACGCAGAATCATACTGCGCCTTTTTAACAACATCTATTGTTTCCTGAAAATCCTCCTCCGTCTCTCCAGGAAATCCAACGATTATATCTGTAGTAATTGAAATATCAGGAATTTCTTTCCTTAATTTCTCTACAAGGTTTAAATAGTGTTCCTTAGTATATCTCCTGTTCATTCTTCTTAATATATCGTTGCTTCCCGATTGTATGGGAAGATGAACATGATTGCATACTTTGTCACATTCCTTGATAGCTTTAATAAGTTCATCCGTAAGGTCTTTAGGATGAGAAGTCATAAAACGGATTCTTTCAATGCCGTCTATTTTATCCAATTCATATAAAAGTTCCGCAAATGTAGGCATATTTTCAATTCCGTTTCCATAAGAATTGACGTTTTGGCCCAAGAGTGTAACTTCTTTGCAGCCATCTTCAGCCAGCATCTTTACTTCATTTATTATCTCCTGCGGATTCCTGCTTTTTTCCCTTCCTCTTACATATGGAACTACACAGTACGTGCAGAAGTTATTGCATCCGTAGGTTATGTTAACAAGAGCCTTATATTTAAATTTCCTTATTTTAGGCATATTTTCATAGATTAATTCTGTATTATCAACAATATCAATACTTTTTTTCTTATTGACACATACTCTGTAAATTAAATCAGGAAACTCCTGTATTGTGTTTGTACCAAATATTATATCAACAAAGGAGAACTTTTCTAAAAGTTTTTCTCTAATTTCTTTTTTTTGCATCATACAGCCGCATACTGCAACCAGCATATCCGGCTTGTTCCTTTTTAAGCCCTTGACCTGGCCAAGCTTTCCAAATACTTTAAGTTCTGCGTTTTCTCTTATAAGACATGTGTTGAACACTACCAAATCAGCATTTTTTTCATCATCAGTTTCTTCGTAACCAACTGATGTAAGAATTCCGCATATCTTTTCCGAATCATGTTCATTCATCTGACAGCCATACGTTAAGACATGATATGTTTTTCTTCTTCCATTCATAATAAAATACTGCTCATTGAAGTTTCTCAGTTCAATTGCCATATTACTTGCAAGCCCTATATTTCCAATATCAAAGGTTTTCGTATAATTTTCTTTCATGTTTCTCCATCTTTCTGTTTTATCTTGAATATTATATCATTTAACAATAATTTGTTCAATATAAAAATATGGACAATAGACAAGAGCAAAAGACAAACTGCCCTAAATAATACAACAATATTTAATCAATTAAGTAAATGGCATAAGAAGAAAGTCACTGCTTTTTTCTTATGCCATTTATGTTTTCTTTAGCTTCTTTTGGTATCACATGCAGCTGATGATGAGCATCCTTCACAGCCGCAGCCACAACTGAGGTCGCCTGATTTTTTCTTTTTGATTTTATAAATAACAACTGATATTACAGCAGCTGCTATTACAGCTGTGACAATAAAATCTGTCATTATAAGCTCCTTTCTACTAATCTGTATTTTTCAATAAAACAGCTTCAACATCCTTATAGTCCAATGGATAAAGTTCTAACAACGCTTTATTAATTGCATTTTTCCATAATTCACCTGGAACCTTGCAATAACTTTTATCTTTTAAAACAATTGTGCATTCATAATTAAGGCAGTCTGTATAGTCATGAGAAACTTTATATAAATTTTTTCTGTCAATAACACCTACATCTTCCAAACACCTGAGTGTCCTGTATACAGTTGCAATTCCTACAGAAGGATCTTCCTTGATCGTTTCACAATAGATTTCTTTGCAGGAAGTATACTGATTTTTCAATATAATTTCAATAATTAATTTCCTTTTCTTAGTGATTCTGTAACCATTTTGTCTCAATTCATCAAGAATAGTTTCTTTATTTTTATTTTTTTTCTCAACACATATGCATTTTTCCCATGAACTATCCATAAAATTATCACCACCTGCATAATTTAAATTAAGCTATAAAACTGCCGACCTGGTATATTACAAATGCAACAATGTAAGCTGTAAGCATTTGTATTGCCACTGCTCCACCGGTTCTCCTGAAAGTTTTCAGCTCTCTTCTCATTGCACCTACTGCCGCAAAACATGGCATGCACAGAAGATTAAATACCATATACGAATATGCTGCAATATCTGTCTTAATATCCTGCTTCATAGTATGAAGAGCATTTTCGTCAGCTCCTTCAAACAACACAACCTCTGAATAAATGTCAAAAGCTTCATCAGGATCATATTCACCATTTTCAAAACCAAACTCCTCTAATTCCACAGAATCATATTTTGAAAAATATCCTTCAAGATATTCAGGGGTAACATCATCATCATAAAGCTGTGCAAATGTAACAACAACCATTTCTTTTGCAATCCATCCGGTTACAACTCCCACAGCAGGTTTCCATTCACCAAATCCCAAAGGTTTAAATACCGGCGCAATTGCATTTCCAAAAGACGCAAGAAAACTTTCATCCATTTCCGCCAAATTGCTTCCGTCTTCATTTTCAGCAGCATTAACTCCATTGAAAGAATCAACATTGAAGTTGCTTAAAGACCAAATAAGTATTGTTGATAAAAATATTATTGTCCCGGCTTTAACTGCAAAGCCCTTAACTTTTTCCCATCCGTGAAAAATGACACTTCTAAAAGTAGGGACTCTGTACCTAGGCAGTTCCATTACAAAATTCGATGTCCCTGACTTATAAACAAATTTGTTAAGTAGCAGCGCCACTACAATGGCTACAATAATCCCAAGCATGTAAAGAGAAAATGTTATGAGAGTCTTATTTCCCGTTGCAAAAAACGTTGAAACAAACATTGCAAATATAGGTATCTTGGCTCCGCAAGGCATAAAGGTAGTAACAATTGTAGTTATTGTTCGGTCCTTTTCAGTGTCAAGAGTCCTGGTTGCCATAATGCCGGGAACACCACATCCAAATCCCATCAGTAAGGGAATAAAAGACTTGCCGGAAAGACCAAACTTTCTGAATATTCTATCCATTACAAAAGCTATCCTAGCCATGTATCCGCAGTCTTCAAGAATTGAGATCAGCATATACAGTATCAATATGAGAGGGAGAAATCCTATAACAGCCCCAATGCCTTCAAATATTCCATCTACTACCAGGGAGTAAACCACAGGAGAAGCTCCTGAGATCAATTCACCTACTGTATCGGTCAGAGCCCCCCAAGCAGTTTCGACCACATCTGCCAACCATACTCCCGGACTGGGAAGACCATCTATAAACAGAAAATTTTCACTAAAAGTACATGCAAACAATATATACATAACAACTGCAAATATGGGTAAAGCTAAAATACGATTGGTAAGTATCTTATCTAACTTGTCGGATCTTGTTTCCACATGACCGGTTTTTGATTTAATTACAGTTTTCTTAACCAAACCTGAAATAAATTTATACCTTAAGTCCGCTATTTTTGCCTCAGTATCCCCATCTGCATATTGTTCGGTTTCCGTGATAATTTTTTCGACAGCAATCTTTTGATTTTCAGTCAAAGTATCTATTACCAGCTGGTCATTTTCAACTATTTTAATTGCCTTCCAAAGGTTTTGTGAATCTGAGTATTCTGATATCTCCGCTGATGAGTAGCCACTTTCAGAATGTTCATATTCAAGTATGTCGGCAATAGCATCAATAGCCGAATTAATGTTTTCGTCAAATACCTGCAGGAACTTTGGCGTTTTATAGCTTTCAGCAGCAAAAACAGCAGCATCCATTAATTCGTCAACGCCTCTTGCGTTTCTTGCCACAATGGGCACAACCGGGATTCCTAAAAGTTCGGATAACTTTTTACAGTCAATTTTGTTTCCCGATTTTTCCACTTCGTCCATCATGTTCATAGCAATAACTGCCGGCATTCCTGTTTCTATGATCTGAAGAGCCAAGTATAAATTTCTTTCAATATTGGTTCCGTCTACAATGTCAATTACCACATCAGGCCTGTCATTGACAATGTAATTTCTTGCAATAACTTCCTCTTCAGAATAAGGTGACAAAGAATAAGTACCGGGAAGGTCCATAATATAAATGTTCTTATTCTTTTTATAAATTCCTTCTTTTTTATCCACGGTAACACCTGGCCAGTTTCCAACATGTTGCTTTGCGCCGGTAAGCTCATTAAAAAGTGTTGTCTTTCCGCTGTTTGGATTTCCAGCCAGGGCTATTGTATAATTCATATGATTCCTCCTTGTTAGTTAAAGCTAACCTAATTATTAAATTTATGGCTTTAACTGCTCGGCAAATAACATGCCGATAAAAATTCAATTCATAATTCCAATAAAATCTGTTTTTGATTACCTTACATTTTTACTACATTTTCACTGTAATATTTTCTGCCTCGGTTTTTCTAAGACTTAATTCATATCCTCTTATGTTTACTTCAATTGGGTCACCTAAAGGGGCTACTTTAATTACCTTAATTTTTATTCCGGGAGTAACACCCATATCCATAATTCTTTTTTTCAATGGACCTTTCTGTCCGATGGAAGTTACAATACCCTCCTGTCCCGGATTCAATTCTCTTAAAGTCATAAAATCCTCCATTTTATTTTACAATTATCATTTGGGCTAAGCCTTTGTTAACAGCTATTTTAACACCCTTTACCAACAAAATTAGTCCATCTTGATTTTCGCCTAAAACATGGACTGTTTGGCCCTTTATAAAACCTAAATCTTTTAGTCTGCGTTTCATTTCTTCTTTACCTTTAAAATCACAAATTTCCCTAATCTCTCCAGGTGCTACCATTGCTAATGACATATGCCTTGACTCCTTGTTTGTATTGAGAATGACTATCAATAATCTCTATCGTTAGTATAAGCTAACTTGATTCTTATGTCAATAGGCTAAATGATAATTAATATCATTTAAATAATTTTATTTAAAAATAAATACCCCAAACTTTTAGGGTATTTATTTTTAATTTTATCAAGTTAACTTCTCAAGTTTCATCTTGTCTGAGAATACCTTTTCGGGATAAAGTATGGGCATTTGTTAATTTTATCTTCATAAATATCGGCATCTATTCCAAAAATATTTTTTAGCATTGGCCTTCTAATTATTTTATCAGGTGTTTCATAATCGCATATTTCTCCATGACTCATTACCATAATTTCATCTGAATACCTTGATGCCTGATTTAAATCATGCAGCACCATGACTACTGTTATTCCCAAGTTTTTATTCAGTTCCTTAATCAGTTCAAGGACTTCAAGTTGAAATGATATATCAAGGAATGTTGTAGGCTCATCAAGGAGTAAAACCTTCGGCTTTTGAGCCAATGACATGGCAATCCAGGCTCTCTGGCGCTCACCTCCTGACAGGGTGAAAACAAGTCTTTTTTTCAGTTCTATGAGGCCTGTTTTTTTCAATGCCCAATCTACAATTTCATTATCTTCTCTCAACAACCTCTTTCCAAAACTCAGATGAGGGTATCTGCCGTAAGATACAAGTTCTTCAACAGAAATATCAGATGGAACATTTTTTACCTGTGGCAGTACTGCTAAATTTTTAGCAATTTCCTTAGTGTTGATTCTGTTGATATTTTGATCATCTAAAAAGATATTTCCCTTTGAAGGTTTTATACACCTGCTTATTGCTTTTATAAAGGTGGATTTACCGGAGCCGTTAGGACCTATTACAGTTACAATTTTACCTGAATTTATTTGGAGCGTAATATTTTTCAGAGCTTCTTTATTCCCATATTTAACATTTAAGTTTTCAACTGAAATTTCCATACTAATACTCTCCCTTTCTTCTTAGCAGGTACAGGAAAAATGGTGCTCCCAAAGCAGCCATTATGATTCCCACAGGTATTTCCACGGGTGCAAACATAACACGTGCCAGGGTATCACAAAGGAGTACAGTGGCAGATCCTGTAAATATCGTGGCTGACAGTAAGTATCTGTAATCCGAACCTATAAATAACCTTGTAATGTGAGGAACTATCAGTCCCACAAATCCCAGAAGGCCTGCAACACTCACTGCTGCTCCTGCAAGAAGAGATGAAATAATAATAAATAAAAAACGTGTCCTTTCCACATTTAAACCCAATCCTGTGGCTACCTCATCCCCAAGCATTAAAATATTCAGCCTGTTGGGCACAATCATTACTAAAATAATACCTAACAGTGCATATGGCCATATCATAGTTACATGCTTCCAGTTGACAGCAGAAAGACCTCCAACCATAAATCCGATTACTCCTGACACTTTATCCGGATAGAATGTCATTATGATGTTATTTCCGGCCCCTAAAAGAGATGAAACCGCTACTCCGGCCAAAATCAATCTAGTGGGTGCCGCACCTTCTTTCCATGCCAGAAAGTATATAAATAAGGTTGCCATAAGCGCTCCTGCGAAAGAGCCCAAAGGCGCCAAATAATAGTGACTAGGAAAAAGTATTAAAACAATAAGTGTCATAAGTCCGGCACCGGAAGATACTCCTATAATATTAGGACCTGCCAAAGGATTTCTCATTATACCCTGCAATATGGCTCCGGAAAGAGCCAGGCAAGTACCTACAAGTGATGCCACTATTGTTCTGGGTAATCGCACGTTCCATATTATTTGATAGTTTTCGTTAAATTTCTCTGTAAATAATATATCAATTATTTCTTTAAAGGATATCTTAACCGCTCCATTAGCCAAACTTATTAAAAAACTTAATACCGAGAAGCATATAAATGCGGTCAAAATCAGTCCTTTATTTATTTGTTTATTCTTAGCTTCCAACGTCATAATTATCTCCCGACGGTGAAAATTCGCTACATACAAATTTTCACTGTTATTGATGTTATTGGATACAAATTATTTAAATACTTCAGGGTACAATATTTTTGCAAGTCCCTCATAGGCTTCTGGGTATCTTTGGTTGGGCTTGTACAAGTATAAATCTTTTGGAAGAATTATATATCTGTCTTCTTTTACAGCCGTTAAGCTTGCCCAGGCCGGATTATCTTCAAAATCGCTTTTGAGCTGTTCTTCAATTTTCTCTATATCACTGCCCATTGTCTGTACAAAAATGAAATCGGGATCTTCCTGTATTATTTTTTCCATACTGAATGTTTTTGTATCCGATGTGCTGTCTGCTGCATCAGAAATATTTACGGTATTTAAATCTTTAAGCATTTCTCCAACCATTGTGTCTGAATTTCTTACTGTAAGATTTTTTGCTGTTGCAAATAATATTACTATTTTGTAGTTTTTGTCCATAGGAGCTTTTGCTACTATTCCATCTACTTTTTTTTGAACCTGACTTACATGGCTTTCATATAAATCTTCTCTCTCTGTAATTGCAGTAAAGATCCTCATTGTTTTATAGTAATCTTCAAGTAGGTTATTTTCTAATGAAATAACTTGAATATCACTTTGTTCTAAGGCCGGAATCATTTCCCTTTGAGCACTGTAACTGCCTGCAATAATTACCAGGTCCGGTTTTAAAGATAATATTTTTTCCAGGCTTGGTGATCCAATCTTCCCTACTGTTTCTGCCGACATGGCATTTTCAACAACCTTATCTTCTGATTCATCAACTCTGCCTATGACGGTTCCGCCTGCTTGATCCCAAATTTCAAGTAGAGAATTTTGCAGTACAATAACTCTTTTAGGGTTTTTTGAAATTGTTACCTCTTCACCTCTGGAATCTGTAAACACTACATCTTTTTCATTTATAGTTATTCCGTATTCAGATGGTTGATTTTCGGCCTCTGAATTTTCTTCACCACTCTTTGCTGTTTTGTCATTATTATTGTCGGCGCACCCTGTTAACAATAGAAATACCGCCACACACGTACATAATAAAGTAACTAATTTTATTTTTTTCATACTTCCTCCTATAATTACA
>DHER01000017.1 GCA_002399975.1 Firmicutes bacterium UBA4845 | reverse complement strand
GCTACAGCTGGCATCCCTCATGCTGCTTGGGTAGCGGAAAAATTGCATTTACCAATGATATACGTTCGCCCAAAACCTAAAGATCATGGTAAAGGTAGGCAAATCGAAGGTCGCTTCACTAAGAAAGACCACATTGTTTTAATCGATGATTTAATCACTACCGGTGGTTCAGTCCTCAATGCAGTTAGAGCCACTGAAAAAGAAGGCGGCAACGTAATCGGTGTTAGTTCAATCTTCACTTATTATTTACCAGATGCAAAAGATAATTTTGCTAAAGCAAACGTGCAGTTTAATCCCCTGCTTTCTTACCCAGAATTACTTAAGAAAGAAAAAGAATCGAAACATATTTCACCAGCCCAATATGATATCCTTAAAACCTGGCACGAAGATCCATGGGCATGGGGTAAGCAGTTTAAAAAATAGATTCTAGTATCAAAAACAATAAATAAAGACGTCCCAACTAATTTGGGATGTCTTTTTCTGTATAAAAATTTATCTCTGCTTTTCAGTGAATTTTTTCTTATCTTCAATATATTCTTGTAGTTGCTGTTTCCAATAATCATTATCTTTTGCAGTAATCGGCCGAATTACCTTGCAAGGAACACCGGCAGCAACAACGTGACTTGGAATATTGTGGGTAACAACACTACCTGACCCGATTACAGTATCATTACCGATCGTAACTCCAGGATTAATGGTCACATTCCCACCTACCCAGACATCATCACCAATAGTAACCGGTAATTCATATTCAAGGCCGGTACTACGAACCTCAGCTGAAACGGGATGATTAGGGCAGAAAATAGACACGTGTGGTCCAAAGTAAACGTTGTTACCAATCGTCACTTTATTATCATCTAAAATGGTTAAACCGGTATTAGAATAAAAATGTTCTCCAAAGGAAATCATATCTCCACGATCACAATAAAATGGTGGCGTGATCGTCATATCTTTTGCAGCATGACCAAAGAATTTTTTCAGATTTGCAAATGGTTTCTTATCTTCCCAAAATTTAGAATCATTAAATTCCTTGATAGCCTCTCTAACTTTAAGCCACGGATTATCTTCAACCTTAGAGGGAGCGTGAAGTTTCCCAGCTAGTTCTCTTTCTTTATCAAAATCTTTCATTATATAATGTCTATTTCTCCTTATATTCTTAAAACTAAGTTTATCATAGAAAAAATATATTTTAATTTTTGGTACTGACAAAGAAACACAGGCACATACTCAGAAAATCCTTACCAAATTAAACAATTTGTACCCCATTCAACACTGATTTTGGTCCGCGCTTAAAGCTTGACAAACACGACTATATCAATCAAAATTGTCAATTTGTTGACATTGGTGGAATTACAATCAAAGACAATGTTTGGCTTGCTCCTAACGTTACAATTGCCTCCGTAAATCATTCCTTGAGCCCCAAACATCGCGATCACGTATTCTTCGAACAGGTTATCATTGAAAATGACGTATGGATTGGAGACGAAGCAATTATTGCCAGTAAAAATACAATGTTATACTTTTCTCTGTTAAGAATTTACTTATTAGGAAAGGTCAAATATTGTCATTAATTTATTTAATAGTAATGAGTACAATTGCTGGAATTCTAACAGGCATAGTTGGCATGGCTGCATTGACACTCTACCCGGTTTTAATTTCTGTCGGTGTTTTGCCAATTACAGCTAACGCTACAATCACCGTATCTCAAGTAGCTGGTGGACTTGGGACCGTGTTATCATCTCTCAGAGAACTGCACGGCCACTGGAAACAAACACTTCAAATCACCGCGGTTAACACAATCGGCGGAGTTCTAGGAGCATTAATTTTAATTCATAGTTCTAATGCTGGTTTTAAAAAATTCGTTCCATTTTTCATACTATTAGCTGGAATCATGATTTTAGCCCCAAGCAAAAACAAAAAAGATGCAAAACAAGTAAGTAAATGGATCCGCATCTTAAGTTGGATCGGCGTTTTCTTAGTTGGCATCTATGATGGTTACTTCGGTGCAGGTGCAGGATTATTAATGATCGCTATTTTATCAAAGGTAATTGACCAAAAGTATGTCATCTATAACGCCATGCGTAACTTTGCCTCGTTTATTGGTAACCTTATTTACGCCATCATGTTTATTTTTATGTTGCAAATTGACTGGAAGGTTATCATTCCATTAATAATTGGCCTATTTATCGGTGGTTACATTGGCCCGATCGTTGTACGTTATATTCCTTCACAGATAATGAAATATTGTGTTGGCGTGTTTGCCATTGTTCTTTCCTTTGTGCTTGGTTATCAAGCTTATTTCAAATAACTACATTATATGATTCCTAAACCATGGAATTTGATGAATAATATAAGCAATGATTGTTGAAATAATAAAAATAATAACTGAAATTATCGGAACAGCAAGAAAAGTATTAGGCATTAATTTAAACATATGAAAATTCCGTGCGCCAATACGTACAAATAAGAAATGAATCAAATAGATTCCAAAAGTTAGTACTGAAAGATCGGTCATGCAGGTTATCAACCTGCTATTCTTATTCCAATTAATTTTTTTGCTTAACTCTTTAAAGAAAACAAAAACTCCGGCAGAAGTCAAAGCAACGTTCAAACTCATATAATCATAAAAAGGTAAAATCCTTTTATTAAAACGTAAAGATAAATAATTCGTACCAGCAAAAGTTACAACGAATCCTAAA
>DHER01000145.1 GCA_002399975.1 Firmicutes bacterium UBA4845 | reverse complement strand
TGACATATTACCAGATTGCTATTCCTTATTACTTAAATAATCTTTAGATAGTGTGTCCCATTTTTTTTGTTTAATACATATTGTTCTAAAAATTTTAGTTTGATCATAAAATATATAATAAAACTTAGGATAAAGGGGGTTGATTTTTTTGCTGAACCATTTAATTTATGCTTTGGTTGTATTTATTGTGCTGATGGCTGTTCCAAATTTGTCTCTTAATTTTTTAGAGAGGAAAGTAAATATGCCCGATGCTGCAGAAATTACCGAAGGAGTGGAAGAAAATATTAAAAATGACACAGGTATCTTTGAAGAGTATGAGAAACTTTCTGTAGTGGACATTGAAGAACCAAAAATGATTAAAGTTTATAATGCTAAAACAAACCAGGTCATGAAAATTGATTTTGAAGAGTATCTAAAGGGTGTTGTCGCATCTGAAATGCCTGCCAATTTTAATGAGGAGGCTCTTAAGGCACAGGCAGTTACTGCAAGGACATATTTACTTTACAGGTTAAAAAAATATCCGGATGGACAGACCGAACATAATGGAGCACCTGTATGTACAAGTACTCACTGTCAGGTGTGGACGTCTAAAGATGACTTGATTGCGTCTCATGAAGAAGGATGGTATAAGCAGTATTGGGGTAAAATTGAAAATTCAGTAAATTCCACCAAAGGTCAGATATTGACCTATGAAGGGAAGGTTATAGAGCCGCTGTTTCATTCAACGAGCGGTGGAAAGACAGAAAATTCAGAAGATGTTTTTTCGTCATCGGTCCCTTATCTGAAAAGCGTAGAAAGCCCTTATGAGGGCGAAGCTCCAAAGTTGCATGATTCTGTTAAAATGACGGTTGATGAATTTATTAATAAAATTAAGTCGGCTTATGGAGATTTGAACATTACCCGTGATAATTTGAAAGAGAAGGTGCAATTGGGACAGGTTAGCAAAGGAGGTAAAATTAAGACTATTTATATTGATGGCACGGAGGTAACAGGCCGTGACATGAGGTCGCTTTTTAATTTAAATTCAACAGATTTCAGTTTTGTCCAATCAGGGGATGAAATTGAAATACTAACGACAGGTTATGGCCATGGAGTTGGCATGAGCCAGTGGGGAGCCGACGGTATGGCAGAAAACGGCTATAATTATCAGCAGATACTGAAACACTATTTTACCGGCACAGAAATTGTAAGTATGAAGTAATGTTGTAAAGGACCAGCTGCAAAAGTCTTAGTGCATGAAAGTCAGGAAAAAGGCTTTTGCACGCTGAGAGGTGTATGACGAGTAGAGGGAACAAGTGTGGTGCAGATAGTAATATTTTGCGAAAATATCATTAATCTGTAATATTATAGTTGTTATTTGTGATATAATGTATAAAAGAGTAGTAAGAGAGGTGAAAACATTTGAAAAGAATATCCAACCGAAAAATAATTATTTTATTTCTGCTTTTGGTTATTACGTCCTTCAGTATTGTTATCAATGTCTATGCCCAGAATGCAGTTAAGTTGATAATTGACGGGAAGACAGTTTCGACGGATCCGGAAGCTTTTATAAAAGACGGTAGAACTTTAGTCCCAATAAGATTAATTGCGGAAGAATTAGGTGCGGAAGTAAATTGGGATAATGAAAGCAGAACAGTACATATATCAAAGGGAGACATGCAGGTAGTTCTTACTATAGACAGCCGCTTAATTGAATATACTTCAAACAACAAAACAACTTTCAATTTATGTGATGTTGCTCCGTTAATAAATGAAAGTCATACATTTGTGCCCATTCGTATAGTAAGTAATGCATTAGGTGTAGGTATACAATGGGATAACGATAAAGAGGCGGTTATTATTGATTCGTCTGAAAAGTCGGAGATTAAACCTTTTTTTGATGCTGAAATTTCATCCGTAAAACCGGGACAAGTTATAACAGGATCAACAGATTTGACTACCGAAATGGGTGATATTCCAGACGGTGCTGCGGAAATAAGGTATCTTTTGCTAAACCGTGATACTAAGAAAGGATTTATAATTGCAAAAGGAACAGGCATGACTTCGTCATATAGGTGGATGCCTTCGATGGAAGATAACGGAGAAAAAATTCTTGCATCAGCTGTTTATGATAATAACGGAAACTTCCTGTCAGGCGATGCTATTCCTGTAAAAATTGATATAGTCCCGGAAGTAAAACTTATTGGACTGACAGAGGATGAGACAATAACTTCAGACAGTGTGCCGCTGAAAGCAGATTTGAATTTTTCATCAGCGTATGTTAAATATGAAATAATAAATTCCGATACAGACGCGTATTACATTTCACCCGGAGTAGATCCGAATGGCGAGTTTACAATGATTCCTGTTATGGAAGACAACGGGAATATGTGGGTAAGGGTCATTGCTTATGATATGAGTGAAAATGCCTATAAGGGAGAGTATACAAAGGTAAAGGTTGCAGTAGACAGGCAGCTAAATCTTAAGGGAGTTACGGAAGGCGAGACAATTGATGGCATTGTTGCGCTGTCCACATCAAGAAATTTCAATGTGAGTGAAACTGAATATATTGCCGTGGATACTGCTTCGGGTTCAGAAACTGTTTTGTACAAAGCAGGCTATGGCAGCTACAGTTGGTTTCCAGAACCTGACATGGCAGGGAACAAGGAACTTTATGTAAGAGTTAAAGATAATACAGGCAGTACATATACAAGCGACAAAGTTAAAGTAAATATATCGGGTACTCCTAAAGTACTTCTTCAAAGCGTTGGACCGGGACAAGTAGTTACGGATACCTTTGATCTTAATGTTAAAAGTAATGTAACGTTAAACAGCATAAAATATATTTTAACCAATACAAAGACAGGCGCAAGCAAAGTTCTGGAAGGAAAATCATATACGCCGGCTGTCGGAGACACAGGTTCATGGAGTCTAAGGGCTGAGGCAGTATATAACGGGATGGCATTAAAGACAGAAGATGTTAAATTTACAATTTATACAGGTAAGTTGTATACGTCTATGCCCATAATTGAAAAAGACAATTTCCTTGATTTTGCGTCAGAACTGGCAGTTAACACAAAGGAAAAGTTTGGTATGTCGGCTGCTCTTCAAACGGCTCAGGCAATTTTAGAAACTGGTTGGGGACAAAGTGTTCCTGTTGATAAATATACCGGACAGTTTTCTAATAATCTGTTTGGAATAAAAGGGACAGCTTCAGCAGGCTCTGTTACTTCAAACACATGGGAAGAATATAACGGAGTGTCCTTTAGGATTGATGCTGATTTCAGGTCATATGAAAATGTGAGCGAAAGCTGGGATGACCATAACAATTTGCTTCTTACTATGGAAAGATATTCACCATTCAGGGAAGTGATGTTTGACAGCACACAAGGGGCATGGGCCCTTAGAAGGTGCGGATATGCAACAGATTCACAATATTCCATAAAGCTTATCGACATAATAAATATGTATGATTTGAAGAAACTTGACGAAGTAGGAATATAAGAGAACTTTTAATAGGATAGAGAATATAAGAATAAAGAATAAAAGTAAGGGATTGTTCTAAGAGACAATTCCTTGCTTGTTTTTATAAAAAAATTAGGTTGATATCTGTATTAGTTTCATGGTTCCTTTTATTGCTGAATTTAATATAATATTGGTAATTCAACGAAAGCAGCTATATAATCCTTGAAAGAGAGTATACCATATGTTAAAATGTAAAACATAAATACAGAAAGATTCATTATTCATTTGGAGAAGAAATCAGTGAGGAAATTTGAAAATTATGCGAAAAATAATATTATCCAGCAGCAATAGTAATAAAATAATTGAAATAAGGGACATATTAAAAAATATGCCATTTGATATTATATCAAAAGATGACATGGGATATGGACACTTCGATGTAGAAGAAGACGGCAAGTCTTTAGAGGAAAATGCTTTTAAAAAAGCGGAAGAACTACATAAGCTTACAGGGGAAATAGTCATAGCTGATGACACGGGCTTGTTTGTAGATGCGTTAAATGGAGAACCGGGAATTTATTCTGCAAGATATGCCGGAGAACCTGTGTCTTATGAAAATAACAATGCTCTTCTCCTTAAAAATTTAAATGGTGTTCCAATGGAAAAGAGAACTGCATATTTTAAAACTGTTATAGCTGTTGTTTTTGAAGATGGTAAAAAGATAACCGCAGAAGGATCTCTTAAAGGCAAAATTGCATACGAAAAAAGAGGAGAAAACGGATTTGGATATGATCCTTTGTTTATTGTAGAAGGCACGGGAAAAACATTTTCGGAAATGATGAAAGAAGAAAAAAATAAAACAAGCCATAGAGCAATAGCTTTAATGAATTTAAGGAAAAAGCTGGAGGGTTCAGGCAGGTGAAAATACTAGTAATCAGTGACAGTCACAATGTCATTTTAGACTCTCAAGTAGAAGAGATAAAAAAACATGGCGATTTCGACATGCTGATTCATTGCGGCGATAGATATAAAGACGGTGAAAAATTTGCCAATATGCTTAATATAAAAGAATTGTACAGGGTTCCCGGAAATTGTGATTTTGACGTAAGGGGTAAACAATTAGTAATAATGGAATCTATTGAATGCAAAAATATTTTGATTACTCACGGTCACATGTATGGTGTAAAATCAGGGATTGAAAAATTAATGAGTTACGCAGAGGGGAAAAATGCCTATGCTGTTATTTATGGACATACTCACTGTGCACAAAATGAAGTTTTAGACAATATATTATTTTTTAATCCCGGCAGCACAATATTCCCTAGGGATGGCAGAGAGAGTTTTGGAATTATAGAAATTACACCAAAGAAAATTTTAGGGAAAATTATATTTTTTTAAATTTGAGTTATGCTTTGTAAATTTGTTATAAGAAGTTATTATCAGTTGACTAAAATAAGTAATAATTATATAATGGAAAACGAACATACGTTTAGATGAAGCTGAGGTGAAATAATGGGCAAATTTAAAATCAAATCCGATTTTATTCCAACCGGGGACCAGCCGAAAGCAATTGATAAAATTGTAGAAGGGTTAAATAATAATTTAAAATATCAAACCCTTTTAGGTGTTACCGGTTCAGGTAAGACCTTTACAATGGCTAACATAATAGAAAGGGTGCAGAGGCCCACACTTGTTTTAGCACACAACAAGACACTGGCCGGCCAGTTATATGGAGAATTCAAGGAAATGTTTCCTGACAATGCGGTTGAATATTTTGTAAGTTACTATGACTATTACCAGCCTGAAGCATATGTTCCAAGCAGTGATACTTATATAGAAAAGGATGCATCTATTAATGATGAAATAGATAAGTTAAGGCACTCTGCCACTGCAGCTCTTTTTGAGAGAAGAGATGTAGTAATTGTGTCTTCTGTTTCATGTATTTACGGTTTGGGAAGCCCTATTGACTACGAAAATCTGGTTATATCCCTAAGGCCCAGAATGCAGAAGGATAGGGATGAAACTATGAGGAAACTTGTTGAAATACAGTATAAAAGAAATGACATAAGTTTTACCAGAGGAACATTCCGTGTAAGAGGTGATACGCTGGAAATTTTTCCAGCTTCATCTTCTGAAAATGCAATAAGAGTGGAATTTTTCGGGGATGAAATAGATAGGATAACTGAAATTAATACTGTTACAGGAGAAATTATAGGCAGGAGAAATCACGTTTCGATTTTTCCTGCTACTCATTATGCAACAACAGAGGAAAATATAAACAGGGCTGTTGTAGGCATAAAAGATGAGTTGAAGGAAAGACTGAACTATTTTGAAAAAAATAACAAGCTTTTGGAAATGGAAAGGCTTGAGCAAAGAACAAACTATGATTTAGAAATGCTGCAGGAGATGGGATACTGCAGCGGGATTGAAAACTATTCAAGACATATAAACAATTTAAAACCGGGTTCAAGGCCGTTTACTTTGCTGGACTATTTTCCTAAGGATTTTTTAATGATAGTAGATGAGTCTCATGTTACCATTCCTCAGGTAAGAGGAATGTACAACGGTGACAAGGCGAGAAAAACAACCTTGGTGGATTATGGCTTCAGGCTGCCATCGGCATTAGACAACAGACCCTTGAAATTTAATGAATTTGAAAAAATGATAAACCAAATAATTTTTGTCAGTGCAACTCCCGGGCCTTATGAGGCGGAACATTCTCAAAATGTTGTGGAGCAGATTATACGCCCTACAGGGCTGTTGGATCCTCCTATTTATGTAAAGCCTGTGGAGAATCAAATAGATAATTTAATTAATGAAATACGAATTTCGACAAACAAAAATCAGAGGGTGCTGGTTACGACCTTGACTAAGAAAATGGCTGAGGACCTTACATTTTATCTTAAAAGCACAGGTATTCAAGTGAGGTATCTCCATTCAGATATAGATACCTTGGAAAGAATGGAGATAATCAGGGATCTGCGCATAGGAGAATTTGACGTCCTTGTAGGAATTAACCTTTTGAGGGAAGGGCTGGACCTGCCGGAGGTATCTCTCGTGGCTATACTTGATGCTGATAAGGAAGGATTTCTTCGTTCGGAAACCTCATTGATCCAAACAGTAGGAAGAGCAGCACGTAATGTAGACGGAAAGGTTATAATGTATGCGGATAATATTACAGGTTCAATGGAAAGGGCAATAAACGAAACAAACAGAAGAAGAGAAATTCAGGATAAATATAATAAGGAACACAATATTACACCTAAGTCAATTGTCAAAGGTGTACGGGATGTAATTGAAGCTACTAGGGCAGCTGAGGATGAAGGAGAATATACTGCCAAGAACGATAAAATTACAGATATGGCTGCTCACATTGTTGAATTAGAAAAAGAAATGAGAATTGCTGCAGAAAATCTGGAATTTGAAAAGGCGGCCAAGTTGAGAGATGAAATTAAAAATTTAAAAACATTGAACGTTAAATAACAGTATATGCAGGCTGAAAGGATACACAATGGACAAAATTATAATAAAAGGAGCAAAGGAGAATAACCTAAAGAATATAAACGTTGAATTGCCCAGGGATAAGTTTATTGTTTTTACGGGAGTCAGCGGTTCAGGAAAATCTTCACTTGCTTTTGATACCATATATGCAGAGGGGCAGAGACGATATGTGGAAAGTCTTTCCTCATATGCCAGACAGTTTTTAGGGCAGATGGATAAACCGGATGTGGAATTAATTGAAGGGCTGTCACCTGCCATATCTATAGATCAAAAAACAACTAACCGGAATCCCCGTTCTACAGTTGGAACGGTTACAGAGATTTACGACTATTATAGGCTTTTGTTTGCCAGAATAGGTGTTCCTCACTGCCCTAATTGCGGGAAACCAATAACGACACAGACAATAGACCAGATAACAGATAAGATTTTACAATATGAAAAAAGAACGAGGCTGCAAATTCTGGCTCCAATGGTGAGAGGGGCAAAAGGAACCCATAAAAAACTTCTTGATAATATTAAAAAAGACGGATATGTGAGAGTAAGAGTTGACGGAGAGCTATATGAGCTGGACGACAACATAAACTTGAATAAAAATAAAAAGCATAATATAGAGGTAGTGGTTGACAGAATTATTATCAAAGACGGAATTCAAAAAAGGCTTGCTGATTCAGTTGAGACTGCTTTAGAACTTTCGGAAGGAATGGTGCTTGTTGACGTAATTGGAAAAGAAGAACTTCTGATGAGCACAAAATTTGCCTGCACAGACTGTGGAATAGGTTTTGGGGAAATTTCACCCAGGATGTTTTCCTTCAATAATCCTTTTGGTATGTGTAAAACGTGCAGCGGCCTGGGGATAAAGAGGGAAGTAGATGTTAACCTGGTAATTCCAGATTACACAAAAACCATAGCTGAAAGGGCAATAGCACCGTTTGGAGCCGAAGAGGACAGCTATTATTATCAAGTATTTAAGGCGATAGCTGATTTCCATGGTTTTGACATTAAAAAACCCTTGTCTGAAGCTCCCAAAGTATTTATAGATGAAATTCTCTATGGAACGAAAGGAAGAAAGATAACTATAGATTTTATAAGTAAATTTCAGGGGCCAAAGGTATATACCAGAGAATTTGAAGGTGTGGTAAACAATCTTGAAAGGCGGTATATAGAGACAAGATCCCCTGAAATGAGAGAATGGATCGAAGCATTTATGAGCGACAGCCCTTGCCCTGACTGCCGCGGGCAAAGGCTTAATCCTGTGAGCCTTGCTGTTAAGGTTGGAGATAAAAACATATATGAAGTAACAAAACTTTCTGTGGATAAAAGCCTTGAATTTTTCAGGAACCTGAAACTGAGCGACAAGAATGAGGCAATAGGAAGCCAGATAATAAAAGAAATTAATTCGCGCCTGCAGTTTTTATCAGATGTAGGGCTTAATTACCTTACTTTGGCAAGAAGTGCCAGTACGTTGTCAGGTGGAGAATCTCAGCGTATAAGGCTTGCTACTCAAATAGGTTCAAGTTTGGTGGGAGTACTTTATGTTTTGGATGAACCCAGTATAGGACTCCATCAGAGAGATAATGCCATGCTTATTAAGACACTGCGACGCTTGACTGATTTAGGGAATACATTGATTGTGGTAGAGCATGATCAAGAGACAATGGAAAATGCTGATTATATTCTGGACATTGGTCCTGGCGCAGGAGTGCATGGAGGAGAAGTGGTTGCCTGCGGTACCTATGAAGATATCAAGAACAGTGAAAATTCTATTACAGGACAATATTTAAGCGGCAGAAAGAAAATTGAAATTCCTGAAACAAGGAGAACCTATGATAAATTTATAGAAATTAAAGGCGCAAGAGAAAACAATTTAAAAAACATTGATGTAAAAATCCCTTTGGGTGTACTATGTTGTGTTACAGGTGTTTCGGGTTCGGGGAAAAGCACCCTTATAAACGAAATATTGTCAAAAAGCCTTCATCAGAAGTTATTTAAAAGCAGTAAGCGGCCTGGTGAATTTGATGAGATTATCGGAGTTGAAAACATAGATAAAATAATCACCATTGATCAGTCTCCTATTGGAAGAACGCCCAGGTCAAATCCGGCAACCTATACAGGAGTGTTTGACTATATAAGAGATGTGTTTGCCATGACTCTTGAAGCAAAAGAAAGAGGCTATAATAAGGGCAGGTTTAGTTTTAACGTAAAGGGTGGAAGATGCGAAGCATGTCATGGAGATGGCATTTTAAAAATAGAAATGCATTTTCTTCCTGATGTTTATGTACCTTGTGAAGTATGTAAAGGCAAGAGGTACAACAGAGAAACCCTGGAAGTTAAATACAAGGGAAAGAATATTTCCGATATATTAGATATGACCGTGGATGAAGCACTGGATTTTTTTGAAAACATCCCCAGAATATATAATAAAATAAAAACTATGCAGGATGTCGGCCTTGGATATGTTAAGTTGGGACAGCCGTCTACAGAATTGTCGGGAGGAGAAGCACAGCGCATCAAGCTTGCCTTCGAACTCAGCAAAAGAGGAACGGGAAGAACGTTGTATGTGCTTGACGAGCCTACCACAGGACTTCACATTGCAGATATTCACATGCTTATTAATGTTCTTAATAGACTTGTAGATGCAGGAAATTCCGTCATAGTTATTGAACATAACCTTGATGTTATAAAAACTGCAGATTATATAATAGACTTGGGACCTGAAGGCGGCGACGGCGGAGGAACTGTAGTTGCGAAAGGCACTCCTGAAAAGGTAGCAAGAGTTAAAAAGTCCTATACCGGACAGTACCTGAAAAAAATATTGAAAAAGAAATAATGTAAAAAAATCAATCCTGTTTTCGAAAACAGGGTTGATTTTATAATTAAAATTATACTAGCTCCATATCTTAAATTATTTTTAAATTATATTTATAAAATTAAAAGAGATGTTACGATTGCAGCGGCCATACCACATAGAACGGGGGCAAGGTTTTTACTTACCAGTTCCTGCGGGCTTATATTACATATGGCTGCAACAGGGATAACCGCCCAAGGAATTATGGTTCCTCCGTCAACCCATATAGTTATTATTTGCCCTAATGCGGCCAAGCCTGCCTTATTTATATTAATTATGTTTGAAAATGTGTATGCTAAAGAGCCAACAATAGGGAGACCTGAAAAGCCTGAGCCGTCAAGCCCCGTAATAATTGCCGCCGCCGATTGCGTTAAAATGGCGGAAAGTTTGTTCATTTGAATATTTTTGGAAAGGAATATGCTTATGTTGTTTAATATATCCGGAGCTTCTTTGCCAAGTACTGCTATAGCGCCGTTTTGGTTTCCAAGAAAAAAGAATCCGGCTATGAATATTACAGGTGCAAATATCATAATGCCAAATGAAAAACCTTCTTTAATATAATCTGCAACCTTTTCGAATGAATTTTTAATACTGTGCGTTGTTAAAACTGTAATAAGCATTATTAAAATAGCGGTTCCTCCTACAAGAGCAGTTGCATCTCCGCCTGATAGTCCTAATTTTAGCATTGCAGCTATGTCAAATATAAAACAGGTCGGCGTTAGGATTGCCATTAATTTTGCAGCTGTGCTGAATTTTATTTTCATTTTTTCTTTTATATCGACGACGTGTTTATAATTAAAAGAATTTTTTCTTATATCCCTCTTCATCATTAAAAATGCAACAACTACGGTTGTCAGCGACATTGCAAACCAAATAGGAACTGATGCGGAAATTACTTCTGCTGTGCTGATTCCAGCTCCTGCTGCAGTAATGGTGGGCGCTCCTTGAATAAAAAAGTCGCTGGACAGTGCAATTCCATGTCCAAATAAGTTCATTGCAACAGCAGCATATATTGCCGGAAGCCCTGTCTTGACAGCTGCCGGCAAAAGAACGGCTCCTACTAAAGGGACTGCTGGACTTGGCCATACAAGCCACGAAATAATCATCATTGTTATGCCTATGCTCCAGAATGCCATTGAAGGGGAGGACATAATTTTTTTAATAGGCGACATCATTAGAATGTCGGAACCTATTTCTTGCAGAGCTTTGGACATAGCTACAACAAGTGAAATAATTACAATAATCCCCCAAAATTCATTGCCTGCGTAAATAAGTGCATTGAAAATAGCCTGGATGGCTTTAATGATACTTCCGGAATAAATGTATCCCATTGCGAATATGCCGATAATGCAAGGAATTATTATATCCTTTTTCATAAGCATGATGGCAAGAATAATGACTACCATAATAATGTAGAAATAGTGCAGAGAAGTTAGAATCATAATTTGCCTCCTGAAATTTTATGTAAATCTGTTAATTATGCTGTTGAAGCATTCATCTACTCCATTGAAATCCATACTGTTAATGTAAAAAACTTCAAGCAATTTATGATATTTTTTCGATTCAGACAATTTTTCTAAGGCGTTTTTAATTAGGAGATCATATAAGTGAAGGTTATTTTCTATTTCAGAAATATGGGTTCTCAAATTATCCGTATCCATAATGCCGTGTATGTCAAATATTTCTTCAAAATCGCCGTATGCATAATCTTCTGAGCTGATTATAATTAAATTCATTTCAGGAATATATATGTGTTTCAATTTATCAGGATTTAAGGGCATTAAAAAAAGCTCGGAATCATAACCTCTTTTTGATGTTTCATATGAGATTTTTTTCAGGAACTCAGAGATGTGGTTTGTGCTTTCACCTGTTACCACCCATACTCTCTTATTTTGACACAAGGATTTAGTGTAGTCTATATATCCGCTTGCAGTATATGCTTCTGAAAACATTTTTTTGGTTTTCGGGGCCTTTTTTAAATTGTTACTGTTATGGAACAATTTGTTGACTGCTTCATTGTTCATTTGGTAAAATTTTTCCCTGTCGATAAATTGGTCATATAAAGAATTAATTTCTTCTGTAATGATGCCGGCTGCATGAAGGTATCTGTAAGCGCTTTTAAAAAGCAGAGATTTTGTTTTATTTATCTGTATAATCTGTTCCTTACGTTTTTCAAGCTGGCTGTTGTCAAGAAACATACCTAAATTTATTATTTCGTCAATTGCCCCCGGTATTCTTGGGTCAACTGTATGAGGTGCGGTTCCGTCTACAAGAGCAATTTTTAGTTGGGGTATGATAATTCCGTCTAAGCTGTCGTTGTCGCTTGAGCAATGGATGTATTCTATAGAATAATCATTATTTGATGTCTCAGAGGCAAATTTTTTCATAAAGGAGCTTTTTCCTACTCCGGGTCCGCCTTTTAAAATATAAATATGTTCTAATTCATTAGGATTAAATAAATAATCAAAACAGCTATAAAAGCCTTCAGCAGTATTATTTCCTGCAAATATGTGTTTTTCTTTCATTAAATTACCTCCAAATCAATTATGGTATTATCAAACTAAGTCTGCAATGTATAAAAATTAAGTATCTATCACATTGATGTATTATATGTAAAACAGCAGCTGTTGTTAATAATAAATACAAGCTATAACATAGAAAAAATATATTTTCGTATAGTATATTTGATGTATCTTAGCACAAATTAATGAAAAATAATTATTACCAGATTTTAATTGCCAGTGATGTTAAAAGCATGTATACTAAGTAAGAATAGTATATAGTTTTTTAAGCAGATAGAATTTGTTGTTCCTCTCATCTTATCCAATTTTAATAATTGAAATTGAAATAGTATGCTGAATCAAATTCTAAAAACGGTGCAGAATTATAAAAAATGAAAAAATAAACTCAAAAAATTTAAATATTTTGTGCAGGATATAAAATAATTCCGTCTGTAACTACTTAATATTGGAAGAAGATAAATTGTTAAAAAGGAAAGACGTTATATTCGCAGGCAAAATATTGCTTAAGCCTTTGAAAAAACATGTTTGGCGTGGTTATCACAGAATCAAGTGAATAACTCAAAAATATATGCGGCTTGAGCAAACAATGTATATAGTACTGAGTATTCTATTAGTGAAACAGTTGAAAATTGCAGGAATATTAAGCATCCTTGCATTATATTAGATATAAAAAGGAAGCTAAAGAATATGAAAGATTAAGCTGGATAAGTTAGAGTAAACCATGTAAATTTTAATAATTAAGCATAAAATCAATTATTTTGACTATTATGAATAATTGCTTAAAATTGTTGTTTATAATAGAATACACACGAATAAAATCAAAGGAGCGGAAGATGGAATTTTTGATTGAAGGTATCACAAGTATTACCTGGCAGCAAATATTAATGTGGATAATAGGTGGTGTTCTAATATATTTGGCAATTGCTAAAAATATGGAGCCATCACTTTTACTGCCAATGGGATTCGGCGCAATTTTAGTTAACATTCCGATGAGCGGAGTTTTAAATCAGACATTAGAAGGGATGGGAGAAGTTTCGGGTATTATTGACTGGCTTTTCAGCGTAGGTATAGAAGCTTCTGAAATGATGCCGCTTCTGTTGTTTATAGGTATAGGTGCAATGATAGATTTCGGGCCACTTTTGTCTAATCCAAGGCTTTTATTATTTGGTGCTGCAGCACAATTCGGTATATTTGCTACGGTAACAGTAGCAGCACTTTTAGGCTTTAATATTCAGGACGCAGCTTCAATAGGTATTATAGGTGCAGCCGACGGTCCTACGTCAATTTTGGTTTCACTGGTATTGAAAAGCAATTATATTGGTCCTATAGCTGTGGCCGCATATTCGTACATGGCGTTAGTTCCGATAATTCAGCCTTTCGCTATAAAGTTCTGCACAACAAAAAAAGACCGAAAAATAAAGATGAAATATAATCCGAAAAGTGTTTCAAGAACAACAAGGCTGCTGTTTCCTATAATAGTAACAATTATAGCAGGTTTGGTAGCTCCTGCTTCTATATCACTTGTAGGATTTCTTATGTTCGGCAATTTAATAAGGGAATGTGGAGTGCTTAATTCGTTGTCTGAAACTGCCCAAAAAGATTTGGTTAACCTTATTACTTTACTTCTTGGAATTACAATTTCCGCAAGTATGAGGGCAGAGCAGTTTGTTACTTTTGAAACCCTGTTGATTATGGGTCTTGGATTATTAGCATTCGTTTTTGATTCTATTGCGGGAGTATTATTTGCAAAATTCTTGAACCTATTTTTAAAAGAAAAAATCAATCCAATGATAGGAGCGGCAGGTATTTCTGCTTTCCCAATGTCTGCAAGAGTCATTCAGAAAATGGGGCTTGAAGAAGATTCCCAGAACCATTTGCTTATGCATGCAGTAGGAGCAAATGTGTCTGGACAGATAGCATCGGTTATAGCCGGAGGAGTTATAATCGGTATTGTGGGATTGATGTAGGAGGTAAATATGAATGCAAATGTAATTAAGTCACTTAAACTTATGGGCATGGGAATGGCAGCAATATTTCTGGTAATAATTGTAATTTATGCGGCTGTAATTATAATGTTAAGAGTAACATCCGATGATAAAAAGTAAATTAAATAATGGGAATTATAGAATCGAGGAAAGAGGCTTATGAAACTGTCAAATTTTAAATTAACAGCTATTATTATAATTATAGCTATTTTTTCTTCGATTTTTTTTGTTCAAAATGAAAGCAGAAACAACTTTGAAAGCAATCAAATCATAGCTTATGAAAATGTATTTGAACAAAATTTGATTAATCAAAATTTAACTTTTCAATTTTTTAAATGTAATAAAAATATTCTTTTTTACTTGAATATGAAGTATATCTTGTACAGTATTTTCAGCCATGAAAAATTATTTAAATTCAGACATACACATGTTGAAGAGAAAATTTCTGTTTTTTTTGGATATAGTGTTTTTATAGTGGCTTTTATAAATAAAAAAGACGGTAAAAAAGACAAACGCATTTATTTGTATTCATAAATATTTAAAATCAGGAGGAAAAATGAAAACAAATAAACATGTTTATATAATTGTTATGCTTTTAATAACAGGAATTGCTCTTACAGCTGTATTCGGCATTAATGCAGATCCCTTAAAAATAAGGGGCATGAAGGATATAAGATTCGGAATAGATATAAAAGGCGGAGTGGAAGCTGTGTTTGAGCCTTCTAATTTAGATAGAGTGCCTACGGAAAGTGAGCTTGAATCTGCCAGGGCTATATTGGAAACAAGGATGGATGCCCAAAATATTTTGGACAGAGAAATAACAGTTGATAAGGGAAGCGGTCATATAATAGTTAGATTCCCTTGGAAATCTGGAGAGACGGATTTCGACCCGCAAAAGGCAATTGCAGAGCTTGGTGAAACAGCAAGGCTGACATTCAGGGACCCGGATGGGAATATTATAGTTGAAGGTAAGGATGTTAAGGAAAGCAAGGTACAACTTGACAAAAGATCTAATCAGCCTGTAGTTACACTGGAATTTAATGACGAAGGTGCAAAAGCATTTGAGGAAGCAACAGGAAGACTTATTAATAAACCCATTTCAATTTATATGGATGAAACTTTAATATCGTCGCCTATGGTAAATGAAAAAATAACCGGGGGAAACTCAATTATAACAAACATGAAGAGTACAGAAGAAGCAAAAGCTTTATCAGATAAAATAAATTCAGGTGCTCTTCCATTTTCACTAGTGTCAAAAAACCACAGCACAATTACACCTACAATGGGTTCTGGAGCATTGGGCGTAATGGTTAAAGCAGGTGTAATCGCATTTGCGGTAGTATGCATTTTTATGTTGGTATATTACAGGCTGCTTGGCGTTGTTGCATGTTTTGCGCTGCTATTGCAGATTGCGGTTCAGTTGCTTGCGCTTTCAATACCTCAGATAACTCTTACCTTAACTGGTATTGCCGGTATTATTCTGTCTATTGGAATGGGTGTAGATGCCAATGTTATAATTTCAGAAAGAATCAGAGAGGAATTAAATGGAGGAAAGACTTTAGGATATTCGATTGATACAGGTTATAACAAAGCATTTTCAGCGGTGTTTGACGGAAATATCACAACAATAGCAGCTTCTATAATAATGATGATATTCGGAACAGGTGCTTTGCTGTCATTTGGATATACTCTTATGATAGGATGCATACTTAACTTTGTTTCGGGAGTGACTGCATCAAAGATAATGACAAAATCCATGAGTATGAATAAAGTATTTGCTAAAAAGTCCCTTTATGGATTGAAAGTAAAAGTAAAGGAGGCAAAATAATGATTAAATTTTACAGTAAAAGAAAAATGTTTTTTGCGATTTCCTTTACTATTATGTTAGTAGGGATTATTTCGCTATTTATTAATGGAATTAACTTGTCTATTCAGTTTAAGGGGGGAGCCATAATAAAGTATTCCTATGCTGGAGAAATAGATTCAGAACTGGCTGCGGATAAAGCTTCTCAAGTATTGAATAGGGATACTGAAGTTCAGTTGACGGATGATTTGGCAACCCACAGCAAAAAATTGGTTTTAAACTTGTCAGGTAACAGTGGCCTTGAAGCTGGAGAGCAGGAAAAGCTTGATAAAGCATTAAAGGCAGAATTCCCGGAAGCTAATTTAGAATTGGCAGAGTCAAATGTCGTTGAACCGTTTATAGGAAAAAGATTCTTAATTAAAAGTTTGACGGCAATAGCTCTTACATCCTTATTTATAGTTATATATGTTAGATTCAGATTTAAAAAAATATCTGGAATGTCTGCTGGAATAATAGGGCTTATTGCACTCTTGCATGATGTACTGGTTGTTTTCTTTACGTTTGTAATTTTTAAAATGCCGATAAATGATTCGTTTATTGCAGTGACCCTTACAATCATAGGTTATTCCATAAATGACACAATAGTAATTTATGACCGTATAAGAGAGAATCAGCCATATTTTAAAAAGAAGTCTTTTGAGGAATTGGTTGATACAAGTATAAATCAGACTTTGACAAGATCAATCAATACAAATATGGCAACCAGTGTAAGTGTTTTAATAGTGTGCATACTTGCCTATATATACAATATTGATTCCATAAAGACATTCGCAATCCCCATGTTTATAGGCAGCGTAAGCGGATGTTATTCAACAGTATGCCTGGCAGGGCCCTTGCTCGTTATGTGGCATAATAAAAAGCATGCTTCGGCAATATAATTTATTGGAGGAGATTATGAAAGATTATATATGTTCAAGGCTGGTAAAATCAGAAGATTTAAATCATCACGGCACACTGTTTGCCGGCAGGACTGCTGAATGGTTTGTGGA
Organism: Firmicutes bacterium UBA4845; assembly: GCA_002399975.1. Lineage (GTDB taxonomy): Bacteria > Bacillota > Clostridia > Tissierellales > Sedimentibacteraceae > Sedimentibacter. The sequence goes on along the minus strand of DHER01000145.1, from coordinate 35,106 downwards.
GTCGGCATTTATAGCCGCAGCATCTACATTGGGAGATCCTAAAAATGTGGTATGTTTGAATATACACGGTTTATTGTTCAAGCACCCTGTAGATAAAGGTGAAATTGTGAAATTTACCAGTAAAATCGTCGATTTTGGAAGAACCAGTATTATTGTGTATACAAAGATGGAAACTGAATTAAGTAAAGTAACTCCTGTTGATGGGTTCATTACATTTATTTCTGTTGATGACCAAGGCAGGAAAAAGCCTCATGGAATGGTGCTGGATAAAGCACGAGATGAAGAAGAGGAAAAATTGAGAGAACTTGCAAAAAACTTAAGATAAATTTTCAGGGCTGCCGCATTGTTTCGTACTGGAGGTGTGGCGGTTCTTTTTATGTCATTGAATTTAACGGGCAATAATGGGATTTATCAGTATTTGATGAAAAAATACATTTGTTGATAAATTTCGATATATATGCTAAAATTAAATGCACATGAGGAAATATGTTATGAAAAAAATTACTAGGATCGAGTACCAAAAAAACAGAAAAGACAGAGTAAATATTTATTTGGATGATGACTTTGCTTTTAGTATTGATTTGGACAATATGATTGAGCACTCTTTAACAAAAAATATGAAATTGAAAGAAGAATTTATAGATGAAATATTAATTGCGGAAGAGAAGATTAAAGTATATAATTATGGATTACGTGTGTTGTCGAGAAATCCAAAAAGTGAAAAACAGCTTAGGGAGAAAATGAATAAGAAGGGATTTGATCTTCAGTTTATTGATAATGCAATTTTTAAATTGAAGAAACAGAAATATTTGGACGATGAAAGATATAGCGAAATACTAATAGACAGTAAACTTAATTCTTCCCTGTGGGGAAAATGTAAGGTAAAAGATGTGCTTTACAAGAGGGGAATTGATAGGAATATAATAGAAAAAAAGCTGAGTACTATAACGGAAAAAGATGAAATTAAAAGAGCGTGCTACATAGGGGCTAAAAAGCTTAAGACATTAACGGAAGATGATACTTATAAGAAAGCTTCTAAATTATCAAATTTTTTGATTAACAGAGGGTTCGAATATAGCACGGTAAGAAAAACAGTTTCTCAGCTGCTTGCCTCTGACTGTGAAGAGTATTGCGGGTTTGAAAGTTATTAAAATAATTGAGAATAGGGGGTGTTAAGTTGAAAAAATATTTGGACTATATATCTGATGCAATTGTGCAGTTCAGAATGGTTAAGAATGAATCAGGAAACAGGGACATTAAAGTAATTTATGCAAATAAACAGACAGAATCTATTATTGGCAGGTCTTTAGAGGATGTATTATATAAAAATGTTACTGAAGTTTTCCCGGAGGTAATGGGGTCCATATTTGACTGGCCTAAAATTTTGAGTGAAGCTGCTATGACAAGTGATTACAAGATCATAGAACAATATATTACAGGATTTGAAAAGTACATAAGATTCAATGTTTTTGGGCTTGAGGGAAGTACTTTTTATGTTGCAATGCAGGATTTGACTGAAGAAAAAGAAATGAAAAGGCGTTTACTTGAAATGGAAAGAGAAATAAAACACCTGGAAAATGATTTGAAATCAAGAGCTAATGTAGATACGCTTACGAAACTTTATAATTTTCAATTTTTAAATGAATGCATAAAAAGCAGTATTTTAAATTATAAGAAGGAAGGAATAAATTTCTGCCTCCTTGTACTTGATATTGATGAGTTTAAAAAAATGAACATAATATATGGAATGAATAAAGCAGATTTGATTCTTCAGGATGTAGCATATATTTTAAGTTCAAATGCAAGAAAAATTGATGTAGTGGGGAGATATGGAAATGACAAATTTATGATTATTCTTAACAATGTTGATATTGATATAGCTAAAGTAATGACTGAAAGAATTAAAGAAGAAATAGAGGCTTACAACACCAGCCTGGACTATAAATTAAGCGTGTGCGGTTCTATTGTAGAGTATGCAGGGGAGTCAATAGAGAAATTTGTTGAAAAATCTGAAAATCTTACAGCTAAAGCTCAGTCGATGGGCAAGGGTATTATATTGTCATGAGTGAACGAATAAGGGAAATTAAGGGGAACTAGTTCCCCTTAATTTATGAAATTTATGAGAATATTCTTCCTATATCCAGTGCACCTGCTCCTTGTGCATACGAAGACGCTCTTATCCTGCTACAAGCATTAATGAGTTTTCTTTTTATATCATAGTGAGTATAATTTGGATTTTCATTTAATAATAATGCGGCTGCTCCTGAAACCATGGGAGCTGACATGGATGTCCCGCTAAGAGTAGTATAACCGGTTAAATTTGTGTTTGAAAGAGACATTATATTTACACCCGGGGCAATTAAATCAGGTTTTCTTATCCTGTCAATAGTTGGCCCTCTGCTTGAAAACTCGGCAATAACATCATCGTTTAATTCAGGGGTGCGCTTGTCGTCCAAAGCACCAACAGAAATAACATGCCTGCTTGTTGCAGGAGATAATATCGTGTTCTTTAAAGGGCCGCTGTTACCCACTGCGGCAATTACAATAAAATTATTTTCAATGGCTCTGTTTGCGGCTTTGACTAAAGGGTCCCTTTTTTCTCTATATTGGGCTATGGCACCTAATGAAAAATTAATTATTCTTGTTTTATAAACCTCCTTGTTTTCAATAATCCACTGAACTGTGGACAGTATATCCGAAGTATTGCCGTTTCCGTTTTCATCGAGAACCTTAATTGACAATATGTTGGCTTCAGGAGCTATTCCTCTGTATTTTCCTTTGGACACATATCCGCTTCCGGCTAATATGCCAGCACAATGAGTACCATGTCCGTTATCATCGTACATTCTTGATTCATTGTTTACAAAATCTTTAAATCCTATTATTCTGTTTGTAGGATATATTAAATCCGCATGAGGGGATACTCCTGTATCTATAATGGCAACTGTAATGTTTTTACCTGTATATCCTGTATTTAAGGTCAAATCAGCTCCAACTGCTTTTCTTGCTACATCCATTACTGCAAACACTTTTGCATCATAGCTGATGAATTCAATATCAGGATCGGCTGTAAGTTCTAATATTGAATCTATGCTCATTTCGCAGGCACACCCGTTGACAATAGGAAGGTTGTAACTTAATTTATTTGACAAAGAAGAAATTTTCCCTTCCTTTAATTTTTTATTAGTTTTATAGGTTATAATAACCGGTATAATATTATTGTTATTGCTTGAATATAGCCGGCCTCTGATTATTGGACAAAGTTTACCGTAATCTATATGATTTTTCATAATATTCACCTACCTAAATTAATTTATGCTTTTAACTAAAGATGGTGTTTATTTTTGAAAAACATGATATAATAAATATACATAGACTTACATATAATTTATTGTGTCTGTGTGAACCAAGCCGATAATCGGCTCATAGTTATGATGAAATAATTTTTAATGAATATGTGCGGAGGTACCTATGCCTAAAATATTAGTAGTAGATGATGAAAGGCCAATAGCAGAAATAATAAAGTACAACCTTCAAAAAGAAGACTTTGAGGTAGAAACTGCTTATGACGGGGATGAAGCAATAAAGATGGTCCATAAGATGGACCCTGATTTAATAATTCTAGACATTATGCTTCCGAAGAAAAACGGATTTGAAGTATTAAAAGAGATTAGAATGGAAAATGTTATGCCTATATTAATGCTCACAGCTAAAGAGGAAGAGAACGATAAAATTGCAGGCCTGGAAATGGGAGCAGATGACTATATTACAAAACCATTCAGTAATAAGGAATTGATAGCTAGAGTTAAGGCTAACCTTCGAAGAGTTAGATTGTCTAACGTTAATGAAGAAATGAAGTCTAAAATAATCAGTATAGGCAACCTGACAATTGACATGAATACCTATGAGGTCAGCAAGGATAATAAAATAATCAACCTTACCAATCGTGAATTCGACCTTCTCAAGTATTTGTTTTTAAATGCCGGCAGGGTATTTAACAGGGAGCAACTGCTCAAAGATGTATGGGGGTATGAGTTTGGAGATTTAAGAACAGTTGATGTAACTGTAAGAAGGCTGAGAGAAAAAATCGAAACAGAAGATGATAAATATATAATCACAAAAAGAGGAACAGGCTATTATTTCAAAAATAAATAAACTTGTATTTGCAGAAACGAACTATCAACTGCCATCTTTTTTAGGGAGAAATTATGTTTAAAAGTATTAGATGGAGATTTATTTTAATTTACTTTTTGCTTGTTTTCCTTGCTATGTCCATAGTAGGAATTTATATAGTAAACCAGCTTGAGGATATTCAGCTTGAAATGAGTAGGAAAAATATGAAGGAACGAATACAGTCTATTCTCAGTTCTTCCGATATTTTAAGTACAAAAAATTGGGATGAAAATACCGAAGAAATACGTGAAAATATCAAAAGCATTCAAATAGGATATAATGAGAACATATATGTTATTTTAAATAATGAACAAAAGACTATAATTGCAGGCAGTTCGGAAGATATAATTGGTCAAAGCGCATTTGACGCATCACCAATTAACAGTTATATTTTTATGAAGTCTTTTGATGGTAATGTGGAGTCCATAGCTCCTCCGGATCGGATTCTCGACTCTAACAAAATAGAAGGAACGGAAAATCCAAGCCTTTACCATATGTCATATCCTGTTAAAACAGACGGAAGTATTAAGGGGTATATATATCTTTCCAATAATATTGAATATATTTACGATACGGTAAATAAATCAATGGAAATTATGAGTCAGGCAACAATAATAGCACTAACTTTAACAATTTTCGTGGGGCTTATTTTGTCGTCAAGCATTACCGGTCCTATAAAGGAACTTACTGTTAAAGCTAAGCAAATGTCCCTGGGAGATTTTGATCAAAAGGTAAATGTTAAATCAGACGACGAAATTGGGCAGCTGGGTACAATGTTTAATTTCCTTATTGATGAGCTAAAAAGATCTATGTCAAGCCTTCAGCAGGAAAAAAGCAAAATGGAGACTACATTTAAGTATATGGCCGACGGTGTATTGACTGTTACTGTAGATGGCAGCATAATTCATGCCAATCCTGTTGCTAAAAATTTGCTGTCTTTGACAAATGAAGAAGTGAAATATGATGATCTGGTAAGAAAAATTAATAGCAGTATGCTTTTAGAAAATTTGAAGTCAAAAAATTATCACGGTACTGAAATTTTGGAACAGAATGGAGAAACTTATAATGTAGATTATGCACCGTTTATGAACGATCAAAATGAGATCGGTGGTGTAATCATTGTATTTAAAAACATTACGGAGCAATATAAAATTGATAAACTGCAGAAAGAATTTGTTGCCAATGTTTCTCATGAGTTAAAAACTCCTATTACAACAATAAAAAGTTATGCTGAAACGTTACTCGATGGGGCTTTGGAAGACAGACAGAGAGCTGAAGATTTTTTAGATGTCATAAATTCTGAAAGTGACCGCATGTCACGGCTTGTCAGCGACTTGTTAAAATTGTCAAGAATGGATTATGATCAGACAAAGTGGGAAAAAGAGGAATTAAATCTAGACGAAATGATTAATCGAACTGTAAAGAAACTTTCAATTCAAGCTAAGAATAAAAATATTGCAATACATGTGTCTGACTTACCGAACGTTGATGTTTTTTTTGACAGATACGGTTTTGAGCAGATACTTTTAAATATTGTGGGAAATGCAATTAAGTATACACCTGAAGATGGAAACATATGGATTAGTACAAATAGAGAAAACGGTAAAATCAACATAATCGTTAAGGATGACGGCATCGGTATACCAAAGGAAGATCAGGCAAGAGTATTTGAGAGATTTTACAGAGTTGATAAGGCAAGATCGAGAGAACAGGGAGGAACAGGCCTGGGGCTTTCAATAGCCAAGCAGATAGCCGAAGCCAACGATGGTATGTTAACAATAAACAGTCGGGTAAACGATGGAACTGAAATTATCATTACAGCTCCTGAATTCAATTAAGAGGTATCCATGAGACAGGGTAAAATAAAAAATGTAATATTAGTTGCAATGGTTCTTGTCTGCATTTATTTGAGCAGCAAGGTATGGCTTAAATTGCCTAATTTTTTAGAACGTAATATTGACGGAGAAGAAAATGACAGTCATAATGAAGTAATTGCCGGCGATTTATGGAATGTAGTGAGGCCGACTAAAAATATAATTAAATATAATGAGGACTATACTATTACATATTCTGATGAATTGCACTTGTGGGGAAAAACTGTGCAGGTAATTAATGATGCCTTTAACAGTTTTGACAGCAGCAGTGTTAATGAGTCGGCAGCATTTCCATCTCAGTATTTAAAATTTGATTTCAGCACAAATATTCCTGTTGAAATATTTACAGGTCATATGAAAATAGACAACAGACATATAAATGATAAAATAAATTGTATTAAAAATGTAATAATCGATTTGGAAGATGCAAGTTCCATATACATTTATAACGGAGTAAATACTATTAAAATTAAGGATGACAACATTGATGCCCATGAAATAGCCGAAATGGTAAAGCAAATTGATTTTAGTACTGAAACAGAGTTTGCATTTGATCAAAAAATCGGTGAAGAAACAATTCAGGTTCCTGTGCCTCAGGAAAAGACAGCTTTAAGCCCTATATTTGTACAATCAGAGCTAGATGTTTTTGATACTGAATCTATAGACAAAATAGCAAAGAATTATTTTAAAAACAATTATGATTATGTGAGAAAATCAGTGGAAGTGAACGGAAATCTTGTATATATGTACAGAACGAAAAAAATCTTTAAAATAAATTCTGATGGGCTTTTAGACTTATATGATACAACAGGCGAACTGGAGAATTCATCTGACGTGTACAAAAGCCTTGTGACTGCAGTTAACTTTACCAATGAGTTTTTGGGATTTCCGGAGGATGGATATTTAAGTAATGTTGAAAGTATTGAGCATGACGGCAATTATGGGTACAGATATACATTTTCATACAAAGTTTTAGAAAGGCCGATTATGTTTAGCAAGGTAAGAGAAAATTCGGCATTGAAGATTGATGTTATAGGTGACAGCGTAATTTCTTATAAGAGGTTTATAAGAAAAATTGATAAATCACAAATAAAAAAAATGAGTACTATTCAAATACTTCCTGCTATTGACGTAATAGCCAAAAATTTAGGTGATGATTCTGAAATAGTTAATAGCGGTGATAATGTTCTTCCTGAACTTAAACCACTTAGCAAAGATATAATAAAAGAAATCAGCAGTATTTATTTGGGGTATTATGATTTATCCAGAATTTTAAAAGAACAGGCTTTGAGAGTTGTCTGGGTTATAGAAGCAGGAGACAAAACATATATATTTAATGCCAAATCTGGACTGTTAATAGAAGAGTGGTAGTGAGGATGAGAGTGTATATATGAATTGGAACAAGGCAAATACAATACTAATTACAGCATTTATCATTTTAAACATTTTTTTATTTATATCTTACTATGAAGATATCTTTAACAATAGATATGAGGTATCCAATGATGAAGAATTCATAGAAGACGTTAAAAATATTTTAGGTGAAAAAAACATTGAGCTAAACTGTCAATTGCCTGAAGAAATGTACATACTTTCTCCATTGGATGCGGAATACGAGATAATAGATATAAACAAAGACCTTCTTGGCCGTTACCTTGGACCAGGGGTGGAGCCTGTTGAGGGCATTACTGAGTACACTAATGAAAATGGTGAAAAGCTTGAAGTAATAGAAGGCAAAAAGCTTCATTATACTTTAAGGGAAAGGGTCGGCAGTAGTTTAAATGATAAAAATATAATTACAAAAGATATAAATAAATTTATAGCAGATAAGAAAATTGATGCTGATGGATACTTGGAAAATTACAGAAATATTGAACATAATGGACTTTTGGTTGTTTATACAAAAAAATACAATAATTTTAGCATGGATAATTCATATATGCATTTTTATTTTGATGAAAAAGGAATTTATAAATTTGAAATGCAAAATATTATTTCAGCGAAAGAGACTGCAGAAAAAATACGTACTTTTTCTGCAGCTGAAGCACTTCCTAAACTTTTACCTTATAATATAGAAAACAAAAAAATCATTCATATGGAAATGACATATTATAGGGAAGAAGATGAGAATTGGCAGTACATTTCAAGAATAAATTCTTATCCTGTGTGGAAAGTTATTTTTAGTGATGGAACCCAAAAGCATTTGTCAGGTATAAATACCTATGACTATGAATTTGATTAATGTTTTCAATGTAATAAAACAGCTGAAAAATATTTAATATATAAAAATAAGAATTGAGGAATTTGTTATGTCTAAATTTGTTATAGAAGGTGGAATTAAATTAAAAGGCAAGGTAAATATTGGTGGGTTCAAAAATGCTGCTGTTGCAATAGTACCGGCAACCTTGTTGTGCCCCGGGAGATGCATTATTGAAAATGTGCCGAGAATTGACGATATTAATGTTTTCATAAAAATATTCTCAGAGCTTGGAGCAGATGCAAAATACCTTGATGATTCCTCCATTCTTGTTGATGCATCAGATATGAAGGAATGTTATTTGAAAAATGGATTGTCAAAAAAAATGCGGGCATCTTATTATTTGCTTGGAGCAGGCCTTGGAAGGTTTAAAAAAGCATCCACGCTACTTCCCGGCGGCTGTGATATTGGCAGGAGGCCAATAGATCAGCATATTAAAGGCTTTGAAGCTCTGGGAGCAACCGTTGAAATTACACCTGAAGGCAGAGTTAATGTACAAGCTGATAGGCTTGTGGGCACAAAAATATACCTTGATGTTGTAAGTGTTGGGGCCACCATTAATATAATGCTGGCGGCTGTATATGCTGAAGGAAGGACAATAATAGAAAACGCAGCAAAAGAGCCTCATATTGTAGATACGGCAAATTTTTTAAATTCAATGGGAGCAGATATAAAGGGAGCCGGTACCGATGTAATAAAAATAAACGGTGTAAATAAATTGACGGGATGTACATACAGAGTGATTCCTGATCAGATTGAAGCAGGAACATACATGATTGCTGCTGCGGCAACAAAGGGAGACATTATAATTGATGATATTATTCCTAAGCATCTTGAACCCGTTACTGCAAAGCTTAAAGAAATGGGTGTAAGGATTGAAGAATATGGAGATTCTATGAGAGTGTTTTATGAGCATGAATTGACCCCTGTTAATATTCAAACGCTGCCTTATCCCGGATTTCCTACAGATCTGCAGCAGCCTATGACTGTTCTTTTATCATCATTAAAAGGAGAAAGTATAGTGGTTGAAGGGGTATCCGAAGACAGATTTAAATATGTGAACGAAATTAAGAAGATGGGGGCAAACATTGAATTCACAAAGAAGCAGGCAAAGATTATAGGCACTCCCTTGTTGAGAGGAACGGTGGTACAAGCTACTGATTTAAGGGCAGGAGCCGCTCTTATTATTGCAGGGCTCGTAGCTGAAGGGCTTACAGAAATAACAGACATATATCATATTGACAGAGGTTATGAACATATTGAAAATAAATTTATGAATCTTGGTGCAAAAATAAAAAGAGTCAAAGACGATGACCTTTAAGATTATTACTTGATTTTTAGGTATGAAATAAAGTATAATTAGTATGAAATAAATTTATGACGGCATTGCTCAATAATATATTTTACGTTGCTTAAAAGAATGTAACATAATATAATAATACTGTAAAAAATAAAAAAACAGCTTCCAAGAAAATATATGTAGGAGAATAATGATGAACTTTGATTTAATTAAACAAAATGACGATAAATTATATGATGCAATGATGGAGGAAAAGGAAAGGCAGAATAACAATATTGAGCTGATAGCCTCTGAAAACTTTGTTTCCGAAGCGGTACTTGAAGCAATGGGAAGTCATTTAACAAACAAATATGCTGAAGGATATCCGGGCAAAAGATATTATGGCGGATGCGAATTTGTAGATAAAGTTGAAAACCTTGCAAGAGAGAGAGCAAAAAAAATATTTGGGGCTGATCATGCCAATGTACAGCCTCATTCCGGTTCAAATGCAAACTTTGGAGTTTATTTTTCAGTTTTAAAGCCGGGAGATAAAATACTTGGGATGAACTTATCCCAGGGAGGGCATTTGACACATGGTAGTCCGGTTAATATGTCCGGAACATATTTTAATGTTGCGTCCTACGGTGTTAATAAGGAAACAGAAAGAATTGATTATGACCAAGTAAGAGAAATTGCAAAACGTGAGCACCCAAACATTATTGTAGGAGGAGCAAGTGCATATTCAAGATTTATAGATTTTAAAGCATTCAGAGAAATTGCAGATGAAGTCGGAGCATACTTCATGGTGGATATGGCCCACATAGCCGGTCTTGTGGCATCAGGATTACATCCGAACCCTGTTCAATATGCGGATTTCGTAACTACGACAACCCATAAAACATTAAGAGGCCCAAGAGGCGGAATGATCCTGTGTAAGAAAGAATTTGCAAAAAAGATAGACAAAGCAATCTTCCCAGGAACACAAGGGGGGCCTTTAATGCATGTAATAGCTGCAAAAGCCGTTTGTTTCAAGGAAGCAATGGAGGACAGCTTTAAAACGTACCAGCAGCAAGTAGTTAACAATGCAAAAGCATTGTCTCAAGCACTGATGGACAAAGGTTTCAGAATTGTATCAGGAGGAACCGACAACCATTTAATGCTTGTTGATTTAAGAAGCAAAGGGTTGACTGGCAAAGAAGCAGAGGAAATACTTGACGAAATCCATATTACCACAAATAAAAATACAATACCTTTTGATCCACAAAACCCGAATGTAACAAGCGGTATAAGAATAGGTACTGCAGCAGTTACCACAAAAGGAATGAAAGAGGCTGAAATGTCTGAGCTGGCAGACATTATTGATTCAGCTCTATGCAGGACGGAAAGTAAAAAAACATTAAGCGGTAGAGTTTTAGAATTAACTTCTACATTTAGATAGAACAATCATAATAAAGGCAGTAACGAAATTTTTTAATTTCGTTACTGCCTTTTTAACATATTATGGGAAACTGAATATATTTATAATGAATATAATAATTATGAGGCTGTAGAAAGGGTAAAATAATGATTTTTCCAGAAAAATTTAAAAAAGGCGATATGGTAGCATTAGTTTCTCCTTCGTCACCGATCACTAAAGAAGAAGCGAATTCATGTAAGAACCTTGTGGAAAATATGGGATACAAAGTTAAAATGGGCAAATGTGCATATAAATCTGTTCATGGGTATTCAGCAGGGCTTGGAAAAGAAAGGGCAGAAGAATTGAATCAAATGTTTAGGGACAATGAGGTAAAAGCTATTTGGTGCATAAGAGGAGGGGACACAAGCTCTCATGTAATGGATAAGATAGACTCCAGCGTTATAAGGAATTGCCCTAAAATATTTGTCGGGTACAGTGACATTACAAATTTACATGTATATTTCAATCAGAAATGTGATTTAGTTACTTTTCACGGGCCTATGGTAAAATCAAATATGCTTCATTCGTATGATGATTTTACAAGAGCTAGTTTTTATAAAGCATTAAATATGAAAGATGAATTGATTTTAGAAAATCCCAAAGGTGAAAGTTTTCAGGTGATGAAAGAGGGGACTGCCGAGGGAACAATTGTCGGCGGCAATTTATCATTGCTTGTTTCTATGATTGGAACACCTTACGAAGTAGATACATGTGGCAAAATACTTTTTATTGAAGATGTCGATGAAGATGTAAGAAGACTGGACAGGATGATGTATCAACTGAAATATTCAAATAAATTACAAGATGCAGCAGGAATTATTTTGGGTGATTTCACTAATTGCATAAATGAATCAGATATAAATTATTCTGTAATAAATATGTTTAAAGACGTACTGGTCGATTATGATAAACCTGTTATGTACAATATTAAATCCGGCCATTGTTTTCCAATGTCAACAATTCCTTTAGGTACAAAGTGTACAATTAATACAATGCTGAAATTGATAAAATTCAATAAATAAGATTATTTTTTAAAAATTACGGTTATTTGTTATTGTATAAATAGCCGTTTTTAGTTTATTTTGTTAGTGACGTATTTTTCTATGTTTCACCTACTTTACATATATATTTAATAATATCGTCAAATATAAATTGCAGTATGTGATTTATTTGATATAATATTTGCAATAGATGTTTGATATTTTGAATATTTTAATTATTGGAGGTACATATAATTGAATACAGAAAAATTGATAAATGACAGTATTGAAGAAATAATCGAAATAAGAAGGTATCTTCACCAAAATCCTGAACTTAGCCAGAAAGAGTATAATACTATGGGAAAAATCTGTTCCTGCTTAAGCAAATGGGGTGTTGAATATAAAAAAAATGTGGCTGATACAGGAGTTGTAGCAATAATAAAGGGTAGAACAGATCAAAAGGTAATTGGGGTAAGAGCAGATATGGATGCACTTCCTGTAAAAGAAGAAAGTAATGTTATGTTTTCATCTGTAAATGAAAATGTCATGCATGCCTGCGGCCATGATATACACATGTCTGTCTTGTTAGGACTTGCGAAAATTTTAATAACAATTGGCAATGAGATTGATGGCTCTGTTAAGCTGTTTTTTCAGCCAGCTGAGGAAACAATAGGAGGTGCTAAAAGGATGATAAATGAAGGGTGCTTGGAAAATCCTCATGTAGATGCTGTTTTAGGGCTTCATGTAAATTCTGATATAGATGTTGGTAAAATCGGTTTAAAATACGGAAAGATGTATGCAGCTTCTGACATGATAACAATTACTGTTATGGGTGAGCAGACTCACGGAGCATATCCACATAACGGAATTGACCCTATTATAATAAGTGCTAACATAATAATGGCATTGCAAACTCTTGTAAGCAGGAATATAGCACCGTATAATTCTGCTGTATTTACAGTAGGAAGTATACATGCTGGAACAAATTCCAATATTATACCTAAGTCTGCACGGATGGACTGTATATTGAGGACGCTTGATCCACAAACAAGAGAGTTCTTGAAAAAAAGGACTGCAGATTTGGCTACAAATATTGCAAAATCATATGGTGGAACCGCTCAGATCAATATAGAAGAAAGTTATGGACCTCTTATAAATGATAATTCCATGGTTGACACGGTAAAAGCAGCGGCTTTGGAAACCATAGGTGAAGAGAATATTTCCATTGTACAGGAGCCCTGTATGGGAACAGATGATTTTTCTTATTTTGCAGCTGCAAGAAAAGCATGTTACTTTAATTTAGGAATAAGAAATAAGGATAAAGGGTATATATATCCTATTCACAGTGGGAAGTTCGCAGCAGATGAAGGTTCAATTGCCTTGGGCATAAAAATATATTTAAATTCCATACTTAAATATTTTGAGAATAATTAATTCCTGGTAAAAAGATGTTGCTTTAAAATAAAGAGGTGAGTGTGTGGTTTTTATTGCCGGCATATATCCGAAAAGAAAAGAATTAAATTATTATGTACCTATTATTTGCAAATGCTGTGGCAGGTGTGGACGTTATGAAGTGTTTGTTGAATATAATGTATTTAGCTTATTTTTTATTCCGTTGTTTAAATTTGGCAAGAAATATTATGCAAAGACAACTTGCTGCAACAGCATATATTTAATAATAAATAAAGAAAAAGGGTATATGATAGAGAAACGTCGCAGACAGAATATTGTTTTAAATGACGAGGATCTGATGCTTATACAAAAAGGTACAATTTCTGGTACTGGAAAATGTCCGTACTGCGGCTGTGAAGTTAGAGGAAATTATAAATATTGCCCAAATTGTGGGAATCCTCTATAAAAACTGAAATTTTAATATATCTGTAATAGAGGTGATTATATTGGAAAGATATTATTTCGATGAAACTTATAAAAAAGGGTTAATAAGCAAAGTTTTATTAGAATTCTTTGTATTGCTGCTGGTATGTACAATAGGAATGATTTTAGGAAGGACGTTTGTTCCACCTCAGTTTGCATTTCTTGCAGGTATTGGTTCAATAATTGTCCTAATCGTCGCGGCAATTGCAAAAAGAGGTGAAAACAGATCTTACTCAAGATTAAATTGTTTTTCGGTGGCATTTTTAATGGGCATAAGCACTTACCCGGCAATATTTTACTATATATCTGGGATGGGTTCGGAGATGGTGCTGATTTCCTTAGGAATAACTACTATAACATTTGGTGGTATAGCATTATACTCCGCCAAATCAAAAAGTGATTTTTCATTCCTGGGGAGTACATTGTTTGCTGGTCTGATAGCTTTGATTTTAATAAGCATAGTAGGTTTGTTTTTAAAATCCCAGGTTTATCATCTGGCGTTGGCATTTTTGGGAATAATGATATTTAGCGGATATGTGCTGCATGATGTATCAATTATAAAAACCGGCGCATTCACAGAAGATGATGTACCTACATTGGCTTTGAACTTGTTTCTTGATTTTATCAACATATTTTTGTATGTTCTCAGGATAGTATCAAGATTCAGCAGAAGAGATTAAAAATAAAATAAGCAGTATATAGTATATAATGTACAAATTTTATGTAATTGTTGTATTATGCTGCTTTATTTTATACTAACTGAAAATAAACCATAATTAATGGTGCCATTATAAAATTAAAGGGGTGGATTAGGATAAAGACAATTTGTGATTAGATAAGTAATTTTGATTTTTGTTTTAAAGTTTTATGTTCGATATATTATAATAATTGAAATCAATATCAAATTTAAAATATATAAAATCTATTAAAAAGAGAGAGAACGATGGAATTTAAAATTTTATTAGGTGACATAACAAAAGTAAGGGCAGATGCAATTGTCAATGCAGCTAACAACTCATTGCTTGGAGGCGGAGGAGTTGATGGTGCAATACACCGTGCGGCAGGTCCAAAATTGTTAGAGGAATGTAAAAAACTTGGATGGTGTGAAACAGGGAAAGCAAAAATAACAAAGGGATATGACCTTCCTGCAAAATATGTGATACACATTGTTGGACCTATATGGCGTGGCGGCGAAAACAGTGAGGAAGCTTTGTTAGCTGATTGTTACCATAACAGCCTTAAGTTAGCTGAGGAATATGGCTGCCGCTATGTGGCATTTCCGTCCATAAGTACCGGAGTTTATCATTTCCCATTGAAAAAGGCATCTGAAATAGCTGTGAAAAGCATTATGGAATTTAGCAAAAAAAACATCAATAAGGTTGCAATGGTATGTTTTGACGATAAAACAAAAGAATATTACGAAAAAGCATTGAATGAATATAAAAATAATATTAAAAGATAGTGGGGTTAAATTATGACTGATATAAAATTTGAAATAACGGAAAAACTGGCTGTTCTTTCTCAGTCGGCAAAAGGATGGACAAAAGAATTAAATATGGTAAGCTGGAATGGGAGGGAAACAAAATTTGATATAAGAGAATGGTCTCCGGAGCATGAAAGAATGGGGAAGGGTGTTACTTTCAGTAAGGATGAAGCAAAGATATTAAGAGATGTTTTAAATAAAAAAGATTTTTAACAAAAGGTCTAATAAAATTGTTTTTTTAAAAAAATCTTTAAAAATACATAATATATATATGAATTATAAAATGTTTTGCGTTTTCCCACTAATTAAGATTAATTATATTGACATATAATTTATTTTATGCTAAACTGCAGTTGTTTATCAAAAACAAATATCACAATATGTTTTTGATATAAGTACAGTGGTATTGTATTATTTATGCAGGAAAGGGGGGAGACAAGAAACATTTGTTTGTAAAAGGTAAAAGTTATTTGTAAATAATCAAAAAGAAAACGATTGTTTTCTACGCAGATTTATTTGTTTTAGAAAAAATAGGATCAAAGAATTAGTAATTAAATAATGGAGGGAAAAATGAAAGGAAATGATAGTGCGAAGGAATTCAAGCCGTTTGTCTCTGCAGAAAAAATACTTCCTGAGTTTACTAAAACATCTATTTTATTAGGTGTTTTGTTGGCAGTTGTTTTTGGTGCGGCTAATGCCTACTTAGGATTAAGAGTTGGAATGACTATCAGCGCATCTATACCGGCAGCTGTAATTTCAATGGGTTTTATAAGAGGTATTCTTAAAAGAGATTCTATACTTGAAAATAATATGGTTCAAACTATCGGTTCGTCAGGAGAATCACTGGCGGCAGGTGTAATATTTACAATACCGGCACTTTATATCTGGTCACAGGAATGGGGTACTATTCCTCCAAACATAATAACAATTACGATTATCGCAATAATAGGTGGAGTGTTGGGAATAATCTTTATGGTTCCTCTTAGGAAGGCGTTGATAGTTCAGGAGCATGGGATTTTACCGTACCCTGAAGGTACTGCCTGCTCGGAAGTTTTGCTTGCAGGAGAAGAAGGTGGAGAAAAAGCAAAAACCACATTTTTAGGATTGGGAATAGGTTCGGGTTATAAATTTTTAAGTGAAGGATTTCACTTGTTTCCTAATGAGATTGAAACCACAATACCTGGGTATACTGGTGCTGCCATAGGTGTAGATGTGCTGCCGTCTCTGTTGGGAGTCGGATTTATTGTGGGGCCGAAGATTTCCGCATATATGCTGGGAGGAGCAGTTTTAGGATGGTTTGTTTTGATACCGCTTATTACACATATTGGAAGCCTTGCTCCTATTGTAATGGCTCCTGCTATTGAACCTATCAGTCAGTTGGATCATTGGGGTATATGGGAAAATTACATTAAATATGTTGGTGCCGGTGCTGTAGCTTTTGGTGGTATTTACAGCCTGATAACTTCTCTTCCGCTTATTGTTAAAACATTCAAAGATGCAATCAAGGATTATAAAGGCGGCGTAGGTGGTAATAATGCAATCAGGACTGATCAGGATATGTCTATTAAAACAATTTTTGTGCTTGTTGTTGCTATGGTTATAGCTATGGCCGCTGTCCCGGTTATACCTGTTGGAATTGGAGGAGCACTGCTTGTTGCGATATTTGGCTTTTTCTTTGCCACAGTATCATCCAGGATTGTTGGGTTAATCGGAAGCTCGAACAACCCAGTATCCGGCATGACAATTGCTACATTGATTATATCTGCATTTATATTTAAATCTTCCGGAAATACAGGTCATTCGGGGATGATTGCCGCATTGACCGTTGGTTCTTTAGTATCAATTATTGCCGCAATTGCAGGAGATGCTTCACAGGATTTAAAAACTGGTTTTCTTGTGGGATCTACCCCAAGGTATCAGCAATATGGCGAATTTATTGGTGCAATAGCTGCGGCCTTTGCAATAGGCGGTATTTTAAACTTATTGAATGCTGCTTGGGGATTTGGTTCTCCTGAACTGCCGGCACCTCAGGCAACATTGATGAAAGTTATTGTGGAAGGTGTCATGGGAGGAAGCCTGCCATGGACATTCATATTGGTTGGAATATTTTTAGGTGTTGCTTTACAGGTATTTGGACTTCCTGTACTGCCTATTGCAATAGGTTTGTATTTGCCAATTCATTTAAGTGTCGGAATAATGGTAGGCGGTGCTGTAAGAGGTGTCTTAGATAGTAAATTGAATAAGGCAAAAGATAAAAACAAAATAGGTATTATACAGTCTAAAATTGACTCGGGAGTTCTGTTTGGCTCAGGGCTGATAGCTGGAGAAGGCATAATAGGTATAGTTTTGGCAGTGTTCACAGTAGTTGGGTTAAATTTGGATTTTGGAATAGACTTAGGGTCAATCGGGTCAATTATTTTATTTGGTCTTCTGACATATACACTAATCAGACATTCTATATTAAAGAAAGCTAATTAATTTCAGTTAATCTTTTATTATAAGAGGATGGCTCCTGTTTGCCGTCCTCTGTTCGTAGTTATAGCTGTAGGGAGGGCCTATGGGTAAAAAAATAAAAAAAAGAGATAATTTTTTAGATTTTATACCAAAAAAGAATAACGGATATCAATGGGGCCAGAAAGAAAACGGATTGGTGCAAATAATTGTACCAAGAGATGGAGTGCTTGATAAAATAGTAAGAAAATTGTTTAAAACACCTAAACAATTTATAATTGATATGGATTATATGGGAAGTTTTATTTGTAAAAATATAGATGGGACAAATAATATTATGCGAATAGGGGAACTCCTTAGAGAAGAATTTGGAGAAGAGGCAGAACCGCTGTATGAAAGATTGGCAACCTATATTAATACATTGAGGAACAATAGGATTATCATCTTGGAGAAAGCAGGAGATTAAAATGCCTCAAATTATTATTGCAATTATTTTATTTGCCATAGTTTCTGCTTTTTTATATGCCTTGGGGTATGTAAAGGAACAGAGAAAAAATCAGGAACTTATGAATAATCTCATAAAAAAATGTCAGGAGAAAATTTTACGGGAAATAAAAAGCGGTAAAATGTTGACAATAGATGACATAGTTAAAATGATTGAAGGGACAACATCATCTCTGTTTTGGAGCAAAAGTAAATTAAGTATTACTGATTCAAATGTTTTTGCTGATAATTTGGTTGCAAACATGATATCAGAAGGAATGATTGAAGAAATTAGAAATGATAATATGAAAAAATATATAATAAATTAGGGAGGTCAATAATGAATGATATTTTAAGAGGCTTGGAACCGGAAGCAGTATTTAGAAATTTTGAATCCTTGACTAGAATCCCAAGAGGGTCAGGAAATGAAAAAGGAGTAAGTGATTTTTTGTTTTCTTTTGCAAAACAACACAGGCTTGAAGTAGTGCAGGATCCGTCGTTAAACGTTATAATTCGCAAAAATGCGACACCTGGATATGAAAAAAGCAAAAGGGTTATACTGCAGGGGCACATGGATATGGTTGCCGTAAAGGAAGACGATATCGACTTTGACTTTGAAAAGGATCCTATACCCATATTAATAGACGGTGATATGATAAGAACAAAAGGTACTACTTTAGGAGCTGATGACGGAATAGCATTAGCTATGACGATGGCAATATTAGAATCTAAAACTATTGAGCATCCACCGCTTACCGCACTGTTTACAATTTCTGAAGAAACAGGAATGGACGGTGTAATAAATTTAAAACCGGGTACCGTATCTGGAGATGTATTAATAAATATTGATTCGGAAGAAGAAGGTATTTTTTTGGCATCCTGTGCCGGCGGAATAAATGTAGACATGACACTTCCAGTAAGTTTTATAGATCCTTTTGAGGATAACGAGTTTTATGAAATTATTGTAAAAGGTTTGATTGGCGGGCATTCGGGTTCTGAAATCAATAAAAACAGAGCAAGTGCCATAGTGTTGCTTGGTAGACTGCTTCAAATACTTGATGAACAAGCGGGTATAGAAATTTCATATGTTAATGGCGGAATTAAGATGAATGCTGTACCCAAGAGTGCAAAAGCAGTAATATCTGTACAAAAAGGCAATATTGACAAGCTTAAAGAAGCAATAAAAAATACACAGGATATTTTCAGAAATGAATATAGTTCTTCTGACTCAAATATTGTGATAGATATAAAATGTGATAAAGAAAATCAAAAAATATTAAGCAGAGAATCAAAGAAAAAATTGATTGGCATTTTACGTGTTCTTCCATTTGGAGTGCAGGCAATGAGTGCTGATATTGATGATTTGGTTGAAACATCCAGCAATATCGGTATGTTGGAAACGAAAGCGGATTCAATACTTATCAGTAGCTCTGTTAGGAGTTCCGTAAAGAGCAGAAAGGAAGAAATATGCAAAAGAATTCAGGCAGTTGGTGAAATAACAGGTTCAACTGTTGAATTGAATTCTGATTATCCTGACTGGCAATTTAAAAAGAATTCTCCAATAAGAGATTTAATGGTCAAAACATATAAAGACATGTTTGGAAAAGATGCAAAAGTGGCTGCAATTCATGCAGGACTGGAATGTGGATACCTTATTGAAAAGGTAGGAGATATTGATATGATTTCATTAGGGCCTAATATGTATGATGTTCATACTCCTGATGAGCATCTTAGCATCTCTTCAACTAAAAGGATATTTGAATTCCTTTGTCAGGTACTAAAAAGGATGAAATAAAATCAAATAAAACAGACAACCGAGGTTCCGGAATGTATATTTCTGGAGCCTTGATTTATCAGGCTTTTCAGTGATGTGATAAGAACGATAAGTAACAACAATATTATTTCAAATTTCTATAAGTAATATATAGAAATCTGGTTATCAGCTAATTATATTTTTTGGGCTTCCATTCAAAAATGCCTTTATATTGTCAAATACTATTATAGCTCTTTTTATTAATGCTTCTTTTGTGGCAAATGCCACATGGGGTGTTGCTATTAAATTTTTGGCATTTAAAAGAGGGTGCTTTGTATCAATAGGAGGCTCAGTTTCAAAAACATCAACTCCCGCACCTGCAATTTTACCTTTATTTAATGCATCCGCCAATGCTTTGCTATCTATTATAGGTCCTCTTGCTGTATTAATCAATACGGCGTTTTTTTTCATTAACGATATTTTTCCACTACTGATTAAGCCCTTTGTTTCCTCAGTTAAAGGAACATGTAGCGATACTATGTCGCATGTAGATAACAAAGTGTCCAGGTCAACATATTTAACACCGTTCAGATTCTTAATTGTTCTTGAATAAGCATAAACTTCACATCCGAATGCTCTTGCTATTGAGCATACTCTGCTTCCTATTGCTCCCGTTCCTATAACGCCAAATTTTTTACCTTCCAATTCAAATCCCACAAGTCCGTCTTTTGTCTCCGATCTTCTGACGGTATTATTACATGAAATTATATTTCTGTAAATCGAAATCAAAAGTCCAAATACCAAATCACTGACTGCCGCATTTGAATATCCGGCACAGTTGCATACGGTTATGTTCTTTTCCCTGCAGGCATCCATTGCTATGTGGTCAACTCCTGTAAATGCCACAGAAAGCATTTTTAGATTTTTACAGCCGAATATTACCTCTTTATTTAAAGGCAGATTGGAAACTGCTATTATGTCAGCATTTGAGCCTCTTTCTATTAAAGTTTTAGTGTCTGTTACCTTGGTGTCATAATAAATTATTTTCAAAGCATTACCAAGTGTGTCTTTTGCCATTTGAAGGAGCTTGTTTTTTTCAACTCCCAATGGTTCGATTATTACTAATTTCATACTTTATCTCCCCTACGGTTATTTTTGCAATATATTTAATTTATATTTTATATATTTTTTTAATATATGTCAATTATCACTTTTTTAGTTCCGGGGCTTTATAGATTTGTAAGGATTTATCTTTGAGTGACCTTTTGTAAAATAAATAGTTTTATATTAGTGATACATAATGCATCACCATACTGTATATACTAATACATAGGGGGTGTTGCCTTTGAATCCTATTGAAGTACATTACAAAAATAGTTTTGCGGCGATAAAAATTGGCAATTATCTTAAATTACATATGGATAACAATTTTTCAATTATTTGTATTGGAACCGATAAATGCATTATTGACAGCTTGGGACCTTTGACTGGCACGCTTTTGTCAAAAAAAAATTTGGCTGTTGATATTTATGGAACTCTTAACAAGCCAGTTCATGCAATGAATATTAATGAATATACAAAAATAATTAAAAAGAAAAAATATAATAAAGTAATTGCTATTGATGCATGTCTCAGCAATAAAAAGAATCAAGGGATAATAGAAGTAAGAGAAGGCCCTATTACACCGGGAAGAGGCATAGGGAAGGTTCTTCCAGAAATAGGGGATGTTTCAATAATAGGAGTTGTAGATTCAAGTGGTAAAGAATTCCATGACCTGATTCAGGATACACGGCTTTCATTGATTTATGAAATAGCGGAAATAATTTGTGAAGGTGTTGTTGCTGGAATAGATATGAATTTTCATGAAGATTTATGTAAACAGGCTTCAATTAGCAGTGTTTAATTAAATATGGTAAAAAGATACTGCAGCATAAAGTATGCTGCAGCATCTTTTTGCATAATTTCAAGTATTACTCTGCTATTTTTCATTGAAAGAAGGTTTGATGTAAATTAGTTTTTGACTTTATACAGTTTTTAAGGTAAAATGTGTTGTAATTAGATAAGCTCAAAATCGAGGGAATAATGAATAGAAATAATAAGACTTCCAATATTACAGAATCAGCTATGATAACCGGGATTCTTGTTGTTATAGCATTTTTATCATCTTTTTTTTCAATAGTTATGTTTTTTTACCCTACTCCCGTAATAATACTTGCCAAAAGAAAGGGAATTAAGTATGCATCATTGTCACTGTTAGCTGCAGATATTATAATTTCAATATTTATGGGGATAACTGATGGGCTAATGTTTTTGATATTGTATACGCCCTTTGCTTTGGCCCTTGCTTATGGAGTTTATCGTGATGAAAATGCAGATAAAACTATTTTGTACGGTGCCGCTGCGTATATGGTTTCGTTTGTTGTTCTTATACTGCTTATGAATGTATTAATGGGTGTAAATTTTGTTGATCAAATGAAGGACATTTATTCAGAAAGCTATGATATGACTGAGGAGATGCTTTCCAATGTTCCTGGTGCCATGGACCCCGATAAAACGGATGAGGCTTTAAAGGCCCTTGGTGATTATAGACAAATGACCGAGTTTCTAATTTCTAATTTATTTCCGGCAATGATTATTTTTGCATCAGCTCTTGCATCATATGTTAACTATATGATTGCAGTAAAATTTTCAAAGAGATTTTCAATAGATATAAAGAAACATGAAAGCTTAAGTCATTTTTCGTTTCCAAGGACATTTATAGTTGCTATGGCAGTGCTGCTTTTAATATCTTATCTGCTGAAAGCTTTAAAGTTTAATTCTGAAGTAATACAGCTTAATTTGTTTTATATTATATTTATAGCAATGGTACTGCAGGGGGTGGCAGTGATGAAATTTGTTTTGGAAAAGCGGAAGGTTAGTAAACCTATTCAGATATTAGCATTTTTTATAATATTTTACATGTCGCTTTTTCTTGCGGGAATAACTCAAATAGTTGCGGCAGTAGGTCTGATAGATTTGGCTATAGATTTAAGAAAAATAAACAAGGCTGTATAACTTATTAGTGGAGGTAATGATTTGGATAATAATACGACTCCTAAATTTCCCAATGAAAGCAGTTTGATTTACTTTATAATAATTGTCCTATTAATAGTAGTTTTTTTTATAGAAGGCATGTTTATTTATGCCGGAATTGCAGGACTGGTATTAATTGGAGCCGCGGCATTTGCCTTTAGAAAGCAAGTATTAAGTGAAAAGGAGCTAAAAAATTACTTATTAAATTATACTAAAAATATAGAGGATTTATCCGTTAATTCATTTTATTATTCCCCTATACCTATAAGCATAATAGGCTTCAATGGTAAAATATTCTGGCTTAACGACAAGTTCAGGGAACTTATGAGTGATAAAATTGAAAGTATTGAAGATATTGAAAATATTGATGATTTTGTTTCTGGTTTTCCGGTTAAAATCATGAATGATAATAGAGAAGGTGAATTAAATAGTATCGAGATATCTCCGTCTGGCAGGACATTTAAGATTATGTATTATAGATTGGAAGAAGGAAGATTTGGAGAAGGTGTTTCCTATGTATGCTACTGGAATGAAAACACGTCATTTACAAACTTAAAAGCGAAATACAACGATGAACGGCCTGTAGCGATACTTATCCAGATAGACAACTATGATGAAATATCGGAAAAATTAGATAAAGGGGAAAAATCCGTCATGACTGCAGAAGTAGAGAAAATTCTCAATAAATATGCTTCTCGGATGAACGGTTTTGTCTTACGGTATGATACGTATAAGTTTTTGATGATGATCGAGAATAAATTTCTTGAAGAGTTGGAATCAAAAAAATTTTCTATGCTTGAAGATGTCAGATCCTTAAAAGGAAACGGGGATTTCGGTTTTACGTTGAGTATCGGAACGGGAGCTTTAGCTAAAAATCTTACACAGTTGGTGGAATACGCTAACGGTGCTTTGGATGTTGCTCTTGGAAGAGGCGGAGATCAGGCAGTTGTCAAAAGAATTAATTCAGTTAAATTTTACGGCGGTAAAAGCAGGGCGGTTGAAAAAAGAACAAAAGTTAAGGCAAGGATTATTTCCTATGCATTGAGGCAGATAATTGATCAAAGTTCTAATGTGATTATTATGGGGCACAGGATAGGAGATATGGACAGTTTAGGTTCTTCTATAGGGCTTTATGCCATTGCAAGAAGCAGAGGTAAAAAAGCATACATTGTTTTGAATACCGTAAATTATGCTTTGAAAAACATGCATGAGAGAATGAAGCACGAAGAAAGTCATTATATGGAGGCGCTAATAAATACTGATAGGGCGATGAGCCTGATTGATCAGAATACATTGGTAGTTGTGTTGGATACTCACAGGCCTAGTTATACTGAAGCGCCTGAGATTTTAGATAAGGCAGATAAAATAGTGCTTATTGATCATCACAGAAGGAGCGAAGAATATATTGAGAATACACTTTTAGATTATATAGAACCCTATGCGTCTTCAACATGTGAACTGGTATCTGAGCTTGTTCAATATATGGAGGGTCATATAAAGCTTACAAAATTTGAGGCAGATGCATTGCTTTCAGGTATAGTTCTCGATACAAACTCTTTTACCTTTAAAACCGGAGTGAGAACATTTGAAGCAGCTTCATTTTTGCGAAGGAACAACGCTGATACCATAGATGTCAAAGAACTTTTCAACGAAAGTCTGGATTCTATGAAAAAGAAAACTGAAATTATAGAAAGGTCAGAGATAGTTTTCAAAGATGCAGTGGTGTCATACATTGAAGATGAATCTGAAGATTCTAATGTCATAGCTGCGCAAAGCGCAGATGAGCTTCTTACAATTAAGGACGTGAAAATGAGTTTTGTTTTGGTGAAAAATAAGGATTATATTAATATAAGTGCTCGCTCATCAGGTTCTGTGAATGTCCAGGTTATTATGGAATATCTGGGAGGTGGCGGCCACATGAATATGGCAGGAGCTCAGGTTTTAACACATGATATAGATGAAGCGAAAAAGAAACTTTTTGAAGCAATATCTGATTATAAGGAGGATGTTAAGGAACAATGAAGGTAATATTATTAGAAGATATTAAAAATGTGGGAAATAAAGGTGAAATTATAAATGCGAAAGATGGATATGCGAGAAACTTTCTGCTTCCAAAAAAATTTGCTTTAGAAGCGACTTCCATTAATTTGAAGAATTTAGAAAATGCTAGGAAGCACAGGGAAGCTAAAGAAAAAGAATTATATGAAGAAGCTAAAAAATTGGAAGAAGAGTTGTCTAAAGTAACTGTCGTTATTAAGACAAAGGCAGGAGAAAACGGAAAGCTTTTTGGAGCAGTAACGACAAAGGAAATTACAGAATATATTGAGAAAAAATACAGCTTAGGCATAGATAAAAGGAAATTTGAATTAGATGATCCCATTAAATCAGTAGGAGAATATTTTGTAAAAGTAAAACTTCATCCAATGGTGAGTACTAAGGTTAAAGTTGTTGTAACAGAAAAGTAATAAGGGCTGATATACTGATATGTCTGATTTGATGAATTTTGGTAAAGTCCCTCCTCACAGTGCCGAAGCAGAGCAGACGGTTCTTGCTTCTGCCTTGATTGACCATATTGCTGTTGAAAAGGTAGTAAATATTTTAAATGAGGATGACTTTTATTTTGAAGCTAACAAGGAGATCTTTGACAGCATTAAGCAGATCCATATTCAAAACATACCTGTGGATGTAGTAACTGTAACAGATGAACTCAAAAAAAGAGGAAAAATTGACTATATAGGTGGATTTGAATATCTGGCGCAATTAACCGAAAATATTATTACATCTAAGAATGTTGAGGCATATTGTAACATTATCAAGGAAAAATCCACCTTGAGAAAGCTTATAAGTGCATCAAGTGAAGTAATTGAAAAGGGTTATAATGAAAGTGAAGATGTTCAAAAAATAATCGAACTTGCGGAATCAAGAATATTTTCGATTTCACAAAACAGAGGCATAAGTTCTTTCGCTGAAATTAAAGATGTACTAATAGATGTGTTAAACCATCTTGAAGAAAGATCTATGAACAGGGGAAGCCTTACAGGTCTTACGACGGGATACGATGATTTAGACAGAATGACCTCCGGGCTTCAAAGATCAGATCTGATACTTTTGGCCGCAAGGCCTTCTATGGGTAAAACAGCTTTAGCGCTTAACATTGCAATGAATGCAGTAAAGACAGGAGCTTCCGTAGCTCTTTTCAGCCTTGAAATGTCTAAGGAACAGTATGCTCAAAGAATAATAAGTACCGAGTCCATGGTTGACAGTTCAAAACTCAGGACAGGTAATCTTGACGATGAGGATTGGACAAGGCTTATTTCAACAATGAGTACGATTTCAAATTATAAAGTTTTTG
Organism: Firmicutes bacterium UBA4845; assembly: GCA_002399975.1. Classification (GTDB taxonomy): domain Bacteria; phylum Bacillota; class Clostridia; order Tissierellales; family Sedimentibacteraceae; genus Sedimentibacter. The sequence goes on along the minus strand of DHER01000145.1, from coordinate 8,618 downwards.
TAGATGATACACCTGCGATTTCACTTTTTGAACTGGTATCCAAATGCAGGCGCTTAAAAATAGAAAAGGGGCTTGATTTAATCATAGTAGATTATCTTCAGCTCATGTCCGACGGAATAAATACTACAAACAGGCAACAGGAAATTTCCAATATATCTCGAGGGTTAAAAGCATTGGCCAGAGAAATGGACTGTCCGGTAATGGCTTTGTCTCAGCTTTCACGTGCTCCTGAACTGCGACAGGATCATAGACCTATTTTGTCCGACCTGAGAGAGTCGGGAGCCATAGAGCAGGATGCAGATGTTGTATTAATGCTTTACAGAGATGACTATTACTATAAGGAAGAGTCTGAAAAAAAGGGAATTACTGATGTAATTATTGCAAAGCAAAGGAATGGTCCTGTGGGAACCTTGGAACTTGCTTGGATCGATCAGTACACAAAATTCGGAAATATACAGAAGTAAGTTTTATAAATGTATTTGCTGCAGATATTTATTGTTAACCAAAGGAATGTATGTTTATATGAAATAATGATATTTTATTTCTAAGGGAGTGATTTAGTGGACAGAAGGATTGGAATTTTGGCTAACAGCGAAGAACTTAAAGAAACCATTGAAAGTATCTATCCTGAAGATATAAAGAACGGAAAAATTATTATGGATATTCTTGATTCAGAGCGAATTAATGAACAAGGAAAAGACCTGGAAAAAAATGGAGCCGAAGCTATAATTGCCAGAAGCGGCGGTTATCATCATACATTTGGGAAAGTTAAAGTACCTGTTATAAATTTGAGAATATATACTCAGGATGTTTTGCATGCAATAATGACTGCAAGAAAATATAAAAAAAAATTAGTCCTTGTGTTGTCAGGATTTGACGAATTTAATTATGAGGAATGGAAAAATTTGATTTGTTCTGAATTGATAATGGAAAAGTATAATAAGGTTGAGGAAATTGAAGGTGTAGTCTCAAAATATAAAAGCATACATGATAAGATAGTCATAATTGGGGGAGGGATTCCCTGCAGTTATGCCAAAAGCTTTAATATGGATTATGTGAATATAACTTCCAGCGACGAGACCATAAGGGATGTAGTTTCTCAAACGTGGGAAATTGTTAATAATGTACACGAACAAAAGTATAGTAACAACGTATTAAAAAGTATACTTGATCATGTACATGATGCTGTAATAGCTATTAATGCAGAAGGACAAATTATGTTGTTCAATGAAAGAGCTGAAGAACTTTTAAATAAAAGCAGCAATGAAGTGCTGGAGAAAAAATTATTGGATGTATTTCCTGAACTTTCGCTGATGACGGAAGGACTTAAAAATAAAAAGCCTGACAATAATAAATATAACGAAATAATAAATATAAGAAATATAGTTGTTGCAGCAAACATTTCTACAATGGAATCAGAAGGTAAATTCATAGGCGTGCTTTGTTCTTTTCAGGACATCACAAAACTTCAAAGTCTCGAAAAGAAAATCAGGTATGAGCTTAATAAAAAGGGTTTAACTACAAAATATAAAATTAATGATATAATAGCATATGATCCTGCCATGAAGTCCACATTATCAAAAGCCGTACGCATAGGAAGTTCAGACAGTACGGTTATGCTTTACGGAGAAAGCGGCACCGGCAAGGAAATGCTAGCTCAAAGCATACACAATATGAGCGAAAGATCCGATGAACCGTTTGTTGCAGTTAATTGTGCTGCATTAACAGAAAGCCTTCTGGAGAGCGAACTTTTCGGATATGAAGAAGGGGCTTTTACAGGTGCTCGAAAGGGAGGAAAACCTGGATTGTTCGAACTTGCTCACGGAGGGACTATATTTCTGGATGAAATAAATAACGTATCATTAAATCTCCAGACAAAGCTCCTGCGTGTTCTGGAAGAAAAGGAAGTAATGCGAATAGGTTCGGATTATATAATACCTTTGAATGTAAGAGTAATAGCCGCTGCTAACGAAAGCTTGAAGGAAAAGGTTAACAATGGAAGTTTCAGAAGTGATTTGTTTTATAGGTTGAATATTTTAGAGCTTCACATACCACCTCTGCGAGAACGGAAGATGGATATACTGCCTATTTTTAAGAATTTTGTATGTATGTACTCCGAAGATCATAAAGAACCTGATATCAGTAATAAATTACAGAAAGTGCTGTTAAGCTATACGTGGCCGGGCAATGTTAGGGAGCTTAGAAACGTTTCTGAAAGATACGTTTTATTTGGGGAACTGGATTTAAACGGCAATGGCAAAGATTATGAGGATATAATCAGCAAAGGCAATGTTACGTCCAATAAACCGGAGGATATGAGATTGGATTTAAAAGAAATTAACAGGTATGTAGAATTAAAGGTTATTGAAATGTTGGAAAGTCAAGGGATGACAAAAAACGATATCGCAAAGGTTTTAGGTATAAGTCGTTCATCCTTGTGGAATAAAATAAACAGCAGCAAAGGCATGTCAAAAAAATAAAACTTATGTCCAAAGAAATGAACAAAAGGAGGTATATTTAAGGCTAATAATAGAAGCAAAAATTTGTCTTGGGCTTTTCTTTTGTTAATTTAACAATGAATTCGACAATTTTTTTATTTTGACTTGGTTATTGGCATGGTTATTGCATTTATAAAGAGTGATATAAAACCTAAAGGAGGGATTATGGAGTTTAAAAATTTTGACGGATTAATTGAAAAACTTAAAAGTAAAAGCTCCTTAGCAAGAGTTGCTGTTGCGGCGGCTCATGATGAACATACTTTGGAAGCTGTATTTAAAGCGTCAAAGGATGGCATAGTTGAACCTGTGCTCATAGGCAACAAAACCAAAATAATGGAGATACTTGCACATCTAAATGTTAAGTTCAATGAAAACAAAATAATTCATGTTGAAAATGATGCCGAAGCTGCAGAAAAATCAGTTGAACTGGTTAATCAGGGTAGGGCAGATTTCATAATGAAAGGTAAACTTCAGACAGCAGATTTATTAAAGGCGGCAGTAAATAAAGAAAAGGGATTGAGAACAGGCAAGGGAATGTCCCATGTTGCTATTCTTCAGATTCCAAGCTATCATAAACTTATAGCAATAACTGACGGCGGTATGATGATGTATCCCAACGCGGAAGAGAAAAAACAGATAATTGAAAATGCAGTGGATGTGTTTTTAGCTATGGGATATGAAAAACCGAAGGTAGCAGTGTTGGCAGCGGTGGAAAATGTTAATCCTAAAATGCCTGAAACTGTTGATGCAGATATACTGAAAAAGATGAATTTATCAGGTGAAATTAAAGACTGCATAGTTGAAGGACCAATATCCTTTGACTTGACAATGAACAAGGAATCAGCAAAAGTAAAGGGATATACAAGTCCGGTTACAGGAAAAGCGGACATATTAGTTGCTCCAAACATAACATCCGGGAATATCTTATGCAAAGCAATAATTGAGTTGGCACAAGGTAAGATGGCAGGAATGATAGTGGGTGCAAAGGTTCCTATTGTAGTAACCTCAAGAGGATCATCATCTGAAGAAAAATATTTATCGCTGGTTTTATCAGCGTCGGCTGTTTAAATGTTTAATAGGAGGAAGATATGAAAAAATTAATGACAGGTAACGAAGCAATTGCTCGGGGAGCATATGAGGCAGGCGTAAGATTTGCAGCAGCATACCCGGGTACACCAAGTACTGAAATTTTGGAAAATGCTGCATTGTATAAAAAAGATATAATAGCAGAATGGGCACCGAATGAAAAGGTTGCCTTGGAATCAACAATAGGAGCTTCTTTAGCAGGAGCCAGGGCTTTGGCAGCAATGAAACATGTTGGGTTAAATGTTGCGGCTGATCCTTTGTTTACAGTTTCCTATACAGGCATATATGGAGGGCTGGTTATTGTGGTGGCAGATGAACCTGGACAGCATTCATCACAAAACGAGCAGGATAACCGTAATTATGCAAAAGCTGCAAAAGTTCCAATGTTAGAACCGTCTGACAGTAATGAAGCAAAGGATTTTACTAAAGTGGCTTTAGATTTAAGTGAGAAGTATGATGTTCCGGTATTACTTCGCATGACTACGAGGGTCTGTCATTCAAAGGGTATTGTTGAATGTCAGGATAGAGAAGAAAGGGATATTATACCTTACAAAAAAAATGTTAATAAATATGTTACTGTTCCTGCAATTGCAAAAAAACTAAGAGTTAACGTTGAAGAGAGACAAAAGAAATTATTGGACTTTTCAAATACAACGGACTTAAACTTTATTGAATGGAATGATACTAAGCTTGGGGTTATCGCATCAGGGATGTGCTACAATTATTCAAAAGAAGTATTTGGCGATAAGGTTTCATATTTAAAGATAGGATTTTCGCATCCGCTTCCTACGGAAAAAATAAAAGAATTTTGTTCCAAAGTGGATAAAGTTTATGTAATAGAAGAAAACGATTCATATATTGAGGATCAGGTAAAGATGTTAGGATTTAACTGCTTGGGGAAAGACGTATTTCCTCCATATGGAGAAATGCTTCCAGAGATAATTAGAAAATCAGTATATGGAAAAACGATGCCCACTTTTAATTATGATGAAAGAGAAGTTGTTGCAAGACCCCCGCTGCTTTGTGCAGGATGCCCTCACAGAGGACTCTTTAGTCAGTTGGGAAAGAGAAAAAATGTTATGGTATCAGGCGATATAGGGTGCTATACATTAGCGTCTTCTGAACCGTATAATTCAATGGACACAACTATATGCATGGGTGCAAGCATAAGTCTTGGACATGGTGCACAGAAGATATTTGATTCACAAAAAGATAATAAAATGAGGGTTGTGTCAGTACTTGGAGATTCGACATTCTTCCATACAGGAATTAATTCACTTATTGACGTAGCGTATAACAAGAGCAACACCATAAATATTATATTGGACAACCGTATAACAGGTATGACAGGACATCAGGAAAACCCCGGTTCAGGATATACTTTGCAGGGAGAGAAAACTAATGAATTAAGTATTAAAACCATAGCGGAGGCATTAGGGTTTAAAAATATTGCAGTAATAAACCCGAATGATTTGAATGCTGTAAATAATGCGCTTGACTGGGCTTTAAGCCTTGATGAACCATCAGTGATCATTACAAGGTGGCCATGCGCATTAAAGAAATTCTCACCTGAGGACAAAGAAGAATTTAGTGGTGCATATACAGATAAATATGCTGTAGATCATGATAAGTGTATAGGATGTAAGTCATGTATAAGAACAGGCTGCCCTGCAATTTCTTTCAACAAAGAAACTAAAAAATCAACAATTGATTACAATACATGCAAGGGATGTTCAGTATGTTCACAGGTTTGTCCTGTAAAAGCAATAGGAAAGGTGGGAGAATAATGGTAAAGAGTATTTTATTAGTTGGAGTAGGCGGACAAGGGACAATATTGGCCAGCAAACTTTTAACAACGGGCCTTATGGAGGCCGGATATGATGTTAAGATGAGCGAAATTCACGGTATGAGTCAAAGAGGAGGTTCTGTATCATCTCATGTGAGATACGGCGATAAGGTTGAATCACCTGTAATTGAGCTTGGCGGAGCAGATATGTTGATATCATTTGAAAAAATGGAAGCCTTAAGGTGGTTAAATTATCTGAAACCTAACGGAAAAATTGTTGTTAACAATATCGAAATGGGATCAATGCCGATTCTTTCGGGCAAAGCAGATTATCCTAAAAATGCTGTGGAGATTCTTAAAAAATATGCGGATACAACAGTTATAGATGCTTCGAGTGAAGCTGAAAAACTTGGGAATCTCAAAGTAATGAACGTTATTCTTTTAGGGACAATCATAAAGTTGATGGGTCTTGAAGAAATTAATTGGGATAAAATATTAAAAGACAATATTAAAGAAAAACTTGTTGATATAAATTTAAAAGCTTTAAAAACTGGAATAGATTTAGTTTAAAAATCAGGACTAAAAGGTTTGAGCTAAAAATAATGTTCAGGAGATATCTTATCTCCTGAACATTAAAATAAAGAAACATATACAAAAAAAGAAAATTATTATATTCACCATCAATCAGCATGACTTAATCAGGAGAGAATAATGAGTTTGAAAATATTAGCAATAAATCCCGGTTCAACTTCTACCAAAATTGCTTTGTATGAAGATGAAAAGGAAATTTTAGAAAAAACGCTGGAACATTCAACTGAAGAAATAGGAAAATATGATAAAATAGTTGATCAGCTACAAATGAGGAAAGAAATGGTACTTTCCTTTTTGAAGGAAAACAGTTATGATGTGAGTATGCTTGATGCAGTTGTTGGAAGAGGAGGTATGCTTCCTCCTGTTAAAGCTGGGGCATATAGGGTAAACGATTTAATGGTTGAAAGATTAAAAAACCGCCCCCTAATGGAACATGCATCAAATCTTGGAGCGATAATAGCATATGAAATTGCAAACTTAATTGGTAAACCTGCTTTTATTTATGATTCAGTCAAGGTTGATGAATTAAGTGATATAGCAAGAATTTCAGGCATGCCGGCTATTCCAAGGATAAGTACGTCGCATGTATTGAATTCAAGAGCAATGGCAATAAAGGCTGCGGAAAAACGACATAAGAAACTTGAGGAAATGAATTTCATAGTAGCTCATATGGGCGGAGGAGTGTCTTTGGGTGTTTATGAGAAAGGCAGGTTGGTGGATATTTTATCGGACGATGAGGGACCGTTTTCACCTGAAAGATCCGGAAGAGTCCATTGTAGAGAGTTAATTAATCTTTGTTTTTCAGGAAAGTATGATAAAAAGCAAGTAACGAAGATGTTAAGCGGAAATGGCGGATTAAAAGGATATTTGGGAGTCGTGGATGCAAGAGAAGTTGAAAAAATGATTGAAGCCGGAAATAAAAAAGCAAGGTTGGTTTACGAAGCAATGGCCTATCAGATATCAAAAGGCATAGGCGAACTTTCAACGGTTTTAAAAGGAAAAGTTGATGCAATTATATTGACTGGAGGAATTGCCTATTCTAAAATGATTACCGGGTGGATTAAAGAAAGGGTGGAATTTATTGCGCCGGTTGAAATATTGGCCGGTGAAAACGAAATGGAGTCCTTAGCATTAGGAGCTTTAAGAGTTTTAAGAGGAGAAGAAGTTTCAAGGGAATATACAGAATAGTACGGTAATTGTTTAATACAGAGTTAAAAAAACCTCGAAAGGAAAATAAAATATGAATGATATAAAAAAGAAAGATATTATTACCTGTGGTTTTGCGTTGTTTGCAATATTTTTCGGAGCTGGGAATTTAATATTTCCTCCTTATCTGGGGACTTTATCAGGAGATAAATGGTTTGAATCAATGATTGGCTTCCTAATTACCGATCCTGTGCTTCCTGTACTTGGTACTTTAGTAACGCTGAAATTAGGCGGTAGGGCTGATGATTTAGGAAAGAGGGTAAGTCCAAAGTTCGCAAAGATAATCGGTGCACTTGCTATATTATTGATTGGACCTTTATTTGCAGTTCCCAGGACAGGTGCAACTACTCACGAAATATTTATTCAACCGGTGTTTGGTGCTGATACTCCTATTATAATAACGTCGGTAGTATTTTTTGCAATAACACTTTGGATTGCAATCAATCCAAATAAGGTAATTGATTATGTGGGAAATATCCTTACACCTGTTTTATTAATCATTTTGGCTGTAATTGTAGTTAAGAGTATAATATCACCACCTGATCCAATGGTTACTACTGGTGCATCGGGATTGTTTGCATATGGATTTAAGGAAGGATATCAAACAATGGATGCTTTAGGCGCTACATTAATGGCAGGTATAGTCAGTACGGATCTTGTAAGAAGAGGATACAAAGACGAAAAAACAAAATTGAAAGCGGGAATAGGAGTAGGCATAGTTGCTTTTGTTCTTCTTGCATTAGTATATGGAGGTTTGACTTATGCTGGAGCAACAGTTGGAGGACATTATACAGCAGACACTCCAAGAACCGAGCTTTTGATAGGAATGACGGAATTGTTGTTGGGGGATATTGGAAAAGTTGCCTTGGGTATTGCGGTTGCTCTTGCTTGCTTAACTACTTCAACGGGACTTATGTCAACATGCGGAAACTATTTTGAAACAATTACAGACGGAAAATTGAAATATAAGTATGTTGTTACAGTAGCAACAGTGGTTTCTTTCGTTATTTCATTGCTGGGAGTTGAAAAAATTATTGCTATAGCCGTACCTGTTTTAACAGCAATTTATCCTGTTGTCATCGTATTAATTATATTATCTGTATTTGATAAAAAGATTAAATATAATTGGACTTATACAGGAGCAGTTGTAGGTGCATTTATCGTTTCATTAATGGAAGGTTTGAGCTTGTTTGGAGAAATGACTGGAATTAATGCATTGGCAAGCCTTACTGGAGCGGTACAGATGTTTCCCCTGTCTCAGTCAGGTTTCGGATGGATTATACCGGCAATTGTAGGCTCAATAATATTTACATTAATAAGCAAATTTACTAAAAAAGGCGGAATAGGTGAAAATTACAAAGTAATAGCCTCTCGGAACAATATGATGTTTGAAAATTAAATATTGCAAAACACACCTACATTTTGAGGTAAATGTTTTAAGTTTCATACAA
>DHER01000114.1 GCA_002399975.1 Firmicutes bacterium UBA4845 | reverse complement strand
CTATTATTATGCTTTTTTGAACACTACTTCCGGTTCGTATTTATTTACAATTTTTTCAGAAGCTATAATTATTTCAGACATTTTATTCTCATCACCTTCAATAATCAGCTTAGTGGTTATTAAATTAACAGAAGCACTGCTGACTCCGTCAAGTTTACCGATTTCTCTTTCAATTTTTGATGCACAATTTGCACAATCCAGCCCTTTGAGCATAAATTTCTTTTTCATAATATCCTCCAAATCGATATTTAAATTATTTTTCTAAAACATATTTTTCCTTTATATGTTCCATTCCTTTTTCAAAAATATCCCTAACGTGATCATCTTTAAGAGAATAATACACGACTTTGCCATCTCTTCTGAATTTTACAAGATCTGCCTGCCTTAATGATTTAAGCTGATGAGATATTGCAGATTTTGACATATTTAAAAGTGCAGCTATATCACATACGCACATTTCATTTTCATCGAGAGCCCACATTATTTTTACACGGGTTGAATCTCCCAACATTTTGAAAAAATCCGATAAATCATAAAGAGTTTCATCATCAGGCATTCTTTTTTTAACTTCAATCACTACGTCTTCATGAATAAACTCACAATCACAAAACATATCATCTTTTTCCGATTTATCTTTCATATTATTATCTCCTTTTTATAATTGAACAATTGTTCAATTATTCAACTGAATTTAATTATAATATAATAACTGCTCTATTGTCAATACATATTTTTATTTTTCTTAGTAAAGCAAAAAAATCATGCATATGCATGATTTTTTTGATCCTACCATCCTACTGTTCGGAATCAGTTCCATTTGAAAAATCAATAATTTCTGATTGGGACATTATAGCTCCCGTATCAGAAAACTCCTCTATTTCTTCATCTTCCAAACCCTCACCTTTTTTAACTGAATCAAGTCCAGATCCCGAAGAACGGTTTAGATCGCTAGCATCTATAGGATTCCCATCTTTATCCACAATGGTAAATCCGCTGAAGGGCGATATTCTACCGGCACATAAACCATATTTTTCGGTCATTTTACCATCAATAGGCACAAGACCGTCATCTGTCTTTAAAAACAAATCCTTCATTCCTGCCTCCATTTAAATATATTTAATATATTTATTATTATTACCCTAATTGCTGCCTTAAACCAGGATTTATAAATATTTTTCAAAGTATTTTTTGGAAACATTCATGAATAAATAAGCAGATTTATAAAATATTTATACTATTGGTTCCCCTTCGTAAACCTCTCCGCCAATATCGGGCATTACTCCGTATCTTTTAGACCATAATGTCTTATACTTCACCGCCTGTGCGTGGATACGGTCAGTATTTTCTGGAAGCTGCTTGATAATTTTACCCGGTACTCCTACAACTAACGAAAAAGGAGGTATGACGGCATTTTCTTTAACCAATGTACCTGCCCCTATAATACTTCCTCTGCCTATTACCGCTCCGTTTAAAACAATCGACCCCATGCCTAATAGGCAATGATCCTCTATTTTGCATCCATGAAGTATTGCACCATGTCCTACAGTTACATAATCACCTAGTACCGTCTCATTGTCGTCTTCAACATGAATTACAGCATTATCCTGAACATTTGAATATCTGCCTATTTTAATTGTTGTAAGATCTGCTCTTATAACTGCATTGTGCCATACGCTGCTGAATTCTTCCATTATTACATTACCCACAAGTACAGCACCTTCCGCTATGTAAGTTTTCTCATTAACTATGGGCAGTGTCCCTTCAAATTCTTTAATCATATATACCTCCCATTATATCATAAGTGCAATCCGCTTATCGGCTTGCTTCACACCGATTCAATAAATACATATCAGACAAAGACGTCAGTCTTTGTTTCCTCTGAGTATTATTATATCATATTTTTATCACATATCAATTCATTATATAAAACTTTCCATTCCAGTATTTTAAAGTTTAAGGGAAATCAAATAATTATCACGCATAATATTGCAGGAATTATTAAATAATTTTTTCTCTTCTTCTGTCATGTTAATTTCTATGATCTGTTCTACTCCGTTATTTCCTAAAACTGCTGGAACACTGGCATATAATTCCTTCTGCCCATACTGGCCATTCAGGAAAACCGATACCGGAAGTATCCTTTTTTCATCACATAAAATTGCCCGGGCAATTTCAGCCAATGATGTTCCTATGCCGAACTCGGTAGACCCTTTGCCTTCCAGCACATGCCAACCTCCTAACCTCCCCTCCTCTGCAATTGATTTTAAATCCAAGCTGCCATATTTTTCAGGATTTTCTGTTATAAGCTGAGTTATAGGTTTCCCTGCCACTGTAACAGAAGACCATGGAACCATCTGGCTTTCTCCGTGCTCTCCCATAACATAGGCGCATATTGATTTCTGGTCAACGTTCAACGCCTGAGACAATGCTCTTCTCAGCCTTGCCGAATCTAAAGTTGTACTGGTGGAAATAATTCTTTCAGGTGGATAGTTTAACTGATTCTGAATATAGTGGGCAATTACATCTGCAGGATTTGATATACTTACAATAATTCCGCCAAATCCGGATTCCTTAATGTTTTCAACCACGTCTTTCATAATTTTCACAGTATCTCCCAAGGTATCCATTCTTGTCTGATTTATATCTGGAAGAGGTCCTGCTGCAATAACCATAAGCTCAGCATCTGCAGCATCCGAATAATCTCCCACTTTTACCACAACCCTGTGAGAAAGGTACACTGTGGCATCATAAATGTCCAGCGCTTGAGCTTTTGCCTTTTTTTTATCTACGTCTATATAAACTATTTCTTCTGCTAATCCCTGGGCAGCCAGTGCATATCCTGCATGTGAACCCACGTGTCCGGCACCTATGATAACTACTTTTCTTGATTTAATCCGCATATTAGTTAATCTCCTTTACTACTTACTGGTTAATCATTCTTACCCATTTTTTATAATACATGATTATTCAATAATATTAATTTTTAAAAATCACTGCCTCTCTTTATAACCTCCTTCATTTTAGACATGACCCTTTCATATCCTCCCTTTGAATGAGGTACAAGACAGTTTGTACAATCTTTGACGCCGTGATTTTTGATATAATTGCCTCCGCATTCGTCCTTCAGCATATATAAAGGACAATAGCAAAAAAGACAATTAAAATTTTCTTCATTAGAAGTTTTATGGCACGGAAAATATTCACACTTTAAATTTTGGAAAAATTTATAATTTTTTTTATCCAATTTCTTCTCCAATTTATGTTTTTCATGTATTATAGCACAAATATAATTTCTTTCAAATAATTTTTAATGCTTTGTGAGATAAAAATAAACCCTCCGAAAATCTCACCGGAGATATTTATTTTCCCCAGGATTTATATTTTAGGCAAAGATGTGACTGACAGCCGAATTCAGTCAGTTAATATTTGGTAAATATTTTAATTGAATTTATGGATATTTTAATGTACAATATTTTTGCATATCAATTATGCAATAAATATTAAGTAAACCGCGAAGGGAGTGTTGTATTATGATATACGATGTACTACTAGATATTGCAGTGATTCCGGAGGTATATAAAAAATAAGCGTATGCCTCCAAAAGTATTATTTTATTTCAGGAGGATAATAATTGAATAAAATCGACATGAAAGACTTCGGGCTCAGCGAAAGATTTATCAATGAGTCGAATTTGTATGAAAAGCTTATAATAGGAAGGGTTGTTTCCCAGGACAAAGATTTATATAAAGTAATGACGGAAAACGGTGAAAGAAGGGCGCAGGTATCTGGAAAGTTCCGCTACAATGCAGCATATTTATCCGACTATCCTGCTGTGGGAGATTTTGTGATGCTTAATGAAAACGGGGATGGGAATGCAGTCATTCATCATGTCCTAACCAGAAAAAGCGCATTTGTCAGAAAGGCTGCCGGCACATCCAACAATGAACAGGTGGTGGCTGCCAATATTGATACGGTTTTTATATGCATGTCGCTCAACAATGATTTCAATCTAAGAAGGCTGGAACGATATATAGGCGTAGCCTGGGACAGCGGTGCAGTACCTGTGGTGGTTCTCACGAAATCGGACTTGTGCAGCAATTTGGAGCAAATGCTCTCCGAGCTTGAGACAGTTGCTTTAAGCGTGGATGTTGTTATCACTTCAAGCATGAAAGAGGACGGATTTTTATCAATTAAAAAATATATCGTAAATGGAAAAACCGTTGCCTTCATAGGCTCGTCAGGTGTGGGAAAAACCACACTGATTAATAAATTAACCGGCAAAGATCTGTTTGAAACCCAGGAAACAAGAAGCGACGACAAAGGAAGGCACACAACAACCAAACGGGAGCTTGTGGTCTTACCCTCAGGCGGCATTGTGATAGATACTCCGGGCATGAGGGAGCTTGGCATCGAGAGTGCTGACCTGTCAAGGGCATTTGCCGACATTGACGAGCTGTCCGGACAGTGCAGGTTCAGCGACTGCACCCATACAGGCGAACCCGGCTGCGCGGTCAGGGAAGCCATAGAAAGCGGAATCCTGCCGGAAGAAAGGCTTACAAGCTATTTAAAGCTAAAAAAGGAAGCCGGCTACGACGGCTTAAATTCCAGACAAATAGAAAACAAAAAAATAAACGAGATGTTTAAAAGCTTCGGCGGCATAAAAAATGCACGCAAATATATAAAAAATAAAAACAAAAAATAAAAAATTCGGGGATGAACTTTGAAATTAAAGGTCCGTCCCCGAATTTCGTATTCTGCTAACGCCTCTGTTCCGCCAGTCCGGCAATTGCCTGAATCGCGCCGTACAGCACTCCGGCTATGGGCCAGAATATTTTACGGATATTTTTTAGCATGGTTTTAACATCGGCTTCTTAAAGCTTGCTTTTCGAATACTGTACCGTAACAACGAGAACCCTCTTTTTTGCTTCTGCAACACGGTACAAAACAGTAAAATTATCAACGAAAAGCTGACGATACCCTTTGTTGGCATAAGAGCCAGTTTTTCTTAAAGCTCCGCGCCGAGGCATGCTTTCCAAGCTGAAAATGGCTTCTTCAAGCGAGTCAACCAACTTAGAAGCAATGTCCGGTTCTATTAACGTTTCAGCAATGTAAGCATATATGCCGTCTAAATCGCGGTATGCACGAGGCAGTAATTCTACTGAATATTTATTTTCCAAAGTGTTTCCTCTTTAACCTCGACAGTGCTTCTCTTGCATCTATAAGTTTGTCATCGGAATCATATTCAGCTTCAGCCTCCGCGATAGCCGCATCGAGTTCGCGCTCCTCCAGCATGGAATCAAAGGTTTCAATGCTCATAACAACTAAATCGCCATAGCCGTTTTTTGTTATGAATATGGGTTCTTTCTTGGCATGGCAGAGGTCAGAGATTTCATTGGTATTTCTTAAATCAGTGATTGGTCTTATTTGGGGCATTATTACGTCTCCTTTCATGTACATCATTATAGCATTATTATATACATTTTGCAAGAATGACAAACGCATCAATTTTCAAGTCACGTTTATATACAGGCATATACACTAAAATAAAATAAATGGCCCATCCACGGATTTTTACAGATTTTTAAACTCTGTCATGTTTTTTCTGTATCTTGCCGGGACAAACTGAAACTGAAGATTTACGTTTGTCCTTTCCTTGATAGCTAAATCAGTAAAATACTGTTTCCAGAGTTTTTGAATCATCTTTTCATTCTGTGAATATTCAAGATTTTCAATATATATGTTTTCTTTTATTTCCCAAAAATTATTCCCATAAACAGCAGCTTTGTTTCTTCTCTCATCGTAAATAATAAATTTTTCATATTTATATCTGTCAGCAAAATGCCCAATAAGCAATATAAGCAAGTCATTATCAGGAGAAAAACGCGTAAATAAAATGCCTCCAATATCAGAAAATCTAAGTATACCTAAGAATTTATCCACCTCTTTGGTGACTTTTAACGATATTTCCTTTAAGGGCAACACTTTTTCATGAGTATAAAAATTCATTGTTTTTTTACCATATTTAAAAGCAAAAATTAAAAAATCAAGTATTATATTTTCTTTATTGCAGGCATTTGATAAATAGCAGTAATATACTTCAATATATGCTTCCCCGGATATTTTTTTTATTGCATTCGAAACAATTTGTGCTTTTTTAATATCAGTATTTATTACTTTATAGTTATTTATAATTGTCTGCTGATAGTTTGACGCCAAATAAATACCACTTGCAGCAGCTTCCTTATAATGACAATAAATACACGTCAGCAGTCCTTCGAAGGTTCCATCATACAGATAATCCATAATATTCTCCTACAACAGCTTAAAAATAGAAAGCTGTTTTTGCATTTCCTTTTGTCTTATTTTTTCTTTTATAGCTTCAGGCTCAAATTTTATATTTCCATAATACTTTCCATTTACAGTGATAAAATATCTGGCCCTTTTCAATACAGTTTTCATCTTTTTCAATGAATCATAAGAAAGCTCAGCATTTTTTCTTTCTTTTATTATCCTTTGGGCACTTTTTACTCCCAGGCCGGGAATCCTCAAAAGCTCCTCATAGGATGCCCTATTGATTTCAACAGGAAATTTATCAATATTTCGCAAAGCATACATCATTTTAGGATCAAATTCTAAATCAAGATTTTTATTGTTTTCTGTAAACAACTCTTCAGAACGAAAATAATAAAAGCGCATAAGCCAGTCCGCCTGATAAAGCCTGTGCTCTCTTAACAGCGGAGGCATTGTGCTTACCGCAGGCAGCATGGGAGATGAATTAACAGGTATGTACGCAGAAAAAAACACACGCTTCATATTAAATCTTTCATAAAGATTCTGTGACAAAGCAAGTATTGTACTGTCACTTTCTGGGGTTGCCCCTATTATCATCTGAGTTGACTGACCGCCGGGAACAAACCGAGGTGTATTCCTAAAATGCTTTTTATCTTCTAATGTTCCGGTTATCTCATTATTTATTAAGGACATAGGAGAGATTATATTCTCTATTTTTTTCTGAGGTGCCAGGATCCTAAGGCTTTTCCTTGTGGGAAGCTCTATATTTACGCTCATCCTGTCCGCAAGCATTCCTGATCTTTGAACAAGCAAAGGACTTGCTCCCGGAATAACTTTTACATGTACATATCCCCAGAAATTATACTTGTATCTCAAGATCTCCAGTACCCCGCAAATATTTTCCATGGTATAATCAGGATTATTTTTCACAGCTGAACTTAAAAACAATCCTTCTATGTAATTTCTTCTATAAAACTGAATTGTCAGTTCTGCAACCTCTTCAGGTGTAAACGAAGCCCTTTCTATTGAATTGGTAACTCTATTCACACAATATCCGCAGTCATAAACACAGTCATTTGTCAGTAATATTTTAAGCAGTGAAATGCACCTGCCATCTGCTGTCCACGTATGACAGATTCCAGCGGAAGATGCACTGCCTATGCCAGCAACTGTATTGCTTTTTCTTTCCACACCGCTTGAAACACAAGACACATCATACTTTGCTGCATCAGATAAAATTTTTAATTTTTTAAACATAATATCCTTCATAATCCACCTAAAATTAATAATTAATTACTTATTGATGATAATATTAACACATATTTTTTATCTAGTCAAACATATGTTCGAACTTTAGCAAATTATTTAGTAAGTAAAAAAAGGCCATCCAAATCGAACAGCCTTTTTAAAATTATTAATTTTATTAAAATTTAATTATTTTTACTTGTATCTTTAGTAATAAGAAATCTGGAAAAATCCTCACCTTTAGGTCTTATTCTGGAAGGATCTGAGAATAAATCTTCTGTAAGATTTTTTACTACCGGCGTCAATATGATCAAACCTATCAAGTTAGGTATTGCCATAAACGCATTTAATAAATCTGCAAGTTCCCATACCAAATCTATCTTTGCCATTGCCCCTATAAATATTGCAATAACAAAAAGAACCTGATATATCCTTACACCTTTTTTACCGGATATATACTTTGTACATGATTCGCCGTAATAATACCATGCAATTATTGTTGCAAACACAAATAATACCAATCCGATCGAAACTATATACTGTCCTCCGTTAAAAGCATTTTTGAATGCAGCCTGTGCAAGAGCATTGCCGGACATCATAGGATCACTGTCCCACAATCCGGAAGTTATTATTACAAGTGCAGTGATCGTACACATTACAACAGTATCAAAAAATACTTCAAATGATCCCCAAAGGCCTTGCCTTGCAGGATGATCATTATCAGCAGAAGCATGAGCTATAGGAGCACTTCCTAAACCTGCCTCATTTGTAAATACTCCTCTTGCTACTCCTATTCTCATCCCATACATTATCGAAGCTCCCAGGAAACCTCCCTTAGCAGCGGTTCCTGTAAATGCATTTTCAAATATTAATCCTATTGCCATTGGAATCTTCGGCGCATTAATAACCAGAACAATTAAAGCACCTATTATGTACAAAGCGGCCATAAATGGCACTAATATCTCTGCAACACTGGATATTCTTTTCAATCCTCCAATAACTACCAACCCGGCAAGAGCAGCAAGTACTAAACCACTTATCCAAGTAGGTACACCAAATGTAGCATTAACAGCCCCTGAAAGAGAGTTTGCCTGAGTCATGTTCCCTATACCGAATGAAGACAAGGCTCCGCAAAAACAGAATGCAACTGCTACCCACTTCTTTCCGGTACCTTTTGACAGATAGTACATCGGTCCGCCAACAAGGTTGCCTTCGGAGTCTCTTTCCCTATACGCAACAGCCAGAGTAACCTCAGAATATTTTGTTACCATTCCGAACAAAGCTGCCACAAGCATCCAAAATATAGCTCCCGGTCCACCGGTTTGAATAGAAACTGCAATACCCACTATATTGCCGGTTCCAACCGTAGCCGCAAGAGCGGTCGACACTGCCTGAAACGGTGTTATTGCACCTTCATCATCAGACTTCTTTTGTCTTCCTATAATAGTTTTTAAAGTATATTTCATTACAGTTCCAAATTTAGTAAATATAATTCCTTTAGTTGCAATCGTAAGATAAATCCCGGTTCCGAGCATTAAAATAAGCATCGGAAGCCCCCAGAAAATATTGTTGTTCAAAAACTTAATAACTTCCATACTTTCACTCCTTCACGTAGTATTTACAAAATAGAACAGATTCTAAACCGCCTCGTTAAACCACCCCCTCATGATAAATTATAGTTACTATAAGTAATAATATAACGTTTGCCTCTTAACTTTAATATAAATAATCAATTAAGTCAATAGATATTTAATAAATATTAATTTTTATATTTACTTCATACTTACGGTAGTTTGGCAAATAATAAATTGACAAAATCCATAATAGGTATTACAATTAAACAGAAATTTGATTAAGCGTACACTTAATTAAAAAGAGGTATATTATGGATCCTATACAAACAATTCATATTATTACAGAACCAACAAGATTTCGGCTGATACAGATTCTTTTTGAACATCATTATTGTGTAAAAGCACTGGCAAAAAAACTTAATATCAGTGAATCAGCTGTATCACAACATATGCGCATTCTCAAAAAACACCAAGTCGTTTATGGTGTAAAAAAACGGTATCAGATGCACTATTTAGTTAATAAGCAGTTAATATCTTCTCTTTTTGCTGAAGTATTAGAACAAATTTCACAATATTCTGACGATGTTGAAATATTATGCGATTGCTCTTGCGAGTTTATTTCGGAATGTAATTGTATTAAAAAAGATCCTAAAATTTGGAGGGACAGAAATGAAAAATAATTATAAAGATGATTATTTAATACGTGAAAAACCTTTGAATGCTCTGATTGTTTTTTCTTTACCCATAATAATCGGAAATTTATTTCAGCAAGCCTATACAATGGCTGATTCGGCTATTGTAGGGCGATATGTCAGCGAACAGGCTTTAGCCGCAGTAGGAGCTTCTTATTCTCTGACAAATATATTCATATGTATTGCAATGGGCGGCGGAATCGGAGCCTCCGTAATTGTAAGCAGGTACTTTGGTGAAAAAGATTATTCTAAGATGAAACTTGCTGTCTTTACATCTTTTATCTCCTTCTTGACACTCAGTATTTTACTGGGAGGAATCGGGCTGTTGTTCAGCAAACGCATTATGATTCTTATGAATACGCCTATCGATGTTTTAGATATGGCGGTACAATACCTGAATATATATTTTCTTGGACTTCCGTTTTTATTTATGTACAATGTGCTTTCATCTATGTTCAATGCACTTGGTAAATCTAAAATACCGCTGTACTTTTTGATTTTTTCATCTGTATTCAACGTCATATTGGATTTTATACTTGTAACAAGATTCCAGATGGGAGTTGCCGGTGTAGCATGGGCAACATTGATAGCACAAGGCATTTCCGCCTCCTTATCTTTTCTGTTTTTTATGAAAGAACTTAAAATTCTGAATTGTAGGCATACAAAAGCTTTTGATAAGACTGAACTGCTTTCCATGACAAAAATTGCTATGCCGTCAATCTTACAGCAGTCTACCGTCTCCATCGGCATGATGTTGGTACAATCAGTAATAAATAGGTTTGGATACCAGACATTAGCCGGATTTTCTGCCGCTATGCGTGTTGAATCAATTTGCGTTGTTCCCATGATGGGAATCGGAAATGCAGTGTCATCATATACAGCACAGAATATAGGTACTCATAAAGAAGAACGTGTAATAGAAGGATATCATGTAGCAAATAAAATAGTAATTGTTTTTGCGATAGTTATTTGTTTGATGCTGGAATTCTTTCATTCTCAGATTATCAGTCTTTTCCTCGCAGAAGGAACAGCTACTGCTGTTTCCACAGGACGGAATTACTTAACATTTATGGGTTGGTTTTTCTGCCTGATTGGGTTCAAAATGACTGTAGACGGATTGCTGCGCGGAGCAGGAGATATGAAGATGTTTACTATCGCAAATCTTGTAAATCTTTTTATTCGTGTATCCCTTTCCGTTGCTTTTGCACCCAAATATGGTATCGCAATGGTTTGGTATGCCGTTCCCATTGGCTGGTTTGCAAATTGGATTATTTCTTTTTTACAGTACAAAACAGGAAAATGGAAGGCTATCTATTCGTAATATACTCCCACCATTTAAGTGGGAGCTGTTATTATTTTTATGCAGAAATCACCACATCCGTACGGCAATTTCAGCTATCACGTGTGAAATTATGCATATATATCATTGAACTTTTTTAAAATGCAGCTTTAAAGATATTCAATACGTCATTGGCGCTAAGAGGTTTAAAACTTCCCACATCTCCAAATCTTGCGGCTTGATTCGCCATTAATTCCAGCTTATCTTCTTTAATTCCCACTTCACTTAGTTTTGAAGGCAGCCCTAATGAAACAAAATAATCTTTTGTCCTTAGTATAGCTTTTTGAGCTATTTCATATTTTTCTAACCCTTCATCAATATTCCATACATTAATGCCGTAATCAACAAAATTTTGAAGTGTACTGCCATCAAGTACATACTCCATCCAATGAGGTGTTAAAATAGCCAGTCCCACACCATGTGTAACATCATAAAAAGCGCTTAATTCATGTTCCATCGGATGAACGCTCCACTTTGAATTTTTGCCATAACTTAAAAGCCCGTTAATAGCAAGACTGGAAGACCACATAAGATTTGCCCTGGCTTCATAATTTTCCGGCTCCCGGATTGCTTTTATCCCATACTTTATGCATGTCTTTAAAATTGCCTCTGCCAATCTGTCTTGAATATAAGCACCCTCTGTTTTCTGAAAATATTCTTCAAAAACATGACTCATAATATCTGCCGTACCTGCTGCAGTTTGATTTTTAGGAACTGTAAATGTATATGTAGGATCTAATATAGAAAATTTCGGAGCCATATCTGGGTGCCTGGTTCCTAATTTTTCATTAGTTTCTGTATTGGAAATGACAGCATTCCTGTCCATTTCCGACCCTGTTGCCGATAATGTCAATATTGATGCAATAGGAAGAACTTTTCCTATTTTCTGAGGATCCGCCACAATATCCCATGGATTCCCTTCATAATAGCATGCGGCTGCAACCGCCTTGGCGCAATCTATGGAACTTCCTCCACCTATTGCCAGTACAATGTCAATAAGATTTTTGCGGCATATATCCACACCATTTTTTACAGTTTTTATTTTAGGATTCGGTTCAACTCCAGAAAGTTCCCAGAAGTTAATTTTATTTTCTTTTAAAATATCAATTACCTTATCATATATACCGTTTCTCTTTATGCTTCCACCTCCATAAACTAAAAGAACCCTTGTTCCGTATTTTTTCAATTCATCTGCTAAAACATTTACCTTGTCCTTGCCGAAAAATATTTTTGTAGGTATTGAGTAATCAAAGTTTAACATGTCAATCTCCTTCCCATTTCACAGATTACTGTAATATTTTTTACTTATTATACCATAAATATTCTCTTATTCAACTTTCTACCTCAATAACCGAAATTTCAACCCATAATTTTAATATTTCGGTTAATATAAGCTTATTGACTTTCAGCTGGTATTCTGCGCCATCAAATTTCAAGATCCTTTTATCAATAATCTGCAACAAAATATCCCCGTCAAGGTTCTTAATTTCTTTTCCCAATGAAGACCTGTATTTTTCCTTTATTGCCTTTTCTATTTCCAGATTATTTATTTGTTCAATCTGCTCAGGACTGAACCCCGGGAAATCTAAAAAAATCTGAATATCTTTAAGGACAACATCAGAATTATTAATGGCCTTTTCAAGTTTCTTAAGTTTCTCATCTTTATCGGTTATTGTATTTTCCAAATATTCAATCTTTTTATAAAAGCTATCCATCCTATAGCTTACAAGAATACTTATTCCCAATGAGCCTATTATACATCCGCACATTAATCCGGCTATAAAGCATATAAAGAACTTATAACCATTTTTATTTATCTTCCCCATATTGCACTGCACCTTTGAATAAGCCTGACAAATTCATATCCAATGTTGGCTCCTGCAAGAGATATCAATACATACAGGAACTGTTTGATTAAACTTATGATTTCACCTTCAAATATGCCTTTTTCAATAACCGTAAATGATGAAAACGTCCCGCCCAAAGATGCAGCAATTGCCCATATTTTAATAGAGTTTGCCACTTCCGTCATTGCTTTGCACGGCGGATGGTCCGTTATTATTGCTCCTATACCAGAAAACAAGCTGGCCCCTGTTACTACCCCAAATGCGATTAAAAAATTCTGAACTATGCTTGTATAAAAAGAAGACATTCTACCACCCTTATATTCATTTTTTATATTTTATGAATGATAAAATGTCTTTATGATTGATTCGTGCTATTTACTGCTTATTCCTGTTCCTTAATTAATCCAGTTCTATAGGCATTCAAGAGCATTTGCAAATCCTTAATATTTTCCTTAAGCTCCGCTCCGTTATCGGTATCTCCTACCCTTTTCCTTTCCAATTCTTTTTCTATAACCCTTCTTGTAGAATGAATGTCTTTTTCTTCTTCAACTGCTTTTTGAGTTGATTCAAATGGATCATGGGATACAAGTATGAGACCGTAAGAATTGTAAATCAACGTATATCCGGCAATACCCGTAGTACTCTGATAAGCTCTCGAAAACCCTCCGTCAATAACTATAATTTTACCATTAGCTTTAATAGGGCTTTCGCCATTTTTGCTTTTAACCGGTACATGCCCGTTAATTATATGAGACGTATTTGGATTTAAACCAAATTCTTTAAAAATTAACCTGCACATCTTTTCGCTGTTTTCCAGTTTAAAGTATGGATTTTTTTTCTCTTCATGGGTTTGTTTATCATCAATGAAATATCTTTCAAATGTAGTCATCTTATCCTTGCCAAAAAGAGGAGAGTCAGGTCCGGTCCACAAATACCATGTCATATCCATACCATATAGCTTGCCTTCAGGATCGTTTTTATGAAAGTACCCTTCCCTTATTAAAATTTCAAGTCTGTCAAAATATTCTTTTCCGCTGTATTCCTTACCTGACGAACCTATTTTAACTTTTTTAAACGTTCCGTCCTCATTGACAGGAATGCATCCGTGATAAAGAAGATTGGAATTAAACTTCAAGCACATGCTTCCCTTTGAAAAAAGAAACCTTACATGTTTTTGCAGTCTTTCACTGTTTAAAAAAGAAGATTTTAATTTTTCAATAAGTTCTTTTTCTTCTTTCGTTAATTTATAAGGTTCTTTAGGATCTATGGTTGGAAAATTTGTATCGTTCAGTTTGTAAACCTCACCATAACAGTCAATGGTTCCTTCTTCATAATTAATTTTATTTAGTAAAAGTCTGTCTTCCATGTGAAAATACGGACGCCTTTTAATTATTTCTCCTTCCAGCTTAAATTGTATTATGGAAATAGCCTTGTGCATTTTTGCAATAAGCCTTAAGTCATTTTCACTGTAAGTAATGTCACTTTCTATTTTTGGCATAAACTGCGCACAATTGTCATCTCCATAATATTCCAATGCAAATGTAGCCAGCGGAAGCAGGTTGATTCCATAACCATTTTCAATTGTATCCAAATTTGCATATCTGGTACATATTCTAATTACTGTAGCTATACACGCTTCGCTTCCGGCAGCGGCACCCATCCAAAGCACATCATGATTCCCCCACTGAATGTCCAGGGAATGATAGTTAATCAGTGTATCCATAACCTTATCCGCACCCGGACCTCTGTCAAATATATCACCAACTATGTGAAGTCTGTCTATAACCAGCCTTTGAATCAGCTTGGACATGGCTATTATAAATTCATCTGCACTTCCAACTTTGATGATCGAGTTAATAATTTCGTTGTAATATTCTTCCTTATCATATTCCTCAGGCCCCCTTTGCATAAGTTCTTCAATTATATATGCAAATTCCTTAGGCAGCGCTTTTCTTACCTTCATACGCGTATATTTAAATGCAGCCTTTCTGCTTACAACTATAAGCCTGTAAATAGTTATTTTGTACCATTCTTCAATATTCTTTTCCTGCTTATGAATAATTTCCAACTTTTGCTCAGGATAATAAATCAGCGTCGCAAGGCTTTTGATATCATTTTCGCTCATTATATCTCCAAAAACTTCAGTTATCTTGCGTTTAATGTTCCCTGAGCCATTCTTAAGCACATGATTAAAAGCCTCATATTCACCATGAATATCAGATAAAAAATGCTCCGTTCCTTTAGGAAGATTCAAAATAGCCTGCAAATTGATAATTTCCGTGCAGCAGGATGCAATAGTCGGAAATTGTTTGGACAAAAGTTTCAAATACCGCGTTTTCTCGTTTAAATCACGAATTGCTCCTTCACTTGAATACTGCATAAACATCCCCTCAACAAGATATTTCCCTTTAACGGATTATTCTTTATATATTATACCATAAATATTATTAATGTCATGTCGTATAATTCAAAGTATTTATATTATAATAAAATTTTTTATTCACACACCATATTTATTCTACAATTTTTTCTTTCTATTTTTTTCACTATACATTTTCATGTCCGCAGACTGCAGTGCCTGTTCTAATTTGCTTATATCATTAGAATATGATGCCCCCGCGCTAACTTCAATTTTTAATTTTTTATTTATGTATTTTTTCTTTATATCTTTTTTTATTCTGGTAATAACCTTGTTTGCCACTGCAATATTAGCGTTGGGAAGAATTACTATGAATTCGTCTCCTCCATAATGGATAGCAACATCGTTTTCTCTTACTGAGTTCAGTATTGATTCTCCAACCGACGCAATCACTTCATCCCCTATTACATGTCCATATAAATCATTACATTCCTTTAAATTGTCAATATCAATTACAATGAGAGAATAGGATGAACCATACAAAAATTTAACAACACCGTCTTTCAAATGCTCCCAGTAATTTCTGTTATAAAGCCCTGTGGATAGATCATCGTAGGTCCTATAATATTCCATTTCTGTAATCAATACCCAAAGTGCTTTTTCATCAATGTTTATTTTATCTGCAGTAAAAATATAGCCGTCGATTTTTTTTTTTGCCATCATCAAACAACTTGTTTGATTTTGCTGTCTTAATTAAACCTTTTATCATATCTACGTTATTTATGTTACTGTAATAAATTTTTCCATCCTCATCTACCAATATGAAGATTGTCGTAAAAGAATCCGTTTTATTCATATGCCAACTCCTAACAAATTATATTACAACATATATTACCCTGTTTTACCTCATCATATTAGTAACTATTTTGGAATGTTTTGTAAACTGTTTAGCTAAACCTGATATGTTTAATAATCAATATCTAAAATTTGTTTAATATCTTCTATATACATATTCCCGGAACGAACCCCATATAAAATCATACTTAGATAAGCACCGGATGTACCTAATTTTTCTGCCAAATCCTTTTGGGACATATTTAAATCAGCTAGTCTGTTTTTTACTCTCAGGCCGAAAGGAGTAAGCTTCCTTTTTTTCATATATGGTCCTCCTCAAAAATATATTCTCGTTTATAAGATATTGTGCTAAAATGTATAATAGATGATTAATATTTAGTCATATTTATATTATATCAGATATCCGATAAAGTCAATACATATTATCTTTTAATAGATATAACGGAGGTGATCTTTTGGATACAATCGGAAAAAGAATACGATATGCACGTAAAATTAACAAATTATCTTTAACTGAAGTAAGAAATATGACCGGTCTGTCTACGGGAAATTTAAGCGAGCTTGAAAATGATAAATTTGCTCCGTCAAGCAATGCTCTGATAGCCTTAAGACAATTATTCGGTGTTTCCATAGACTGGATTCTTACAGGAGAACCGCCTATGGCACTTGCTAAAAAAGAAAATTCTAATGAATCTCACGAGTTATATTTGTCCGAAGAAGAAAAAGAACTTATTGAAGCATACAGAAAATTAGGCAAAGAAAAAAAGAGAGATATACAAGGTTTCATACATGTTGTTACAGGATTAAACTCTTTTAATCAAAAAGATTAAATTTTAACCATTCGTCTAAACATGATTTAGCGAATAGAATGGACTGCTGAAATGTCATGGCTTCATCTCTTAGCAGTCCTTTTTTATTTCATTATACCATTATGTTAAATTGAAGTCCATCCTTGATAATTTCCAGTAATAATATTTTTTGATGGAGCCTTAATTATATGTGGATTGGATTATCATGTACTGCACGGGCAGCTTCCTGCAGCGCTTCACTTATTGTTGGGTGAGCGTGTATAGTTGAGATAATTTCATCTATGGTTGCTTCAAGCCTTATGGCAAGTGCGCCCTCCACAATTAGATCTGTAGCTCTTGGACCTGCCATATGCATCCCCAATATTTCTCCGGTATCATTATCGGCAATATATTTCACCAGTCCTTCCGTCTCACACTCTATCACTGCTTTACCGTTGCCATACATAGGGAACACACCAATTTTTACGTCATATCCCTCGGATTTTGCCTGTTCTTCCGTTAATCCTACACCTGCCAGTTCCGGTTTTGTATATACGCAATATGGAACTGTCTTAAAATCAATTGCCGTTTTTTTACCCATAATTGATTCAACAGCTGCAATTCCTTCCGCTGATGCCACGTGGGCAAGCATTATGCCGCCGATACAGTCGCCGATTGCATATATATTGCTTACGTTTGTCCGCATATTCCTTTCCACTGCGATTGATCCTCTTTCTGTTTTCACGCCTGTATTTTCCAGGCCCAAGCCGTCTGTGGCAGGCCGTCTGCCTATTGACAGTAATACCTTTTCAGCTTCAAAGAATCTTTTACCTTCCACGGAAGAAGTATTAATCAGAAGCCCTGCCGATGTTCGGGAAATTGACTCAACCTTGGTACTAGTGTGTATTTCAATGCCTTTTTTAATAAATTTTTCCTTAAGAGATTTTACAATATCCTGGTCCATATTAGCAACTATTTTGGGAAGCATTTCCACAATCGTTATCCTGCATCCTAAAGCGCTGTAGGCAGCCGCAAACTCAGCTCCTATAACGCCGCCTCCTATGATAACCATGCTCCTGGGGACTTCACCCAGACAAAGAGCCTCATCGCTTGTTATCACCCCCGGAAGGTCTGTCCCAGGCAGTGGAGGAACTACGGGCCTTGACCCTGATGCAATTACGGCATAGTCAAAATCAACGGTGACTGACGTACCGTGTTCCGTTTTTACTCGCAGTTGATTTTTATTTTTAAATTCTCCTTCCCCTGTTATTCTTGTTACTTTGTTTTTCCTTAATAAAGAACCTACTCCTCCTGTAAGATTTTTGACTATCTTTTCCTTTCTTTCTTGAAGCTTAGCCCAATCCAATTTAGCTTCGCAGACTTCAATTCCAATTTTATCATAATCATTTTTTATTTCTTCAATACGCTCCGATGTGTGCAACAGAACCTTTGTCGGAATACATCCTTTATTTAAACATGTGCCTCCTAAGTTTTCTTTTTCAATCAAGGTAACCTCCGCGCCTAATTGTGCTGCTCTTATAGCCGCAACATATCCTCCGGGACCACCTCCAACTATTGCTATTTTCATGGCTGCCTCCTTCACAGTAAAAGAAGCCCCGGCTTCTCAATATATTTTTTCAGTTTTGACAGGAATTCCGCCGCTACTGCTCCGTCTATAACCCTGTGATCCGCGGTTAAGCTTAATCCCATCATTGGTTTAATCTTTATTTCTCCATTTACAACGACTGCTTCTTCATTGATTGCATTTACTCCCAATATTGCCACCTGCGGCTGATTTATAATGGGCGTAAAGGATTCAACCCCATACATTCCTACATTGCTTATTGTAAATGTACCTCCGTTCAAATCGTCGGGAGTAAGTCCGTTACTCCTGGCTTTTTCTGCCAGTTCCTTTGCTTTCGCTGATATTTCATTTAATCCTTTCACATTGGCATATTTAACAACGGGCACGATTAAACCTTCGTTTAGCGCAACTGCGAATCCCATGTTCACATAGTTCCTGATAATTATTTCATTATCGTCAACAGAACTGTTCAAAAGAGGGTATTCCAACAATACTTCAGATACAATTTTAATCAGTATATCATTATAAGACACTTTTGTTTCTTCCTTGATATCTTCTCTTATCTGCTTAACTGCAGATGTATCTACTTTAATGTTATATGTTACCGTAGGGGAAACACGCTTACTTTCAAGCATTCTTTGAGAAATCACCTTTCTCATCGTGCTCATTGGCTTTCTAAATTCCTGCGGGTTCGCATATTTTTCTAATTCTTCACTTAACTTATATTTCACAACATCTTTTTTCATTATGCGGGAGGATTTTTCTATTTTATTTATATCCACTCCGAGGCGCTCCGCAGTTATAGAAGCAACCGGAGAAGTTTTTTTCTTTTCACTTTCGTTCTTCTTTGCATAATTTCTGACATCCTGTTCCGTTACTGACCCTTCAGAACCTGTTCCAGGCACAGATGAAATATCCACTCCCAATTCTTTGGCAACCTTCTTAGCTCTCGGAGTAACTTTTACTCTTCCGCCCTTTTCAGCAATCGGTGTTTTCAACTGCCCAATCTGTGCTTCCTGAATTTGTTTTTCACTGGCATTTTCAGCCTCCGTAGATGCTGCCGCTTGATTTAACAGCGTGGATATATCCTCATCTTTATCTCCTACAATTGCAACCGGTGCCAATACAGGAACCGTGCCGCTCTTAACTAATATCTTCCTTAAAACACCATCTGCCTTTGAATCAAATTCGTTTGTTAATTTATCTGTTTCAACATCAAAAATAATTTCACCTTTTTTTATTGTATCTCCCTCTTGTTTCCTCCAATTTGATATGGTACCTTCCGTCATGGTCAGCCCCATTTTCGGCATTACTATAAATTCTGCCATATTTCCCTCCTTATCTGAAATTACGGCTCTATATTGAAAAAGCCGTTTTTCTGGGATGTTTCCAGCACTTTTTTCACATTTACGTGATTTGGACCGTTTTTTGTAATTTTAAATATATATTCCTGGTTTTCAGAAAATGGTATTTCCCTTTCACCGTCAAGAGCTATTGTACCTCTATATTTTGAAATAAAGCTGTGCTCCTCATTCAAATTCAATATAACCGGTTCAGATATTGAAATATGAGATAAAACACCTGCGGCTACAGCCGCAATAACTTTTTGGCTTTTTTGATTTATCTCTCCATACGCTCCGAAGTCATCATCTTCAGTAATAATTTTTTTACTCCCCATTATGGAAGAAAACCCTATAGATGCAGGATGGCACCTGGTAACATAGATCTTATCAATACTGTCCATATCCCAGATTGCTTTTGAGCCTACTAATACATCCCTGGATATAACTGCATCAATAAGGGCAACATCTATCATTTCTCCACCCTTGTATATTTCTATGCGCTTATCTCTTTGCATGAACAATCTCTTGTCAAAACAACCGGAAGCGACTGCCGCCGATGCCATGCCCACAACAGTTCCTTCCATCATTTCGGGATATACATTGTTTGTTCCTGTTGAAATCGAAATAATAGGTGTATCCTTTATAACTTTGGCAACAGCCCTGTTTGTCCCGTCTCCTCCTAATGTTACTATGCACCCTACCTTTGCATCTTCCATGAATTTTACGGCGCTAATGGTATCTTCCATTCCGTCGAAACGCATAATATTTATTACATTTATTTCACATTTTAATTCATTGCAAATATTAAGATTATCCTCAGCTCTATATCCCATATTATATGAGTCAGGCATCATATATACTCTTTCAACACCTAAAGCCTGTGCACCCAGCACAATTCTCTCAACTATATTTATCTTTTCATTATTATCTATTATGGTGGCGTGCGAAACAAGCCTCCTGATATCTTTGCCTGAAGCGGGGTTTGCAATTATTCCTATTGATATCAAGCTTAAAATTCCCTCCTATAACGGCACAGCTTTAATTTAAAATTAAAGCTGTGCTAACCATAAATTATAAAAGCGATTTAACTGCAATAACAATATCCTGAACACTGGGAAGAATATAACTCTCCAAGTTGGATGCAAACGCTATTGGTGTATTCAAGGCACCTACTCTTTTTATCGGAGCATCTAATTCAAAGAAATTCTCTTCAGCTATTACAGCCGCAATTTCTGCTGTATATGCACCTCTTTTAGCCTCTTCGCTGACTACCACAACCTTGTGAGTCTTTTTTAAGGACTCAAATATTGTTTCCTTATCAAGTGGGAACAATGTCCTTATATCTATAACTTCAGCTTCTATGCCGTCTTTTGCCAATATTTCCGCAGCCTTTAAAGAATCAAGAACCTGGCGCCCGTATGTTACAATTGTTGCGTCGGTTCCTTCTTTTTTAACTGCGGCCTTTCCGAAAGGTATTGGTTTAACTTCATCTTCCACATCACTTTTTACAGGATACAGCATCTTGTGCTCCAAATATACCACAGGGTTATCATCGTCTATTGCAGTAAGCATTAATCCGTAAGCATCCTGTGCATTTGAAGGATAAACAACTTTCAGCCCCGGTGCATGAGCCATCCATGCTTCAAGAGACTGGGAATGCTGTGCCGCTGCGCCTGATCCGCCGCCTCCGGGCATTCTCACAACTATTGGAAGCTTAATTTTACCTCCGAACATATATCTCATTTTAGCAGCCTGATTTACAAGCTGGTCCATACCTACCGTTACAAAATCTACAAACATTAATTCTGCTATAGGTCTTAGGCCGCATGCTGCAGAGCCTACTGCACCGCCTATTATGGCTCCCTCAGATATGGGAGTATCTCTGACTCTCATTTCACCAAACTCATCATACATTCCAGCAGATACGCCAAAACAGCCTCCGAATTTTCCCACATCTTCGCCAAAGAGAAAAACATTGGGATTTTCTCTCATCCTAACGCTCATTCCTTCTCTAATACCCTCGGCATATGTCATTTTTCTCATCTTACTCTGCCCTCCTCAATAATATCTGTATAAACATCCTGAAGCGCTGATTCCAATGATGGCATACTGCTCTCATCAGCAAATTTTTCAGCTTCTTTAATCATGTCATCCACATAAGTATTCTTTGCTGCAATTTCTTCGTCCGTCATGATTTTATTTTCAAGCATATATTTTTCAACCCTGGGAATTGGGTCTTTTTTAATCCATTTTTCCAATTCACCCGCTGGTCTATATACTGTAGGATCTCCCTCAAAATGTCCGCGCCACCTATAAGTCTTGCATTCTACAAGTGTAGGTCCCTGTCCCTTCCTTGCTTTTGCCACAGCCTCATTTACAGCTTCATAAACAGCAAATACATCATTCCCGTCCACAGTTACCCCGGGCATATTGTATGCTGCGGCTCTTACAGAAACATCTGTTATGGCCTGGTGCCTTGCCTGGCTTACAGAAATACCATATCCGTTATTTTCACATACGAATATTACAGGAAGCTTCCAAACACTGGCTAAATTCAAGGCTTCGTGAAATGTGCTCTGATTGGTTGACGCATCACCGAAAAAGCAGACGCAAACCTGATCTGTTTTCTTGTATTGAATAGCTAATCCTGAACCCACGGCAATATTTTGGCCTGCACCTACGATACCGTTTGCCCCAAGTATACCTTTAGTAGCATCAGCTATGTGCATGGAACCGCCTTTGCCTTTGCAATAGCCTGTTTCTTTTTGAAACAACTCTGCCATCATATATTTCAGATCCCCGCCTTTGGCTATAATGTGACCGTGTCCTCTGTGAGTACTGGTAATATAGTCATCAGTTCTTAAATTTGCACAGGCTCCTGTAGCTACCGCTTCTTCACCTATATACAGATGGACAAAACCTCCGACCTTTCCTTCGGCAAATAAATCTTTTGCTCTTGTTTCAAATTTACGAATCTTCAACATTGTTTCATACATGTTTTTTATTTGTTCGTTTGTAATTTTCAAAATATTACCTCCCATCAATTTTTACTTTAACCTTTACTCCTGCTATAGCAACTTCAATAGAATCGTCCTTATCTCCAAATCTTGTGAAATAAAGCCCATCCGTTTTTAATCCTCCTCTTATTGCTTTAACCTTCACATTACCTATCGGGAAACACTTTGCCACTTCCTCAGCCTTCACATCTTCAGGCCTTGTAACGGCAACAGTAACTTCAATGAATACATTTTCATTGATATTATTTTGGGAAAATCCGCATACCTCATTTAATCCAATAAGACAGCTTTTGGATATGGCATCCTTTGCGGCTTTAACTGCAGCATTTGTAACATTCTGACCATGAAAATCTATTCCCATTCCAAATTCAATTATGAATCTGTTCGTTTTTATCACCTCCCACAGTTCAATAGTACATTAAGCAATTTATATGCCAGCCTTATAAAAAAAGAGCCGCTAATATATTTATGTTTACAAACCTTTAAAATGAACAGATACCAGCTTGTTCGAATTACACCTGTTTATGTCTGCAAGTAATTTGTCTTCAAAATCAGTATCAATATGAGAAAATAATTCTCATATTGATACTGATTTAAAAAAATTTATGTAATATCTTTCGAATAAAAAAAGTATCATTTTGAGAAACGTCTTAAAATGATACTTTTTATTGAATACTTATGTTAAACGATGATACTTCTTTATTCATGTGTTGATGACAAAAAATAAATTTTACTGTATAAGCCTTTCAAAATTATTTAAATTAATGGAATAAGTCTTTATTTTTCTGTATATTGTTGCTTTGCTGATATTTAAATCCTTTGCGGCCTTCAAAACATTATTATTATTGAAATAAAGAGCCTTTAAAATGCTGTCCCTCTCTATTTCCTTGAGACTAAGTGATTTTGATTCCTTGACATGCTTGGTTTCAATTCCTTTTGAAAAAAGTCCGTTTCTGATAATATCTCCATCAGACATATAGTAAGCTCTCTGGATTATATTTTTCAGTTCTCTGACATTTCCATACCATCCATACTCTATCAGCTTATTTTTAAAACCGGAACTAAAAATTTTATTAATGCCGCTGTTCTCTTCATTTAGCTCTTTCAGGAAATATTCGGCAAGCTCCAGGATATCCTCCTTTCTGTTCCTCAGCGGCGGTATCCTTAAATTTATAACATTGAGCCTGAAATATAAATCCTGCCTGAAAGAGCCCTTCGTTACTTCCTCAAGCAAATTTCTGTTGGTGGCAGAAACAACCCTGACATCCAGTTCCTTTTCATATGTTCCGCCAATTCTAACTATTTTATTGTTGTCTAAAACTCTCAAAAGCTTTGGCTGCACTTCCAGCGGTATTTCGCCCACTTCGTCCAAAAAAATTGTTCCGCCCATTGCAAGCTCAAATTTTCCCGGTCTTCCTCCTTTCATTGCTCCGGTAAACGAGCCGCTTTCATAACCGAACAGCTCGCTTTCAAATAGTTCCTTAGGAATTGCGGAACAATTTATGGCTATAAAGGGACCGTTTCTTCTGTGGCTTTCATTATGAATAGATTGCGCATACAGTTCCTTTCCCACACCGCTTTCCCCTTCTATTAAGACAGAGCAGTCAGTCTTGGAAATTTTTTTTGCCATATTAATAAGCTCGTTCATTCTATCATTAACGGTTATAATGCTGTCAAACGTATAGTTGGCTTTGAATCCGGCTAATTTTCTCACTTCTTTCATAACCTGCTTTACCTCTCGCATGAGAATAACAGCACCCGTAGCATTGTTCCCTTCAATTATCGGAGAAATGTTTAAAGAGCATTCAATTTTCCTATTGGCTAAAGAAATTGTAACATCAGTAAAGCTCATTTTGTGTTTTCCGACAAAAACTTCTCTTCCAATATTAATTCCATTTAGTATCATGCTCATATCAATATTAAATACTTCCTGCTTCTCCATATGGAAGAGCTCCGGTATTTTATTATTTATCTTTATTATTTTCAATTTGCTGTCTATTACTATAATACCATCAAGTATAGAGTCAAAAGCCGTATCCATAAGATTATAGGATTCTGAAATAATAAGCTGTTTTTCTATACATTTTGCACTTGAAACTGCAATTCCAAATGTATGCGTCTGAACATCCTCTGCACGTCCAGAAATATCAAAGCTGCCTATTATTTCTCCTTTGCTGTTGTGTATCGGCGCCGCCGAACATGTCCACCTGTGGTGATATTCACAGTAGTGTTCTGCTCCTATTACCTGCACCGGCTTATCAACTACAAGGCATGTCCCTATTGCATTGGTACCTACACTTTTTTCATTCCACAAAGACCCTTTCACAAAATTCAAATTATTGTGAATATCTGTAATATCACTATTCATTATCAAATCAATAATAATCCCTTTTTCATCAGTAAGCACCACGCTGTAACTGGTGCTTTCAATTGTTTTAAAAACGTTTTCCAAGATTGGCCTCGAAAGCTTAATAAGTTCGTGTTTTCTTAAAATACTGTCTCTTAATTCAGATTCGCTGACAGTTGTTCCGCAGCCTGCCAAATGGTTCACTCCCATTTTTTTGCACCTTTTCCATGAATTTAATATACATGGTTTGATTGCCGCAAAAGTTTCGCCTTCATTAACATAATTCATCCATCTTTCTTTCATTTCATTAAACATAAAATAAATCACCCCCAATTTTTTAGACAAAAACCTATAGGCAAAACTGCGGACATTTAACAATTTAGATAATTAATTACATATATTATACCTTTATGCAAGCTAAAAATCAAATTATTTACGAAATAACACACTTTCAGTTAATGTGATTCTCTCAATTTGAAAAGTTCATGAGAGCAACACCAAGTATAGCCATTGTAAGACCTACTGCCTTATATATATTGACAGGTTCATGAAAAATAAATATTCCCATCCCTACAGAAAGTATATTCACTATTGCCGATGAAAACGGAACAATGTAGCTTAAATCATTTTTTGCAACTATCCCTGTCCATAAAAGGAAACTGATTAGATAAAATAACATGGCAGATGCCATCTTCAAGCTTATATTAAAATAAAAAAATCCTTTATTTAATCCAAATTCAATAGGACAGCCTGAAAATTTCATCATGAAAAGCCCTGTTACCGTAAAAAAAATATATGCGATAAAATTAGACATGACTATTTCTCCTCTGCGTTTTCATTAGGTAATTTAACTGAACATGCCAGTACTAAAAACGGAAATATAACCTGTATAAACCACAGGTACCTGTAGTCCTGGGCAGGCATTGTCAAGAATACTGTAAAAGCATTGAACACCAAAGGTATAAACAAACTCAGCCGTTTATCCCTAAGTATTATTAAATAAAGAAAAAGTATAAGTTCCAGTGCCAGAAAAAATCCGGGCCTCCATACCAATGTATTTAATAAATAATTTTCAGAAAAAGTGTCTCCAGCTAATTTTTCTACTGCACCCGTCATTGTATTTCTTATTCTATGAACCCCGAATTGGTCGGCCATTTCCTGCTGTATTGCAGTAGTATATGCATTATTGTAACTGAAACGATCATTAGTTACAGACCACATTGTGACTGCAAGATTAAACTTGTCTCCCAACACTATCCCTGGATGAGAATTGATCGCTTCAATATACATTTTTAAAGCATTACGTGTTTTTATTTTTGAAAGTTTCACTAAAAACTGGGGTGTGTTGCTTGAAATTGTATCGGCAAAGTATGGATTGTAGTAATCCTTAATTTGCTCAGGTGTACAAACGGATTCTATCATATTCCTGCTTTCATGACTGAGAGAATTTTCTTCTCCGCAGACATACAACGCCGCCAAACCCTGATATACAGGCCTAAGTTTCATACCGGCAGGATTAGGTACCGCTTCTAATTTATTAGGTACTACACTATTCACCAAAAAAAAGACTGTAATTACCACCGCTGATGAAATAAAACAATTTCTTTTTTTTATTTTATCCCGGCTTTTAATTACATATGCAAATACAAAAACAAATACTGCTAAAAATACAGGTATTCCGTTAAAGCGTAAAAGAGCTATTGAAAGCATGCAAAAAATAAATTCAAAAATATGGACCGGCCTATCAAAATAATTCTCATCAAAACTTATTTTAAATAATATGAGCGTTCCCCACAAAAGCCCCACCGTAAATGGTATATCTTTCCACTGGGTTACAACATTTACACCTATTGAAGGAATTGCGCTCATTATAACCGCTGTAACATATACCATCTGCCATTTTATCCCGTTCTTGAGAAGAGTTATATAAAACGAAGATGTGACTGCAGCAAAAAAAATAATTTGGAAAATTGTTATAACCGCATAATTATCCCAAATCTTTAATAAAATCCCCAGCAAGAGGGTGTGCCCTATGGGATGCCATGTATTAAAGGGAATAATTCCTTTAAGCTGACTTACCTGGTTATATGTATCATAGGACATATTCCCCGGATTCAGTCCGTAAAAATAAATACACAGTATTTCAAATTGCATAACAAACAAAATAAAATAATGCGCTCTAAGACTAAGGCCTGTACTTGAATATGTTTTAATCTTTATGCTTTCTTTAAACATATCCAACACACTTAAAGATAAAAGCACATATATGAACACTGATACAGAAAGCATCAAAAAATAATGAAATTTACCTAAAGTAATCCAATAACCTGTATTTTCATATAAAAATGACTTTCCGAAGTAAAAAAAACTGACACATATTCCGCATAAAACAACAAATATTAACCTGCCGGGATGGGCTTTAATTAATCTTAGTGTATATGTACTTTCAGTACCTTTGCATATATTCATCCATATAACAGCTACCACGGCAGCAGCCAAAATAAACGAAGCAACAACTGCGTCACGTTGAATAAGCTGTTGTCTCCAGTTATAATAAAAGGAGGAATAAATCAATATGTTGGAATATAAAATCCATATAATACAGCCTGTAGCTTTGCTTCTTGACGACAATTTCATTGCTCACCTTCTATTTTATTGTTGTTATTCGAAATTTCATTTTTTAAAAGTGCAATTTCCTGTACCATCCTGATTGACTGCTTCTTAGCTTCAGACATTGAAAATGAAAGATTGATAATGTTGCTTACAAGAATACATATGGTAATAAAAAATATGGCGTTTGTAGTTTCTTTTATTCCAAGTATCTTAGCAATATCGTTAATTAATTCAGGGAAAATCACCAATATTACTATAGTTAGAAATGAAAAAAACCATGGCATCGAAAATTTAACGCTGTATTTTTGACTGCGTATTTTCTCAAATAAATAAATTATTATACAAGCCGATATAATAACGATCCATACTTGTGTCAGCATATTCATCACCTCTTTTCTCAGTCTAATCGATTAAAATAATCAATAATGATTGAAAAGCTGACTTTAAACATATAATAAACAGACTGTATGCTGCCAATAGAAGAACATCCTTTTCCCCTGGGCCGCATAGTCACCGGCACTTCCGTTATCTTGAATTTTTTCCGCATACAAAAAGCAACGGTCTCAGGTTCCGGATAGTCATATGGATAATTTTCTGAAAAGGCTGTAAGCAGCTTTTTATTTACCATCCTAAGTCCTGACGTAACATCCCTGATTTGCTGTTTATGCAAAATTTTAATCAATAAAGACAAAAAACCGGTCCCAAACCTTCTCAAAGTTGTAGACTGAAATCCGTTCTTTGACAAATACCTTGAACCAATAACCATATCACTGCCGGTCCTAATCATTTCATCATACATTTTTTCAAGATACTTCGCTTCATGCTGACCGTCCCCGTCAAATTGTACAGCTACATCATAACCATTTTCCAGTGCATAAATATATCCTGTCTGAACGCTTCCGCCGATGCCCAAATTTACAGGCAGATCAATTGTGTTGAAACTTTCCCTTCTGCACAAGTCAATTGTATCGTCCGTTGAACCGTCGTTAATAATAACATAATCAAAACTCGGAGCATTTTTCTTGATATCGTCAACAACCTCAATAATGTTATTTTGCTCATTATATGCCGGTATTATTACTATTTTCCTCATAAGTCCACCTAAATAATTATATGCAATTTAATATTTAATAAAAAAATTGTCATACATTTATAAGTTCATATAATTCCCCATATAAAAAAACTTATCCTAAATTATACGATTAATACCATGTAGTATATTATTTGCCAAATATACTGCTAATATTATTAAAATAGTAAGTATTTTTTATTCATCTTTAAACAGCAGCGTTGAATATGCTTTTTACAGTTATAGCCTTGGAATTTTATAAAGCGGCGTGTATAATAAAAATATAATATTGACAATAATTAATTGTTAAAAACCGTCCCTACGGAGGAATCAATGTACAAAATCATGATTATAGAAGATGATATGACAATTGCCAAAACCTTAAAAGAACATTTATCCAAGTGGAATTACGACATTATCTATGCCACAAATTTTAAGAATGTCATGGGTGAATTCAATAAATTCAAACCTCACATCGTACTTCTGGATGTAATTTTGCCGTTTTTCAACGGTTTCTATTGGTGTGGAGAAATACGCAAAGTATCAAACGTCCCTGTTATGTTTATATCATCTGCCGGTGACAATATGAACATAGTCATGGCAATGAATATGGGCGGAGATGACTTTATCTCAAAACCTTTTGACCTGAATGTTTTAACTGCAAAGCTGAGAGCTCTCATACGAAGAACATACTCATTGCACAGCCAGATAAATGTAATACAGGATAAAGACGTTGTCTTGAACTTAAATGATGCCACCCTCACGTACAAAAATCAAAGAGCAGATTTGACAAAAAATGATTATAAAATAATGCAGCTTCTAATGGAAAATGCAGGTAAGGTTGTTTCCAGAGAAGAAATTATGCAGCGTCTTTGGGACAGCGATCAGTTTATTGATGACAATACTCTGACGGTTAACATGACCCGCTTGCGTAAAAAACTTTCTGAACTGGGACTTGAAGATTTTATTATAACCAAAAAAGGTATGGGATATATGGTGGAATAGCATGAATGAATTTTTAAGGATTTTTTTTTCTTATTTAAAACAAAATGTGGTTGCCATTCTTATGGGAATAACCTCATTATGCATTTTTCTGACTGTTTTTTACCTATATTCAATTCCTACGGAAGTTGTGGGCTATGCTGCAGTTCTTTGCACTATTGCTGCACTAACAGCAGAAACATTTAAATTTATATCCTTCTACAGGCGCCACAGGGAACTCATAAAATTAAAAAACCACATTATGTCTATAAATTTTGAATTTTTCAACACTACAAATGTAATAGAACAAGATTACCAGGAATTAATTAAAGAAATTGAAAAAAGCAGGACTTATATTATTAATGAAAAAAATAAATCTTATTGGGACATGATTGATTATTATACTATCTGGGCTCATCAAATCAAGACTCCCATCGCAGCCATGAGATTAATTTTGCAATCTGAAAAGTCAGAAACAAACAGCGAACTTTTAGAGCAGCTTTTCAAGACAGAACAATATGTGGAAATGGCACTCCAGTACCTGCGGCTGAAAAATATAAGCAACGACCTTGCATTTAAAAAATGCTCTCTTGACCATATAGTTAAACATGCTGTAAAAAAATATTCCAAGACATTTATCCGCAGAAAAATAACACTTAATTATGCAGCTCTAAATATCCATGTGCTGACCGACGAAAAGTGGCTCACTTTTGTACTGGAGCAGATACTGTCAAATGCCCTTAAATATACAACAGAAAGTTCAGGCTGCATCTCTATTTACATGGACAAAATTCTGCCTTGTACGTTAGTTATAGAAGATAATGGCATAGGCATCAAACAGGAGGATTTGCCCAGAGTATTCGAGAAAGGTTTTACCGGTTATAACGGCAGAATTGATAAAAAGTCTACAGGGATAGGGCTTTTCCTGTGCAAAGAAATTTTAACAAAAATTTCACATACTATTAAAATTGAATCAGAAGAAGAAAAAGGTACAAAGGTCAAAATCGGCCTTGATGTTAAAAACATATCTTCTGAATAGAAACTTACCAAAATGTAAGACTGAATATAGAAGTGTAAGCAAAAGTTATGGTATGCCGCTTTTCTTTTTGTTATCATAAACAAAAGGAAAACAGGAGGTAACAGAAATGGCACTTTTAGAAGTTAACAACTTAAAAAAAATATATACTACGCGCTTTGGAGGAAATGCTGTCCAGGCCCTTTCAAACATATCGTTTTCTATAGAACAGGGAGAATATACAGCAATTATGGGAGAATCCGGCTCGGGAAAAACAACACTGCTAAATATTCTTGCAGCTCTGGACAAACCTACTGATGGAGAGATAATACTGGGCGGTAAAAATATAGTATCAATCGGAGAAAAAGAAATTTCCTCCTTCAGAAGAGACAATCTTGGCTTTGTGTTTCAGGACTACAATCTATTGGACACATTTTCTGTTCAAGATAATATATTTCTGCCGCTTGTCCTTGCAGGGAAAACCTATGAAGAAATGAATAAAAGGCTGAAACCTGTT
Organism: Firmicutes bacterium UBA4845; assembly: GCA_002399975.1. Taxonomy (GTDB): domain Bacteria; phylum Bacillota; class Clostridia; order Tissierellales; family Sedimentibacteraceae; genus Sedimentibacter. The sequence goes on along the minus strand of DHER01000114.1, from coordinate 33,910 downwards.
TCAAACAGGCTTGAAATTACAAACATACTGGAAAAATATCCATATGAAATTTCAGGAGGACAAAAACAAAGAACGGCAATTGCTCGAGCTTTGATTACACATCCCAGTATAATACTTGCCGATGAACCCACAGGCTCCCTGGATTCCCGATCTTCAGACGAAGTATTGAGAATTTTCGGTAAAATCAACAATAGCGGGCAAACAATACTTATGGTTACCCACAGTGTAAAAGCGGCCTGCCATGCTAATCGGGTGCTGTTTATAAAGGACGGATGCATATACCATCAGCTGTATAAAGCTTCTGGGTCCAACGACGAGTTTTATCAGAAAATTTCAGATACCCTTACAATAATAGCAACAGGCGGTGAAAGAAATGAATAGGTTCTTTTATCATAAGCTGGCATTAAATAATATAAAAAAGAATTCCAAGGCATATATTCCATATATACTTACTTCAATAGGCACAATTGCTATGTTCTACACCATGTCATTCCTTAATTCAGCCAAGGATATAGGCAGTATGAGTGACAGTGCAACGCTAAGAAGTATTTTATGGATGGGATCAGCAGTTATTGCAATTTTTTCTTTAATATTTCTATTTTATACAAACAGTTTTTTAATTAAAAAAAGGAAAAAAGAATTTGGGCTTTTCAACATACTTGGAATGGAGAAAAAACATATAGGTAAAATAATGTTTTATGAAACTGTTTTTACCTCTTTAATAAGCCTCACGGCAGGATTACTGTCCGGCATACTTCTCAGCAAACTCATGATTCTGCTGCTTTTCAAATTAATATCATTTAAAGTCACATTTGGATTTGAAGTCCCTATAAGATCTGTAGGAATTACCATATGTCTCTTCAGCGCTATATTTATGATAAATCTTGTTTATAATGTTCTCCAAGTACATGTATCTAATCCCATTGAACTGTTAAGGAGCGGAAACGCAGGAGAAAAAGAACCGAAAACAAAACATATTATAACAATTATCGGTGCAGTGTGCCTGGGCACAGGATATTACATTGCAATAACAACAAAGTCCCCGCTTGAAGCATTAACATTGTTTTTCACTGCCGTGGTACTAGTGATAATAGGAACATACTGCCTATTCACTTCAGGAAGTATAGCTTTTTTAAAAACACTCCGCAAGAACAAAAGTTATTACTATAAGCCTAATCATTTTATTTCTGTTTCAGGCATGATTTACCGAATGAAGCAGAATGCCGCCGGGCTTGCCAGCATATGTATCCTTTCAACAGCCGTCATTATAATGATTTCAACTACAATTTCACTTTATGCCGGAATGGAGGATGTTCTGCGCAGCCGCTATCCGCGAAATATAATTGTCACTGCAGCAGATATAACAGATGCTGAAGCTGAAAAAATAGATGAACTTATTGAGAAACAAACCAGGGAATCAGATATTTCCCAAGAAAATATTATCCATTTCCGCAATATGAACTTTGGAGTAATTCAGGACGGTTCCACTTTCACAACTAACCCTATGTGGGATTCAAACCAGGTTTCAAATATGGCGACCCTAATCTTCATTACACAAGATGATTACAACAGGTTAAATAATGAAGATGTATCTTTATCAGAAAATGAAGCCCTTCTGTACGAAAGTAACGGCAGCATACCTGAAGACATTTTAAATTTTAACGGCTTTAAGCTTTCGATAAAAAAACATATAAATTCGCTCAATTTACCATCTGAAAATTTGACAAAAAGTTACTACGTAGTAGCAAAAGACAAGAGTACTATCGATAATGTCTACACCTCCCTTACCGGCGAAAAGCAGGCCAAGGAACTTTCGTATTACTACGGCTTTGATGCAAACACCGACAGCCAGTCTAAGATAGATCTTGTATATAATATGTCAATAAATATAGGTGATTTTGAAACAGCTGAAGGAATATATATCGAATGTGTGGAAAATTCAAGATCATCTTTCTATTCCATATATGGTTCCCTGTTGTTTTTAGGTATATTCCTGGGCCTTTTGTTTATAATGGCAACAGTACTTATTATATATTATAAACAAATAGCCGAAGGCTATGATGACAAAAAGCGCTTTGAAATAATGCAGAATGTGGGAATGAGCTTGACAGAAATAAAAAAGGCCGTTAAAAGCCAGGTTCTTACTGTGTTTTTCATACCACTTTTATCAGCAGTAATTCATATAACTGTTGCTTTCAATGTTATAACAAAACTGCTGGCTGCTTTAAACCTGACAAATGTCCTTCTGTTTGCCCAGTGTACGGCTATAACAATTTTTATATTTGCAGTCCTTTACACAGTGGTATACGCTATGACCGCAAAAGTATACTATAAAATTGTAAGCTAATGACATTACAGTATTAACTTAATATAAAAGATTGGCACAGAAAGCTGATTGCTCCTTTGCCAATCTTAATTTTTACTTCAAATTTGAAGCGACATTATTTTCAAAATTAATTTATTTGAATTTCCTTTGCTTCCTCAGGTTTAAAATCATTTTTTAGATCATATACATTGTGATAAGTAAAATCTCTAAGCTGCCTATCTCCCAATGAATAACATCTCATAAATCTATTTTCCTTAACAAGTGTCCAATGTTCAGCATCCCAAGTCAAATATCCGTCTGCGTCAGTTTTCTTATCAGAAAGTATTAAATCAACTTGCCTGTTATTTCTCATAAGTTCTACAAGGCTGTCATACGTCACATCTATTTCCTTTTTATTTATTAAATCATAAGCTTTCATAATTCCTCCATATTTCTAGATAATTATATTGTGGTATTACTTCGGCAGTACACTGCATCGACCTACCTATGTCAGTATATAACCAGATTTAAAATAAAGCAATTATTAATGTACGTTATTCCCCAAAATATTGTGATTTTTCGTGATTCTATTATTATATGAATATTTATTATATCAAAGTTGTTGGTTAAAACTTTTTTTTATTTTACTTATTGTTTTTTGTGAAATATAATACAATTATAAAACATAGGAGGAAAAAATGGAAAAAGATAGTAATTTGCAAACAGAAAAGATATCTTTTTTTGAAAGCAAAAAAGGCATAATCTTTGCAGGTGCTGTGGTAGGAATTATATCATTAATATTAGTAGCTTTAGGAAACCCTAAAAATATGGGATTTTGTATTGCATGTTTTGAAAGAGACACAGCCGGAGCTTTAGGATTTCACAGAGCTGAAATAGTACAATATATAAGGCCGGAGATTATAGGCATAATCTTAGGTGCATTTGGTGCTGCTTTAATAAGCAAAGATTTTCAGCCAAAAGGAGGCTCTTCACCAGCAACAAGGTTTTTCCTTGGAATTGCAGTAATGATAGGAGCTTTAATGTTTCTTGGCTGCCCACTAAGAATGATTCTTAGAATAGGCGGAGGAGATTTAAACGCTATTGTAGGTTTAGCAGGTTTTATAGCCGGAATAGGTGTAGGTATTATATTTTTAAACAAGGGTTTCAGTCTTAAAAGAAACTATAAAACATCATCATTTGACGGATATACGATGCCAATAACGGCAATAGTTCTTCTTATTCTTTTAGTAACTACTCCTGCTTTTATATTTTTCAGCAAAGAAGGACCGGGAAGCCAACATGCTCCAATTGTAATTTCATTAATATGCGGAATAATCGTCGGAATTTTAGCACAAAAAACCAGGCTTTGCATGGCAGGCGGCATACGAGATAAAATAATGTTTAAACAAAACTACCTGCTGTTGGGCTTCCTAACTATCATTGTTGTTACCGCAATAGGAAATTTGGCATTTGGAAACTTCAAATTAGGATTTGCCGAGCAGCCTGTATCCCACACAGACGGATTGTGGAACTTTTTAGGAATGCTTTTAGTCGGCTGGGGTTCAGTTCTTTTAGGCGGCTGTCCATTAAGACAGCTTATACTTTCCGGAGAAGGAAATTCAGACTCCACCGTTACAGTATTGGGAATGATAATAGGTGCAGCCATAGCTCACAATTTCTCTCTTGCATCAAGCGGAAAGGGGTCTACTGCCAATGGACAGATTGCTGTTATAATTTGCATCATATTTTTAGCAGTACTCTCAGTAGCTAACTCTGATCTAATCAGGAAAAATAATTAAGAGGTGATAAAATGCAAATTGATACATGTGGAATGTCTTGTCCTCAGCCTGTACTGATGACAAAAAAAGCAATAGATAATAATCCTAGTGAAAATAACATAGAAGTATTAACCGACAGCGGTACATCAAAAAACAATGTAAAGAAATATCTTTCAAGCAAAGGATTCCGTGTTGAAATAAAAGAAGAAAATGACACGTTTACAGTAAGAGGAACAAAATGAATTATACAATAGTCTTTCATACTCAGTCCGGAGCTATAAAATTTGACAATAAAATGAGAAAATTAAAAATACCTTGCTTTTTGCAGCCTGTGCCAAGAAAGTTAAGCTCCAGCTGTGGGATTTGTGCCAAACTTATATACGGTGAAAATCCTATAAGTCTTATGGAACCGGAAATTGAACGCATCTACAAAAATTGCTCAGGCAGTCAATATGAACTACTCTATGAAAGTCAATAAAACCACCAACATAATGTCAGCTTAACGAATTTATAATTAAGAAAAAAATCCGGTTAATATAATTTGTATCAATCGGATTTTTTAACTGAAAGAAAATAAATAAAAATTATTATAGACTAAATAATCTCGCTGTTATTTGAAACAATATAACTGCGAGATTTTTTAAATGGAGGTTAAAAATGAAATTACAGGAAAAGATGTACACGCCTGATCAAATCAAAGGACAGACTCAAAATATGCCAGGTCAGGAAAGCAGGATGAAGCCCGAACCAATCTATGACAATGTGAACTGCAAGGGATACGGCAGGTTAAAAGGCAAGGTAGCACTTATAACCGGAGGTGACAGTGGTATAGGCAGGGCAGTTGCCGTGGCTTACGCAAAGGAAGGCTGCAAAGTTGCAATAGTTTATAATATAGCAAACAGCGACGCAGATGACACAAAAAAGGCAATTGAATCTTACGGAGGAAATGTTCTCCTTATCAAAGGCAACATCAGAGATTCAAATTTCTGCAAAGAAGCGGTTCAAAGAACCGTCGGACATTACGGCAGCCTTGACATACTCGTGAACAATGCAGGAGAACAGCATCCTCAAGCTAACTTTGAAGATATTACGGACCAGCAACTGGATGATACTTTCAGAACAAACATTTTTTCAATGTTTTATCTTACCAGAGCTGCACTCCCTTATCTGAAGGAAGGGAGCTCAATAATAAACACAAGTTCAGTAACTGCTTTTAAAGGAAGTGCAGATCTTGTGGATTATTCTGCCAGCAAGGGAGCCATAACCGCATTTACAAGATCATTATCGGCCAATCTTGCAGGCAGAAATATAAAGGTAAATCAAGTAGCTCCAGGACCTATCTGGACTCCTCTCATACCTTCAACTTTTGATAAAATAAAAGTTGACACATTTGGAATGAATACTCCTCTAAAAAGGCCGGGCCAGCCTGCTGAACTGGCAGAGGCATATGTATTCTTAGCATCTCAAGGTTCTTCATATATGACAGGTCAGACCATCCACATAAATGGAGGAGACATAGTCAACGGTTAACTTTGAGTACACTAAGGCTGTAGCGTATAATTTCGCTACAGCCGGTTTTTGTGCCTCTTCCAGGTTTTATATTATTCACCTATGCTTTTGTAATAATTAAAGAATTCTCTTTCTAATTGCTCCCTGAACTTAGGTGCAGCAATATTGGTCAATAGTTTCGCTCTTTCTCTTATTGGCTTTCCAAAAAGATTGGCAACACCATATTCGGTAACAACATAGTGTACATCCTGTCTTGTTGTTGTTACAGGTGTACCCGGTTTTAAAACAGCTACTATTCTTGAAATCGTTCCATTCTTAGCTGTAGAAGGAAGTGCAATTATAGGCCTGCCATTTTTTGACTGTTCAGTCCCACGCAAAAAGTCCAGCTGCCCTCCGACACCGCTGAATGTTTTATATCCAATAGAATCCGCAACTACCTGTCCCATCAAATCAACTTCAAGAGCCGAATTTATTGCTACCATATTATCATTTTGAGCTATTACTGAAACATCATTAGTGTAATCCACAGGTTTAAGACAAATCATATTATTCCTGTCAACAAAATCATATACATCCCTGGTTCCCTGGATAAACGTAGCAACTATTTTCCCTTTATTTATAGTCTTCTTAGCCCCATTAACAACCCCTGATTTCACAAGAGGAATAAGATTATCCGAAAAAACCTCAGAATGAATGCCCAGATCCTTTTTATCAGCTAAAAATTTTAATATTGCATTTGGAATTTTACCTTGTCCCATTTGAAGAGTGTCACCATCATTTATAAGACCTGCAATATTGTATCCGATTTTCTCAGAAATCGGATCACTTTCAATCAATGAAATTTCATATAAGTCTTCATCATACTCCACAAAATGATCAATTTCAGACACATGAATTAATGTATCACCGCATGTATACGGAACTTTTTTATTAACCTGCGCAATAGTAACCCTGGCCTTTTCAACTGCTATTCTTGTCTGATCACAGGAAACTCCCATATTTACATATCCATTTTCATCAGGCGGTGTGCAGCTTATCATTGCAACGTCACATTTTACCAAACTCTCCCGAATTGCCCTGGGCTGTGCATAAAAATGTATGGGAACAAATTCTCCCTGCCCGCTCTGAATACACTTTCTGTTATTTTTACCAAGAAAAAAGCTTACATTTACAAAATGCCCGGCACATTCCGGTTTTGCGTATGGAGCATCTCCAATGTTAAGGCCCTGCCATATTTCTACTCCTTTTAGTTCATCTTTTCTTGCCATCAGCGCATTTATAAGATGTTTCGGCTCTGCCGCCGCATGTGAAGGAACTACTCCATCTCCAGATCTAACAGACTTTACAGCTTCTTCTGCTGTAGTCAGTCTTGATTTATATATTTGTCTCCAATTCATACTAATCTCCTTAATAAAAATATACTTTTATTTATTATATGCCTTTTTCATATGCAAACAACGCTGCTCCAATAGCCCCTGCAGCTTGTGTGTGCGGAGCCGTTATAACACTGCTTTCCAATTCATTGCTTAAAACTTTTACTATATTACTATTTAGTGCCACTCCACCGGTCATAGCTATAACCGGCTCGTAGCCGACTCTGCTGCACATTCCCACTATTCTTTTTGCTATTGAAAGATGTGCACCCCTTGCCACATCTTCAATGGCAGCTCCTGAAGCTAAGCGTGAAATGACTTCACTTTCGGCAAATACCGTACAAACACTGCTTATGGAAATATCTGTTGTAGACTTATCAGCCAAATCTGATAATTCATCTATTTTACATCCCAGTACTCTTGCCATTACTTCCAAAAATCTTCCTGTTCCGGCAGCACATTTTTCATTCATGACAAAGTTTTTTACCTTACCATCATTACCAACTTTGATAACCTTGGCATCCTGACCACCGATATCGATTATCGTTCTCACACCCTTCATCATAAATGAAACACCTTTTGCATGACAACTTATTTCGGTTATCTGGCTGTCTGCACCACTAAATGTAACACGCCCATATCCTGTTGCAACCGTAAAGGCAATATTCTCTCTGCTTATTTTTGCAAGTCTGAGAACATTACTAATAGTCTCATCAGGTCCCTTAGTTCCCGTACCCATATTTATCAAGTCAGTTGCTACCAACTCTTTATTCTCATTTATCAATGCTGCTTTAGATGATGAAGACCCGATGTCTATCCCTAAATACATATATTGTCCCCCTTAGCCTAACATTTCTGCAAAACTCTGTACTCTTGTTCTGATTTGTTCATAGGAATCCATCTGCATATCCGTTTCAATATAAAGCATGGGTATATCAGCTTTTTCAATTTCTTCCTTAATAATAGGATAATCAAATTCCTCCGGATCACAAAATTTCATCATTACCACAACCACAGCCTGTGCTTTGCTCTCTTTTACCATATCGATAAGCATTTGCCCTTTAGTTTTTACTTCTTCATATAAAAATGTACATCCTTTTTGATCAACAATCCTGTAAGCCATTTTTTCTATTGCAGTTCCCTTATTTCTTGCCTGAACACGGAATTGACGTGATTCCTGCGCAAAATCATCTGCAACAACAGCTATATTGTTTTCAACAAATATATTCAACAGCTCAACCGGTTCACCTATCAATCCTGTTGCCACCACTCTTATGCCGTTGAAGTTTTCTGCCGAACTATTTTTTAACTCATTTACTATTTGAATTATTATGTCTGTATAATCTTTTTTATCCATAAAATATGCTGCTTTAATAATCAAATGTCTCGTCCTTGTATTAATAGTAATTGGATAATCTTTTACAACTTTAACAAAACTTCTCATTGCTTCTCTATAGTTTTCATATATGGAAAATGACTTTTCCATGTTTTTTGAAGAAATTTTTTCACCCTTTAGTTTTTCTATTTCATCCTTTATTCTATTAAATTCCGTTACCAGGTACTGATATCCTGCGTCTAATAATCTGTTCTGAGGATAAACCACAGTAATAACAGGCACTTGCGGCACCGCAGTCTTCCAATTTTCACAAACACATTTCAGAGTATCACAAAATGTCGGGATAATTACAGCTTTTAATCCATCATATGTACCCTTCATGCCATATTCAATATTAGACCTCATTATTGAGCAGCAAAAGCTTTGAAGATACTTGTCTGCCTGCTTTATTTCGGTTTTTCCGCCCCACATACCTACAGGCAGATAGCCTGCTGCGTATACTATTTCTTCCGGAGTATAAATAGGAAAACAGCCTATAGGTTCCTTACCGGTATCTTTTACTGACTTTGCCACTGATTTGCCCGGATTTAACGCTATATTCTCTAACTGGCTTATTAATGTTTTCAGTTCTGACATTATTTATCCCTCCCAGCCTTTTTATTATTTTCCATCATTTCTACCAGAGCCTGTATTCTCGTTTCATACTGTGCTTCAGAAAATATCCTGGGGTCGGTTTGATCACCGTCAAATATTACCGATGGAACTCCTGTTTCTTCTTCAACTCTTCTTTGAACTTCATATTGCCTGAAGTCCATAAGCTTACAGCTTCTGTTTGAATGATAAATGATACCATCAAGCTTAAAATCTCGTACAAGTTTTGATACATTTTGTACATCATACTCAAGATTTCTGTTAGCGTAATTTGAACTGTATGCTCTTGCCATTCCATCCAAATCATTCGTTTCATATCTTACATTCCATGATTCCGGATATGTTGATGTAACCATGTTGATACCATATTTTTTCAATGTTTTGTATGTTACTGACAAATTTGGCCAACAGGCAATTCCATCCCACATTACTCTGTATTTTTCTTCCTGATCGCGAAATGGCCCAATCCCTTTTTCAGACTTTTCCTTTAATTCTTCATACCAAAGTTTGTATAATTCTTTGCCTTCTTTTTTACCTCTCATGCAAACAATCAGCGCCATGTAGTTAAACATGTCGAATCCTTTTAAAGGTGACGGAATATTTACTGCAAGATCCGTAGCCTTTTTCCACCACTCACAGGTTTCATTTGAAAGCTTCATAACTTCTGCAAAATTATCAAAATCAAATTTTTTCCCTGTAATTTCCTCCAGCTTTTTAATTGCATACTCTATTTGTGACCTCATATATTTGACACTATATTCAGGAACTTCATAAGTATGGTTAAAAGGCATGTCAAACATAATTAATGGTATGCCTAAATTTTTAGCAAGATTTTCATACCACTTAATTACGGTATTGCAAATATTGCTGCAGCAAAATAATAGATCCGGCATTGGAATATTTTCTGCTTCGGAGAACTGAATATCAGCATATCCCATATTTACCCTTGCATATGAACAAATATCCGAAGAATATCCTTTACCCTCTGATTGCTCAATAAATTCCGGTGCGCATTTTCTTGCGCCAATTGCAGCTGCATGGTTTTCAGGATATACAACATCAATATCCATAGTTTCCAGCAATTCCTGCGGACATATTGATGTTGCCCAGGCAACCATCTTGCCATTAGCTTTTGCTTCGATTGCAGATTTATAATGTTTTTCTAATAACTCACCAAGCATCTGCTTCGATGTAATCTTATTTTCCATTCTGTTCCACCTTTCCTTTTTACTAAGTAAATACTTTATATTAATTGCTCCCATTCAGAATTGCATTTATTTTAACAATTGTATTGCAACAAATTTACTCAAGTATTTATTTATCATATTTATAAAAACCTTCACCGGATTTTTTGCCATATAACCCGGCATCTACAAGGCGCTGCATTTCCTGGCTGGGTCTGAATCTTTCGCCATAGGCATCAAATAGAATTTTATCTACGGAAATATTTAAATCATGTCCCATATTATCAAGAAGCCTGAAGATTCCTACCGGATGCCCAAGCCCATACACACATATCTTATCTATATCCTCTGCCGTTGCTACGCCTTCCTCTAAAAGACGACATGCCTCAGACGAAAATACGTGGAATAACCTGTTTAATGCAAATCCTGTCACATCTTTCACTTTAACAGGCTCTTTTCCAATATGCTTTAGCATATCAATAACTTGGTTTGTAACCCCACCGTCGGTCAGGTGTCCCGGGATTACTTCAACTAACTTCATTATGCTTGCAGGCGAATTAAAGTGAGTACCTATAAATTTTTCTGCTCTTTCTCTGCTTACTCCTGATGCCAGTTTTGTAATTGAAATACTTGATGTATTTGAAGCAATTATGCATTCAGGATTACATACTTTTTCTAACTCCTTGTAGGTTGCAGTCTTAACATCATACGATTCAAAAACAGCCTCAATTACCAGGTCACAGTCATGTAAATCTTTATAATCACATGTTGCTGTTACTCTGCCTAAAACACCTTCTCTTTCATCAGCATCAAATTTTCCTTTTTTTATGCTCTTATCTAAAGCAGATGCCTGTTTTTCCTTACCTTTCTCTGCCAGTTCAACAGTTCTGTCAACTAATACAACCTCATAACCACATTTTGCAAAACAAAGACCAATTTCCGCTCCCATCATTCCGGCGCCAACAACACCAACTTTTTTTATTTCCATATATCCTCCCAAATCAATTTATAATATTTCTACCTGCAGTTTTCAACTACCATTGCCATTCCCTGTCCTCCGCCAATGCAAAGGCTTACGACTCCGTAACGGGCATTTCTTCTTTTTAGCTCGTAAATCAGCGTTGTCAGCAATCTTGTTCCGCTGTTTGCCAGTGCATGTCCATGTGCAATAGCCCCTCCATTTACATTTACTCTCTCATAAGGTCTGCTACCCATATTCATACCAAGTTCCTTCAGAACAGCTAATGACTGTGCGGCAAATGCTTCATTTATTTCAAACAAATCTATATCTTCCAAAGTCAGACCGGCCTTTTTCAGAGCTTTTTTTATTGCCGGTACCGGGCCTATCCCCATTATAGCCGGGTCAACCCCTACGCTGCTATGGCTTATAATTTTGACTAAAGGCTTACAACCGAGTTCAATTGCTTTTTCTTCTGACATAACAACAACTGCAGAGGCTCCATCGTTCATTCCAGATGAGTTGCCTGCTGTCACCGTTCCTCCTTCCTTAAATGCAGGTTTCAGTTTTTTAAGTATTTCCATAGTTGTATCCGGTCTGGGATGCTCATCAGTATCAAATATAAAACTGCTCTTCTTAAGCTTCACTTCATATGGAACTATTTCTTCTTTAAATCTTCCGGCATCCATTGCTGCTTTCGTCTTACGCTGGCTGTCCAAGGCAAACAAGTCCTGCTCCTCTCTTGAAATGTTATATTTATCTGCAACATTTTCAGCAGTAATGCCCATATTTAATCCGGGGTATAAGGATCTCGGCTGAACAAGGGTAACTCCAGTGGTGAACGTATCATGGAGAGTCTTATTGCCTAACTTAAGCGGCTCATACCTTGCTGAAGGATCCAGGTAATAGGTCAGCCTTGACATAACTTCTACTCCTCCGGCAAAATTACATCCGCCTCTTCGGCAGCTATTTCATATATGGCACTTACCACTGCCTGAAGTGAAGAAGCACACTGCCTGTCCACTGTGTATGCCGGAGTTGTTATAGGTATACCGGCAATTAGTGCCGCACATCTTGAAACATTAGGTGTATAGCCATACACGTCACCCATAACAACCTGGTCAACTTGATCTAATGCTATATTTGATCTTTTGGCAGCTTCCTTTAAAACTGCACTTCCCAAGTCCTGTGCTTCTACTGTTTTTAAACTTCCCAGATATTTTCCTACAGCTGTCCTGGCTGCACTTGTTATAACACAATTTTTCAATTTATCTTCCTCCCGACTTATAATTCTTACTTACCTAAAAATTTTGGCTTCCTCTTTTCTATAAAGGCATTCATTCCTTCCTTCTGATCATATGTGTCAAACAATGACGCCCAAATTTCTGATTCCATATTGGTGGAAGAATGAATATCCGTATCACAAATTCCGTTTTCTATTGATTTTTTTGCATATGCAAGAGATATACTGCTTTTTCGTTTTAATTTTTCACCCCATCTTAATGCAGTTGAATACAATTCTTCTTTTTCAACTGCAGCATTGACAAGTCCTATTTTTTCCGCCTCTTCACCATCTACAATCTTGCTCAGAAAAATCATTTCTTTGGCTTTTGACTCGCCTATTATTCTTGCTAACCTTACAGTACCTCCGGCCCCCGGCATAATTCCAAGATTCAGTTCGGTCAGACCCATTTTAGAATTTTTGCTGGATATTCTGAAATCACATGTTAAAGCAAGCTCCAGTCCTCCTCCAAATGCGTATCCATCAATAGCAGCAATTGTTGGAATAGACAAATCATATATCTTGTTGTAGGTCTGTGTAAAAACAAATTCTTTCGCCTGCTTAGAATTGCATTTAGCCATTGCCTTAATATCTGCTCCTGCTGCAAAATTGTCTTTACTGTAGAAAACAAGTACTCTGATATCCTTGTTGTTTTTTATGCTTTCAATCATTTCGTCCATTTCATCAATGATTTCCTTTGATAAAGCATTTAAGACTTCAGATCTGTTTATGCTGATTGTTGCAATTTGATCAATGATTTTCATAAAAATTTGTTCACTCATATCTGATTCCCTCAAAATATTATAATCTAACGCATTGCCAATGTTACTTCTCCAGTAGCAGCCGGTTCTCCGCTGTTAAAAACTTCTGCACAACATGTTACTATACCTTTATTCATTCGTTCCACGATAATTTTCGAATTTATTTCAATGGTGTCACCAGGATTTATTTTACTCAGAAATTTAACATTATTTATTCCAATAAATAATGGAATGGTACCTTTGTATCTATCTATGGATAACAGCAGAATATCCGATGCCTGTGCCATACACTCCACCGTATAAACTCCTGGGAATACAGGCTGTCCTGGAAAATGGCCTTTGAAAATTTCTCTGTCTGAATTAACAAAAAATCTTGCTTTAATACTTTTTTCCGGTATCATTTCCAAAACCTCGTCAATTAGAAGCATTGGATCTCGGTGAGGAATTATTTCTTTAATTTGTTCCCTATTTAAATAAAACATTTTCTCACTTCCTTTGTATCGTTAAATAATTATCACTTCCGCGTATAAAGCAAAGCACTTTTAAATAATGCCTGCATCATAAAGAAAATCAATGTTATCCCACTCCTCAATTATCTGTGGGATTATTTTGTATAGATCCCCTACTATTCCATAATCAGCAATTTCAAAAATAGGTGCATCCGGATTTTTATTTATGGCAATTATAATATCAGACGTCTGCATTCCGGCTAAATGCTGAATTGCCCCCGATATTCCGCACGCAAAATATATTTTAGGTTTCACAGTGGTGCCGGTCTGACCTACCTGGTGAGATTGATCTATCCATCCTGCATCAACTGCAGCCCTTGACGCACCTACAGTTCCTCCTGTTTTATCTGCCAATTTTTGTATCAGCTTAAATCCTTCCGCATTGCCAAGCCCCCGACCGCCTGAACAGATTATTTCAGCATCTGTAAGTGATATCACTTCTTTTGCCGACTTTACTATTTCTACAACTTGAGTATGAATAAACTCTGCCAAAATTTGTGGCTGAACCTTTATTAATTCACCTTCTGCTCCTTCTTCTCTTTGCCTCTTCTTCATTACTCCCGGTCTTACCGTCGACATTTGCGGCCTTGTCTTTGGGCATATGATTGTTGCCATAAGATTTCCTCCAAAAGCAGGTCTTGTTTGCAGCAATCTCGTTTCTGTTGAATTAGCATCTAAATTAGAGGTATTCAATGTCGTATATTTTTCTGCATATTCCTTATATGTAGACATTTTAACATCCAGCCTTGTACAGTCTGCCGTTAATCCTGTATTTAATCTTGCAGCAATTCTCGGAGCTAAATCTCTGCCTATATGTGTTGCTCCATACAATACTATTTCCGGCTTATACTCATTAATTGCATCTACTATTACTTTTGTGTAACCTTCCGTTGTATATTTTTCAAGCAATGGATCTTCAATTAAATATACTCCGTCTGCTCCATACTCATAACATTCTTTTGAAAGATTACCAATATTATTGCCTGCCAGCAAAGCATATACCTTTGCTTCTCCCATTTCTTTTGCAAGTCTGTTTCCTTCTCCTATTAATTCCAGTGATACGTTCATCAATTTTCCCTGCCTGTGCTCCGCATAAACCCAGATATTCTTATAAGATGAAATATCAACATTATAATTATCCTTACCTGTCAATACTGCCATTCTTCTACCCTCCGTGTTAAATTATATGTTTGCTTTTTAGCTCTGCCAAAAGTTTTCGTGCCGTTTCTTTTTCTGTATCCGCTTCTATCAGCTTGCCCTTTCCCTTTGTAATAGGTGTGAAAGAGCGGAACACATTTGTTGGAGACGCCTCCAATCCCACTTTATCTGTTGAAATGTTTATATCTTTTGCAGACCAAGTACTAATTTCTTTTTTAGTTGCATCAAATATACCTCTTACTGACATGTATCTTGGCTTGTTCAGTTCTTTAACTGCAGTCAACAAACAAGGTGTCTCAAGTTTTATTACTTCATATCCGTCTTCAAGATCTCTTTTAACTGTAATAGACCTCAAGTCTTCTTCTATATTAAAATCTGTTACATAAGTCACCTGAGGAATTCCAAGTTTTTCTGCAATCTGAGGTCCAACCTGTGCTGTATCACCGTCAATTGCCTGTCTTCCTGAAAATATTATGTCATAATCTCCTATATTTTTTATTCCGGCAGACAGGGCATTTGAAGTAGCCCATGTGTCAGAACCTCCTAATGCTCTGTCAGATAACAGCACCGCATCATCAGCTCCCATTGCCAGACATTCCAGTAACATGTCCTTAGCCTGTGGAGGTCCCATTGTTATTAATGTAATATGGGTATTAGGATATTTATCTTTTATTTTTAATGCTTCTTCAAGAGCATTTGCGTCGTCATTATTTAATATACTTTCAACTCCTTCTCTTATAAGTGTTTTTTTTACCGGATCTATTTTTATCTCATTAGTGTTTGGTACCTGCTTTACACAAACTATTATTTTTAATGCCATTTCCTTTACCTCCTATTTAAATATGTCACCAGAAATGACCATCTTCATAACTTCTGATGTTCCTTCATATATTTCTGTTATCTTTGCGTCTCTCATCATTCTTTCAACAGGATAGTCTTTTATATATCCATAACCTCCGTGGAATTGAACAGCCTTTGTAGTTACATACATTGCCGTCTCAGAACAGTACAGCTTTGCTTGGGCAGCTTCAATTGTGCTTGGCATACCTTTTTCTCTTCTGTCAGCGGCATTATATAATATAAATCTTGCCGCATCTATCTTTGTTTTCATTTCCGCCATTTCAAATGACAATGCCTGAAATTTATTTAATGTTTTCCCAAATTGCTTTCTTGATTTCATATATTTTATGGTTTCATCAAACGCCCCCTGAGCTATACCCAGAGCCTGAGCTGCTACTCCTAACCTGCCTACGTCTAGTGATGACATTGCCACTTTAAACCCTTTTCCCAATTGGCCAAGCAAATTATCTTTAGGCAGCTTCACATTTTCGAACAACAGCTCGGCAGCTACTGAACCTCTGATTCCCATTTTGTTTTCTTTTTTAGGTACTGTAAAGCCTTCCATTCCTTTTTCTACTATGAATGAACTAATTCCTCTTGTGCCTTTACTTCTGTCTGTCATCGCCATAACTACATAAACATCTGCTATGCCGCCGCTGCTTATAAAAATCTTGCTACCATTTAACAGCCAGTAATCTCCTTTGTCTACTGCTGCTGTCTGAATTCCCGCAGCATCACTTCCCGCACCCGGTTCAGTTAAACCAAACGCCCCCAGCTTTTTACCTGAGAGTAAATCCGGCAGATATTTTTGTTTTTGTTTCTCTGTTCCGTAAGTCATTATAGGCCAGGCGCACAATGCACAATGTGTCTGTACAATGACTCCTGTTGAACCACAGGCTTTGGATAATTCTTCAATGGCCATTATATATGATATATAATCAGCACCTGCTCCTCCGTATTCTCGTGGAAACGGCATCCCCATAAGTCCTAATTTCCCTGCCTTTTCCATGGTTTCAAATGGAAATCTCGCTTCTTCATCTATTTCCGCCGCAATTGGTTCAACTTCATTAACGGCAAATTCTCTTACCATTTTCCTGACCATTTCCTGTTCTTTT
The DNA here is from genome assembly GCA_002399975.1 of Firmicutes bacterium UBA4845. Taxonomy (GTDB): domain Bacteria; phylum Bacillota; class Clostridia; order Tissierellales; family Sedimentibacteraceae; genus Sedimentibacter. The sequence continues at coordinate 17,151 of DHER01000114.1, read as the reverse complement.
GTCAAACTGAAATCCATTTTTTCCTCCTTATTATGATTTATTTCTTTATCTTCTATATCCAATAGAGTTTCTTACTTACAAATATTTAGCAATAAACATGCCATCAACGCTTCTTTATGGAAAAGAATATGTATCATGTTATAATAAAACTGAATAACATTAAAATTTGAATTAATAAAATAATTTCATATTGCAAAAAATCACCCGAATAAATTCAAAATGTTTTAATTTTTATCTGTTTTGCATTATGCATTTTGTCTTATGATGCATTTATGCATCTAATTCTTTAAAAATAATCATAAAAAAACTATTGCATTAGGAATTCCAATTCAAATGAAAATGCCTTCAAAAAATAAGGTCAGTATGATATTCTTATTTTTGACTAAACTAATACAACAGTTTATAAATATTGAATAATTATCTGCCCATCCAGCCACCGTCAACCAGTAATACAGACCCATGAATGTAATCTGAGGCATGTGAAGCTAAAAATATGACTGTCCCAATCATGTCTTCCGGTGTTCCATATCTTCCTGCCGGTATACGATCTAAAATTTGAGCGTTTCTGATATCATCTGTTTTTATATCTGCAATATTATCAGTATCCATATATCCGGGAGCTATGGCATTTACATTGATGCATTTAGCTGCCCACTCGTTGGATAATGCCTTTGTCAATTGTGCTATGCCTCCCTTGCTTGCAGCATATGCAGGTACATTAATGCCTCCGGAAAAACTCAATAACGAAGCAATGTTTATAATTTTTCCATACCTTTTTTTCATCATTACATTTCCTGCTTTCTGGCTCATTATAAATGCCGAAGTTAAATTAACATTCAAAACATTCTGCCAGTCTTTCAGCGGAAATTCAGAGGAAGGATGGCGTATTTGCATTCCGGCATTATTTACCAAAATATCTAAATCCCCTAAAATACTCATTGCTTCATCAAATGCTTTTTCAACTTCAAAAGAATTATTGAAATCTGCTATCACACCATGCACAGGTGCATCAGGTGAATCTATTCCTTCTGCAATCTTCAATATTCTATTAGTTGTTCCCATAATAACAAGCTCAACGCCAGCATCATGAAGTCCTTGTGCCATACCTCTGCCAAGTCCTCTGCTGCCTCCCGTTACTATGGCTTTTTTACCTTTAATATCAAACAAATTTTTCAACTATTGACTCCTTTATTTCATTCTAAAGTATTATTTTAACAATAGTAATATGCAATCGTTATGCCATTAACATTTAATTTAAACTTGGCACATATTGATTTAAGTTCCTTTGGATGATTTAGCATATAGGCTTGATCTAATTGTGACTTTCTTACTTAATTTAAGGTGTGATTTGAACTTTTAAGAATAACTTAATATTCCAACATTTTCTGTATATTTTTCCATATATGGAGAATTAGTTTATTTGTAGATTACTTTTTCATTGATTGTAATAATCGTAATAATGGATGTATTATTTTTTACTCTGATTTTGCATTGAATTGTGATGCGAGATTAAGTATACATGCAAAAACGCATCAGAATTAACAGATATATTACCGAGATTTTTATATAACTATATTGATGAAATTACTATAATAATAAAGACTATGTCAAAGAATAGACAAATTTTGTTTTTATACTTTTATACTCTGTATACCCTGAAATATAAAAAGCTTTGGCATGATAATTGCATCATTTTATCTATCGTAAGAAAAATGTTGTTAAAAAGGAGGTATAAATTTTTTGAGTTAAACTCATATCATTTACGAAATAAAACATATAGGAGGATTAATATTTAAATGGCAAAAAATGCAGAATTACAAGAAATCCAAACAGAGATTATGCCAGATATTACTAATAACACAAAAGAATTGCTGAAAAAAGTCGGACCTGGTTTGGTATGGTCTGCAGCTGCAATAGGTACAGGAGAATTAATACTTACAACAAGAAATTCAGCAGTACACGGGTTAACGTTTGCGTGGATGATACTTTTTCTTATTTTTATCAAGTTTTTTATTAATTATGAAGTAGGCAGATATACTATTTTTACCGGTCAGACAATCTTGGGAGGCGTATCCAAATTATCGAAATTTTTAGTATTTTGGTTTGCATTTTTGCCGATTACATGGCAAACAGTAACAATATCTTCATATACAGTATCTGGAGCTACCCTGGTTAGCTATGTATTCGGTGGAAATTTAGCTGTTATTACGGTGATTATTACAATTTTTGTTTCTTCGTTGCTATATTTCGGTAAATACAGCATACTTGAAAAAATATGCACATTAGGAACCTGCACAATGACTTTGTGTGTAATGATCTCTGCAATAGCCTTTACTCCGTTAAGCGGATACGCTGAATTACTTTCAAATATGGTTATTCCAAGACTTCCTTCCGATACACAGGGATGGACGGATATGATGTCTCTTACGGGTTTTGTAGGAGCCGGATGTATAGGCACAATTTGGTACAGTTACTGGATAAGGGAAAAAGGATATGGATTAAGTTTAAATAATAAAAGGAAAGATGAATATGATAATATAATGTCGGTAACCTGCGACGATACACCTGATGAAATAAGAAAAGGCAGAAACTGGCTTAAGCTTTTAAAGATCGATTTAGGAGTTGGGACAGTACTAACATTTATAGTATGTATTTGTTTTTTCCTATGCGGGTATGCAGTACTTAGACCGAGAGGACTTGCTCCGTCCGGGATGGATCTGGTTCTAGTCCAGGCACAAATAGTTGTGGAGTTAGTTGGTCCACTTGGTGAATGGATATATATTATAGCAGCGGCCGAGGTAATGTTTGCAGCATATTTGACATTTGAAGACGGTACGGTTAGAGTCTGGAATGATGCGAGTAGAATCCTTGCACCAAAACGTATGAAAAATATTGACGATAAAAAAGGGTACAGAATCTGGGTAATAGTGTTTACCGTACAAAGTCTGATTTCATTGTTTTTCTCTTTAATGAAATTTCAGCCTTTGGTCTTACTTCAGGCTCAATCCATTATTGATGGAGCGTATAATCTCCCTATATTGGCTATTGTAGTACTTATTCTAAATTTGAAAGTATTGCCTGATACATTTAAACCGTCAAAGGGAAGCATAATTTTTAATATACTGGGTATAATTTTCTTCATCATATTTGCAATATACTATACAGTTATTATATTTTAACCATTCAGCACGAATACAATTACTGCTGCCATAATGATCATACATAAGTTAAACCGTAAGAGGAGGGGCATTTTTTGAAAAAACATGTAAGCGCTGCAATAATGATATTTTTCTCAACAATTTCTTTAATAATATTATCATTTATGATTAAGAAAAGTGGCATACAAGATTTAATTGGAAACGGGCTTGCTTTAAAATTATTATTCGCATGTGCCATATGCATTGCGTTGGGATTTGGATTTGATATTATTATAAGATATAAGGCGGCAAATAAAAATTTAGTTATGGTTTCAGTTGTTTATTGGGGTGTGGCAGCATTAGCAAGCAGGTTGACTGCTACAATTAAGATAGTTTATGTTAACGATATTTCGCCAAGTCTTTTTGTTTCGGTTGCAGCAGGACTAATATCCATATTTGCGTTAGGATGTATTTTCGGTTTTTTCTTTTTCCGCATGTATATATCGGTATATGAAAAGCTGTAAAGTAATTAAGAGCGGCAAATTTATAAATAAGCATTCCAGACGTAACACTTACGTCCGGGACGCTTATTTTTTTATAGGCTTAAAAATATAAAGTCTAATGCTCGGGTACATAGAAATTTTTTCTTGAACGGCAATATGGAAGTAAGTTTTCAGATATCTCAATGTTTACAAGATGAAGTGTATCCTTTATCTTAACTATTTTTGCATTATTATGATCAATTCCAGGGCATGTTTGTATTGCCGCCAGAACTGCTTCACGTTCACTGTCCAATACTACAGGGATATTTGCGGAACCTGGATTTCCAGATGCAATGGCATTGGAATAAGTTGAAATCAGATCGATTTTATCGTACAGTTTTTTTGTTATAAAGTCAGCATTTCCTACTCCAACAGCATTATTGTGCGTTTTTTCAGTTAAGTCCAGTACAACTATACGACTGATTGAAGGACCTGAGAAGTTTTGTACAGATCCGCTGGTGGTGCGCCCTGTAATATTGGGATCCATGCCGGCTCCCGTAATGTCCTTACCTATTTGTTCAACGATAAGAACATCAATATGGTCAAAATATAACCTTGGCATAAGTGATTTGCTCAAAGAAAGCAAAGACGGTTCTTTACTTAAAATATCACTTCCGGGAACGGCACAAATTGTATGTACGTTCTCATGGGCATTTTCAATTATTGCAACGCCAAAAGGGACATTTTTTTTATTTAATACTACAGATGCAGCATTGGGAATTAATTTGCTGAAGTTGGAAAAACCTTCTTGATGCAGTCTTGAACACCCGTTATGTTTTCCTATTCCAATTGAAAGCATTTTACATAGTCCGCTTTCAATTGGACCGCTGAAGTCGGTATGTGCCTTTATTCTCACAACTGGTACTATATAGTCTGCTCTATCCGCAAACTTATCAATATGAATCGGAATTTTATCGGCAGTTTCTCCTATAATTGTTGTCTCCATAGATGAACAGATAGGTATGCCCAAATATTCCTCTGTTATGCCATAGCTTTCAATGATTTTTTTTTGCTCTTTAGCAACTCCCCCTCCATGACTTCCCATAGCAGGTACTATAAAAGGCTTAACTCCCATATTAATGAGCATTTCTATAACTGCTTTCACAACGTATTTAAGGCTGGCTATACCTCTGCTACCTACGAGAACTGCAACACTTTTACCGGGTCTGATTAAATTATTTAATTGCTTTTTCTTTATTTCAGCTTTGGCGGTACTGTAAACATCTTTAATCTTAACGTCGGGGAAAAGCTGCATTACTGGAAACATTTCCGGTATTGCAATGTCTTTTGCCGATTCTGTAAGTATTGGCATTTCTATTCCTCCATATATAATTTATATGTATGTATATTTATTGCAATTTTCGTTCCAGCTATATAAGTTTTATAAATAAAATCTAATCTCTACCTAATAATACTGTTAAAATGCACATGCAATCATCAAACGTATTAAAAAAATAACAATAAAGCTGATACAATCCTGCTGTTTTATATTTTGTTCCCATGAAATTTATTAAAAATAAATGATGCATTATTAATTACTTATGCTCTATTGCATCAAACATCCATAACTTATTAAAAACCTGGTATAAAATCCAGGCTATAAATTATACTTTTTTATTTTACGTACAACTGTAGATTGGTCAATCCCTAAATTTTCTCCAATTGCTCGTGTTGTCTGATATTTAAGCTTTGCTTTTTCCAGCATGGTTTTTTCTAATAATTCAGTTGCTTCCATTAAGGTCAGATCTTCTGTATTGTTTATCATACTTACTATTTTTCTACCAGAGTTTTTTTCTTTATTCCATGGAATATCTTCCGTCTGCAAATATTCATTGTTACTCACAATAACCATATTTTCGATTGCATTTTTTAGTTCTCTTATATTACCCGGCCAATTATATTTTTCTAATTCTTTAATTACATCTATAGTCAGCTCCTTATTCTGGTTATATTTCTTATTAAATTGATATAAAAACATCATACTTAGAGGTGCTATATCGTCAATTCTTTTTCTTAACGGAGAAACATTGATTCTTACAATATTTAACCTGTAAAACAAATCCTCTCTAAAAGTTCCCTCTTCAACCATATCATCCAAATCACGGTTAGTAGCAGCAATAACTCTTACATCCACAATCTTGCCATCTACGGAACCCACTCTTCTAATTTCTCTAGTTTCCAAAAATCTCAACAGTTTAACCTGCAAATCCAATGTTAATTCACCTACTTCATCCAAGAAAGCAGTTCCGCCGTTTGCAGCTTCTAATAACCCCTCTTTGCCGGACTGGTTAGCTCCGGTGAAGGCACCTTTTTCATATCCAAAAAGCTCTGACTCTAACAGATTTTCCGGAATTGCCCCACAGTTAATAATAAAAGGCTTGTCCCGCCTTAAGCTCTCTTTATGTATATAATCTGCGACAACCTCTTTCCCTACACCTGACTCTCCCAATATTAGAACTGTAGCCTCAAAATTTGCAATTCTTTGAGCCAATGCCAAAACATCCTGCATAGGTTTACTAACAGCTAAAATACACTCGCTATTATTTTTCTTTTTTTCAATAAACTCCTTATAATTCTCCAAATATGTACGATTAATCTGTTTTTCTCTTAATAATTCTTCACGAAGCTCATATATTTCGCTGATGTCTCTTGCATTAATCACTACTTTTTTAACTTCGCCTTTCTTATCAAAAACAGGCATTCCTGTAACAATAATATGCCTCCCGTCTTTAGTAACCTGCCGTTTTGAAACTGCCTGTTTTTGCTCAATAACAACATAAGCAACTGAATTTGGCATCCATACAGGATTCATTAAATCTCGCATGGTTTTTCCCCACATATCCTCCTTCTTTATTGCAGCTACTCTCTCATAAGAGGTGTTAACTAATAGAACCTTACCATCTCCGTCAGTAACAAGAATACCGTCATATGAGCCTTCCAAAATCTCATTAAGTTCATTTATAATTGTTTTCTGGTGTTTAAGTTCTGATTCCAATTTATTTATCTCATCAATTTCAATAATAATATAAATATTTATAGATTCTTCATTTTCGTTATATAGCTGAATAGGTATTATATCGTATGTCAAATCGTTTTCATCAATAAGATACACTTTTCCACAATTGAACTTGATATTTCTGAAATCAGGGATTACGCAAAAAATGTCATTATTCATAATATCTTTTTTCTTCAGGCCAAGCAGATTTTCAGCTTCCTGATTAATATAAATGATTTGATTATTAGAATCCGTTGCAATAATTCCGTTTGGATTTTTCAAAATAAACTCTTTTAATTTGGCGTCTTTAATGATTAATTTTTTGATATCCACCTAATCCTCCTTCACGCATGATAAGTTTTTAACATATAATATTATATCATATTTTACATTTTAAAAAACAAATTTTAAAGCATGAATCTCTTAAATGTCACATCAATGTTTCAAAATTCTCAATGCAGTTCTAAAAATTACACTAAAAAATTTCCCGGAACTTTCTTTGGGAATGCCGGGAAAATATTTTATTTTAACTAATCATTTATTCGTGCTATTGATTTTGCAAGCTCTTTTTTACCATTTATGTTTCCCTGCCTGGCTATCATTATTCTCTGTGCCTGGGGTGAACCTGCTCCATGCATGGATTCAGTTCTGTATCCAACCGCAGCAGTACCTAAAGTCAAATTCTCTATTAGTCTTAATATTCTTATCCTATTCTCTACAGAAACACCGTCAACACCCCGGAGATACTTATTGATATATTCACTCAAAACCGGATCTCTCATATCTTTTTCGGAAGGGGCCGTTACCATTAGTCCTCCCGCAATATCTTCGGCTATCCTTGCTATTTCATAAGGAAACCTTGTTACATTTTGCTTGCAAACATTCGCTAATAACAAATCTATAATATAGTTACCCGATTCAGTCTTATGACCCTCTGCAGAACATGCTATACCGCAGCTATACAGTGTCTCATTCAAGTGAGTCATTTCAATCAGCTTATCTTTTATATGTGATGCTTTTTGAACCCCATTATATTCTGATGCTAATGCCGCTGCACCAATAAGCACGTCTCCAACTCCCACTTTGCATCCTCCATAGCTTTGCCTGTGGTATCCTGCAAATCTTTCAACCATCATTCCGGAAAAATCAGTTTCTCCGTTTAGAAAAATCCTTTCATTTGGTACAAATACATTGTCAAATATGGTTAATGCTTCAACCCCTCCATATTTTGAATTTCCAACATCTATAGGCGAATTTTCAAGCTTCCTTGTATCACAGGACTGTCTCCCGATTATCATTATTATTCCTTTTGTATCAACAGGGACCGAAAATGAAATGGCATAATCTTTGTCTTCAAAGGTTAAAGCAATTGTTGGCATTACCAGTACTTCATGAGAATTACAAATACCTGTCTGGTGAGCTTTAGCACCACGCACCACTACTCCATCGGTTCTTCTTTCCACAACTCTTAAAAACAAATCCGGATCAGACTGCTTACCTGGTGACAGTGATCTGTCCCCTTTAGGATCTGTCATTGCCCCATCAACCGTCAAATCATTTTCCTGAACATATTTCATATAATTAACAAAGTTTCTATGATATTGTGTATTGTATGCTTTATCAATTTCATATGTTGTACTATATACAGAATTAAAAGCATCCATACCTACACATCTTTGAAAGCAGGAAGCAGTTTTCTGCCCTAACAATCTTTGCATTTTTACTTTCTTTATAAGATCTTCCGTGCTCTGATGAATATGAGTAAATCTGTTAATTTTATTTCCCGTAACGGAAGATGTAACCGTCATTAGATCTTCGTATTCAGGCATCTGTGCCAAATCGTAGGTTGCTTTTACCGAATTCAAGGAAGGGCAAAGTATCGGATTGTCAACAGAACTTTCCACCCTTTCTCCAAACATATAAATCTGCATTTTCATATTTCTTATACTTTCTATATACTGTTCACCGGTTTTTAAAGTCATTATATTATCCTCCCAAATAGTTCTTCTATGTATGTAGCAATAATTATGCCAGTTATACAATGTTGAAATTTCAATAGAAATTATTTTAATATACTATTGCTTATCATTTATAAGATGCATTATTGCATCAGCGGTCTTTATTTTTCGTGCCCATGCTGAGCACATATGAAAAGGCAGCCAAAATTTATGACTGCCTTGTTCTTATATATTTAATAATAAAAAAGTTAGTATTAATATTGTATAATTATTTTATAAAACTATCAATTGCCTTATTCAGATTTGTTATGGCATCTTTATCTCCTGACTCGACTGCATCCACAATGCAATGTTCCAAATGATCTTTTAAAATAACCTTGCCTGCATTATTAAGGGCTGCTATTACGGCTGACAGCTGAATCAATACTTCACTGCAGTCCTTTCCACCCTCTATCATACGTTTTACCGATTCCAGATGCCCGCTTGCACGAGACAATCTATTTAATACTGCCTTTGTACTTTGGTGTTTATGACTATGAACGTGTTTTTTTTCACTGTGGCTATCTACCGTTTCATTACAAGTCATATTATTATCCTTTGGTACTTCTAAATTAGATTTATCCATAATACAGATCCTCCCTATACTCTCCATGAGCAAATGGTGTATTTTGAAATCGACGGTAACTTACATATTATCCTATATTATATGCTATCATTATGAATAAAACAATAGGGAAATATAATCAACACTCAAGTTTATTGATAGAAAAATTGTGCATAATAAGAGAACAATTAAAAAAAAATTTTGTCATCTTAATGCTTGATGCTTTCTAAGGTATAACGCACTTCCAGGATGTATGCTTTTTGACAAAGATTTGGGTATATGTTAACATAACGTAGTTTAATAACATTTCCTTTTTAAACCATGAGAATGAAGGAGCGTAATAAACATGGGAAAAATAAGAATCAAAAATCTCACAAAAATTTTTGGAAAGAAAACGAAAAGTGCTTTGAATATGCTAAAACAGAACAAATCAAAAGAAGAAATTTTCGAAGCCACAGGTGCGACTGTAGGGGTTAACAATGTTAATTTAGAGATTAATGAAAATGAAGTTTTTGTTATTATGGGTCTATCCGGTAGTGGAAAATCAACTCTGGTTCGATTGCTGAATCGATTGATTCAACCTACTGCAGGAGAAATCTATATTGATGATGTTAATATTTCGAAATTAGATAAGAAAAGACTGCGTGAAGTAAGACGCACCAAAATTAACATGGTGTTTCAAAACTTTGCTCTTTTTCCTCATCGAACCATACTTAAAAATACCGAATATGGACTGGAACTTCAGGGAATTGATAAAAAAGAACGTCGTGAAAGAGCAGAAAAAGCATTAGAAAATTCAGGTTTACTTAGCTTTAAAGATCAATATCCAGATCAACTTTCTGGCGGTATGCAACAGCGTGTGGGTATTGCCCGCGCTTTAGCCAATGATCCCGAAATCCTATTGATGGATGAAGCCTTTTCTGCGCTGGACCCGTTAATCCGCCATGAAATGCAAGATGAGTTAATTGATCTACAAAATACAGTTAAAAAAACAATTGTATTTATCACTCATGATTTAAATGAAGCATTGAGAATCGGCGACCGTATCGCTATTATGAAAGATGGTGAAATTGTACAAATCGGAACTGGAGAAGAAATATTGACACAACCTGCAAACGAATATGTCCGTGACTTCGTTGAAGAAGTGGATCGTTCCAAAGTATTAACTGCTGGCAATATAATGGTGCCGGCAATTAAGGTGAACATCGATAATGATGGACCAAGTGTTATTTTGAATCAGATGAGTCATGAAGGTGTGGATTTATTGTTAGCCGTTAATCGGGAAGGTAAATTATTAGGTTATCTAAATGCAGAGGATGTATTGGAAACTAAGCGAACCGGGAAAAGAGCTAAATCAGCTGTAAATCCAAATGTGACCCGTGTTGATAAAGATACTCTAGTTGCTGATTTGTTTGAAGTAGGTAATCAATCGCCTGCTCCAATTGTAGTAGTCGATGGCGAACGATTGCTAGGTGTTATCCCCCATGGAACGATTATTGATGCTTTAGCTAAGACAAGTGAGGTGAAAAAATAATGACATTTTTACAAACGCCACTTCCATTGGCTGAATGGATTGAAATGTTTACCAATTGGTTAACGACTACACTTGCCGGTTTCTTTGCTTCCATTCAAACAGTTGGAAGCACTGTGATGAACGGGATGGTTGAAACTTTACTTATAATTCCACCACTTATTTTTATAATTGTATTGTCTATAATTATATATTTTATATCAAACAAAAAAATTAGTTTAACGGTTTTTACATTTATTGGTCTTCTTTTTGTACTAAACCAGAACCTATGGATTAATTTAATTAATACTCTCACGCTGGTTATTATTGCTACAATAATTTCAGTTATATTGGGTATACCATTAGGTATTTGGATGTCAAAAAGTGAACGTGCCAAAGGGGTCATTACACCAATTCTTGATTTTATGCAAACTATGCCCTCCTTTGTTTACTTAATTCCAGCCGTTGCCTTCTTTGGTATTGGCATGGTACCGGGTGTTTTCGCATCCGTTATCTTTGCTTTGCCGCCGACCGTACGGTTCACAAATTTAGGTATACGCCAAATACCTGAGGAATTAACCGAAGCTTCTGACTCATTTGGCAGTACCGGTTGGCAAAAAATGATTAAACTTGAATTGCCACTGGCTAAAAATACGATTTTTGCAGGAATCAACCAGACCACAATGTTGGCTTTGTCGATGGTCGTTACAGCTTCAATGATTGGTGCTCCAGGGCTAGGAGAAGGAGTGTTACAGGCACTACAAAGAGCAGAAGTAGGAAATGGATTTGTTAATGGTTCAGCTTTAGTTATCTTAGCAATCATCATTGACCGCTTTACTCAAAATGTCAACAAAACTGACAGGGCAACAAGTCCTAAACAGGCTAAAAAAAGGCAACATGCCATATTGGCAGGATCTTTAGCAGTCATTTTATTCTTGGTAAGTGGCACAATTTATTATTCTCTTGATCAAGATAATGATAAAACAGTTACCTTAGCTAGTGTTCAATGGGATAGTGAAATTGCTTCTGCCAATGTGATAAAAATTGTTTTAGAGGATTTGGGATATACGGTTAAAATCTCTGAGCTCGATCCAGCTATTGTATTCAGCTCGATTGCCAGCGGTACAGCAGATGCCACAGTGGCTCCATGGTTACCTGATTCACACGGTTTTTTATATGAACAATATGGTGATCAAATGATTAACCTTGGGCCTAATTTGGAAGGTGCTATTAACGGGATAACCGTGCCTGCCTACATGGATGTCAATTCTATAGCCGATTTAACGGATGAAGCGAATAAAACTATTACAGGAATTGAGCCAGGAGCAGGTGTCACCGCTTTGGCCCAGAAACTAATGAATGATTATGAAAATTTAAGTGATTGGACATTAAGCACGTCATCCACGGGTGCCATGCTGGCAGAGCTGGACAAAGCCATAGCCAGTAAAGAAGACTTTATTACAACCGGCTGGAAACCTCATTGGATGTATGAAAAATATGATTTGAAGATCTTAGAAGATCCCAAGCTGACTATGGGTGAAGGTGAGTTTGTCGTCTCATTTGCCAGAGAAGGCCTTGAAGAAGATATGCCTGAAGTTTATCGTGTAATAGATAACTTTAACTGGACTGTTGAAGATATGCAAAGTGTCATGTTAGAACTTCAAGACGTTGGTCCAACCGTTGCTGCTCAAAATTGGATTGATAAAAATCCGGAAAAAGTTGCAAGTTGGATTGAATAAATTTACAATTAAAATTACAGTTCTCTCAGACTAAAAGGAAATTTCTTCAGTACTTTGATAAAAGCCCCTCAGAACTAACCTTCTGAGGGGCTTTGTATGTGTAGCCATTTCCCAATTTTTATCTTTGTCCCATTTCACCATCAAGAATATAGAGCCCATCCCACTGATCGTTAATTCTTTCTAATCTTTCGACCAGCACGGTGAAAGTATCCTCTTCTTCTATTTGTTCATCCACAAACCACGCAAGAAGATTTAGTACCCTTTGTTCTCCTTCTTCTCTTGCCTGTGCGGCTAAATCATGAATTTTGGATGTTACAACTTTTTCGTGAGCGAGAGCTTTCTGAAACACTTCATAGATTGAAGCAAATTTTCCTTCACCCGGATTTAGGGAATGATATTTTATACCATATCCGGTTTCCTGAAGAAAATTTTTGATTTTTTTTGCATGTTCAATTTCTTCTTCTACCTGTTTATCAATAAAATGTGTCATCCCTTTCATGTTTTGCTCATTCAAGTATGCTGACATTGTTGCATATATGTATGCAGATTCCAATTCAAAATTCATTTGTTCATTTAAACCATCATATAATTTACTCATTTCAAATCTCCTCCAGTATAAATGTTATAATTATATTATACCATCTCTAGTGTGTTTGAAACATAAGATTTTAAATCTTTACTTTTCACTAATTGCCTATTCCATATACTTAATCCAAGTGAAGTTCATAAGCTTTACGCTCACCATGAGGGGTAGAATCAACAAAAATTCTGCCTCTATATTTGAATCCAATTTTTTCAATCAATCCTTGCATACGTAAATTCATTTCATGAGTATCTATTCTAAAATCTCTTAATCCTTGATTGTATGCCAAACTGAGCAGATTTGAAAATAAATAAGAAGAAAGATGCATTCCCCTAAATTTATCGGAAATAGCAATGCGATGAAAAGTTGCATAAATACTTTCGTTATTTTCCCATGAGCCGTCAATAATTACTTCATAATTTGGATCGGGTTCGGTCAATAATGTGGAAGTCCCAGCAATTTGCCCGTCAACTATTAAAAGATAACAATAGCCTTTTCTGATATCATCAAGGATTATTTTCTCATTAGGATTACCATTTTGCCATTGTTGACTGCCGTCTGATTTCAGTAATTGTTTTGCGTAGTCAATAATAGGCATAATGGCGCTTAAATCTTTTCCTGTAGCTTTTCTAACATAAACTGTACTCACTTTACCCTCCTTGATACCTTAATCACACATTATTATTGCTTGTAACATTATACTGTATAGAAAATAATAATTCTACTACTTTTTTACTATTCTCCCACTCTATTGTATAAGGAAAATATATAAGATAATACTATATTTTAGATAATATATTATTGGAGATTTGATATAATGAACTTAAAGCTTATAAAATATCCCGAATTATTCCAGGGAAGAAACAAAACCGATAAATATTTTGAAGGATGGTATTTCAAAAACGTGTCGGCAGATTTGAAAAATGTTTTCAGCGTAATTCCAGGAGTATCTATTGATACATATGATAAACATGCTTTTATCCAGACAATAATATACAATATGGATTCCGATAAAATTGAAACAAATTATCATAAATTTACAATAAATGATTTCAAATATACTGATGATCCATTCAGTATAAGCATTGGAAGCAATAAATTCAGTTGTAATGGTATGGAACTTGATCTGCATGCAAACGAATGTTATTTACATGGAAAAATTAATTTTTCTAAATTTACTAAAATAAAAACAAATCTTATATTTCCTAATACAATGGGATTTTTTGCCTACATACCATTTATGGAATGCTACCATGAAATAGTCAGCATGAACCATAATCTTAAAGGTTCTATAATTGTTAATGAAGAAACCCTTGATTTCAATAAAGGAAAAGGATATGTAGAAAAAGACTGGGGCACTTCATTTCCGAGGAAATATATTTGGATTCAATCTAATAATTTTAAAAATTCAGATGCAAGCATTATGTGTTCTGTTGCACACATTCCTTTCCTTGCATCTTCTTTTAACGGTTTCATCTGCAATTTAATTGTCAATGGCTTAGAATATCGATTTGCAAGCTATAATTTAAGCAAACTGAAATTAATTGAAAATAATAATGGCACTATTAAAATTTCGATTAAAAAGAATAATTTCATTCTTAATATTAATGGAAAAATAACTTTTTCAGGAGGAATGCTGAAAGCACCTAAAAGCGGATTAATGAATGATTTTATAAAAGAAGGGCTTAATGGTAAGGTTTCTGTTAAATTAACGGATAAATCCGGGAAGGTCTTATTTGACGGCACAGGAAACTACTGCGGAATAGAGGTAGTCGAATAAAATATTTGGAAATAAAAATCATGTATAAAACGAAAGTTAATTCGATTTTAATACATGATTTCTATGATTTACAGGTCAAAATCTTTAACCTTCATGAAATCAATTCCTTCAAGAGTATTAACACGACCTGTATATGTTTTTGGGCTGTATCCTTCCATAAAAATAACGCCCTCTTCCATTGCTTCATCTTTTTCCCACTGATGAGCAGGTACATATTCTCCTTCTTCAAGACAGACAACAGTAACTTTCTTTGCACCTAACCGTAATGCTGCTCTTGCTGTATCCATTGCCATGGATCCGCCTCCGATAACAACGCCTTCCGCACCCTTGACAACAAAATTTTGATGTGGCATACGATATGTGTTCTGGTCATTATTAACAAAATCCATAAACTGAATTGCCGTATATACAGCATCATAATTCCATTTTGGAACCCATGTTATTTCTTTGCCATGCGGTGTGCCTGCAGCTACAATTATGGCATCATAATCTTTCTGAATTTCAGCTATTTGCTTCTTTCCCAAACGAGAACCGCATTGAATGTGTAATCCGGTTTTTTACTATATGCTGCAGCTTTAAAAAACAACATATTGAAATCTGATATTTTGGAAAATAAATCATTATATGTATAAGGCAGCAAGTCCATGTAGGAATATGCTGTTCATCTGTAAGCAAACAATTGTCAGAAACAAACATGCCTTATTCCTTAACCCTTCATTCTTCATACTTAATTTCTTATTCTTTTATTTCTTGTAAACATGGGAAAAATATGATAAAATATATCTTGAATAGGTAGTAATAGCAGGGTATGGCTGACCCATCCTAATGAAAGGAGGTAAAAATCTCTTTCAAAAGGTGGTGATGCCTGATGTCTATATATGAAACACTCACATTAATGATTGCCTTTGCAATGTTAGTGACAGTTATCGTAAAAGGACAAAGAAAATAGATACCCTGTCTCGACCACAAGATATCATGTAAAACTAAGTTATTCACAGGTCAGCCATATTTTTGGCTACTGCCTATTCTTTATCTTATGCAAATTATAACATGATTATACTTAAAAATCAATAGTTTATTTTCAATTAACCGGACTTTCCGTTATTCCGATTCCTTACTGATGTTTACTGCGGTTTCTGCTCTGTCTCCGGTCATCTGTTAAGACATCAATGAATGGCTTGTTTGCTTTACCCATTTTTATTGGCTTCCCACTGCGTATTAGTTTCAAACTTTTTTCCCTCCTTTATAATAGCTTGCCGATTGCGAACCCAGCAGAGTATCCTATTATTCCCAATATAAGAGAACCAAGAATATATAAAAAAGCATTAAACTTATCGTTGCCCTGAAAAAGATTAAAACCTTCATACATAAAGGTTGAAAACGTGGTGTATGCGCCTAAAAACCCATCTCCTAAAAAAAGATATACGTTTTTCCCGGTGTCAATGCTTGTCAAGACTCCTAAAAGCAGCGCACCGGTTATATTGATAATGAACGTCCCTGACGGAAAGGCTGCATTTGATTTTTGGGATAGTAGTTTACCAAATTGGAACCTGGTGATTCCTCCAAAGATTCCGCCTATTCCGACTAAAATTAAGCTCATTTATTCCGCCTCACTTTCATTATTAATCAGTTTTTCAGTATATGGAGGAATATTGTCATCCGGTTTTTCTCTTTTCATCGTTACCATTAAGCCGATTTTGCGGGAAAGCACAACTCCGAAATAGGCTGCCCCAAGTCCTAGCATGGTGGAAACAGTAATATATGAAATAGCTGAATAATAATCTCCGCTTTGCATAAGACCGACCGTTTCTTTGCAAAGCGTTGAAAATGTGGTATATGCCCCTAATAACCCCGTTGTTATGCCAAGCCTGATATCCGCGTCCATTTCCCACACTTCAAATGCAGCGGTCAAAATCAAGGCCAGCAGGAAAGCCCCGCTTATATTTATAAACAAGGTATTCAGCGGAACCTTCTCCTGATAGTTATATATTTGTATTTGTTCTATTGAATATCTTAGTATGGCTCCTATAAATCCGCCGCCTCCAACAAAAATATATTTTCGCAATGTAGTCAAAATCCTCCTGTTCTGCTTTTTCCTCAAAAATAAAAAAGCTGATGATACCTGCAGTACTCTTGCAGAAGTCATCAGCTTTAAATGCGTTTCAGCTTTCGCCAAGGGAGAACTTCATTCCCTTTCAAGATATTATAACAATACAGTATTATCCTCCAAAAGTCAAGAGCTTGTTTATTATCCCACACGACAAACTCTAGAGAAGTCAAACCGGGAGTTTGACAGTTAGTTA
>DHER01000012.1:2984-3382 GCA_002399975.1 Firmicutes bacterium UBA4845 | reverse complement strand
CTGATTCTTATATATTCTTTTCCTGTCGATATAGTTTTTGCTGTTTGGTATAGGGCATAACCTTCTGTACTGATTTGTCTAAGATGTATCTGTGAAAAATCAAATCCATTTAGGTAAACTGCATGCTCCGAGATATCCCATAGTACTTCATCAGCGGTTAGGATAAATATTACTGCAAGGTAGTTCGCTGACCTTTCCCATACTTCAATATCTTGCTTATGATGTACATCATAAAATCTTTCCTTATGGTTATTATTTAAAAATAACTCTCCAGTAAAGCTATTGCTAAGTAATTTCAATCTATTTTTTAGAGCATAATTTTTTATTCTCCCAAAGCAATCTTTTATCAGATCTGTATATTCAATTTCATCTGCCTCTAGTTTTTCTTTGAAACAAAA
>DHER01000012.1:0-2810 GCA_002399975.1 Firmicutes bacterium UBA4845 | reverse complement strand
TTCTATGTTTAGTTTTAGATTTGTAGAAAAAAACATTAATTTTTTACAATACTAACTTTATAATGCAACTTAATACAAAGAAATTATTTCATGGATAATCCCTTATCTATTGCATCCTGAATTATTTTATGGCAGCACTTACCTAATGGATTTTTCTTCTGACATTGTGAATTTTCCATTGCTCCCGTAATCTTTAGAACCTCTTTCATATTAGTAGCACCATCTTTTATGACAGCATTTATAACTTGTTCCTCCGTTACTTTACTACAATAGCACGCATATTTAGGATTAGCGTCTTTCTTAAACCATATGGGTACTCTTACTTGCTGTTTATTAAATTTGATATTAGATTCTATATTGTAGTAAGTAATATCACATTCCTCACTCATACATAAAAAATAATCGTTGTCGCCAACTTGCTCCGTTAGTTCGTCGAGTACCATATGCTTTACTGTAATATTTTTTACAAGAGTTCCTTGTTTTTCACATACAGGGCATAGATTATTTTTTTTTGCTATGATTATAGATTCTGATTCATTTCCACAGCAAGACATATTTTGATCATTGCCTTCTTCTTTTTCAATCATTGATTTGTCCTCCTTTACTTATTCAGCACAACAGCTAAGCTTTTTCATATCCTTCTCAAAGGATTGTGCAACAAGTTTTATTGCTTCTGACATAGTAGGATATACGTGTATAGTGTTTGATATATCAGTACTTGTGAGATTAAATTGTATTGCTAATGTTGCCTCTTGGATAATCTCTGCTGCTAACTCACCTATAGCATGAACCCCAAGAATCTTTTTAGTGTCTTTGTCAATAATCATCTTTACAAAGCCTTGAGTATTTCTAATTGCAGCTGCCTTTGGAACTAATGCCATATCTAAAGTCCTACTATCAACTTTAAATCCTAACTCTATAGCTTCAGCTTCGTTAAGTCCTACAGATCCCACCTGAGGATTAGTAAATATTGCATGAGGAACTGCTTTATAGTTAGGTTTTCTTATATTGTTCTGAGTAGCATTTTCACCAGCTACTGAACCTTCATGGGCATCTACTGTGACAAGCATATAGTTTCCAATAACATCACCAGCTGCATAAACATTAGGATTTGATGTTTGTAGATATTCATTAACTTTTATAAAACCTTTTTCATCTACTATTACTCCTGCCCTTTCCAGCCCCATGTTGTCGGAGTTTGGAGTTCTCCCTGTGGCTATTAATAATTGGTCACCTTCAAAAGTCTGTTTATTCCCGTCTTTTGTTACTGTTACATATTTTATATTATTTTCTTCATACACTTTTTGAAACGAAAGATCTGTTACAATATTTATTCCCTGATTTTTTAGTTCTTTTTCTAAGGCCTCAGAAATTTCAGGTTCTTCATTTTTAACTATTCTTCCGCTTCTTTGTAGAATTGTAACCTTTGAACCAAACATAGAAAACATTTGAGCAAACTCAACAGCGATCCAGCCACCACCTATAATAACTAATTTTTCAGGTAACTTATCTAACTCCATAATTTCAATATTGGTTAAGTATTTTACACATTCTAAGCCATCAATTTTAGCAACAGAAGACCTAGAACCAGTTGTAATTATATATTTAGAAGTCTTATACTGTTTTTCATTTATCTGTATGGTATCTTGATTAATAAATTCAGCCTTACCTTTAAGTAAGGTAATATTTTTGTCATTTTCATAAATATCGATATATTTTTCTTTTCTAAGCTCTGCAAGCAGATTATCTTTTTGCATAATAATCTCTTTAAAATCTAAACTTACTTGTTTCATATTGATGCCAGCAAAAGGGTTCTCTTTTCCAAAATGATATATTTCTGCTGCTCTTAGCAAGTTCTTGGTAGGCACACATCCTACATTTAAACATGTTCCTCCAATTACTCCACTTTCAACAACTGCAACTTTTTTATTAAACTGAGAAGCCTTAATTGCTGCGGCAAACCCTGCCGAGCCACCTCCAATAATAATTATATCAAAGTCTTTTGCATTTTCGCTCATTTTATCCCTCCTTGTTTTCGGTATACTTTTCATTTTTTAATATTTCACAAGTACATATTTTATCCGTATTTCCATCAGCTATAGATTGACCTAATTTAACAAGTGCTATCACTCTTTCATCTGAAATAGAGTAATAAATATTCTTTCCATCCCTTGACGCTTTCACATAGTTGCACCATCTTAAGCATTGCAATTGCATTGATATAAGACTTTGTGAGCACCCGATGTCCTCTGTCAATTCTCCTACATTTTTAGGACCATCTATTAAAGAAAGTATAATCTTATATCTCGTAGGATTTGATAATCCATGAAAGAATTTTGTATATACTTCAATTTGTTCATCAATAGTTTGCATACTTTACCTCCTAAATAAACCAGGATATATAATTAGTCCTACATAAATTTTATCTTGATAAGAATAAACATATCAACAAGAATAAACATATCAACAAGAATAAACACATCAATATATGTTGATACGTTTATTCTACCACAATATGAACCATGAGTGCAATATAATCTTTCAGTATAGGTTCTATTGCACTCTACACAATTTTCTACTGATGTACATTATATAAAGTTTCCTCCAGCCCATCAGATTATTATTCCATCTTTCCAAACTTGTTTTTCCATTTCATCACTCAAGTTTCTCTATGTCATCTATATTTTAGCCTATTTTTAAGGGTCAAAAAACGGTGTTTTTTCATTGATTTTTGACCCAAAATTCGCACTCAAACCACTACATATTGTGGTCAACCTCTATTATTTACCCTCCGAACCACAATACGTCAT